>JABCYW010000101.1 GCA_013289985.1 Betaproteobacteria bacterium | reverse complement strand
TTGCCGATCGCCAGCACCGGGTCGCCCACCGACAGGTGCCTGATGTCGCCGAACGGGATCACCGGCAGGTTGTCGAGCGAGACCTTCAGCAGCGCGAGGTCGGAGTCGGCGTCGGTGCCCACCACCCGCGCGCTGGCCGAGCGGCCGTCCGACAGCGTCACCTCGATGTCGTCGGCGCCGTCCACGACGTGCTGGTTGGTGAGCAGGTAGCCCTCGGGCGACACGAGCACGCCCGAGCCCAGGCCGGTCTGCGCCTGGTTGCGGCCGCCGCCGAAGAAGTCGCGCTGCCAGTTCGCGGCCGGCCTGCGCAGCGTGCTCTTGCTGGCGGTGATGGACACCACCGCCGGCGCCGCGCGGCGCACCGCGGCGGCGAAGCTGTTGGAGGCGCCCGCGCGGGCGGGCAGCACGGGCGCGGCCGCGGGCGCCGTCACGCGCGGCGCGGGCGCGCCGCTCGCGAGCTCGCGCGTGCGCACGGAGGCCCACCACTGCGGCTTCCACGCGGCCAGCACCAGCACCACCGCCAGCGCGATCGTGACGGCCTGGGCGAACAGCAGCCAGAGGCGGCGCATCATCGCGCCTCCGCCGGGGCGGGCGTGCCGCGTGTCCGCGCGATCCACGCCGTCATCACGCGCTCCAGCACGGGCAGCGGCAGCGCGCCGTGGTCGATCAGTTCCTGGTTGAATGCGCGCAGGTCGAAGCGCTCGCCGAGCGTGTCGCGGGCCGCCTGGCGCAGCTTGAGGATCTGCAGCTCGCCCAGCTTGTAGCCCAGCGCCTGCGCGGGCCAGACATAGTCGCGGTCGACCTCGGCCTCGGCGGCGTCGCGTGGAACGTCAGCGCTGTCCACCATGGTCGCGATGGCCTGCGCGCGCGTCCAGCCGAGCGCGTGGATGCCGGTGTCCACCACCAGCCGCGCGGCGCGCCAGGCCTGCGCGCGCAGCCAGCCGTAGCGCGCGGCCGGTTCGGCGTACAGGCCGAGGTCGTCGCCCAGGTCTTCCGCGTAGAGGGCCCAGCCCTCGGCGTAGGCGTTGAGGTCGGACGTGCGGCGGAACATCGGCAACTGCACCAGCTCGTGGGCGCGCGCGGCCTGCAGGTGGTGGCCGGGAACGGCCTCGTGCAGGAACAGCACCGTCATGTCCCATTTCGGGCGCTGCGCGAGCGCCACCACGTTGGCATTGAACCAGCCGGGCGTGGAGTCGTCGGCGGCGCCGGCGCTGTAGGTCTCGGCCGCGTCCGCGCCTTCGTACACCGGGATCGCGCGGATGCCGTAGGGCGCGCGCGGCAGCGTCTGGAACAGCTTCGTGAGCTCGGGGTCGATGCGCTTGGCGAGGTCGCGGTAGCCGGCCAGCAGCTCGTCTGCGCCGGGGTAGAGGAACTTCGGATCGTGCGCGAGCTGCTCCGCGAACTCGGCCTGGCTGCCGCCGAAGCCGGCCGCCTTCATCACCGCGGCGACCTGGACGTGGATGCGCGCCATCTCGGCCACGCCGATCTCGTGCACCGCCTTCGGATCGAGCGCGAGCGTGGTCTGGTCGCGCACGAACAGCTTGTAGACCTCGGCGCCGTCGGGGTAGGCGCTCATCGCGCCGTCGTCGGGGCTGGCCGGCAGCAGCTCGTCGACCACGACCTTGCGCAGCTCGGCGAAGGCCGGCGCGACCTGCGTCTGCAGCGCGTTGGCGGCCTCGTCCTGGAGGGCCGTGCGGCGGTCGGCCGGGATGGCGTCGGGAAGGCGGCGGAACGGGTCGAGCAGCGGCGTGTCGGTGAGCGGCCGGGCGAGCAGCGCGTCGATCTGCGCGGGCACCTGCGCCAGCGAGGCCCTGAACGTGACCCAGCCCAGGCGCTTGCCTTCGCGCAGCCAGGCGATGTCCTGCGCGATGCGCGCCGGCATCGCCCGCAGGCGCGCGAGCGCGTGGCGCGCGTCGAGCTCGGTGCGCACCGGGAAGTCGGCCATCATGGCAGGCAGGTCGAGCTGCACGCCGTCCTTGGCCGAGAGCACGCGCGTGTCCATCGCCGGGAAGCGCTGCCAGTCGACGGCCAGTTGCGCGTCCTGCAGCGCGAAGTCGTACGAGATGCGGTCCTCGCCGGTGAGCACGTCCGCGTCCACGCGCCTGAGCGCCTTTAGCTGCGTGCGCTCGTGCTCCTGGCGGCGCGCCACGGCCTCGGGCGACGCGTCGGTGAGGCGGTCGTCGTAGCGATGGTCGCCGACGCTGGTGGCGAACTCCGGGGACTGCTGCATGCGCCATTCCCAGTCGCTGTCCAGCAGCGCCCGGAAGCGCGTCGCCTCCAGCGTGGCGTGGAAGCGCTTCGCGTCGCCCGGGGAGGGCGCGAGCAGCGATTTGCCCGGCGGCGCCACGGGCTGGGCCTGCGCGGCCTGCGCGGCGCACAGCGCGAGCACCGCCCAGCGCGCGGCGCGCCAGGGCAGGGGAGTCACGGTAAGGCAGAAGGGCATGGAACAACGAGTTTGGCATGGGGCGCGACCATGGAACAATCTTCCGATGCCCACGCACCACACCGACGCAACCGCGCCCACGCTGCCCCTGCTCGTCACGATGGGCGACGCGAGCGGCATCGGCCCCGAGATCATCGCCAAGGCGGTCGCCGCGGGCGAGCTCGCCGACGCCTTGGTCGTGGGCGATCCGGGCGTGCTGCGGCGCGCCGTGGCGGCCTGCGGGCTCACGCTGCCGGTGGCCGTGCTCGAGCATCCGGCCGACCTCGCGGGCTGCCCGCCGGGCGTGCTGGCGGTGTGCGCGCCGCCGGGCCTGGACGCGGACCTGGCGACGTTGCCCTTCGGCGCCATCGATGCGCGTGCCGGCGCGGCCGCCGCGCGCTGCATCGAGCAGGCGGTGGCCTGGGCGCGCGCGGGCGCGGGCCGCGCGATCGTCACGGCGCCGATCCACAAGGAGGCGCTGGCGTCGGCCGGCGTGCCCTATCCCGGCCACACCGAGATGCTGCAGGCGCTGGCCGCCGGGCCCGGCGCGCCGGTGCCGCCGGTGCGCATGATGCTGGCCAACGACGAGTTGCGCGTGGTGCTGGTCACGATCCACCTGTCGCTGCGGCGCGCCATCGACGCGCTGTCGCTGCAAGGCATCGTCGACACGCTGGCCATCACGCACGCCGCCGGCCTGCGCTTCGGCCTGGCCGCGCCGCGCATCGCCGTCGCGGGGCTGAACCCGCATGCGGGCGAGGGCGGCCTGTTCGGCAGCGAGGAGATCGAGCTCATCGCGCCGGCCATCGCGCAGGCGCGCGCCGCGGGCATCGCGGCCAGCGGACCGTTTGCGCCCGACACCGTGTTCATGCGCGCCCGCGACGCCGCGGGCAAGCCGGGCGAGTTCGACTTCGTCGTGGCGATGACCCACGACCACGGGCTCATCCCCGTGAAGTACCTCGGCGTGGAGCAGGGCGTCAACGTGACGCTGGGCCTGCCCTTCGTGCGCACCAGCCCCGACCACGGCACCGCCTTCGACATCGCGGGACGCGGCGTGGCCGATCCGGCCAGCCTGGTGGCGGCCGCGCGGATGGCGCGACGGCTGGCACCATGACGAAGGGGTCTGGCATTGCCTGCGTGCTCGCAGGCAATGCCAGACCCCGATCCCCGCTGACGTTCGGGGTCAGGCATTGCCTCACGCCGCTGCGCGGCGCGAGGAGATGCCAGACCCCTCTGATTATTTCTTCAGCGAGTCGCGGATCTCGCGCAGCAGCACGACGTCTTCCGGCGTGGCCGGGGCGGCCTTGGGCGTCTCGTGCTTGAGCTTGTTGATCTGCTTGACCATCAGGAAGATGATGAAGGCGAGGATGACGAAGTTCAGCGCCACGGTGAGGAAGTTGCCGTACGCCCACACCGCGCCGGCCTTCTTCGCCTCGGCCAGCGTGGTGGCCGTCTGACCGGCCAGCGGGACGAAGTAGTTCGAGAAGTCGAGGCCCCCCGTCACCTTGCTGACCAGCGGCATGATCAGGTCGCCGACGACCGAGTCGACGATCTTGCCGAAGGCGCCGCCGATGATCACACCGACGGCGAGATCCATGACGTTGCCCTTGACGGCGAATTCCTTGAATTCCGTTGCGAAGCCCATGAGTCTTTCTCCTGAATTTTGTCGGTACGGTTGATGGCGATCATTGTTCGTGCGTGCGCCGGAACGCCCGCCTGCAATGTCCGGAGCGGAGTATCTGCGCGTTGAAATCGGCGTCAATACCGGGCGTCGAAACCGTGTGTCCGACTTGGTGAACCAAGGGTTTGCCTGTGGTGCGGAGGTCACTCGAACGCGTGGTTGTGCACGCTAAACTCAATGGCGTTGCCCGGAACTGAACTTCGGCTCGAGGATGCTCATGAGTGAAAGCGTTGCAGTGCACGACGGTATCGACGAAAGCAAGCGGAGGTGGGTCGCCATCACGGTGGGTGTGGGAGCAGCGGGCGGGATCGCGACGGCAGTGCCGTTCGTCTCCACCTTCGCGCCGTCCGAACGGGCCAAGGCCGCCGGCGCCGCGGTGGAAGTGGACATCTCCGACTTGCCGCTGGGCGAGAAGAAGACGGTCGAATGGCGCGGCCAGCCGGTCTGGATCGTGCGCCGCACGCCGGAACAGGTGGCCGCGCTGTCCAAGGACACCGCCGAACTGGCCGACCCCGATTCGAAGCGCAACCCCGACGAGCAGACGCCGCCCTACGCGCGCAACGAGCACCGCTCGATCAAGCCCGAGGTGCTGGTGGTGGTGGGCATCTGCACGCACCTGGGCTGCTCGCCCGGCGACAAGTTCTCGGCCGGCGCGCAGCCCTCGCTGCCGTCCGACTGGCCGGGCGGCTGGCTTTGCCCCTGCCACGGCTCCACGTTCGACCTGGCCGGCCGCGTGTTCAAGAACAAGCCCGCGCCCGACAACCTGCGCGTGCCGCCGCACATGTACCTGAGCGACACCAGGCTGCTGATCGGCGAGGACAAGAAAGAGGCCTGAGCCCGGCTTTCTCGAGTTCCGAGATTCCGAGACGACGCGCACGAGCGCGATGATCCAAACAAGAGGACCGCATGTCTGAATTCAAGGTAGCCCCCGCCAACGCCTCCGCAGGTGTCAAGCTGCTGACCTGGGTCGACAACCGCTTCCCCGCGTCCAAGCTCTGGAAGGAACACCTTTCCGAGTACTACGCGCCGAAGAACTTCAACTTCTGGTATTTCTTCGGCTCGCTGGCGCTGCTGGTGCTGGTGATCCAGATCGTCACCGGCATCTTCCTCGTGATGCACTACAAGCCCGATGCGAACCTCGCGTTCGCGTCGGTGGAGTACATCATGCGCGACGTGCCCTGGGGCTGGCTGGTGCGCTACATGCACTCCACCGGGGCCTCGGCGTTCTTCATCGTCGTCTACATGCACATGTTCCGCGGCTTCCTGTACGGCTCGTACCGCAAGCCGCGCGAGCTGGTCTGGATCTTCGGCTGCGCCATCTTCCTGTGCCTGATGGGCGAGGCCTTCATGGGCTACCTGCTGCCCTGGGGCCAGATGTCGTACTGGGGCGCGCAGGTGATCGTGAACCTGTTCTCCGCGATCCCGTTCGTCGGCCCCGATCTCTCGCTGATGATCCGCGGCGACTACGTGGTGTCGGACGCCACGCTCAACCGCTTCTTCTCCTTCCACGTGATCGCGATCCCGCTGATCCTGCTGGGCCTGGTCGTCGCGCACGTCATCGCGCTGCACGAGGTGGGCTCCAACAACCCGGACGGCATCGAGATCAAGAAGGACAAGGACGCCAACGGCATCCCCCTCGACGGCATCCCGTTCCACCCGTACTACACGGTGCACGACCTGCTGGGCGTGGTGAGCTTCCTGATCCTGTTCAGCGCGGTCGTCTTCTTCGCGCCGGAAATGGGCGGCTACTTCCTCGAGTCCAACAACTTCATCCCCGCCGATTCGCTGAAGACGCCACCGCACATCGCGCCGGTGTGGTACTTCACGCCGTTCTACTCGATGCTGCGCGCCACCACCGACGACATGCTCGTGTGGTTCCGCCTCATCCTCGTGGTGGCCGCGGTGCTGGCGCTCTGGAAGGGCAAGTTCGGCGGCCTCGCCAAGGCGGTGATCGTCATCGTCACGCTGGCGCTGCTGGTGGGCTTCGGCGTTCTGAAGTTCACGCAGATCCAGGCGCTCAGCGGCTGCGACGCCAAGTTCTGGGGCGTGCTCGTGATGGGCGGCTCGGTGGTGATCCTGTTCTTCATGCCCTGGCTGGACCAGAGCCCGGTCAAGTCGATCCGCTACCGCCCGGACTGGCACAAGGCCGTGCTTGCGGTCTTCGTCGTGGTGTTTTTGATCCTGGGCTACCTCGGCATCCAGCCGCCTGATCCGCTCAAGACCGCCATCGCGCAGGTGGGCACGCTGCTGTACTTCAGCTTCTTCCTGCTGATGCCCTGGTGGAGCCAGCTGGGCACCTTCAAGCCCGTGCCGGACCGCATCGTCTTCCACGCGCACTGATCGCCATGAAGAAAGACACCCTCATGAAGCGTTTCATCGCCAGCGTCCTCGTGGCGTTCTCGTTCTGCGGCGTCGCGCACGCCCAGGAAGGCGGCCCGGCCTGGGACAAGTTCCCCACCGAACGGCTGACGGACCAGGCGGCCCTGCAGCACGGCGCCAAGCTGTTCGTCAACTACTGCCTGAACTGCCATCAGGCGGCGTACATGCGCTACAACCGCCTGCACGACATCGGCCTCACCGACGATCAGATAAAATCCAACTTGCTGTTCGCCGGCGACAAGGTGGGCGACCTGATGAAGACCAGCCTGGATCCCAAGGATGCCAAGGCCTTCTTCGGGATCGTCCCGCCCGATTTGTCGGTGATCACCCGTTCACGCTCCGGATCCAACGGTTCCGGGGCAGATTACCTCTATACCTACCTCAGATCTTTCTATCGGGACGAGACGAGGCCCACGGGATGGAATAATCGCGTTTTCCCGAACGTCGGCATGCCGCACGTGCTGTGGGAGCTCCAGGGCACCCAGCGCGCGGTCTTTGAAGACGAGAAGGGAGAGGGCGAGCAGGTCGAGCACGTGTTCAAGGGTTTCAAGCTGGAGACCCCGGGCACGCTGAGCGCAGCCGATTACAACGCCGATATCGCGGATCTCGTTGCCTACCTGCAATGGATGAGCGAGCCGGCGCAGAATGACCGCGTGAAGCTGGGCGTCGAGGTGCTCATCTTCCTGTCAATCTTCTGGGTGATCTGCTGGCGGCTCAACGCGGCGTACTGGAAGGACGTGAAGTAGCGTTCTTCCAGGGCTCCGCTCTCCAGGTACCACCGACCGGCTTGCCGGTCGACTGTTTTTTTGACGTCCAGTTTATTTTTCGAGGGAGCCCCCCGCCATGATGGTGCTGTATTCAGGAACCACCGACCCGTACTCGCACCGCTGCCGCTTCGTGCTGTTCGAAAAAGGAATGGACTTCGAGATCCGCGACGTGGATCTCTTCGCCAAGCCCGAAGACATCGCGCTGATGAATCCGTACAACGAGGTGCCCATCCTCGTCGAACGCGACCTCATCCTGTACGAATCGCACATCATCAACGAGTACATCGATGAGCGTTTCCCGCATCCGCAGCTGATGCCCGGCGACCCGGTGGCTCGCGCCCGCGTGCGCCTGTTCCTGTTCAACTTCGAGAAGGAACTGTTCTCGAACGTCAACATCCTGGAAGGCCGCGGCGGCGTCAAGGCCAACGACAAGCAGCTCGAGAAGGCCCGCGCGCAGATCCGCGACCGCCTCACCCAGCTGGCGCCGATCTTCCTGAAGAACAAGTACATGCTCGGCGACGACTTCTCCATGCTCGACGTGGCCATCGCCCCGCTGCTGTGGCGCATCGACTACTACGGCATCGAGCTGTCGAAGAACGCCGCGCCGCTGCTGAAGTACGCGGAACGCATCTTCTCGCGCCCGGCCTACATCGAGGCGCTCACGCCCTCGGAAAAGGTCATGCGCAAGTGATCAGGAAAGGCCGGCCCGCACGGTCGGCCTTTCGTTCTCCGATCCCCGATCCCGATCCCGTTCCGATTCGTCGTTCATGACCCAGGTCAGCACCACCGAGATTCCCGGCAGCTCCACGCGGCCTTACCTGATCCGTGCGCTGCACGACTGGTGCACCGACAACGGCTTCACGCCCTATCTGGCCGTCCACGTCGACCGCTCGGTGCAGGTGCCGATGGAGTACGTGAAGAACAACGAGATCGTGCTCAACGTCGGCTTCGAGGCCACCAGCGGCCTGAAGCTCGGCAACGACTTCATCGAGTTCCGCGCCCGCTTCGGCGGCATGGCGCGCGACATCCTGGTGCCCGTCGACCACGTCGTGGCCATCTACGCCCGCGAGAACGGCCAGGGCATGGCCTTCCCGATGCCCACCGGCGAGAGCGAGGCCAGCCAGTCCGAGTCCACCGGCCCGGTCAGCCATTCGCTGGCCCCGGCGTCCGACACCCCGCGCGGCCTGCGCCTGGCGCCGTCCAGCACCACGTCCGACGAGGCCCCGACCGACTCGGGTGACGAGGACGACACCGATCCGCCGGAATCCCCAACGCCGGCGCCCACCACGCCGCGCCCGGCGCTCAAGCGCATCAAGTAAAGTCCTGCCGGGGCGTGCACGCGCCCCGTTCGCCGACTTAGCTCAGCTGGTAGAGCATCCGCCTTGTAAGCGGGAGGTCATCCGTTCGATTCGGATAGTCGGCACCATTTGGGTGTCCAAAGCGGTCTCGCGGCGCACCTAAGCTGTTGATTTGTAAGATATTTATGGCTGTGGACGTCTTGTAAGATCCCAGGACGTTGTTTGATGGCCACGCGTTTTGGCGGTACGTCTGACGGGACCTTGAAGGTGCCGTCAGGGAGATGCCGCCATGCCGCTCATTGATCTGGCCTGCCGCCGAGCCAAGAGCGATGGAAAGCCCATCAAGTCAGGGGCGCACGGCGCAAGTTCGGCGCTATCCTTTTTCGACAGCCTCGTTCACGAACGCCGCGTACGTCCGCAAAGGACGTCCGAGGATGCGCTGGAGGCGATCGACGGCGCCCGGCTCGCCCTGCATGCCGATCTTCTGGATGCCCGCCATCATCAGCCGCATGTCGTAGGCCAACCAGGCCGGCCCGAACGACGCCAGCTGTTGCTCGAAGGCCGCGAGGTCGGTGCCGCCGTAGGTCACGTCCCGGCCGATGGCCTGGCTCCAGGTCGCCGCCGCAGCAGCCCCGGTGAGCGCCTGCGGACCGACGACGTCCAGCGTCATCGGCGGCAGCACGGTCTGCGACCTGTCGCGGCGGAGCAGTTCCGCCACTGCGACGTCGGCGATGTCTCGCGTGTCGACCATCGCGACGCCGGCCGCCCCGATCGGCATCGGGTAGACGCCGTAGTCCCGGATCACGTGCTGGACAGTGAGGTCGTTCTGCATGAAGTACGCGGGACGCAGGATCGTCGCGGCGATGTCGAGGCTCTCGATCATGCGTTCGACCGTGTGCTTGCCCGTGAAGTGCGGCACGTTCGTGTATCGGTCGGCGTGGATCACGGACAGGTAGACGACGCGTTCGATGCCCGCCTCGCGTGCGAGGTTCAGCGCGAGGAGCGCCTGCGTCACCTCGTCGGGCGTCACTGCGTTCAGCAGGAACAGCGTGCGCACCGACGACAGCGCGGCACGCAGCGATGCCACATCTGTGAGGTCGCCCGCCACTTCGGCGACGCCGGCCGGGAAGCTGCGCGTGCCCGGCTTGCGGACCAGGGCCCGGACCTCCGCGCCTTCGGCGACGAGCCCGTGGACGACGAGGGAACCGATGGTGCCGGCGGCACCGGTGATGAGAATGCTCATGGGAATCTCCAGATCTCGTGGGGTGGTTGCTCAGCGCGTGAAGTCCGCGACGACCTTGCCGCTGCGGGCGCCGATGCGGTTGCGTTCGATCGCGGCCGGGATGTCCTCGAAGGCGACGATGCCGCCCACCTTCGACTTCAGGGCGCCACGCGCAACGTCGCCGGCCAGCCTCTCGAGCAGCGCGGCGTCGGGCGTCATGACGAACCAGTGCCCTTGCCGGCCCTCGGGCGTGCGCGCGAGGATCTCGGGCGACGCCGTGCCCACCATCGCGCCGCTGGGCTTGAGCACCGTCCAGGAGCGGTCGATCACGTCGCCGCCCACGTAGGCCAGCACAAGGTCGATGTCGTCGACGACATCCTCGAAGCGCTGGGAACGGTAGTCGATCGCGAGATCCGCGCCGAGGCTGCGGACGTAGTCCAGGTCGCCGGCGCCCGCGGTGCCGACCACGAACGCACCGGCCTGTCGCGCGAATTGCACGGCGAAGCCGCCCAGCGCGCCCGCCGCGCCGTGCACCAGCACGCGCGAACCTGCACCCACCGTGCCCGTGAAGTGCAGGCTTTGCCAGGCGGCCAGCGCCGCCACGGGAATCGCGGCGGCCTCGACGTCGCTCAAGCCCTCCGGGGTGGGCACGAGCCTGGTTTCGTCGACGGCGACGTGGTCGGCGTAGGCGCCCAATCCCCCGAGCGGGCCCATGACGCGATCGCCGACCCGGAAGCGGGATGCGCCGGCGCCGAGTGCCTCGACGACGCCCGCCAGTTCGATGCCGAGCACCGCAGGCAGCTGAAGCGGGAAGGCGTCGCGGACGTAGCCCTCGCGAACCTTCCAGTCCAGGGCGTTGATCCCCGCGGCGCGAACGCTGACCAGGACTTGCCCGGGCCCGGCGCTGGGCTTGGAGGATTCGGCCACCTGGGCGGCGGCCTTGCCGCCGTAGTCGCGAAGAAGAATGGAGCGCATGGTGTTCACCTTTCAAGTTGGAGTGATTCAACGATAAGGTGTTGCGCCTGATAAACGAAGATCAGAAAATCAAGACAGTTCGTTTCAAAACTGGAACACCATGATGGACCTGAACGCCTTGGCCGACTTCGCACTGGTGGCCACGAACGGTGGCCTGGGCAAGGCCAGTCGTGCCAGCGGGCGCTCCAAGGCGACGCTGTCGCGACGCATCTCCGACCTCGAGGAGCAGTTGGGCGTGCGGCTCGTCGAGCGCAGTGCCCGCGGGCTCAAGCTCACCGAAGCCGGCGAGACGCTGATGGCCCGAACCGAGGGGCCGATGCTCGACGTGGCCGAGGCCATGACCGCGGCTCGCGAGGGGCCGTCTTCGCCCCGCGGACGCCTTCGAGTCGCGGCGCCCGTGCTGTTCTCCCAGCTTGCGATGGGGCGCATCTGCGCCGACTTCTGCGCTGCCTATCCCGAGGTCGACTTCGAGGTGGTGGCCGAAGACCGGTTGGTCGACCTCGTCGAGGAGCAGTTCGACGTCGCCATCCGGCCCAATCCGCGGCCCGACACGGCCCTGGTGGGGCGCTGCTTCGCGAAGGATCGGCTGGTGGTCGTGGCGGCTCCATCCCATGCGAAGCCTGGCGGCGGCGACCCCGTGCGGGTTCCGGGCATCGTGATGACGACCTTCCGTCCTGGCAACTGGTCGCTGGACGCCGGGCGCCTGCTCCTGGAGCCGGTTCCCAAGCTTCGCCTGTCGTCGTTCCTCACGATCCGCGACGCGGCGGTCGCCGGCGCAGGCGTCGCGCTTCTCCCGCAGTCGATCGCGTGGAACGAGCTGGCGCGGGGTGACCTCGTCCAATGGGGCACGGTCTCGGGCGGCGAGGTCTCGCTGTGGGTGCTGCACACGTCCCGACGACTGCCGACACCCAAGGTCCGCGCGTTCGTCGAGTTCATGTGCCAACGGTATCCGGAGGAACTGCTCGTGCTTTGCGGTTGACTGCAATGCAGCGACTGCCGCCCCTCACGCCGCCGCTGCGCACGGCAGAAGGGGCCGGAACACTTTGCGGCATGCCGCGTCGGTACTTGCTCAGGGAGGAAGAGGAGGGCAGCAAGGCGCAAGCTCCTGTCGCCGCCGACCTCAACCAGTTGGGAGACAAGGCAGATGACAAGCCCTCGGGCATGCCTTGCCTGACGCGGCTCCTGCGGTGGCGCGCCAGGCGATGAGGCCGGCCGCGGTGGTGGCATAAATTAATGTCGTTGCCGCGGGCATGACGCGACGGCCTTTGTTGCCGGGCTCGCGAGCATGTCGAAAGCATCGCATGCGCAGGTGCGATCAGCAAATCTGAGGCCAGCGCAACGCGAACTCACGCCACGGCGTGGGGCTCGCGGCCACACTGGCCCGATGACATCCCGACCTTCCTCACGCGAGATCCCGTGCGTGCTGATGCGTGGCGGCACCTCCAAGGCGGCCTTCTTCCGCGCCGAGGAACTGCCCGCCGACCGCGCCGAACGCGATCGCTGGCTGCTCGCCGCGATGGGCCACGGCGACGCGCGCCAGATCGACGGCCTCGGCGGCGGCAGCCCGCTCACCACCAAGGTGGCGATCGTGAGCGCCAGCGCCGATCCGCGCGCCGACGTCGACTACCTGTTCGCGCAGGTCGTGGCCGCCGAGTCGCGCGTGGACACCGCGCCTACCTGCGGCAACATCCTCGCGGGCGTCGGCCCGTTCGCGATCGAGCAGGGCCTGGTGGCGGCCACCTCGCCGCGCACGGCCGTGCGCATCCGCATGGTCAACACCGACTCGCTGTGCACGGCGCTCGTCGAGACACCCGGGGGCCGCGTCACCTACGCGGGCGACACGCGCATCAGCGGCGTCCCCGGCACGGCCGCCCCGGTGCTGCTGCAGTTCTCCGACATCGCCGGCTCCAGTTGCGGCGCGCTGCTGCCCACCGGCCGCACACGCGATGTCATCGATGGCGTGCCGGTCACCTGCATCGACAACGGCATGCCGGTGCTGCTGATCCGCGCCGACAGCCTCGGCGTCACCGGCTACGAATCACCGGCCGCGCTCGACGCGAACGCCGAGCTGAAGGCGCGCATCGAGGCGATCCGCCTCGTGGCCGGCCCGGCGATGGGCCTGGGCGACGTGCGCGGCAAGGTCGTGCCCAAGGTGACGCTGCTGGCGCCCGCCATCGACGGCGGCGCGGTGCACACGCGCACGTTCATCCCCAAGGTGTGCCACGAAGCGATCGGCGTGCTGGGCGCCGTCTCGGTGGCCACGGCCTGCCTGCTCGAAGGCTCGGTGGCGGCCGACTTCGTCGCGCCGTCGGACGCGCGCATCGACGACCTGTCCATCGAGCACCCGTCGGGCGAATTCACCGTGCGCCTGGAGCGCGGCGAGCGCCATGGCGAGGTGGTCTCCGCCGCGCTGCTGCGCACCGCCCGCGCGCTGTTCCGCGGCACCGTCCTCTTCGAAGAAGGCACATCGTGATCATCGACATCCACGGCCACTACACCACGGCGCCCAAGGCGCTGGAGGCCTGGCGAAACCGCCAGGTGGCGAGCCTGGCCGACCCGTCGCTCAGGCCGGCGGCGGCCGACCTGCGCATCTCCGACGACGAACTGCGGGAGTCGATCGAAGCCAACCAACTCGCCAGGATGCGCGAGCGCGGCATCGACCTGACGGTGTTCTCGCCGCGCGCCAGCTTCATGGCCCACCATGTCGGCGACTTCGAGACCAGCGCCACCTGGGCCACGATCTGCAACGAGCTCTGCGCCCGCGTGGCCGGCCTGTTCCCCGACAGCTTCATCGGCGCGGCCATGCTGCCGCAGTCGCCGGGCGTCGACCCGCGCACCTGCCTCGCCGAGCTCGATCGCTGCGTCGAGGAGTACGGCTTCGTCGCGGTCAACCTCAACCCCGATCCGTCGGGCGGCCACTGGACGTCGCCGCCGCTGTCCGATCGCCACTGGTACCCGCTCTACGAGCGCATGGTGGAGCTCGACATCCCCGCGATGATCCACGTGAGCACCAGCTGCAACGCCTGCTTCCACACGACGGGCGCGCACTACCTCAACGCCGACACCACGGCGTTCATGCAGTGCCTCGCGTCCGACCTGTTCAAGGACTTCCCGACGCTGCGCTTCGTGATCCCGCACGGCGGCGGTGCGGTGCCCTACCACTGGGGTCGCTTCCGCGGCCTGGCGCAGGAGATGAAGAAGCCGCCGCTGTCCGAGCACCTGCTCGACAACGTCTTCTTCGACACCTGCGTCTACCACCAGCCGGGCATCGACCTGCTGACCAGGGTGATGCCCGTGAAGAACGTGCTGTTCGCCTCCGAGATGATCGGCGCGGTGCGCGGCATCGACCCCGAGACCGGCCACGCGTACGACGACACGCGCCGCTTCATCGAGGCCGCGCCTTCGCTTTCGGCCGCCGATCGCCGGCAGGTCTTCGAGGGCAACGCGCGACGCGTCTACCCGCGCCTGGACGCCGCCCTGCGCGCGCGCGAGGCCGCCATCGCCGGAGCCGCCGCATGAACGACGTCCTGGGCATCTGCCGCCGCAACATCGAACGCGCGCCGCGCGACGCGGTGGAGCGCCTCTCGAAGTTCGGCGTGGCCACCGTGCACGAGGCGATGGGCCGGGTGGGACTCGCACGGCCGGTGCTGCATCCGATCTACCCTGGCGCCTACGCCTGCGGCACCGCCATCACCGTGCTGCTGCAGCCGGGCGACAACTGGATGATGCACGTGGCCGCCGAGCAGATCCGGCCGGGCGACGTGGTCGTGGCCGCCTGCACCAGCGACAACGCCGACGGCTTCTTCGGCGACCTGCTGGCCACGTCGTTCCGCGCGCGCGGCGCGCTGGGCCTCGTGATCGACGGCGGCGTACGCGACATCCGGGATCTGCGCGAGATGCGCTTCCCGGTCTTCGCGCGCGCGGCGCACGCGAAGGGCACGGTCAAGGCCACGCTGGGCTCGGTCAACGTGCCCGTCGTCTGCGCGGGCGCGCTGGTCAGCGCCGGCGACGTGGTCATCGCCGACGACGATGGCGTGGTCTTCGTGCCCGCGGCCCAGGCGGCGGCCGTGGCCGACGTGGCGGCGAGGCGCGAGGCCAACGAGCTGGCGAAGCGGGCCCGGCTGGCGGCCGGCGAACTGGGCCTGGACATCTACGACATGCGCGGCCGGCTCGCGGAAGCCGGGCTGCGCTACCTCGACTGAATCAGCTTCGATCCACGACAACAGGAGACAGCATGAACACGCACACTCTCGCCCATCGCGGCGACCTGGCCTGGTCCGACGACGCGGAAATCGAGGATCCCACGCTGGCCGAGAAGATCCGTGCCGGCGCGCTCGGCGGACTCGCCGGCGCGATCGTCATCTGGATCTACGAAGCCGTCGTGTGGGTGGGCGCCCAGCACCTGATGCCGCTGGCCGGCATCCCGCGCAACGCGACGGGCCTGGTGTTCGGCAAGGCCGTGCAGGAGTCGCTGGGCGCGGGCGCCTACGTGATCGGCACCGGCATCCACTTCGTGTTCGCGATCGCCTGGGGCGTGGCGTTCGCGCTGGCGTGGCCCGCGCTGCGCCGCCGCGGCATCGAGGCGACGCTGGCCGCGCTGGTCTACGCGGTCATCGCCTGGATCGTGATGCATGTGGCGATCGCGCTCGCCGGCGACAACCATCCGAACTACCTGGATCCGGTGGTGATCATCGGCGGCTTCATGTCGCACGTGTTCTTCACGGTACCGCTGGCCCTGATCGTCAAGCACCGGCTCGCGGCACGGCGCTGAAGTCGGGCGACTGCCGCACGACGTCCTCGATCTCCGCCATCAGCGCCCGCGCGCCGGGCGAGGGCAGGGCGCCGGCGCGTTGCGTGAGCCCGATCTGGCGCTTCGTCGCGGCCAGCGGGAAGTCCAGCACCACCAGGCTGCCCTCGTCGATCTCGTGGCGCAGCTGGTGGGCCGACAGTGCGGTGAGCATGTCGCTGTCCAGCAGCAGGCCGCGCACGATCGCGAGGTCGCCGGTCTCCACCGCGGGCTCGGGCGGCGCCTGGCGCGCGTCCGAGAAGAAGTGCTCCAGCAGCTCGCGCGAGGGCGAGCCGTGGCGCGACAGCACCCAGGTGGCCTGGCGCAGCGCGCGGAAGTCCAGCGGACGCTTGCGTGCGAGCGGGTGGCCCGCGCGCGCGATGACGGCGATGCGATCCTGGAACAGCGGCTGCTGCTGCAGCTCCTTCGCGTCGTCGGGCGGGCGCAGCGCGCCGAGGATGAAGTCGATGTCGCCGCTGCGCAGCGAGGCGGCCAGCGCCTCGTACGGGCTCTCGAAGGTGGCCACGTGCAGGCGCGGATGCCTGGCCAGCAGTTGCGCGATGGCGCGCGGCAGGATCTGCGTGCGGCCCAGCGGCAGCGCGCCGACGTTGACGGTGCCCTGCAGCATGCCTTCGCTGGCCGCGAGGTCGGGGCCGATGTGGCGCAGCTCGGCCAGCACGCGCTTGAAGAAGAACGCGACGATCTCGCCCGCGCCCGAGGGCACCAGCCCGCGCGCGGTGCGTTCGAACAGCGGCGTGCCCAGACCCAGCTCCAGATCCTTCAGCGCCGCGCTGATGGCCGGCTGGCTGATGCCGAACTCCTGCGCCACCGCCGACATGTTGCGCTTCTCGGCCAGGCTCGCGACGACGGCCAGGCGGCGGCCGTTGAGCATGGCCGCGAACAGCGAGTGCACGTCCACCTTGGGCGCGATGCCGCCGCGCGCGGCGAGCTGGTTGCGCGCCTCCTCGAACTCTCGGGCGATGCGCCGCGCGCGCACCAGCACCAGTTCGCCGAAGGCCGTCAGCGTCATGCCGCGGGCGTGGCGATCGAACAACTGTTTTCCGAGCGCGCCCTCCAGTTCGGAGATCGAGCGCGTCACTGCCGAGGGCACGCGGCAGAGCTCGTCCGCGGCCGCCGCGATGCTGCCCGTGGACGCCACGGCCGACAGCGCGCGCAGGTGGCGCAGGTTGATGCCAAGCGCCGCCACATGGGTCGTCTCTATAACTTTGTTGCTCGGGGTTCTGCGTTCCATGACCCCGAATCTCCTATGACGCGGCTCGTTCGTCGACCTGGGGTTAACCCTTCGCATAAACAAGTGTGATGGCAAGTCAACGCGAACTCACCCCATCGGGCGGCGCACGAACGCACACTCGATGTACCGGAGAACGCATCCTGGGCCGTGTTCGTTTCGGACACCGCCGGCGATGCGCGCGGGCCACCCGCCGAGATCGAACTGGAGACAAGAAGTGAATGCAAAGAATGGTGTGGACGTCAAGGCGTTCATCGACGAACGAGGGCTCACCTCGATCCAATGGCTGCTGCTGGTGCTGTGCTTCCTGGTCGTCGCGGTCGACGGCATGGACGTGGCGATCATGGGCTTCCTGGCGCCCTCCATCCTGGGCGAGTGGCATGCGTCGCGCGCCAGCTTCGGCGCGGTGATGAGCGCGGCGCCGATCGGCCTGGTCATCGGCGCGCTGGTGGCCGGGCCCTCGTCCGATCGCTTCGGCCGCAAGGCGGTGTTGATCACGTCGGTCTTCCTGTTCGGCGTGTTCACGATCGCGACGTCGTTCACCAGCAACCTGTCCGAGATGGCGCTGATGCGCCTGCTCACCGGGCTGGGGCTGGGTGCGGCCATGCCCAACTCCACCACGCTGCTGTCGGAGTACGTGCCGCAGCGCTCGCGCTCGGTGCTGATCGCCGTGATGTTCACGGGCTTCAACCTCGGCTCGGGCACCGTGGGCTTCCTGGCCGCCTGGCTGATCCCGCAATACGGCTGGCGCTCGGTGCTGCTGACCGGCGGCGCGCTGCCGCTGGTGCTGGTGCCCGTGCTGCTGGTGCTGCTGCCCGAATCGGCGCGCTTCATGGTCATCCGGCGCCACGCCGCCGCGCGCATCGGCGCGGTGCTGGGTCGCATCTGCCGCACCACCTTCCCGGCCGGCACCGAGTTCTTCTCCACCGAGCCGCCGGTCAACAGCAGGACACCCATCGGCGTGCTGCTGTCGCAAGGCTACGGCCTGATGACCATCGCGCTGTGGGTGACCTACTTCATGGGCCTGCTGGTGATCTACCTGCTCACCGGCTGGCTGCCCACGCTGATCAAGGACGCGGGGCTGCCCATCTCGACGGCCGCGAACGTGACGGCGATGTTCCAGATCGGTGGCACGGTGGGCGCGATCCTCGTCGGCTTCGCGATGGACCGCACGCAGCCCACGCGCGTGATCGCCGGCGCCTACGTGCTGGGCGCGGCCTGCATCATCGGGCTGGGCCTGGGCGGCGCGCTGTCGCCGTCGCTGACGCTGCTGGTGGCCGCCGCCGGCTTCTTCATGAGCGGCGCGCAGACGGGCCTGAACGCCTTTGCGCCGAGCTGCTACCCGACCATGGCGCGCGCCACCGGCGTCAGCTGGATGCTGGGCATGGGCCGCTTCGGCAGCATCACCGGCTCCATGGTGGGCGGGCTGCTGCTGGCGATGGGCTGGGGCTTCACCACCATCATCCCGCTGTTGGCCGTTCCCGCGATCCTGGCCGGCCTGGCGGTGCTGAAGGCACGCCGCGCGGTCGAGGACGCGCCGGTCGCCGGCGCGCAGAATCTGGCCCATTCCTGAAGGGATCCCCCGGCATGGCCACCATCATCGGCGCGGTCGCGTGTTCGCACACGCCCACCATCGGTTTCGCGTTCGACAGGAACAAAGGCGACGACCCCGCGTGGGCGCCGATCTTCGAGGCCTTCGCGCCGCCGCGCGAGTGGCTCGCGAAGCACCAACCCGACGTCGCGCTGTTCATCTTCAACGACCACGTCACCTCGTTCTTCTTCGACCACTACAGCGCGTTCTCGCTGGGCATCGGCGAGCGCTTCGAGGTGGCCGACGAAGGCGGCGGCCCGCGCGCGCTGCCGGCCGTCTCCGGCCATCCCGCGCTGGCTGCCCACGTCGGGCGCTCGCTGGTGGCCGACGAGTTCGACATGTCCTTCTTCCAGGACAAGCCGCTGGACCACGGCTGCTTCTCGCCGCTGTCGGTGCTGTGCGAGCACCGCGGCGGCTGGCCTTTCCCCATCGTGCCGCTGCAGGTGGGCGTGCTGCAGTCGCCCAGCCCCAGCGCGCGACGCTGCTGGAAGCTGGGCCAGGCGTTGCGGCGCGCGATCGAGAGCTACCCCGAGGACCTGCGCGTGGCCATCGTCGCCACGGGCGGCCTGTCGCACCAGGTGCACGGCGAGCGCTCGGGCTTCAACAACACCGGGTGGGACGCGGAGTTCCTCGAGCTCATCGAGAAGGATCCCGAGCGCCTGTCCGCGATGACGCTGGCCGAGCTCGCGACGCTGGGCGGCTATGAAGGCTCCGAGGTCGTGATGTGGCTGGTGATGCGCGGAGCCCTGTCGGGCAGCGTGAAGAAGCTGCACCAGTCGTACTACCTGCCGTCGATGGCGGGCATCGCCACGATGATCCTGGAGAACCAGTCGGCGCCGCCCGCCGCCGGCGAACTGGCGCGCCACCGCGCGAAGATCGATGAACAGCTCGCCGGCATCGAGCAGCTGGAGGGCACCTACCCGTTCGACCTCGAGCGCAGCGTGAAGTCATATCGCGTCTCGAAGTTCCTGCACGCGTTGATCGATCCCGCGCAACGCGAACGCTTCCGCGCCGACGAGGCCGGCTGCATGCGCGAGGCCGCGCTGAGCGAGACCGAGCGCGAACTGATCTCCCGGCGCGACTGGCGCGGCCTGCTGCACTACGGCGTCATCTTCTTCCTGCTCGAGAAGCTGGCCGCCGTCAGCGGCGTCTCGAACCTGCACGTGTACGCGGCGATGCGCGGCCAGTCGCTGGAGGAATTCCAGAAGACGCGCAACGCCCCCGGGGCGCTCTATTCGGTGGCCGGCACCGAACGGCCTCGATCCGGTTAGCCGGCTTCCCGCTGATTCCCGAACACACATCGCGACCCGTCCGCGGGCCGCGAGGGGCGAACTCACGCCCGGATTCCAACGATTCACACGCAACGAGGAGACACCACATGCCCATCCGCTTCCGCACCTGGATCGCCGCCGCGCTCGCCGCCCTGGCCGGCGCCGCCCACGCCGACAGCGCCGTCACGCTGTACGGCGACATCGACCTCTACGGCAACTACCTGAGCAGCAGCAGCGGCGCCCATCTCGTGGCGCTTGACGACGGCGCGCTGCTGCGCAGCCGCTGGGGGCTGCGCGGCAACGAGGATCTCGGCGGTGGCTACCAGGTGAAGTTCCAGCTCGAGGGCGGCTTCTATTCCGACACCGGCGGCCTGGCCTACACGGGCCTGTTCGACCGCCAGTCATGGGTGGGCCTCGTGACGCCGGCGGGCGAGTTCCGCGCCGGCCGCCAGAACGGCCCCATCTTCTCGCACGGCGACTACATCGACTTCACGCGCCGCACGCTGGGCTCGGTGATCAACGACTTCGGCGTGCCCTCG
>JABCYW010000100.1 GCA_013289985.1 Betaproteobacteria bacterium | reverse complement strand
CCTCGATTACGTCGACCAGATCCGCGCGCACAACCTCGAGCTGGCCAGCGAGTACCTGCTGATGGCCGCGATGCTGATCGAGATCAAGTCGCGCATGCTGCTGCCGCCCAAGCCGACGGCCGACGGTGCCGAGCCGGAGGATCCGCGGGCCGAGCTCGTGCGCCGCCTGCTGGAGTACGAGCAGATGAAGCTGGCCGCCGCGCAGCTCGACGCGCTGCCGGTGATCGGGCGCGACTTCCTGCGCGCGCAGGTGACCATGGAGCAGTCCAACGTCACGGTGTTCCCCGACGTGAGCCTGGCCGACCTGCGCGAGGCCTGGGCCGACATCCTCAAGCGCGCCAAGCTGAACCAGCACCACCACATCTCGCGCGAACAGCTGTCGGTGCGCGAGTACATGACCAAGATGCTGCGCCGCCTGCAGGGCGTGCGCTACGTCGAGTTCCAGGAGCTGTTCGACACCGCGACGAGCCCCACCGTGCTGGTGGTGACCTTCATCGCGATGCTGGAGCTCTCGCGCGAGCACCTGCTCGAGGTGACGCAGGCCGAGGCGTTCGCGCCGATCTACGTGCGGCTCGCCTACACGCCTTTGCAATGAACTCGCCGCGACCGCCGCTGCGCCTCGTGGGCTCGACCAGCCGCGACGAGGATGCGGGCGACCACGAATTCATCCCAGTTGAACGCGCGCCGCACGACCTGCATCCGCCGTACCGCGAGCTGAGCGTCGTCGAGACGGTGGACGCCGACGCACCCGGCACCGACGATCCGCCGCGCACGCCGCTGTCGCCGCGCTTCGTGATCGTCACGCTGATCGTGGCGCAGCTGCTCGCGGCCTCCACCTTCCTGGGCAAGTACGCGGCGCTCGCGCGCGGCGACGACGCGTACAGGATCGCCGCGAGCCTGTCCGTGCCCGCCTCGCTGTGCCTGTACGCCGGCGCGGCGATGCTGGCGCTGCGCCCGGGCCGCGGGCGCGCGCTGTTCATCGCGGCGGCCGCCGGCTTCGCGCTGGCCCTGCCGTTCTGGGGCGTGGGCTGGAGCTGGAGCTGGCCGGTGGCGTTCGGCGCGATCCTGGCGCTCGCGGGCGCGTGGTTCGCGCGCGCGGAGGTGCGCCCGCACGAGGACGACGCCGCGCAGCCTTAGGAGGCCGGCGTCCAGCCGCTTCCGGCGACGGCGCGCGCCACGCTGGCCAGGGCCGCCTCGCGCGCGTCCGCCGGCGCCTTGCATTCGGTCAGGTAGCTCACCACCACCAGCGGCGCGCGCCGCGGCGGCCACAGCAGGCCGACGTCGTTGGTCGTGCCGAGGCGGCCGGTGCCGGTCTTGTCGGCAACGCGCCAGTCTGACGGCACGCCGGCGCGCAGCCGCTTCGCGCCGGTGGTCGTGCCGGTCATCCACTGCACCAGCCGCGCTCGACTCGCCTCCGACAGCGCGCCGCCGAGCGCCAGCGTGCGCAGCGTCCCGGCCATCGCGCGCGGCGTGGAGGTGTCGCGCGGGTCGCCGGGCGTCGCCTCGTTGAGCGTCGGCTCCGTGCGATCCAGCCGGGTCGTCCCGTCGCCGTTGCGGCGCAGGAAGGCGGTCACCGCGGCGGGCCCGCCGACGCCGGCCAGCAGCAGGTTGGCGGCGGTGTTGTCGCTGGCGGTGATCGCCGCCTCGCACAGCTCGGCCACGCTCATGCCACTGCCCACGTGCTTGCCGGTGACCGGCGCCCATTCCAGGAGGTCGGCCGGCGCGATGGCCACGCGGCGATCCAGCCGCTCCTGGCCGGCGTCGACGCGGGCCAGCACCAGCGCCGCGGCGAGCACCTTGAACGTGCTGCACATCGGGAAGCGCTCGTCGAGGCGGTGGCCGGCGAGCGCGCCGGTGGCCGTGTCCAGCACCGCGACCCCGAGCCGGCCGGCCACCGAGGCCTCGATGGCGCGCCATCGCGTCGCCTCGGCCTGACCCAAATTTTTCTGAGTGGATTCGCTCCAGGCCAGCGCCCGCGCGACCGGCCACGCCCCGGCCAGCGCGACCGCGCCGCGCCCGAATTGCCTTCTATCCATGATTCTGATTCTCCTCGGAAAAGATTCGACAGGCCGCACGATAGCCAGCGTCGCGAGGCGCATCAAACACTCATTTCCGGCCCCAGACCCCAGATAATCTGTGGCATGCAACTTCCCCTGAATGCGATGCGCGCCTTCGAGGCCTCGGCGCGCCACCTCAGTTTCACGCGCGCCGCGCTGGAGCTGCACGTGACCCAGAACGCCGTCAGCGCGCAGGTGAAGAACCTGGAGGCGCGCCTGGGCACGCCGCTGTTCCGCCGCCTGCCGCGCGGCCTCGCGCTCACCGACGAGGGCCAGGCGCTGCTGCCGCTGCTGTCCGACAGCTTCGAGCGCATGCACGCGGTGCTGGAGCAGTTCGAGGGCGGCCTGCACCGGCAGGTGGTCACGGTGGCCGTGGTGGGCACCTTCGCCGTGGGCTGGCTGCTGCCGCGGCTGCCGGCGTTCCAGCGCGCGCATCCGGCCATCGACCTGCGCCTGCTCACCAACAACAACCGCGTCGACCTCGCCGCGGAAGGGCTGGACTGGGCCATCCGCTTCGGCGACGGCGCGTGGCACGGCACCGAGGCCACGCCACTGATCGCGCCGCCGCTTTCGCCGGTGTGCGCGCCGGCCATCGCGCGCCGCCTGCGCGCGCCCGCCGACCTCGCGCGCGAGACGCTGCTGCGCTCCTACCGCGCCGACGAGTGGGCGCGCTGGTTCGCCGCGGCGCGCGTGGCGCCGCCGCTGGTGCGCGGCACGATCTTCGACTCGTCGATCACGATGGCCGACGCCGCGGCCCAGGGCGCCGGCGTGGCGCTGCTGCCCACCGCGCTGTTCGGCGAGGCGCTGCGCAGCGAACGCCTGGTGCAGCCCTTCGACATCGGCGTGACGCTGGGGCGCTACTGGCTCACGCGCCTGAAGTCGCGGCCCGAGAGCGAGGCGATGCGCACGTTCGCCGCGTGGCTGCGCGACGAGACGCTCAAGCCGTGAGCGCGCTCGCCAGCATGCGGGCGACCTGCGCGCGCGTCTCCTCGTGCACGAGGTAGTGCGTGTGGAACACCGGCGAGGCGTCGAACTGCGCCGGGCAGCGCGCGGGTGTCGCGCGCAGGACGTCGTTCTCGGCCGGGCGGCCACCGAGCGCCGACAAGCGCCGCACGAGGCCGTCGCCCTCTTCCTCCGCGCCCATCACGTCCTCGAACAGCCAGTCCCAGGTGCGCTCGTCCACGCCGGAGCCCGGGCCCCAGTGCGATCCGACCAGCCACATGTGGTCGGGCAGCTCGGTGGCCGGACGGCCGCGCATCATGCGGTCGACGCCGGCGGGCTCCACGTCGTGGAAGCCGGGCGGCACGTCGTAGGCGAGGCCGCGCTCGAGGTTGACCAGCTCGGCCAGCGTATCGCGGCTCATCCACGGCGCGCCCAGGTGGCGCAGGCCGCCGACTGCCGCCGCCAGCCCGTGCCAGCGGTGGCCCACGCGCTCGAACACGTGGGTGCCCAGGTGCGGGCTGCCCAGCGTGACGGCCGCGAAAGTCCAGCCCTGCTTGCCGAAGGCCTTGCGCAGGGCCACCAGGCCGAAGCGCGCGACGTTGCCGCCGCGCGAGTGCGCGATCAGCACCACGTGCTTGCGTGCACCGGGCGGGCTGCCGGCGATGCACTGCCTGCGCACCGCGGCCACGAGGTGCGCCACGTTCCGGGCGATGCGCAGGAAGGTGTCGTGCTCGAAGCGCCAGGTGGCGCGTTCGTCGAGCGTGGGCAGCCCGGGCCACACGTGCGCCGGGCTGGGCGCCGGCGGCGGCGCGCTGGACAGCGCCGCGGTGTCGAAGGCGGCGGCGGTGGCGGCCAGCGACAGCTCGCGCTGGATCGGGCTGGCCGGCGCCTCGGCGCGGCCCAGGGCCATCTTGATCTCGATCGGGCCCGGCGAGACGGGCTGCCCGGCCTCGATGGCCTTGGCGACCGCGCGCGCCTTGGTGTTGAGCGCGGCCTCGAAGCCGCTGCGCGCGGAACTCAGCCCGCCGTGGATCACGATCACCTGCGCCTGCGTGCGCTGCGACGCGCCTTGCGTGGCGATGCGGCTGGCCGGGCGCAGCGACGCGCCGATGCCGGCGTCGCGCTCGATGTCGCGCGCCGGCGCCGCCGGCACGCCCAGCTGATCGGCCCACCAGGCCTCGTCGGCCTTCAGGCGCGCCTCGAAGGTGGGATCGCGATCGCGCTGCGATGGCCTGCCGATGCGTCCCAGCGCGTCGTGCCACCAGCGCACGATCTTGCGCTGCAGGCGTTCGCTGCGAGTGAGCTCGCGCTCGAAGCGCAGCACGGGCACGGCCACCAGCCAGCCCACGCCCGGATGCACCCGCAGCACCACGTCGGGATCGGCCAGGCGCTCCGGCATCGCCATCTCCACCGCACGGCCGGCGTGCAGCGTCATCAGCTTCAGCGACGGGCTGCCCGCGTCGCCGCGATGCGCGCACGCGTGACGCGCGGCCGCGTGCGGGTGCACCGCGCCGCGCGCGCCCCAGTACACGCGCGTCTCCACGTCGAGTGTCACGCTCACGGTGCTGTTCCACCAGGCGCCGGGCATGTGGCGGCGGACCAGGGCGACGAGCGCGTCGCGCGTGATGCCCATCGGCAGGGTCACGCGGTGCGGCTGGCGGTCGCGCACGGCCAGCGGCAGCGCCCACCACTGCGCCAGGTGGACGTCGAGGCGGCGATGCTCGGAGCGGGCATCGCTCATCGGGGCCTCGTCGCCGGTGGCCTGCTGCCAGTGGCGCGGATGGTCGGTGCCGGGCAGGCCGCCCCAGGCGGCGCTGAGGTCGGCCTCGTGCGCCAGCAGTTGCGCGATGCGCACCGCCGCGTCCTCCTGGCCGGGCCCCAGCAGGCCGCGGCCCTTCTCGTTGAAGTGATCGAGCACGGCGCGCGCCGACAGGGGCCCGTCGATGCGCAGGGCACGGGGGGTCGTGTCGGGTACCGTGGTCATCAGGCGGGGGCCTCAGCGCTGGCCGAGCTTGAACGCGATCATCGCGCGCAGCTTGGTGGGGACGACGGGCTTGAGCAGCAGGTGGAAGTCGTGCGCGTGCGCCTCGCCTTCCTGGTTGGACATCAGGCTGCCGGTGACGATCACCGCCGGCAGCGCGCTGCCGAACGCGGCGCGCATCGCCTCGATCACCTCCAGGCCCGTGTGGCCGCTCTCGAGGCGGAAGTCGACGATCAGCAGGTCGGGCCTGATCATCTTGCGAGCGGCGGCCGCGCCGGACCATTCGGTGGCCGCGGCGAAGGAGTCGAACGCGACGACGTCGGCGCCCCAGCTCTTGAGCAGCACCTGCAGGCCGCCCAGCACCGCGGGGTCGTCCTCGACGATGACGATGAGGCGGCGATCCAGCGTGAGGCCAAGCGACGAGCCGCGCGGCAGCGACGGCTCGGTGGGCTTGGGCCGCTGGCCCAGCGGGATCTCGACCGAGAACATGGTGCCGCGGCCGGGCACCGAGCGCATGCGCAGCGGCGCGTCGAGCACGCGGGCCAGCCGGCGCACGATGGCCAGGCCCAGGCCCAGGCCCTTGCGCTGCGTCGGATCGAGCGGCGGCGCGTCGTGGGAGACCTGGTAGAACTCCTCGAAGATGCGTTCCTGCTCATGCGGCCGGATACCTAGGCCCGTATCCCAGACCTCGAAGCGCAGCTTGTCGCCGCGCTGGCGCGCCGCCACCACGACACCCCCGTCGTTGGTATAGCGGATGGCGTTGGACAGCAGGTTGCGCACCACGCGGTCGAGCAGCAGCGGGTCGGCATAGCCGAAGTGCTTCGCGCCGTGGAAGCGCAGCGCCAGGCCCTTCTCGAACGCGGTGGGCTCGTAGTGCAGCTTCAGGCGCGCGAACATCGCCTCGGCGGAGAAGTTCTCGGGATGCGCCTCCACGCCGCCGGTGTCGATCTTGGTGATGTCCAGCAGCTCGGAGAACAGGCCCTCCAGCGCGTCGACGGAGCTGTTGATGCTGTTGACCAGGTGCGCCACCTCGGCGTCGGTGCCGATGCGGTGGCGCAGCGCCTCGGCGAACAGGCCCAGCGCGTGCAGCGGCTGGCGCAGGTCGTGGCTGGCGGCGGCGAAGAACTGGGTCTTGGCGCGGTTGGCCGTCTCGGCCTCGCGGCGCGCCTGGTCGGCGGCAACCTTCTCCACCTGCAGTTGCGCGAGCAGCTGCAGGCCGCGCTGCTTCAGCGCCACCACGCGGGAGAACGAGCGCTGGTAGCCGCGGCCCAGCATCACGGTGATGCCGAAGATCAGGAACAGGATGGCCGCCAGCGTCCACCCGTCGCGGTCGGGCAGCAGCGCGATGCGCAGGATCATCGGAACGAAGGTGAACGCGACGAACGTGACGAACGCGCCGAACTGCGTGGCCAGCGCCGGCACCGCGGAGATGCAGAAGCTGTAGACGGTGAGCAGCAGCGCGATGCGCTCCAGGTTGCCGCCGTACGGATAGAACAGCCACGCCGAGATGCCCCACATCGCGCCGGTGGCCAGCACGCCGGTGAGGTAGCGGTTGCGCCAGCTGCGCAGCAGCGCCGACGAGCCGCGCCAGCGCCGCAGGTAGGTGACGGTGAGCACGGCGCGCAGCACCAGCGCCGCGCCGAACAGGATCGCCCACACGATCATCGTGAGCAACGGCACCACGTGGCCGTACAGCGCGACGATGACGCCGGCGCCCACCGTGTTGCCCACCAGGCCGGTGCGCGCGAACGCGTGCAGGTTGTCCACCTGGTCGATGAGCGGGTCGACCTGGCCCACCGTCAGGTCGACGTCCTCGCCCGCGAACGGCGGCAGCGTGTTGTCGTTGGGCTGGCCCGAGGCGCGGTCGTAGGCGCGCAGCTCGGAGTTGCCCTCGGCGGGCAGGTTGAGGATGGACGACGGGGGAGAATCTTCGCGCTTCATGACACCACGACCGGCTTCTTCTTGCGGGGAGGAGCGACGGGTCGCAGGGACTCGTCCAGGGGCGCCCATTGTGGCAACAGGCGGCCGCGCCCGTCGGTGACGGCGGTGGGCAGCAACAGGCTGGCCGCCTCGGCCTCGTCCCGGAAGTCGGCCTCGGCGAGCGGCACGCGCTCGGGCGGCGCGAGGTCGGTGCCCGCGAGGTAGGTGCGGCCCCTGGCGCGCGGCAGGCCGCCGGTGAGCGTGTCGCCGATGTCCAGCAAGGCGCTGGTCCAGGCGCGGCGCCTCGCGAACGCCGGCAGGTCGTGCATCAGCTTGGCCAGCTTGCGGCGCGGCGCGTAGATCTCGTCCAGCGTGTCCTGGTAGGCGGCCACGTAGTCCTGCGCCGGGGCGTGCGCGGGCTCCACCACCAGCGTGTACGAGGTGAAGTCGCGCAGCAGCGCGTCCGGCAGGAACAGCGCGCGCTCTCCGCGGGCCAGCGCCGCGGCGTTCTGCGCCGCGAGCCGGTGGAAGTACGGCGTGCCCGGGAACGGCGTCTCGAACGCGAGGAAGGTGGGGATGTGCAGCCCGCTCTCGCGCAGGCGCCGCGGCAGCGAGCGGATGTAGGCGATGTCGTCGTGCTGCGGGCTGAGGATCATGCCGGCGGTCACGAGGATGCCCACGTCGCGGGCGTCGTCGAGCGCGCGCCTGATCAGCGGCAGGCGGTTCTGCGGCTTGTTGAAGTCGTCGAGCGCGGCCGGGTTGAAGGTCTCCAGGCCCACGTACAGCGCGCGGCAGCCGCTGTCGAACATGCGCTGCAGCAGCGCCTTGTTGGTGAGCACGTTGAACGTGACCGAGCTGGCCCATTCCAGGCCCAGCCGCTCCATGAGATCGCACAGCTGGCGCAGGTAGCCGAGGTTGCCGCCGATGTTGTTGTCGTAGAACATCGCCATGCGGCGGCGCTTGTTCTTCAGCGGGCCGGTGACGCGGCCCTTGAGCGCCTCGCGCAGCGTGACCAGGTCGTGCTCCACGCGCGCCACCGGCCGCGTGTCGAAGCGCGTGCCCATGCCGGTGAGCACGCAGAAGTCGCAGGTGTAGGGGCAGCCGCGCGTGACCTCCAGCGCCAGCGGGAAGATCTGCTGGTCGGCCACGCGGTGCACCAGCGGCGTGGGCGCGCGCGCCGACGCGTCGCCACCCGAGCGGTACAGGCGCTGCAGTTGGCGGCGCGACGCGTCCTCGTAGACATGCGGCACCGTGTCCTCCGGGTCGCCCACCACCACGGCGTCGAACCAGGGCGCACACAGGTGCGGATACATCGACGCCATCGAGCCGCCGATCGCCACCTGAGCGCCGCGCTTCCTGAAGTAGTGCGCGATCTGGCGCGCGCGGTCGAACTCGGCGTGCATGCACGACAGGAAGACGAGGTCGTAGGACTTCGTCCAGTCGGGGTCGGTCCAGGTGTCGTTGACGATGTCGACGTCGGCCGAATCGGGCAGCAGCGCGGCGATCAGCGGACCGACCTGCGGCTGCAGGACGCCGCGGTGGTGGGCGCCGCGCCGGTGGTAGTCGACGAAGACGGAGATGATCGCGACGCGCATGCCGAAGCGGTCGCGTCAGCCGGGTCGGTATTCGGCCGGCCGCAGGCCCACCCAAGCTATCGGGAAGCGAGGATCACATCCGAGCCGAACCGAGCTCCCCCTCGGGGGGCAGCGACGGAGGAGCGTGGGGGCCGACATTACCGAGGGACCGCGCGGCGCTCGAGGCGCTGCTGGGTCATCTGGCTGACCGCCAGCACGGCCTGCGTGCGCGAGCTGACGCCCAGCGCGCGCAGCACCGCCTGCACGTGATCCTTCACCGTCTCCACCGACAGGCCGAGGCGGCGCGCGATTTCCTTGTTGGGCTTGCCCTGGAGCAGTTGCGTGAGCACGTCGGCCTGGCGCGGCGTGAGGCCCAGTTCCTCGAACGAGGGCGTGACCTGGTAGGTGGCCGTCTCGGCGGCCGGGATGGCCGGCGCGGGGGCTCGGCTGGCCGGGCCCTGCGAGCCGCCGAGGTGCATGGCAGGCACGTAGATGCCGCCGGCCATCACCAGGCGCAGCGCGTCGACCAGCGTGTCGTTGGTGGCGCGCTTGGGCACGAAGCCCATCGCGCCGAGGTCGATCGCCTGGATGACGTCGCTGGCGCGGTCGGAGGCCGAGATGACCACCACCGGCAGCGCGGGATGGGCCTTGCGCATCTCCACGAGCACGTCGAAGCCGCTGGCGTCGCCGAGCTGCAGGTCCAGCAGGACGAGGTCGAAATTCGCATCCGCCGCCAGCGCCGAACGTGCCGCCGCGGCGCTGCCGACGGCCGTGACCCTCACGTCCGGATCCAGCTCCTGGATCATGGCCTGCAGCGCCGACAGGATCAACGGGTGGTCATCGACCAGCAACACCTTCATGGAAACTCGCTCCGACTGTCGTTTTAGTGTTCCCGCATCGCCCTCCAATGCGGGACAACATGCTCCCCACCAAGATCGTATCGGGTTGCACCGGCACTGCCGCCCCCCCGATGGGGGGGGCAGGGAAAACGACTGTCCAGCAAGCGCTTCCGGTGCCGCGTGTGTCGAGGCCGACACACGGACGGCAAGCTCAGGTCAGGTGCCGCGTGACCCACTCCGCCACGCAGGCCGGCTTCGCGCCGCCTTCGCGTTCGACGGTGACCGCCAGCGTCAGCTGCGCGCCGCCGGCGATCGCCTCGAAGCGGCGCAGCACGCACACGCCGCGCAGCCGGCTGCCCACGGGCACCGGCGCGGGAAAGCGCACCCGGTCGAGGCCGTAGTTGAGGCCCATGCGCACGTCCTCGATGCGGAACGCACCCGCCGCCAGCCGCGGCAGCAGCGACAGCGTCAGGAAGCCGTGCGCCACCGTCGTGCCGAACGGGCCGGCCGCGGCGCGCGCCGGGTCGACGTGGATCCACTGCTCGTCGCCGGTGGCACGGGCGAACTCGGCTATGCCGGCCTGGTCGACGACGACCCAGTCGCTGGTGCCGATCTCCTGGTCCACCAGCGCGGCCAGGTCGGCGAGGCGGGCGAACGTCCTCATTCCAGCGGCACCGCCTTGAGCGGCATCGCGAGCCAGCGCGCGAGCGGCTCGAACTGGGCCAGGTCGCGCTCGACCTTGCCGGGCGCGACGTCGAACAGGGTCAGGCCGTGCGCGGCCAGGTGCACGTAGTTCTGCGTGTCGCGCAGCGAGGCGACGAGCGGGATGCCGAGGGCGGCGACGAACTCCTGGAAGCGCTCCTGGGAGAGGGTGTGCTCCTTCACGCGCATGCCCACGAGGCCGATGCGCACGCGGCCGGCGCGCTTGTGCTCGCGCAGCTCATGGACGAAGGCGTGGGTGGCCTGCATGTCGAACAGGCTGGGCTGCAGCGGCACGACCACCAGGTCGGCCACCTTCATCGCGGCGTCGAGGCGGCCGCCGTGCAGGCCCGCCGGCGTGTCGATGACGGCGTCGGTGGCGCCCTTGGCGGGCCGGGCGATGGCGTCGCGCGAAATGTCCCACGGCAGGATGCGCGGCAGGTTCGCGGGCCGGATGTCCAGCCACTGGCGCGAGGACTGCTGGCGGTCGAGGTCGCCCAGCGTGACCACCTTGCCCTGCGAGGCGAGATAGCCCGAGATCTGGGTGGCGAGCGTGCTCTTGCCGACTCCCCCCTTGGGATTTGCAACGACGATGACCGACATGGGATGCGCTCTCCGGTGTTGTTCCAGCCCGCCGGGACGCCCCGATGTTACCGAACCCGCCACAATGGGCCGCATGGCAGACGTTCTGGTGCTGGTCGCCCACCCCGACATCGCGCGATCGCGCGTCAACCGCGCGCTCGCCGCCCAGGCGCGGCTGCTGCCGTCCGCCGACGTGGAGGTGCGCGACCTCTACGCGCTCTACCCCGACTACGTGATCGACATCGAGGCCGAGCAGGCCGCGCTGGCCGCGGCGCGCGCGGTGGTGTGGCTGCACCCGGTGCAGTGGTACTCGATGCCCGCGCTGATGAAGCTGTGGATGGACGACGTGCTGGCGTTCCGCTGGGCCTACGGTCCGGGCGGCCGGGCGCTGGTGGGCAAGTGCCTGTGGCTGGTGGTGTCCACCGGCGGCGTGGAGGCCTCGTACCGCCAACAGGGCGGCGCGGAGGCCCCGTTCGAGCGCTTCCTGCCGCCCTACCGGCAGACGGCGCAGATGGTGGGCATGCGCTTCCTCGACCCGCTGGTGTTCCACGGCGCGCACCGCGCCGAGGCGCACGAGCTGCACGCCCACGCCCACGCGTTCGCGTTGCGCCTGCAGGCGCTCGCGGACGAGGCGCGCGCCAACGGGGCGCCCGCGCAACCCGACGTGGCCGCCGACGAGCGCCGCGTGACCACCGACGATTGAAGAGCCTCGCCACGATGTCCCACAGCCACTGGCTCACCCTCGCCCTCACCTACCTGGCCGCGGCCGTCATCGCGGTGCCGCTCGCGCGCCGGCTCGGCGTGGGCGCCATCATCGGCTACCTCGCCGCCGGCTTCGCCATCGGCCCGTGGGGCCTGCGCCTGGTGACCGACCCGTCGCAGATCGTCGACCTGGCCGAGTTCGGCGTCGTGCTGATGCTGTTCCTGATCGGCCTGGAACTGGAGCCCAAGCGGCTGTGGGCGATGCGCCGGCCGATCTTCGGCTGGGGCAGCGTGCAGCTGCTGGGCAGCCTGGCGCTGATCGCGCTGATCGGCTGGGCCTGCATGGGCTTCTGGCCGGACGGCTGGCGCCTGGCGCTGGTGGCGGGCGCGGCGCTGGCGATGTCGTCGACGGCGATCGGCCTGGCCACGCTCAACGAGCGCAACATCCTGCAGACCACGAGCGGCCAGAACGTCCTGAGCGTCTCGCTGTTCCAGGACATCGCCGCGATCCCGCTGCTCGCGCTGATCCCGCTGATGGCGCCCGAGCGCGTCGCCGGCGCGGACGCCGGCCACCCGCTCATCGCCGCGGCGCGCGCGTTCGGCATGATCGCGGTGATCGTGCTGGGCGGCCGGCTGGCGATCCGGCCCGCGCTGCGCTTCATCGCGCGCAGCCAGACGCCCGAGATCTTCACCGCCGCGGCGCTGGGCCTGGTCGTGGGCACCGCGGCGCTGATGCAGGCCGTGGGGCTATCGATGGCGCTCGGCGCCTTCCTCGCCGGCGTGCTGCTGGCCGAGAGCGAGTACCGGCGCGAGCTCGAGACCGACATCGAGCCGTTCAAGGGCCTGCTGCTGGGACTGTTCTTCATCGCGGTGGGCATGGGCATCGACCTCGGGGTGGTGCTGCACCACCCGCTGGAGGTCGCCGCGATCGTCGTCGGCTTCCTGGCGGTGAAGACGCTGGTGCTGTGGGGCATGGAGATCGGCATCCCGGTGCCGCGCCTGGAGCGGGCCGTCTTCACGCTGCTGCTCGCGCAGGGCGGCGAGTTCGGCTTCGTCGTGCTGCAGGCGGCGCGCGGCCAGCAGGTGATCGACGACTCGGAGGCCGGCGTGCTCACCGCCGCGATCACGCTGTCGATGCTGCTGACGCCGCTGATGATCCTCGCGGCCGACCGCTGGTGGCTGCCGATGCTGGCCCGGTTCAGCCCGCGGCCGCCGCTGTCGGAGATCGCCGAGCCGCAGGATGCGCCGGTGATCATCGCGGGCTTCGGCCGCTACGGCCAGATCATCGCGCGCCTGCTCCACGCCAACGGCATCCAGGCCACGGTGCTGGAGCACGATGCCGAGGCCATCGAGGCCCTGCGCCGCTTCGGCTTTCGCGTGCACTACGGCGACGCGACGCGGCTGGACCTGCTGCGCGTGGCCGGCGCCGCGAAGGCCCGCGTGCTGGTGGTGGCGGTCGACGGCATCGAGCCCAGCCTGGAGCTGGTGGACATCGCGCGCGAGAACTTCCCCAACCTGGCCATCGTGGCGCGCGCCCGCAACGTGCAGCACTGGTACCAGCTCAACGAGCGCGGCGTGAAGTTCATCGAGCGCGAGACGCTGGACTCCTCGCTGATGAGCGCCCGCAGCGTGCTGGAGCTGATGGGCTACGAGCCGCACCGGGCCCGCACGCTCGCCATGCGCTTCCGCCGCCACTCGGTGGAGCAGCTGCACGCGCTGGCGCCGCACTTCCGCGACGAGTCCAAGCTGATCTCGCTGGCGCGGGCCGGACGCCAGCAGCTGGAGCAGCTGTTTGCGCAGGAGCGGCTCGACCGGCCGCCGGTTCCCAAGACCTGGGACCTCACGCAGGCCGGCGACGAATCCTTCGACGAGCGCGCGGCCCAGAAGAACGGCACGCCCGAGCCGTGAGCGCCCCTGGCTCGAAAGCTTGACCTCAGGTATCGTTCAGCGACGCCTGAGGCTGCCCTTCGATGATCCACAGACCCAAATCCCCCATCGCTCCTTTCGGAGTGCAGCCCGTGCGAATCCTTCTCGTTGAAGACGATCCCCTGTTGTCCGATTCCACCGCGCGCGCGCTGCGCTCCCAGGGCTGGGTGGTCGATTGCACCGAGCGCGGCGAACCGGTGGCCGTCTCCGTGCGCCAGGATCCGTACGACCTGCTGATCCTGGACGTGGGCCTGGCCGGCATCGACGGCTTCGAGACCCTGCGCCGCGTTCGCGCCCAGGGCTCCGACCTGCCCGTGCTGATGCTCACCGCGCGCGACGCCATCGAGGACCGCGTGCGCGGACTGGAGAGCGGCGCCGACGACTACCTCGTCAAGCCCTTCGCGCTGAGCGAGCTGGTGGCCCGCTCGCGCGCGCTGGTGCGCCGCAACCAGGCGCGCGGCGGCAGCGTGCTGAGCCTGGGCAACCTGCGCATGGATCTCGAGGCCCGCCGCGCCTACATCGGCGACCAGGAACTGGCGCTGGCCGGCCGCGAATGGTCCATCCTGCAGTTCATGCTCAGCCGCACCGGCAAGATCGTGGCCAAGGAACAGATCATCGCGGCCATCTCCAACTGGGACGGCACCACCTCCGACAACGCGATCGAGGTCCACGTGTCGCGCCTGCGCTCCAAGCTGGAGCCGGCCGGATTGAAGATCCGCACGATCCGCGGCTTCGGGTATCTGCTCGAAGAAGCCTGACGGGCCCACGCTCCGGCTGGGCGATACTGGCGCCCCGTTCCCCGAGCGCCCGGCGCACTCCGCACGTGACCGCCACCGTCTCTTCCGCACGCGACCCGCGCGGGCCGCTGCAGGCCCACGCCCGTCCCAGCATCCGGCGCACGCTGCTGCTGTGGCTGGTGGTGCCGCTGGCGCTGCTGGTGCCCTGCACGGCCTTCGTGTTCTACCGGCTCGCGCTGGCGCCCGCGCTCGATTCGCTCGACCACGCCCTCGACGGCACCGCGCTGGCGCTGGAGCGCCTGGTTCGCCTGGACGACGGCGCCCTGACGCTGGTGGTCTCGCGCGAGCTGGACAGCGCGCTGCGCGCCGACCGCTTCGACGAAGTCCATTGGGTGGCGCTGGCCCCGGCGGGCCAGGTGCTGGCCGGCGACGGCGCCCTGGCGACGCTGGGCGGCCCGCCGTCGCCCGTGGACTGGCGCTTCTTCGATGCCACCTACAACGACAAGCCCGTGCGGGTGGCGCTGCACAGCTGGACCTGCGTGCCCGCCTCGCCCGGGCATGACGCCGGCCTGTGCGAGGCCCGGGTGTCGGAGACGCTCAACAAGCGCCACGGCGTGGCGCAGCAGGTGCTCGCCGCCGCCACGTCGGCCATGGTGGTGGAGGCGCTGGTGCTCGCCGTGCTGGGCTGGTTCGCGATCGCGCGCAGCCTCAAGCCCGTGGAGAGCCTCAGCAAGGACATCGAGCTGCGCTCGCCCGAGCACCTCGGTCCGGTGATCCGGCCCGACATCCCGCGCGAGGTGGCGCCGCTGGTCAGCGCGCTCAACGGCCTGTTCGCCCGCGTCGTCACGGCATCCGCCGCCGAGAAGGCCTTCATCGCCGACGCCGCGCACCAGTTGCGCACGCCGCTGACGGTGCTGCGCACGGAGACCGAACTCGCATTGCTGGAATCGCATCCGCCGCAGCTCGAGGAGTTGCTGCGCCGCCTGCACATCGCCACCACGCGCGCCGCGCGGCTGGCCAACCAGCTGCTGTCGCAGGCGCGCGCCGAGCACGACCGCCACAACTCGTCGATGGAGCGCTTCGACCTCAAGCAGATCGCCAGCGAGGCGGCCGAGGAATGGGTGGCGCGCTCGGTGGACGCCGGCGTCGACCTCGGCTTCGAGCTGGAATCCGCGCGAGTCGAAGGCCACGGCTTCCTGCTGCGCGAGATGCTGGCCAACCTGCTGGACAACGCCATCAACTACGCCGGCAACGGCGCCCGCGTCACGATCCGCACGGGCCCGGCGCCGCCGGGTCGGACGTGCGCGATGCTCGAGGTGGAAGACAACGGACCGGGCATCCCGCCGGAAGACCGCGAGCGCGCGTTCGAACGCTTCCAGCGCGGCAACGCGGGTGGCACGGGCAGCGGCCTGGGCCTGTCCATCGTGCGCGACATCGCGGGCCACCACGGCGCCACCGCCGAACTGCTCGACGGCCCCGGCGGCGTCGGCCTCAAGGTGCGCATCACGTTCGCGCCGCTGGACGCGCCCGCGCGCCCGGGCAAATCCGGCGCCAGATCCTGATTGTTGCGACAATCGCGCTCATGTTCCAGCCGTCCCAGCACGACGTCCGTCGCTTCTTCTGCGAGACCCACGCGCTCGCCGCCAGCGGGGCGCCGATGTCGCCCATCCAGGTACTCGCCTCGCAGTGGATCGCGGAGCACCCGGAATACCACGCCGACCTGGCCGACGTCGACGCGGCGCTGGCCGCCGTGTTCGACGTGGACGACGGCCGCACGAATCCGTTCCTGCACATGGCGATGCACCTCACGATCAGCGAGCAGTGCAGCATCGACCAGCCCAGCGGCATCCGCCAGGCCGTGGAACTGCTGGCCGCGCGCCGGCAGTCGCTGCACGACGCGCACCACGAGGCGATGGACTGCCTGGGCGAGATGATCTGGCGGTCGCAGCGCAGCGGCCTGCCGCCGGACGGCCACCAATACCTGGATTGCGTCCGGCGCAAGGCCACGCGGGACTAGAAAGCCTCCGGTAAGCCGAGCCGGCGCATGCTGCCGGTCAGGCCTCGATTGCCGGCCGTCACGCGCTATCGGTCATTCACCGACCGAATCAGGGCGTTCGACCGGTTTCGCCTTCACGACGCTTTAAGCCCGTGTTAACGTCATCGACTGATGACATGCGATCGGGCCGGCCCGTTGTTCACAGATTCAAAAGGCTCGCCGGCAATTATTGCTTAGGCAGTAGTTCCGTAGGGGAATAGCTTTCGCGCGGGAAAACCCGACTACCATCCCCGCTGATCGTCGCGCCGTGACAGGTTCAAGGACGCGACGCGCCTGAATACCGAGGAGCAGGAATGATCTACGAAATCCTCCGACGCCCGCCCTGGCGCACCACCGCCATGAGCGTCGCCGTCGGCCTGGCCCTGTCGGCATGTGCCGTCGGACCCGACTTCCACACGCCGGACGCGCCCGCGGTCGCCGACGCGAGCCATCCGTACACCCCGGCCGCGCTGCCGGCGATGGCCGCCAGCGGCGCCAGCCCGGCCTACGTGCCGCAGCGGTTCGTCGATGGCCAGGACGTCTCCGCCACCTGGTGGGAGGCGTTCCAGTCGCCGGCGCTCAACGCGCTGGTGCAGTCCGCGCTGGCCCACAGCCCCACGGTGGTCGCCGCGCAGGCGACGCTGCGCCAGGCCGAGGAAAACTATCGCGCCGACTACGGCTCGAAGGTGTTCCCGTCGGTCAGCGGCCAGCTGAGCGCCGGCCGCCAGCGTTACGCGCTGGCCCAGTCCGCGCAGATCCCCGCCGGCTACACCGCCAACCTGTTCCAGGCCGGGCTCGACGTCTCCTACACGCTGGACCTCGTCGGCGGCAACCGCCGCGAACTCGAAGGCGTGCGCGCGGCCATCGACTACCAGCGCTTCCAGGTCGAGGCCACGTGGCTCAGCCTGACCTCCAGCGTGGTGGCCACCGCGATCCAGGAGGCCTCGCTGCGCGCGCAGCTGAAGGTGACGCACGAAGTGGTCGACAACGAGAGCAAGTCGCTGGAGGTCATCGCCAGGCAGGTGCAGCTGGGCGCCCTCGCCCGCTCCGCCGCGCTGCAGCAACAGACCCTGATCGCCCAGTCGCAGGCGCAGATCCCGGCGCTCGAGAAGGCGCTGGCGCAGACGCGCCACCAGCTGGCCGTGCTGGCCGGCCGCCTTCCCGGCGACGCCGGCCTGCCCACCTTCGACATCGAGACGCTGACGCTGCCGCGCGAGCTGCCGCTGAGCGTGCCGGCCACGCTCGTGCGCCAGCGTCCGGACGTGCGCGCGAGCGAGGCCCTGCTGCACGAGGCGAGCGCGCAGATCGGCGTGGCCACTGCGGCGCTGTATCCGCAGATCACGCTCAGCGGCGGCGTCAACCGCCAGAGCTTCAAGATCGACAAGCTGTTCGACACCGGCACCACAGGCTGGAGCCTGGCCGCGGGCCTGGTGCAGCCCATCTTCAACGGCGGCGCGCTGCAGGCCAAGAAGCGCGCGTCGGTGGCGGCGTACGACGCGGCGCAGGCGCAGTACCAGTCCACGGTGCTCAACGCGTTCCTCGGCGTGGCCAACGCGCTGCGCGCGATCGACACCGATGCCGACGCGGTCACCGCCAACGCCGAGGCCGACCGGTTGGCCAACGAGTCGCTGGGGCTGGTCGCGCGCCAGTACCAGCTGGGCGCGGTGAGCTACCTGGCGTCGCTGGACGCGCAACGCACGGTCCTGTCCACGCGCCTGGCGCTGGTGCAGGCGCGCGCGGCGCGCTTCACCGACACCGCGGCGCTGTTCCAGGCGCTGGGCGGCGGCTGGTGGAACGCCCCCGACGCCGTGGCCTCGGCCGCGAGCGCGCCGACCGCGGCGCATTGAACCTATTCCCGCTGCCGGCCGGCGCCATCGGGCGCGGCCGGCCGCGAAACGAAACGAACACGAAATCTGGAGTGAGAACATGACGAAGCGGATGCTCATCATGATTGGCGGTGTCCTGGTGGTGGTGCTGCTGCTGGTGGGAGGATTCATCCTCCACATCCAGAAGCTGATCGCCGCGTCGCCCAAGCCCTACCCGCAGACGGTGACGGCCACCAAGGTGTCCTCGCAGGACTGGCAGCCCACGCTGGCCGCCGTCGGCAGCGTCGTGCCGGTGCGCGGCGTCGACGTCACCACCGAGATCGCGGGCCTGGTGCGCGAGATCCATTTCAAGTCGGGCCAGGACGTCCGCAAGGGCGACGTGCTCGTCGAACTGAACGCCGATTCAGACAAGGCGCAGCTCGCCGCGCTGGAGGCCGCCGCCGACCTGTCGGCCACCGTGCTCAAGCGCGACAAGGCCCAGTTCGACGCGCAGGCCATCGCGCAGGCGCAGGTCGACGCCGACGCGGCCGACCTGAAGAGCAAGCGCGCGCTGGCCGCGCAGCAGCAGGCCATCATCGACAAGAAGACGATCCGCGCGCCGTTCTCCGGCAAGCTGGGCATCACCACCGTCAACCCCGGCCAGTACGTGAACCCGGGCGACAAGATCGTCACGCTGCAGACCATCGACCCGATCTACGTCGACTTCAACCTGCCGCAGAAGCAGGTGGGCTCGCTGCAGGTGGGCCAGGTCGTCAACGTCACCAGCGACGGCTTCGCCGGCCTGCTGTTCCCGGGCAAGATCACCGCCATCAGCCCGAAGGTGGACACCACCACGCGCAACGTCGTCGTCGAGGCCACGCTGGCCAACCCGAAGCGCCAGCTGCTGCCGGGCATGTTCGCCAACGCGGCCGTCGAGGTGGGCGACAAGAAGCACTACCTGACGCTGCCGCAGACCGCGATCACCTACAACCCGTACGGCTCCACCGTGTTCGTCGTGATGACGGCCGACGAGGCCGCCGCCGCGGCGCGCGAAGCGGCCAGCGGCGCATCGGCCGCGGCACCCGCCAAGGCCGCGTCGGGCTCGGGCCTCGTCGTGCAACAGGCGTTCGTCATCACCGGCGAGACGCGCGGCGACCAGGTCGCCATCCTCAAGGGCCTCAAGGAAGGCCAGCAGGTCGTCACCTCCGGACAGGTCAAGCTGAAGAACGGAACGTCCATCGTCATCGACAACTCCGTGCTGCCGGCCAACTCGCCCAACCCCACCCCGCAGGAACATTGAGGCGCACGCCATGAAGTTCACTGACCTCTTCATCCGACGCCCGGTCCTGGCCGGCGTCATCAGCCTGCTGATCGTGGTGCTGGGGCTGCGCTCGCTGTTCAGCCTGCCGGTCAACCAGTACCCGAAGACGCAGAACTCGGTCGTCACGATCTCCACCACCTACTACGGCGCCGATGCCGCCACGGTGGCGGGCTTCATCACGCAGCCGCTGGAAGGCGCGATCGCGCAGGCCCAGGGCATCGACTACCTGTCGTCGTCGAGCGCCGCCGGCGTCTCCACGATCACCGCCACGCTGCGCCTGAACTACGACGCCAACCGCGCGCTGACCGAGATCAACACGCAGGTGAACTCGGTCAAGAACCAGCTGCCCGCGCAGGCGCAGGCGCCGGTGCTGACCGTGGCCACCGGGCAGACGATCGACGCGATGTACATGGGCTTCTACAGCAAGGACCTGCCCACCAACAACGTCACCGACTTCCTGCTGCGCGTCGTCAAGCCCAAGCTCGACTCCATCACCGGCGTGCAGACCGCCGAGCTGCTGGGCGCGCGCCAGTTCGCCCTGCGCGCGTGGCTCGACGCCGACAAGATGGCGGCGCACGGCCTGTCGGCCACCGACGTGAGCGTGGCACTGACCACCAACAACTACCTGGCGGCGCTGGGCTCGTCCAAGGGCCAGATGGTCACCGTGCCGCTGACCGCGGGCACCGACCTGCACTCGCTCGACGAGTTCAAGCAGCTGATCGTCAAGCAGAGCGGCGACTCCATCGTGCGCCTGGAGGACGTGGCCAACGTCACGCTGGGCTCCGAGAACTACGACTTCAACGTCGCGTTCAGCGGCGTGCGCTCGGTGTTCATCGGCATCAAGGTGGCGCCGGAGGCCAACATCCTCGACGTGGCCAAGCGCGTTCGCGACGCGTTCCCCGACCTGAAGAACCAGTTGCCCACCGGCGTGACCGGCGAGATCGTCTACGACTCCACCGACTTCATCAACACGTCCATCAAGGAAGTGGTCAAGACGCTGGTCGAGGCGCTGGTGATCGTGGCCGTGGTGATCTACCTGTTCCTGGGCACGTTCCGCGCGGTGCTGGTGCCGCTCGTCGCGATGCCGCTGTCGCTGATCGGCGCGTTCTTCATCATGCTGATGCTGGGCTACTCGATCAACCTGCTCACGCTGCTCGCGCTGGTGCTGGCGATCGGGCTGGTGGTGGACGACGCCATCATCGTGGTGGAGAACGTCGACCGCCACATGAAGGAGGAGCACAAGACGCCGCTGCAGGCGGCGCTGATCGCCGCGCGCGAGCTGGGCAGCCCCATCATCGCGATGACGGTCGTCCTGATCGCCGTGTACGTGCCCATCGGCTTCCAGGGCGGGCTGACCGGCGCGTTGTTCACGGAGTTCGCGTTCACGCTGGCGGCCGCGGTGTTCGTCTCGGGTGTCGTCGCGCTGACGCTGTCGCCGATGATGTGCGCCCAGATCTTCTCGCCCGAGCAGGACAACGGCAAGTTCGCCAAGGCGATC
>JABCYW010000099.1 GCA_013289985.1 Betaproteobacteria bacterium | reverse complement strand
GCACGCTGCTGCAATTCCACAGCTTCGGTTTCGGTAAGCTTCATGGCGACCTCCGAGGCCTCAATGATACTTCCGTTTTAAACGTTACAGTCCACTAGTTGTGCCCCTCTCCAGCGTCCTTGAAATAGCGCCGGGTGATCTCGAGCATCTTGTTGGCGGCCTCGTCGAGACTGGCCGATGGCGGACGGCTGCTGGCGCGGTTCGCAAGCGCCGCGACAAGCGCGGCGTGGAACTCCTGCACGTAACGATCGTCGCCGACCAGCGCGAAGATGCCGGCGTTGCTCAACTTCGTCGCGACCCGCGGGTTTGCCTCGCACAGCATCACGTCGATGCCGCGCTTCCTCAACTTGCCGACGACCTCCGCAAAGGTCTGCAACCCCGTGGCGTCCATGAATGGCACGTGGCGCAGCCGGATGATCAGCGTATCCGGGTCGGAGTGCGTCTGCAGCAGCGCACGCTCGAACGACTCGATGGCGCCAAAGAAAATGGGCCCCGCGATCTCGTAGACGAGCATGCCGCGCGGCAGCCGTGACAGTCCGATCTCCTGCAGGTCGGCGAGCAACGCGCGATCGTCGAGCTGGTTCGTCTCCACAGCGTCGGTCATGCGGCGCATGAACTGCAGGATGGCCAGGAGGACGCCGACGTTCACCGCCACCACCAGGTCGGCGAAGACCGTCAGCAGGAACGTGACGACGAGGATCACCCTGTCGGCGGTCGGCGCCGTGCGCAGCATGTGCCCGAAGTGCTTCAGGTCGCTCATGTTCCAGGCGACCACGAAGAGGATGGCCGCGAGCGCGGCGAGCGGGATGCTGGCCGCCAGCGGCGCCAGGAACAGCAGCACCGCGACCAGCGTGAGGGCATGCACGCTGCCGGCCAGCGGGCTCGAACCACCGTTGCGGATGTTGGTGGCCGTGCGCGCGATGGCGCCCGTCGCCGCGAAGCCACCGAATAGCGGCGCCAGCAGGTTGGCGACGCCCTGCCCGATGAGTTCCTGGTTCGAGTCGTGCTTGAAGCCGGTCATGCCATCGGCGACGACGGCCGACAGCAGCGATTCGATGGCCCCCAGCATCGCGATCGTCATGGCGGGACCGACCAGCGTGAGCACCTCGCCCAACGACGTTTGCGGCAGCTGGAGCCGCGGCAGGCCGAGCGGGATGCCGCCGAACGCGCTGCCGAGCGTGGCGACGCCTCTGAAATGAAACGCCGACTGCAACACCGTGGCCACGACCATGGCGACCAGCGGACCCGGGATGCGCCGCAAACCCTTGACACGTGGCGTGAACAGCACGAGCGCCAGACTCAGCGTGGCCAGGGCAACGGTGGGCAGATGGAGCTGCGGCAGAACCTGGATCAGGTTCCACAGCTTTTCGTGAAAATGCGCCCCGCCCGTCTTCGGCAAGCCGAGATAGTCGCGCCACTGGCCAACGAAGATGATGACGCCGATGCCGGCAGTGAAGCCGACGATGACGGGGGCCGGGATGAACTTGATGACCGCGCCCAGGCGCGCCAGACCCATCAGGACGAGGATCGTACCGGCCATGAACGTGGCGATCTGCAGGCCGGCGATGCCGTACTTCGCGGTAACGCCGGACAGGATGGCGATGAAGGCGCCGGTGGGGCCGGCGATCTGCACGCGGGTGCCGCCGAACAGCGAGACCGCGACACCGCCCAAGATGGCGGTGTACAGCCCTTGCTCCGGGCGCGCGCCCGAGGCGATCGCGAAGGCCATCGCCAGCGGCAGCGCGACCACGCCGACGATCACGCCGGCCACGATGTTGCCGCCCCAGGAGCCGCGCGCGAACAACCCGGCGCGGCGGGCTTCCAGCAATGCGATCACGACGCGTGCTCCTTCGGCGCCGCACGAAGCGACATCGTCCAGTTGGTGTTGCTCATTTGCGCACGAATCCTCGGAGAGCGTACAGGGGCTGGGGAGGCTGATCTCGTCACGCCGCGGTGCCGGGAGGCAGGGCGACAGGGGCACCGGGATGCAGCACAGCCGTCAAGTTTCGCAGACGCCAGCACTCGCACGAGCGCGCGGGCCGCGACGGCGAGAACGTCGTGGTAGTGTGAGCCGACCCGGCAACCCTTCCACCCCTGAACTCCTTGTCGAATCGACCGCCGGCGACGCCGGCCCTTCAATCGCCACCCGATGAGCTTCGACCCCGAACAGATCCACGTCAAACCTTTTGTGCACCAGACACAGAAGATGAAGTCGCTCCACTTCTCGATCGCGGAGGTACAGAGCTGCATGGAGCTGGCGCGGCCCGACTCGCTCGATCTCGCCTACACGCGCACGATGATGGGCTTCCTGCTGTTTCATCCGAGGCCGTTGCGCATCGGAATGATCGGCCTGGGTGGCGGATCGCTGGCCAAGTTCTGCTACCGGCACCTGCCCGAAGCCGACATTACCGTTCTCGAGATCAACCCGCACGTCATTGCCCTGCGCCGCGATTTTTCCGTCCCCGAAGACGACTCACGATTTCGAGTGATCCGGGCCGATGGATCGAGATACGTACGAGCGCACGAATGCGCCTTCGATGTCCTGTTGGTGGACGGGTACGACAGCGACGGCCTTCCCGGCGTGCTCAGCTCGAAGCGCTTCTACGATGACGTCTTCGACTGCCTGCGTCCATCCGGCGTGGTCGCCGCCAACATCCATCTGGGCAATGAAGAATTCTCGCTCCTGGTTGCTCGGGTCGGCCGCAGCTTCCACAGCGCGCCCTTGGCCGTCAAGGAGCACGAAAGCGGCAACGCCATCGTGTTTGCGCGCAAGGACTGCTTGCTGGCGTCGCATCAGGTCGAAGACGTCATCCGCCCTCGAACCATGGAGATCGCGCAGTGGAAGCTGCTGCAGGTGGCCTTTGGCCGGATCCGGGCGGCCCTTGATGAGCGACCCCGCGATGGCGCCACCTGAATCCGCCATGCTCCGCACGCCATCTGGCGGCGCAGGAGCGGGGTGACGACCCTCCGCTGGCGGCATGCATCGCAGTCCGAAAGCCTGGAGTATTGCCCGGAGCGACTTCGGAGCGCAGACTGCCCGCGTCATATCCAATGACAGAGACCACCGCTCGCTCTGGTGGAAGGAGATTCGAAGTGATTGCTTTCAACAGAACGGCATCAATCGCCGCCGGCAAGACACCAAGCGCAATCGGATTTGCTCACGAAATCGCGGCCTACATGAAGGAAGCGTACGGGCTCGAATTCGAGGTACTGCTACCGATTGGCGGCAACCCCCAGCGCGTTGCCTGGACCACACGTTACAAGGATCTCGCCGCGCTCGATGAGGTGAGCTCAAGACTGCTCTCCGACAAGCACTACTGGGAAGTCGTGGGCAAAGGCACTGAGAACTTCATCGCAGGGTCCATGCGAGATTCCATCTGGCGCGTCATTTGAGCCTGGGTTGCCCTCACGCCTGAACCGCGGGAACACGTCGAGGTCTTCGCTCACGGGCGCCCAAGGCAAGGGCGATCGGGGGCTCCTGACGACCGGCAGGGCCCTACCCGAACCGCCCCTGCAGGTACCACCCCACCTCCCCCACCTCCGGCGCGCGCCGGAAGCGGTAGACCCACAGCAGCGCGCCGTCGTTGTCCTGCGCGATGAAGTAGTCGCGGGCCGCGTAGCCGCCGTCCCACCAGCCGGCCTCGATGCGTTCGGGGCCGGCGACGAGCCACAGGGGCTTGCCCGAGAGCAGCGGCGTGCCGCCCTCGTCGCGCAGCGGCTGCGGCTGGCGCAGCAGCCACACGGGGCGCTTCAGGCGCGGCCAGTGGGCCGGGTCGCCGGAGGACGTCGCGGCGGAGCCGGCCGGAGCGACGAGGCTCAGCGGCGTGCCGGGTGCGCGGGCGCGCGTGGATGGCGCATCCCCCCCCTGGCGCACGCCGGTGGCCAGCTCGGGGCGGTGGTCGGCCACCGGCTGCAGGCGCTGGATGTTGTGCGCGCCCAGCCGCGCCTCGAAGCGTTCGAGCAGCCGGTGCCAGCCTTCGCCCACGCTGGCGGCCGACGGGAACAGTTCGGCGTTGGGCGGCCCGCCGGGCGTGATCGCGTGGCAGTGCAGGCTCAGCTCGATGACCGATGCGGCCAGCGGCAGCCGCTGCAGGCGCTCGCGCAGCAGCGAGTGCAGGTGCGCGGTGTCGGACACCGGCTCGCCCAGGCCGATCTCCAGCACGGTGGTGCGCGACGCCGGATCCTCGAGCATCTTGCGGCGGCTCTCGTGATGCAGTCGCAGCTCGAAGCCGGCGACGAGTCCGTGCTGCGCCAGGGCCCAGGCGGTGAGCCGGTTGAGCAGCACGGCGGCGCCGGTGAGCAGCGCGGCGCTGTCGTCGGCGCGCATGAACAGCTCCAGCCGGCTGTCGAAGGTGGGCGCGGGCTGCAGCAAGGGGCGCGGGTCGGCGAGGTCGCCGAGCGCGCGGTCGATGTCGGCCAGCAGCGCGCCGCCGAAGCGCCGCGTGAGCCCGGCGCGCGGCTGCTTCCACAAGTGCGCGGCGGTGGCCAGGCCCAGCGACTCGAGCGCGGCCAGGTGCGGCGCGGCGGCGGCCATGCTCGCGACGGGCACGGCGCCCACGCGCGCACGCCAATGGGCCTTGCTGTTGGCCGGCGCGGCCTCGGCGTCGTCGTGGCCCACCGCCATCCACTGCGCGCCCTGCGCGGTGGGCGCGCAGGCCAGCCGCAATTCATGCCCCAGCGGCGCGAGCCCGGCGCGCAGGCGTTGCAGCAGCCGCGGGAGGCCGCCGAAGTAGCGCAGGCTGGCCTGCGCCTCGGCCAGCACCACGTGGTCGCCGCCGAACGACACCGACGGCGTGAAGCCCAGCGCCACGTGGGCCACGGCCATCAGCGTCGCGTCGTCGCGCGCGGGGTCGGCCTCGCCCAGCCGCGCGTGCGGCGCGAGGGCCAGCGCGGTGGCGCGCTTCTGGCCGGGTCGCACGCCGCATTCGCGCGCGGCGGCGTTGGCGGCGACGACGCGGTGGTGGGCAACGAGTGCGACTGGGCCGATCTCGTCGGGCCCGTCATCCGCCGGCGCCAGCGTGGCGATGAAGGATTCCAGCGACAACGCCGGCAGGTGGATGCCGATCCAGAGCATGGCGAGTCCTTGCCTCGTTCATGCGATGGTGGACAGCGCCTGCGCGCTCGTGCGCGTGCGCCGGGGCGTGAGCGCCCGCTGGCGCGCGGCGCGCGAGAGCACGGGCGGCAGCGCGAGCACCACGGGCAGCTCCAGCGCCGGCCCGCGGCGCTTGAGCAGGCGCACGGCCAGGGCGTCGGGCCCCGCGCCCGCGAGTCCCAGCCGCAGCGGCGCGGGGCTGGGATGCGCCGCCGCGGCCTCGGCGCGCACCACGAAGGCCGGGCCCTCGTGCGACTGTGCCGCCAGCTGCAGCCGGCGCAAGGCCTCGGCCTTGAGGCTGGCCGGCGCCCATGCGACGACCGCGCCCACCTGCCCGCTGCGCAGCGCCTGTTCCAGCGGCCACAGCAGGTCGTCGCCGCGGATCACCACGCAGCGCGACAGATCGAGGCCCAGCTGCGCCAGCGCCTCGGCGCACGGCTCGGCCGGCGGCCCCAGCAGCAGCACGCCCCGCCCGGCCGCGCCCACGCGCGCGAGCGCTGGCGCGAGCAGCCGGATCTCACCCCAGCCGGGACGCGACAGCAGCAGCTCGGTGATGGCGCGCTGCGGCCAGCCTCCACCGGGCAGTTCGGCATCGAGCGCGGCGTACCCGCTCGCCTGCACCGCCTCCCGCCCGCGCCCCAGCTGGTGCGCGCGCCACAACGCCGGATGCAGGTGCTCCAGCGGCAGCAGGGAAGACGGCGAGGACATCGCGGGGACCGGTTGGACGCAGGCTCACTGGAAAAGCGGGAGGGCGTCGCAACTCGACGGTTCGTGCGTTCCGAGGCCCTCCCGGAATACTGTATTTGCATACAGTCTATCGGATCTTGGGCAGGAGGATCAAGCGGCCAAGCCCTCGCGCACAATCGCGGATGCCAAGTCTCGCCCGAGTACAGGCAAGACCAGGCACCCGAGTCATTGGATTCACGCATGCCCCTCGCCCCGTCCTCGCCCTGCCCCTGCGGCCGCCCGCTGGCCTACGACCGCTGCTGCGGCCGCTGGCATGCCGGCCCCGAGGCGCTGCGGGCGCCCGGCGCCGAAGACCTGATGCGCTCGCGTTACAGCGCCTTCGTGGCCGGCCTGCCCGGCTACCTGGCCGACACCTGGCACCCGTCGACGCGCCCCGCCACCATCGAGCCCCTGCCCGAGGGCCTGCGCTGGCTGGGCCTGGACGTGCGCCGCCACGTGCAGCAGGACGCCGACCACGCGATCGTCGAATTCGTGGCGCGCAGCAAGCTGGGCGGCAAGGCCGAGCGGCTGCATGAGACGAGCCGCTTCGTGCGCGAGGATGGCCGCTGGTTCTACATCGACGGAGACATCGCATGACCGCTCGCCCACCCTTCATCGTCTCGGCCGCCGACCTGCCCGAGCGCCGCCACGTCTACCCGCAAAGCGACGAGCCCATGGGGCCCACGCGGCGCCTGGGCGCCGCGGCGGGGCTGGTGCGTCTGGGCGTCAACCTGCAGCGCCTGCCGCCGGGCAGCCGTTCGTCGTGGCCGCACGCCGAGTCGGAGGAGGAGGAGTTCGTCTACGTCATCGAAGGCGAGGTGGACGCCTGGATCGACGGCCGGCTGCACCGGATGACCGCGGGCGACCTTGCGGCGTTTCCCGCCGGCACGGGCATCTGCCACTGCTTCATCAACAACGGCCAGCGCGACGCACTGCTGCTGGTGGGCGGCGAGGCGGCCAAGGCCCACAACCGCATCGTCTACCCGGTCAACCCGTCGCGCCGCGCCGACATGAGGGCCGGCGAGTGGTGGGATGACGCGCCAGCGCAGCCGCTCGGCGACCACGACGGGCTGCCGGACCGGCTGCGCAAGGACGACTAGAAATGACAACGGCCGCGAGCGCGGCCGTCGGACCAGAGGCGGAACGGCTCAGGCGAACTCTTGGCGCACCGACGGGGACATCAACCGCCGGATGATGCCCGCCAGCGCCAGGCTGGCCACCAGCGTGATGAAGCCGGCCAGCATGCGGGCGGTGGTCACGACGCCGCCGAACACGTCGGCGGCAGATGGCGTGAGCGTGGCCTGGCGCAGCGCCGAGTCCACCAGCAGGTGCATGAATTCCTGCTGCAGCCACAGGCCGGACAGGTCGACGACGATGGCCACCATCAGCAGGCCGATGAACACGCGGCGCGCCCATTCGATGCGGCGCAGCAGGCCGAAGGCGCACACCATGGTGGCCAGCGACAGCGCGATGGCCGCCAGGAACACCCAGGTGGCATGGCGCAGCAGCAGCCCGGTGAGCCAGGGCAGGCTGGCCTGGTCGCCGGCCAGCGCCGTCCACGACGACTGGGTCGCGTTCTGGATGACCGCCCACTCGCACGCGAACGCCGCGAGGAGCATGAAAACCCAGGCGATGAAGGTCACGAAACGCGAACGGGATCCGACGTTGTAGGTCTGCGGCATGGCTGTACTCCCCGGAACACTCCAGATGATGCGGAGCGTTCATGACATCCATTTTTCAGCACAGTGCCAATTGCCAACAATCCCCCGAAAGGTGGAAATCGTGCAAAAGCAACGACAGGAATGCGCACTCCTGCGCATTTCCCACCGACGAATTCGGGGCGCGCGCCGCCTTCGATAATGGCGCGAACCCGGAGACCGCCTCCGACCCATCCGCCCCGCATGCCCGGTCTCCTCTACGCCGCCCTCGCCTACGTCCTCTGGGGACTGTTCCCGATCTACTTCCATGCGCTCGCGCGCGTCGACGCGTTCGAGATCGTGCTGCATCGCTCGCTGTGGTCGTTCGTGTTCGTGTGGGCGGTGTTGCTGGCGATGCGGCGGCTGCAATGGGTGGGCGGCGTCGTGCGCCAGCCGCGGCTGCTGGCGCAGTTCTCGCTCAGCGCGCTGCTGCTGAGCGGCAACTGGCTGCTGTACGTCTGGGCCGTCAACCACGGCCACGTGGTGGAGGCCAGCCTGGGCTACTTCGTCACGCCGCTGGTCAACGTGCTGCTGGGCACCTGGGTGCTCGCGGAGCGGCCGCGCCGCCTGCAGTGGGTGGCGGTGGCCGTGGCCGCCTGCGGCGTGGCGTGGCTCACGGCCACGCTGGGCCGCCCGCCCTGGATCGCGCTGGGCCTGGCCGCCTCGTTCGGCACCTACGGCCTGCTGCGCAAGACGGCGCCGCTGGGCGCGCTGGAAGGGCTGGCGGTGGAGACGGCCGTCATCGCGCCGCTGGCGCTGGTCGCGCTGGCATGGATGTCCGCGCCGCACGGCGGGCTGCCGGGGCTGTTCGCCGGCATGGACTCCGCCACCGTCGGCTGGCTGCTGTTCGCCGGGCCGCTGACGGCGATCCCGCTGCTGCTGTTCGCCGCCGGCGCGCGCCGCATCACGCTGGCCACGCTGGGCACGCTGCAGTACCTGTCGCCCACGCTCCAGTTCCTGCTGGGCGTCACCTGGTTCGGCGAGCCGCTGCAGGGCACGCGGCTGGTCGGCTTCGTGCTGATCTGGCTGGCGCTGGCGGTCTACAGCGCCGACGGGTTCCTGTGGCTGCGCCGGCTGCGGGCGGCGTCGACCGCGGCGTGAAACGCGGTACCTGAAACGCGGTACCGCGTTTTTCAGGGCGTCGGACCGGCACCTGCCCGGGCCAGCCGGATGGGCGCGCCATGGCCTGCCGACGCCAATACCCCTTCCGCCGACCTGCCGCCGCATTCGGGAAAACATGTATTAGTTCGATCGTCGAACGAAGTAATCTCGCCTGGCACCCTCGGCGAAGGGCGTCTGGACGCAGAAAACAACCGGAGACAAACCATGAACTTCAAGCACGCTCTCTTGACTGCCGCGCTCCTTTCGAGCGCCGCGGCGCACGCTCAACTGGTGGTCGGCGTCAGCTGGTCGAACTTCCAGGAGGAGCGCTGGAAGACCGACGAGGCGGCGATCAAGGCCGAACTGGCCAAGCGCGGCGCCACCTATGTCAGCGCGGATGCCGGCGGCTCGCCGGAAAAGCAGCTCGCCGACGTCGACGGGCTGATCGCCAAGGGCGCGAAGGCGCTCATCGTGCTCGCGATGGACAAGGACGCGATCGTCCCGGCGCTGGCCAAGGCGAAGCAGCGCAACATTCCCGTGATTGCCTACGATCGCCTGATCGACCAGCCCGGCGTCTACTACATCACCTTCGACAACAAGGAGGTGGGCCGCATGCAGGCGCGCGCCGTGTTCTCCGTCAAGCCCGCGGGCAACTACGTGATGATCAAGGGCTCGCCCACCGATCCGAACGCGGACTTCCTGCGCGAAGGCCAGCAGGAGGCGCTGGCCCAGGCGATCGGCAGCGGCGCGATCAAGATCGTCGGCGAGGAGTACACCGAAGGCTGGAAGCCGGAGGTGGCGCAGAAGAACATGGAGCAGATCCTCACGCGCAACGGCAACAAGGTCGACGCGGTCGTCGCCTCCAACGACGGCACCGCCGGCGGCGTGGTGGCGGCGCTGTCGGCGCGCGGCATCTCGGGCGTGCCGGTGTCGGGCCAGGACGGCGACCAGGCCGCGCTCAACCGCGTGGCGCTCGGCACGCAGACGGTGTCGGTGTGGAAGGACTCGCGCGACCTCGGGCGCGAGGCGGCCGACGCCGCGATCGACCTCGCGGGCGGCAAGCCGGTGCCGGGCACGGTCAAGTGGACGGGCGGCGAGCACAAGGTGACGCTGAACTCCAAGTTCCTCAAGCCCGTGGCGATCACCCGCGCCAACCTGGAGACCGTCGTCAAGGCGGGCTGGATCACCAAGGACAACCTGTGCCGCGGCGTCGACGCCGCCAAGGCACCGGCGGCCTGCAAGTAGGCGACTGCGCGGCCGCGCCCGCGTGACGCGCGCGCGGCTGCCACCACCCCTGCCCCCATGGAATCCCTCCAACTCAGCGCGCTCGACCTGCGCCTCGGGCTGATGGCTTGCGTGCTCGCGGTCATGGCCGCGACCTTCCACGTCCTCACCGGCAACTTCCTGACCCCGGAAAACCTCTACAACATCGCCCAGCAGACGGCCGTCGTGGGCATCGTCGCCACCGCGATCTCGCTGGTCATCGTGGCGCGCCACATCGACCTGTCCGTCGGCTCGGTCATCGGCTTCGTCGGGGTGCTGATCGCCTATCTCCAGTACACCGCCGGCTGGCATTGGGCATGGGCCTGCTTCGCCGGCCTGGCCGCGGCGCTGCTGGCCGGCCTGTACCAGGGTGGCCTGACGGCCTACCTGGGCGTGCCGTCGTTCGTGGTGACGCTGGGCGGCCTGATGTCGTTCCGCGGCGCGGCCTTCCTCGTGGCCAACGGCAAGACGCAACCAGTCACCGATCCGGTCTTCCTGTGGTTCGGCGGCGGCCTGGATGGCGCGCTGGGCATCGCCGGCAGCTGGACGCTGGCTGCGGTGCTCGCGGTGCTCCTGTGCGGGCGCATCGTGCAGGCGCGGCGCGCGAAGGCCCGCCATGGATTCCCGCTGCGGCCGCTCGCGGCGGACATCGCGTTCACGCTGGGACTGCTGGCGCTGCTCGCGGCCTTCACGGCGGCGATGTGCGCCTACCAGTTGCCGGGCAAGCCCGCCGGCCAGGGCATCCCGGCGCCGGTGGTGATCTGGGGCACGGTGGTGCTGGTGGTCGCGTTCATCGTCCGACGCACGCGCTTCGGCCGCTACGTCTACGCGATCGGCGGCAACCCCGAGGCCGCGCGCCTGGTCGGCATCCCCGTGCGGCGCGTCACGCTGCAGCTGTTCCTGCTGTTGTCCGTCACCATCACCATCGCAGCCATCGTCTCGGTCTCGCGCCTGAACGCCGGCACCAACTCGATGGGCACCGGCATGGAGCTCTACGTGATCGCCGCCGCGGTGATCGGCGGCGTCAGCCTGTCGGGCGGCAGCGGCACCGTGCTCGGCTCGGTGCTGGGCGCGCTGATCATCCAGTTCCTCGACAGCGGCCTGCTGCTGATGGACGTGGGCATCGGCCAGCGCATGATCATCATCGGCCAGGTGCTGATCGTGGCCGTGGCGTTCGACGTGCTCTATCGGCGCTGGACGGGGGAGCGACTCGCATGAGCAACGCTCCCCTGGTCGAGATCGTCGGCATGCACAAGGCCTTCGGCGGCGTGCAGGCGGTCAGCGACGTCAACCTGGCGCTGGATGCCGGCGAAGTGGTGGCCGTGCTGGGCCACAACGGCGCGGGCAAGTCCACGCTGATGAAGATGCTGGCGGGCGCCTACCCGATCGACCGCGGCGAGATCCGCATCGAGGGCGCGCTCGCGCACATCGTCAATCCGGCCGACTCGCAGGCGCTGGGCATCGAGACGATCCACCAGACGCTGGCGCTGGCCGACAACCTCGACGCGGTCTCCAACCTGTTCCTCGGCCGGGAGCTGATGACGCGCTGGAACACGATGGACGACTACGCGATGGAGGCGGCCGCACGCGACGTCTTCGCGCAGCTGAACCCGAACTTCCGCAACATCCGCGAGCCGGTGCGCTCGCTATCCGGCGGCCAACGCCAGGTGGTGGCGATCTCGCGCGCGCTGTACTTCAACGCCCGCATCCTGATCATGGACGAACCGTGCGCCGCGCTCGGGCCGGAGGAGACGCGCATGGTGCACGACCTCGTGCGCCGGCTGAAGGCGCGTGGCGTCGGCGTGTTCCTGATCTCGCACGACATGCCCGACGTGTTCGCGTTGTCCGACCGCCTTGCGGTGATGAAGAACGGCCGCGTCATCGGCTGCTATCGCACGGCCGATCTCACCGAGGACGAAGTGCTGCACATGATCATCGGCGGCAAGCCGATCACGCGGGTCGAGCAGCGACATCGCCGCATGGGCGACTGACCATCCCGCCCGAGTCCCTTCCCTCCAGGAGACACCGCCATGACCGACTACTTCGCCGGTATCGACAAGATCCGGTACGCCGGCCTGCAATCGCGCGAGCCGCTCGCCTTCAAGTGGTACGACAAGGACCGCCTCGTGCTCGGCAAGCGCATGGAGGATCACCTGCGCTTCGCCGTCTGCTACTGGCACAGCTTCTGCTGGAACGGGTTCGACCCGTTCGGCTACGACGGCACGTTCGAACGTCCGTGGCATCGCGTCGCCGACCCGATGGCCTCCGCCCTGGCCAAGCTGGACGTCGCGTTCGAATTCCTCGAGAAGCTGGGCGCGCCTTTCTACTGCTTCCACGACCGCGACGTCGCCCCGGAAGGCGCGACGCCGCGCGAGAGCGTCGAGAACTTCCGCCGCGTGGTCGACCTCCTCGGCGAGAAGCAGGCGGCCACCGGCATCAAGCTGCTGTGGGGCACCGCCAACCTGTTCAGCCATCGCCGCTTCATGAGCGGTGCCGCCACCAACCCCAATCCGGAGATCTACGCGCTCGCCGCGCTGCAGGTGAAGGAGGCGATGGACGCGACGAAGCGCCTCGGCGGCGCGAACTACGTGCTGTGGGGCGGGCGCGAAGGCTACGAGACGCTGCTCAACACCGACCTCGCGCGCGAGTCGCGGCAGTACGGCCGCTTCCTGCAGATGGCCGTGGAGCACAAGCACAAGATCGGCCTCGAGGGCTACGTGCTGATCGAGCCGAAGCCGCGCGAACCCACCAAGCACCAGTACGACTACGACGTGGCCACCGTGCACGGCTTCCTGCGCCAGTACGGGCTGGAGAAGGAGGTCAAGGTCAACATCGAGGCCAACCACGCCACGTTGTCCGGCCACAGCTTCGAGCACGAGATCGCCACCGCCTTCTCGCTCGGCCTGTTCGGCTCGCTGGACATGAACCGCGGCGACATGCAATGCGGCTGGGACACCGACCAGTTCCCCAACAACCTGTCCGAGACCGCGCTCGCGCTGTACCACGTGCTGCAGGGCGGAGGCCTGACGCACGGCGGGCTGAACTTCGACTCGAAGGTCCGCCGCCAGTCGATCGATCCGGCCGACCTGTTCCACGGCCACGTCGGCGCGATGGACCTGTGCGCCCGCGCGCTGCTCGTCGCCGAACGCATGGTCACCGACGGCCGTCCGGCGCGCGAACTCGACGCGCGCTACGCCGGCTGGGACGGTGCCCTCGGGAAGAGGCTGCTGGCACCGGGCATGTCGCTGGACGACGTCGCGGCGCATGCGCTGCAGCGCAACGTCGACGAGCGGCCGGTGTCCGGAAGGCAGGAGGCGTGGGAGAACCTGGTCAACGAGTACCTCTGAAGACCGCGATGCGAAAACGCCCGCTTCGTGCGGGCGTTGTCGTTGGCGGCGAAGGGACTCAGGCCGGCACGGCCTGCCGGATGATGTGGTCGAACGCGCCGAGGGCGGCCTTCGCGCCGTCGCCGGTGGCGATGATGATCTGCTTGAACGGCACGGTGGTGACGTCGCCGGCCGCGAACACGCCCGGCACAGAGGTCTGGCCGCGCGGGTCGACCACGATCTCGCCGTGCTTCGTCAGCTCCATCGTGCCCTTGAGCCATTCGGAGTTGGGCACCAGGCCGATCTGCACGAACACGCCTTCCAGCTCGACGCGCCTGCTCTCGCCGCTGCTGCGATCCGTGTAGATGAGGCCGTTCACCTTGCCGTCGGCGCCGATGATCTCCGTCGTCTGGGCCTGCACGTGGATGTCCACGTTCTTCAGGCTCTTCAGCTTGTTGACCAGCACCGCGTCGGCGCGCAGTTCCGCGCCGAACTCCAGCAGCGTCACATGACCCACGATGCCGGCCAGGTCGATGGCCGCCTCGACGCCGGAGTTGCCGCCGCCGATCACCGCCACGCGCTTGCCCTTGAACAGCGGGCCGTCGCAGTGCGGGCAGTAGGCCACGCCCTTGTTGCGGTACTCCTTTTCGCCCGGCACGTTCACCTCGCGCCAGCGCGCGCCCGTGGACACGATCACGGTCTTGCTCTTGAGCGTGGCGCCGTTGTCCAGCGTCACGCCGACGAGGCCGTCGGCGCCGGCGGGCTGCAGCTGCGTGGCGCGCTGCAGGTTCATGATGTCGACCTCGTAGCGCTTGGCGTGCTGCTCCAGCGCCGCCGCGAACTTCGGGCCGTCGGTCTCGAGCACCGAGATGAAGTTCTCGATGCTCATGGTGTCCATGGTCTGTCCGCCCATGCGCTCGGCCAGCAGGCCGGTGCGGATGCCCTTGCGCGCCGCGTACACGGCCGCGGCCGCGCCCGCGGGGCCGCCGCCGACGATCAGCACGTCGAACGCGTCCTTCGCGCCGAGCTTGGCCGCGTCGCGCGCGGACGAGCCGGTGTCGAGCTTCTTGACGATCTCGTCGACCTCCATCCGGCCCTGGCCGAACAGCTCGCCGTTGAGGAACACCATCGGCACGGCCAGCACCTGGCGGCTCTCGACCTCCTGCTGGTACAGGCCGCCGTCGATGACCACGCTTCGGATGCGCGGGTTGAGCACGGCCAGCAGGTTCAACGCCTGGACCACGTCCGGGCAGTTGTGGCACGTGAGGGACATGTAGGTCTCGAAGCGGAGATCCCCGTCGAGGCCCTTGATCTGGTCGATGAGCTCCTGCTCGATCTTGGGCGGATGGCCCCCGACCTGCAGGAGCGCCAGCACCAGCGAGGTGAATTCGTGGCCCATCGGGATCGCGGCGAAGCGGATGCGCTCCTCCTCGCCCGGGCGGGCCAGCGTGAACGACGGCCGGCGCGCGTCCGTGCCGTCGGTCCTGAGGGTGATCTTGTCGGTCAGGCCGACGATGTCCTGCAGGAAGTCCAGCATCTCCTGCGAGGACTTGCCATCGTCGAGCGAGGCGGTGATCGCGAAAGGCAGCTTCACGCGCTCGAGGTAGGCCTTGAGCTGCGCCTTCAGGTTGGTGTCGAGCATGTGAAACTCCTTTTCCGCTTTGCTTGAAAGTTAGATCTTGCCCACGAGGTCGAGTGACGGGGTGATGGTCGAGGCGCCGTCGTTCCACTTGGCGGGGCAGACCTCGCCCGGGTGCTCGGCGGTGTACTTGGCGGCCTTGACCTTGCGCAGCGTTTCCTTCACGTCGCGGGCGATCTCGTTGCTGTGCACCTCGGCGGTCTTGATGATGCCTTCGGGGTTGATGACGAAGGTGCCGCGCAGCGCCAGGCCCTCTTCCGGGATGTGCACGCCGAAGGCGTTGGTCAGCGCGTGCGTCGGGTCGCCGACCAGCGGGAACCTGGCCTTGCCCACCGCCGGCGAGGTCTCGTGCCAGACCTTGTGCGAGAAGTGCGTGTCGGTTGTGACGATGTAGACCTCGGCGCCGAGCTTCTGGAACTCGGCGTAGTTGTCGGCGGCGTCTTCCACTTCCGTCGGGCAGTTGAAGGTGAAGGCGGCCGGCATGAAGATCAGCACGGACCAGTGGCCCTTCAGCGTCTGGTCGGTGACGGTGATGAACTTGCCGTTGTGGAAGGCTTCGGTCTTGAAGGGCTGGACTTGGGTATTGATCAGGGACATCTTGTTTCCTTCAGGGGTTGGTAAGTGCTGCGTTGGGGTCAACTATAGTGCAAATACTATCGACAACTTATCGTCAATAGCTATTGCCACGATAGCCAGCGGGGACGCGGGGCGACGCCGTCTCCGACCCGGGCGGCCACTATGGCAAATCTATGATTCCCACGTTTTCGATAGAAGCTATCGGCCCGATAGTCGCAGGCGATTCAGCTTCCCTTGATGTCCATCCAATGACAGGGGCCTGGGTGAGGTCTACAATGAATGAGAATGGTTCTTCTTTAGAACCTCACTGCATTCCTGGAAACGCCTCTTCATGTCCGGTCAAGTGCTCGCCCGCCTCGGTGACCCCGCGTCGCTGGACGCCGCCGATCTCGCCGTCGCGCCGCGCGAACGCCTCGCCGCCATCCCCGAAGCCGACACGCGCGCCACGGTGCAGCTGACCACGCTGGCCCGCAACGCCACCGGCACCGTGGCGGGCGTGCGCCTCGCGTCGGCCGGCAGCGCCGCCGGCTCCAGCGCCGACGACGAACGCATGGCGCTGCGCCTGATGGAGATCGGCTTCGTGCAGGGCGCCCAGCTGCGCGTGATCGCCTTCGGCCAGCCCGGCGACGACCCGATCGGCGTGCGCGTGGGCGGCCGTGGCGGCGTCAGCACCTTCGCGCTGCGGCGCCTGGAGGCCTCCTGCGTGTGGGTCTGGCCGGACGCGCAATCATGAGCAGCCACGCGCTCGACAGCCGCCAGGTCGCCCTGCTGGGCAACCCGAACTGCGGCAAGACCGCCCTCTTCAACCTGCTCACCGGCAGCCGCCAGAAGGTGGCCAACTACGCCGGCGTCACCGTCGAGCGCAAGGAAGGCCTGCTGACGCTGCCCTCCGGCAAGCAGGTGCGCGTGCTGGACCTGCCCGGCGCCTACAGCCTCAACGCCACCAGCGCCGACGAGACCGTCACGCGCGACGTGGTCACCGGCCGGCGCGCCGGCGAGGCGCCGCCCGACCTGCTCGTCTGCGTCACCGACGCCACCAACCTGCGGCTCACGCTGCGCCTGGTGATCGAGGCGCGCCGCCTGGGCCTGCCGATGCTGGTGGCCCTGAACCTCACCGACGTGGCCCGCAGGCGCGGCATCCACATCGACGTGAAGAAGCTCGAGGCCGAGCTAGGCGTGCCCGTGGTGGAGACCGTGGCCGTGAAGAGCGGCGGCGCCGCGTCGCTCACCGCCACCATCGACCAGTGGCTCGCGCGCTCGCACGAGCCCGCGCACGCGACCGCGTCGGGCCCGGGCGTGCGCCGCGACGCCGAGCCGCCGCACGGCCACGTGGGCCAGGCCGCGATCGACGCGGTCATGCGCGACCACAACGAGGTGCATCGCCTGCTCGACGCCACGCTCGTCGAGCCCGCCACGAGCACGCACGTGGACGACCGCCTCGACCGCGTGCTGCTGCATCCGGTGGCCGGCATGGCCATCCTCACCGTCGTGCTGTTCCTGATGTTCCAGGCGGTGTTCAGCTGGGCGCAGTGGCCGATGGACCACATCAAGGCGCTGATGGACGGCACCGGCCAGTTCGTCGCCGGTCACATGGGCGACGGCATGCTGCGCAGCCTGCTGGTGGACGGCGTGATCGCCGGCGCCGGCAGCGTGCTCGTGTTCCTGCCGCAGATCCTGATCCTGTTCCTGTTCATCCTCGCGCTGGAGGACTCCGGCTACCTGCCGCGCGCCGCGTTCCTGCTCGATCGCGTGATGGCCGGCGTGGGCCTCACCGGCCGCAGCTTCATCCCGCTGCTGTCCAGCTTCGCGTGCGCGATCCCCGGCATCATGGCCACGCGCACCATCGCGGATCCGCGCGACCGGCTGTCCACCATCCTCATCGCGCCGCTGATGACCTGCTCGGCGCGGCTCCCGGTGTACGCGCTGCTGATCGGCGCGTTCATCCCGGCGCGCACGCTCGCGCTGGGCGTCAACCTGCAGGGCCTGGTGCTGTTCGTGCTGTACATGGCCGGCATCGTCAGCGCCATGGGCGTGGCCTGGGTGCTGCAGCGCCTGGGCCGCCGCAGCGGCCCGGCGCACCACACGCTGATGATGGAGCTGCCGGCGTACCGCTGGCCCAACCCGCGCAACCTCGCGATCGGGCTGTGGGAGCGCGCGCGCATCTTCATCACGCGCGTGGGCACCATCATCCTGTCGCTGATGATCGTGCTGTGGTTCCTGTCCACCTTCCCCGGCCCGCCGGACGGCGCCACCGGGCCGGCCATCGAGTACAGCCTGGCCGGCCGGCTCGGCCGCCTGCTCGAAGTCGTCTTCGCGCCCATCGGCTTCAACTGGCAGATCGCCATCGCGCTGGTGCCGGGCCTGGCCGCGCGCGAAGTGGCGGTCGGCGCGCTCGGCACCGTGTATGCGCTGTCGGCGTCCGGCGATGCGGTGGCCGAGCAGCTGTCGCCGTTGATCCAGCACACCTGGTCGCTGCCCACGGCGTGCGCCCTGCTCGCCTGGTACGTGTTCGCGCCGCAGTGCGTGGCCACGCTGTCGGTCACCAAACGCGAGACGGGCGGATGGAAGCAGCCGATCATCATGGCCAGCTACCTGTTCGCGCTGGCGTACGTCGCGGCCGGCGCCACCTATTACGGCGTGCGGTATTTCTTCGGAGCCTGAGATGCAGTCACTGATCGCCGTCCTCATCGTCCTGGCCGCCGCCGGCTACAGCTTCTGGAAGCTGGTGCCCGCCGCGCTGCGCCACAAGCTGGCCGCGCAGTCGGGCACGCTGGTGCGCGCCACGGGTGCGTCGGAGGAGACGGCGCGCCGCATCGAGATCAAGGCGCTGGACGCCGCCGCCAACGCGGGCGGCTGCGGCAGCTGCGGTCCGTGCAAGGGCTGCGCCACGGGGCAGGCGAAGAACGAATCGGCAGAGGGCTGAAGCCAGGGGCCAGGCAAGGAACGATCAACCGGCAGCCAGCTGCCGCAGCGCCTGCTCGAACACCTCGGGCGGCTGGCCGCCCTGGATCAGGTGCTTGTCGTCGACGATGATGGACGGCACCGAGTGGATGCCGCGCTGCTGATAGTACTGCTCGCGCTCGCGCACCTCGGCGGCGTAGCGGCCGCTGGTGAGCACCTCGCGCGCCCGCTCGCCGTCGAGGCCGGCCTCGGTGGCGTAGCGCACCAGCACGTCGTGCGAGCTGGGATCCTGGCCATCGGTGAAATAGGCCTTCAGGAACGCGTGCTTGAGGGCCAGCGCGTTCTCGCCGGTGCTGCCCTGTTCGTCGTCCAGCACCTCCGCCCAGTGCAGCAGGCGGTGCGCGTCGAAGGTGTTGTAGATGCGGGCGCGCTTGTCCATGTTGAACGTGAAGCCCACCGCCGCGCCGCGTTCGCGGATCGCCTCGCGGTTCTTCTGCACCTGCTCCGCGGGCATGCCGTACTTGCGCGCGATGTGCTCGTTGGTGTCCTCGCCCTCGGGCGCCATCTGCGGGTTGAGCTCGAAGGGCTGGAAGTGCAGGGTCACGGGCACTTCGGGGCCCAGGCGCTCGAGCGCGGTCTCCAGCGCGGTGAGGCCGATGGCGCACCAGGGGCAGGAGACGTCGGAGACGAAATCGATCTTCATGACGGAATTCCGGGAAGGGGATCGCGGTCAGTTTAGGGCGAACCCGGAAAACGCAAGGCGCACGGGGCCATGCGGCCGGGCCGTGCGTTTCGCGCCGTCGGTTAAGCTGCATGCGCCTCCGCCAGCCCGCCTTCCACCGCCTTGACCGCCCTTTTCTCCGCCCTGCTGCTCCTGATCGCCGCCTATGTCGTCTTCGACCGCCGGCGCCACGCTCGCCTCAGGGCCGCCTGCGTGGCGGCCTTCGAGCAGGCCTACGCCACCACGTCGCCGTTGCCGACGTTCGAGATGAGCTACTCGTACGGCGAGCCCGTCTTCAAGGTGGAGTTCGCGTCGAAGGAGGCGATGCAGGCCGCGGTCGACGCGAACGCCGCGTTCCTGCGGGCCATAGCCACGCTGTGCAAGGATCGCGGCCGCAAGCGCCAGTTCAAGGCGCAGCGGGCCGTGTTCTTCCGGCATCCCGCCGACGACGAGCCCGTGGTGGCGCACTGCTGCGACACGATGCGGGCGCAGGTGGGCCGCACGATCGTCTACCAGGACGACATGAGGCGCTACGCCCTGAAGACCTCGGTCGTCGGCACGCCGGCGCTGCCGATCGCGCACTGCCCGTGGTGCGGTTCGCAGCTGCCACCAACGGCCTGATTCACACGAAGTCGCGCGCCCGGTAGTACGTCATCCCGACGGCCTGCATCAGCCCGCCGACGGCCTCGCCGCCCGGGAACGGCGGGTTGACGATGGGCGCGAACCAGTCGAGCTCGTCGGACCTGCCCAGCATCTTGTCGGTGACCACCCGGGCCGCCACGCGCGTGGGCACCAGGCCGTGGCCGCAGAAGCCCTGCGCCCAGAACACGCGGCCGTCGCGCTGGCCCCAGTCGGGCATGCGGCGCATCGTGATGTCGATGTGGCCGCCCCAGGCGTAGTCCATCTGCACGTTCGCGAGCTGCGGGAACACGCGCGAGATGTTGCGCTTCATCGCCTGCGGCAGGTTCACGGGCGTGCCGCCGAGGTAGGTGCACTTGCCGCCGAACAGCAGCCGGTGGTCGGCCGTCATGCGGAAGTACTCGAGGATGAACTGGTTGTCGTAGACCGCGTGGTTGTGCGGGATAAGGCTGCGGGCCATCGCCTCGCCCAGCGGCGCGGTGACGCCGATGAAGGTGCCCACCGGCAGCGTGCGCGACGCCAGCCTGGCGTCGAGCTTGTCGACGTAGGCGTTGGTGGCCAGCACGATCTGGTCGCAGCGGACGACGTGCGGGCCGACGTTGACCTCGATGCGACCGGATTTCTCGACGTAGCCATCCGCCTTGCTCCGCTCGAAGATGCGCACGCCGCGGCTCTCCACCGCGCGCGCCAGGCCCAGCACGTACTTCAGCGGGTGGATGTGGCAGCCCTCGGGATCGATGATGCCGGCCTGGAAGCGCGCCGAGTTCAGGTACCGGGGCAGGTCCTTCTTCTCGACGAGCTGCAGCTTGTCGTAGCCCCACTCGTTGACGCATTCCTCGATCCAGCCGGTGAGATCGGCCACGCGGCGCTGCAGCACGGCGACCTCGAGATGGCCCTGCACCAGGTCGCAGTCGATCGCGTGCTCGGCCATGATGCCGCGGATGTCGGCGACGGCCTCGCGCGACGCGTCGAACATGAGCCTGGCGCGTTCCTGGCCCATCACGCCCTTCAGGCGCTGCATGCCGCACGGGAAGCCGATGATCATCTGGCCGCCGTTGCGGCCCGACGCGCCCCAGCCCACGCGGCTCGCCTCGACGACGGCCACGCGCTTGCCGGCCTTGGCCAGCTCCAGCGCGCTGTACAGGCCGAAGAAGCCGGCGCCCACGACGCACACGTCGACGTCCAGGTTCTCCTGCAGCGGCGGGCGGTTCGATTGCAGGTGGCGCGACGAGGCGGCGTAGTACGAATCGACGTACTCGGGGGAGGAACGGAACATGGTGTCTCTCAGGCAAGCTCGACCAGGTGGACGAGATCCCAGTGGTGGCGCGGGTCGGCGGCGGCGTGGCGCTCGGCGCTCTCGTGGCGCTTGAGCGCGACGAACAGGTCCACCAGCGGGTCGCCGAACA
>JABCYW010000098.1 GCA_013289985.1 Betaproteobacteria bacterium | reverse complement strand
GCGATCATCACGCCCACGCGGTCCACCATGCCCACGGCGGTGATCACGGAGTCGAGCGAGAACACGATGTCGATGACCGCGATCTGCGCGATCACGCTCCAGAACCGTCCCACCCCGCCGCGCGCCGCGGGGGCCGGGCCGCCCTCCTCGCGCTGTTCGACGGTCTCGAAGATCTCGCGCGCCGATTTCCACAGCAGGAACGCGCCGCCGCCCAGCAGCACCAGGTCACGCCCGCTGATGGACTGCCCGGCCGCCGCGAACAGCTCCGCCGTGAGCCCCATCACCCAGCTGAGCGACAGCAGCAGGCCGATGCGCGTGAGCATCGCGAAGGCCAGCCCCGCGCGCCGCGCGGCGTCGCGCTGCGCGGCCGGCAGGCGACCCACGAGGATGGTCAGGAAGATGATGTTGTCGATGCCCAGCACGATCTCGAGCGTCGTGAGCATCGCGAAGGCGACCCACAGGGTGGGATCCAGCAGCAGTTCCATGGCGGGCCTGGCGGTGAAAAGGGGATCCGTCACTGTAGGCAGGGCGACATTCAGCGTAAAGTCGAATTGGACGCGGTCAAGCTTCGTGAAAACCGCAGGATGAGGACGCACGATGAACTACAAGCACCTGCACTACTTCTGGGCCGCGGCCAAGGCCGGCGGCGTCGTGCGCGCGGGCCAGCAGCTCAACATCTCGCCGCAGACGCTGTCGGGCCAGATCAAGCTGCTGGAGGACAGGCTGGGCTGCGCGCTGTTCCGCAAGGTCGGCCGCGGCCTGGAGCTCACCGGCGAAGGCCACCTGGCCGTCGGGTACGCCGACCAGATCTTCGCGCTCGGCGCCGAACTGGAGGCGCGCATCGGCAAGGCCAGCGGTGCCGCGGCCGCGCTCGACTTCCGGGTCGGGCTGTCCGACTCGGTGCCGAAGTCGATCGCCTACCGGCTGCTCGAGCCCGCGCTGGCCGCGGCCGCCAACGTGCGCCTGATCTGCCACGAGGGCAAGCTCACCGACCTGCTGGGCCAGCTGGCCGTGCAACGCCTGGACATGGTGCTGGCCGACGAGCCGCTGGGCCGCCAGGCCGGCATGAAGGCCTTCAACCACGCGCTCGGCACGACGGCCATGAGCTTCTTCGCGACCCCCGAACTCAAGCGCTCGCTGAAGGGCGCGTTCCCGGCCTGCCTGGACGACGCCCCGATGCTGCTGCCGGGCCACGCGTCGGCGATGCGCCAGCGCTTCGACCTCTGGCTCGCCTCGCGCAAGATCCGTCCCCGCGTCATCGGCGAGTTCGACGACGCGGCGTTGATGAAGGCGTTCGGCGGCGAAGGCCGGGGCGTGTTCATGACGCCCGCGGTGCTGGAGTCGGAGACGGCCGCGCAGTACGGCGTGCGCGTGGTGGGCCGCAGCGACGAGCTGGTGGAGGAGTTCCACGCGATCTCCACCGAGCGCCGCATCACGCATCCCTGCGTGGCGGCCGTCACCAGTTCGGCGCGCGACCAGTTCTTCGCCGGGTGATCAGGGTGCAGGATGCGTGGGATCGACCCACGGCACGTTCTCCGGCGGCTCGGCGGGCTCGATGTCGAGGTTGACGGCGATCGCCTGGCCGTCGCTGCGCACCAGCACGCATTCCAGCGTCTCGGTGGGGCTCGCGTTGATCTCCTGGTGCGGCACGAACGGCGGCACGTAGATGAAGTCGCCGGGGCCGGCCTCGGCCGTGAACTCCAGGCGCTCGCCCCAGCGCATGCGCGCGCGCCCCTTGACGACGTAGATCACGCTCTCGAGCGGCCCGTGGTGGTGCGCGCCGGTCTTGGCGTTGGGATGGATGTGCACGGTGCCGGCCCACAGCTTCTGGGCGCCGGTGCGCGCGAAGGTGATCGCGGCCCGGCGATCCATGCCGGGCGTCTGCGCGGTGCCGGGGTCGAGCTTGTCGGCCGGCACGACGCGCACGCCGTCGTGCTTCCAGGGTGGTTCGGTCATGCTGCTCAGTCCAGGAATTCGACGTCGGACATGAACGCCGACACCCCTTCGACCTCGTCGTGGTTGTGCTTGGCGTGGTACATCGCGTGGTCGGCCTCGCGCAGGAAGCGCGACGCGTCCGCCGGCGCCTTGTACAGGCTGATGCCGATGCTGGCGCGCAGGCGCAGCTTGTGGCCTTCGAGCGGCGGCTTCATCGCGTCGATGATCTTGTCGGCGATGGCGCGCGCCTGCTCCAGCGAGACGATGCCCTCGGCCAGCACGGTGAACTCGTCGCCGCCCAGGCGCGCGACGGTGTCGCCCTTGCGCACGCAGCCTTCCAACCGGCGGGCGAAGGTCTGCAGCGCCAGGTCGCCCACGTGGTGGCCGTGGACGTCGTTGATCTGCTTGAAGCCGTCGAGGTCGAGGAACAGCAGCGCCATCGGCGGGCCGCCGCGCGCGTGGCGCGAAATGGCCTTGTCGAGCGCCTCCATGAAGCCGCGGCGGTTGGCCAGCCCGGTGAGGCCGTCGCTGAGCGCCATGGAGCGCAGCCGGGCCTCGAATTCGCGGCGCTCCGACACGTCGTGGCCGAACGCGGTGAGCTCCCAGCGGCCGGCGACGCGCGTGGCGGTGAGGCTCACCTCCACCGACAGCTGGCGGCCGCCGCGATCGATGGCCTGCAGCGTGACGCGCTGGTGGGCGTCCTCCAGGCGTTCGGCCGTGGCGTAGCGCGCCACCAGGCCGGCCACCTCGCCGCGGAACGCCGGCGGCACGATGAGGTCGGCCACCGGCTGGCCGATGGTCTCGATGGGCGACCAGCCGAACAGGCGCTCGGCGGCGCGATTCCACTGGGACACGCGGCCGTGCTCGTCGATGGAGATGACGGCGTCGTGCGCATGCTCCAGCAGCGCGCGCATGCGTTCCTCGCTGGTGCGCAGCCGCGCCTCGGCCTCGTTGCGGGCGTCGAGCGCGGCCTTCTTGGCGAGCGCTGCCACGATGGCGCTGGCCATCAGCTGCAGCATCTGCACGTCGCCGTCGTCGAACGCGTTCGGCCGCGCGGAGAGGACCTTCAGCACGCCCACGGCGGCGGTGCCGTGGCGCAGCGGCGCGAAGATCATCGAGCGCACGCCGAGCACGCGGCAGGTGGCGCGGTCGACGCGCTCGTCGATCTCGGAGTCGTCGCAACGCTGGACGGTGCTGGTGCGCACGCAGGCGCCCGAGAGGCTGGTGGCATTGGCGATGCGCAGGCCCAGGTGGCTCGCCATGGCGCCGCTGGCGCGCCGCACCACGGTGTGGTCGCCGTCGACGAAATCGACCGAGGCGCCGTGCGCCTGGGTGAGCTCGCGCAGCTTGTCGATGACCAGCTGCATGAACGGGTTCAGCGCCAGGTCGGCCTGGACCAGCAGCGATTGCGTCTGGATGATGCGTTCGAGCCGATCGAGACGTTCGATCCGCTGAGCAGTTGCCACCATGGTGAGAATCCCTCGTGCCGAAGCGCTCGACGTGTGGTTCCCACTCGTGCCGCTCACGCGCGCATCGGCGAAAACTCTCTCGGGTTCGATGCTCGAACACCAACGAGCAGTATGCGTTGGCCGCGACGGCCTGTCCACAGGGGGGACGCGCCGAACGGTCGTCACGGCCCTGATGAAAACCCTAGGTCCGATGTTCGGCGGTCCGCCCGGGCGTCGTCCCGGATGACCCTGGCCGCGGGACGGCCGGCGCGAAGGCGCATCCTCACGCTGGTCGGCGCAGGGAGCGCCGATTGCCGCAGTACCCGCCATCGCCATCGCCAGCCCTGCCAGGAGGCACCATGGAAGACCAGACCATCCTCGATCGCATCACCGCGCTCGTCGACGAAGAGCATCGCCTGCGGGAGCACGCCGTCGCGCCCGAGGCGAACGCCGCGCGCCTGAAGAGCGTCGCCGAGCAATTGGACCAATGCTGGGACCTGCTGCGCCAGCGTCGCGCCAAGCGCGAGTTCGGCGCTGACCCGGAAAGCGCCGCGCCGCGCGACGTCGGCACCGTGGAGAACTACACCAACTGAGAACCGGCGAGCGAATCCGACACGCCCGCTCGAACGAGCAGCGCTGAAACGCGTCACGCGTCCTTCCACGACGGCCGGATCACCCGGCCGTTTTTCATGAGCGGCGGCTGCCCGGCGAGCCAGGTTTGCCGCTCAGAACGTGACTACAACCAGAATGTAGTTACGCAAACATTCCAGGGAAACTGCTGACTTGTTAATGTAGTTTTACTTCAATACGATGCCGCCATACCGGTGTGGTGCCTGGAGCACAAGACGCCGGACGCACATCGGAGACATCATGAAGACAAGTTGGATGACAACGTGGCGCCACCTGCGCCATGTCCTGGCCGGCGCCGCCGTGGCACTCACGCTGGCGGCCTGCGGTGGGGGAGCTGGTGGCGACGGCGGTGCGCCCCCGATCACGCCGCCCGTCGCCGATCCGACGCTGGCGGACGGCAACTCCACCGACCTGCGCAAGATCCTCGACGCGGTGCCGCCGCCGCTGGCCGCCTCGTCGCCCGCCGGTTCCGCGCCCACCACGCTGAAGATCCACTACCACCGCACCAACGGCGACTACACGGGCGTGATGATCCACACGTGGAACGCGGCCGTGTCGCCGACGTGGAACGTGGGCTTCGTGCCGGACGGCACCGACAGCTTCGGCGTCTACTTCAACGTGCAACTGGCGACGACCACGGGCGTCGTCGGCTACATCCTGCACGTCGGCGACAACAAGGACGACGGCGGCGCCGACCAGTCCTACACGCTGCAGCCCGGCGCCAACGAGATCTGGCGCGTGCAGGACGACCTGACCACCTACACGAGCAACCCGCAAGGCGCGGCCCCGGTGGACATCGACACCGTCCGCGTCCACTACCTGCGCTACGCCAACGACTACAGCACCTGGGGCCTGCACCTGTGGGACGGCAGCGGGCTCGACTCGAGCCGCCTGGGCGGCGCGGCCTACGGCGACTGGAACAACCCCACGCCGTTCAGCGCGATGCCCAACTACGCGCTGGGCGCCTCGGAAGTCGCCTTCGACGTCCCGGTGCTGAACCCGACGACCCATGCCGGCCAGACCTCGCTGCAGTTCATCATCCACGGCATGGCGCCGAACCAGGCCAACAAGGACGGGCGCGACAGCAACATCGTCGTCAGCTACGCCAACCTCAGCGTCGCCAACCACGTCGGCGAGATCTGGGTGGTGCAGCAGAACGCCACCGTCTACGCGAGCGTGCCCGACCTGCGCAACGTGTCCACCACCGACGCGCGCGCCTACTGGCTCACGAGCAGGATCGTGCAGTGGCCGGCCGTCTCCAGCGGCCAGACCGTCAAGCTGTACTGGTCCAAAACGGGCCAGGTCAACGCCGGGCTCGACCTGCCCGTGGCCGGCGCCGACGGCTCCATCACGCTCGACGACTTCACCGGCAGCGTTCCCGCCGACGTCGCCACGCGCTTCCAGTACCTCGGCGCGGGCAGCCTCTACACCGTCCGCGACGCCGACGTGGCCTCGCTCGGTGCGCTGCACAAGGCCCAGGTGGTGATCGTGCAGGAAGACAGCGGCGGCAACGTGCAGAACGCGACCACGCTGCAGGTGGCCGGCGCGCTGGACGACCTGTACGCCGCCGCGACGACGCAGACGCTGGGCGCCACCGTGGCCGACGGAAGCACCCGCTACAGGCTCTGGGCGCCCACCGCGCAGAACGTGATCCTGTACCGCTACGACACGGCCACCGGCAACGCCGCCCATGCCGACGTGGCGACCTTCGACGCCGCCACCGGCATCTGGAGCGTCACCGTGCAGGCCGACACCAGCGGCACGTACTACCGCTACGGCGTGACCGTGTTCGTGCGCGGCGTGGGCCTGGTGCGCAACCTGGTCACCGACCCGTACTCGCTCACGCTGGCCGCCGACGGCGTGCGCAGCGAGGTGATCAACCTCGACGACGCGCGCGCCAAGCCCGCGGGCTGGGACGCCAGCACGCCGCCGGCCACGGTCGCGACGGCCACCGACCAGACGATCTACGAACTTCACGTGCGCGACTTCTCGGACAACGATCCGACCGTCCCGGCCGCGCACCGCGGCAAGTACCTCGCGTTCACCGACACGGCGTCCAACGGCATGAAGCACCTCGCCGCGCTGGCCGCCGCCGGCCTCACCGACGTGCACCTGATGCCCATGTTCGACTTCTCGTCCGTGCCGGAGACGGGCTGCACGACGCCCAGCCCCTCGGGCACGCCGGACGGCCAGACGCAGCAGGCCACCGTGGCCGCGACGCAGTCCACCGACTGCTTCAACTGGGGCTACGATCCGTACCACTTCAACGCGCCCGAGGGCAGCTACGCCAGCTCGGCGGCCGAGGGCCTGACGCGCGTGGTGGAGTTCCGCAGCATGATCCAGGCGCTCAACGCCGCCGGCCTGCGCGTGGGCATGGACGTGGTCTTCAACCACACCACGGCCTCCGGCCAGAACGACCACTCGGTGCTCGACGAGATCGTTCCGGGCTACTACTACCGCTACACCTCGCAGGGCGGGCAGCTCGCCGATTCCTGCTGCGCCGACACCGCGGCCGAGAACCACATGATGGGCAAGCTCGTTGCCGACTCGGTGCTCGTCTGGGCGCGCGATTACCACGTCAGCTCGTTCCGCTACGACATCATGGGGATGCTGCCGCGCGACGTTCTCGTGGCCACGCAGGCCAAGGTGGACGCCGCCGTGGGCCGCCATGTGGAGATGCTGGGCGAAGGCTGGAACTTCGGCGCGGTGGCCAACGGCGCCCGCTTCGTCCAGGGCTCGATGTTCAGCCTCAACGGCACCGGCATCGGCTCGTTCAACCCGTACCTGCGCGACGCCGTGCGCGGCGGCAGCGGCTTCGACACCGGCAACGCGATGGTGTCCAACCAGGGGTACATCAACGGCCTGGTCTACGACCCGAACGCGCTGGGCGGCAGCCACACGGCCGGCGACCTGCTGTGGGCCAGCGACCAGATCAAGGCCGGCCTGGCAGGCTCGCTGCGCAGCTACGTGATGACCACCAGCTGGGACGCCGCGCTGCCGCTGGAGCAGATCAACGACGGCGGCACCCCGCTGGGCTTCGTCGTCGATCCGTCGGAGGCTGTGAACTACGTGGAGAACCACGACAGCCAGACCCTGTTCGACGCCGGCGTCTACAAGCTGCCCACCGCCACGAGCCAGGACGACCGCGCCCGCGTGCAGATGCTCGGCGCCGCGATCGTGTCGTTGAGCCAGGGCGTGGCCTACTACCACGCCGGCGTCGACACGCTGCGCAGCAAGTCGCTGGACAAGAACAGCTACGACTCGGGCGACTGGTTCAACCGCCTCGACTGGAGCTACGCCGACAACAACTTCGGTGCCGGGCTGCCGCTGCAGGGCGTCAACGGCGCCGACTGGACGATCCAGCAGCCGCTGCTGGCCAACGCGCAGATCAAGCCGACGGCCACGCAGATCGCCTGGACGCGCGACCAGTTCCGCGACCTGCTGCGCATCCGCAAGAGCACGTCGCTGCTGCACATGTCCAGCCCCGACGACATCAAGGCGCGGCTCAAGTTCTACAACAACGGCTCTGCCCAGGTGCCCACCGTGATCGTGGGCGACATCGACGGCAGCGGCGGCTATGCCGGCGCGAACTTCCAGGAGCTCACCTACTTCGTCAACGTCGACAAGCAGGCGCACCAGATCGTGATCCCGCCGCTGGCCGCCAAGGCGTTCGTGCTGCACCCGGTGCACCTGGCCGCGAACGCCGCCGACGCCCGCGCGGCGCAGGCGACCTACGACGCGACGACCGGCACGTTCTCGATCCCGGCGCGCACCGCCGTGGTGTTCGTCGTGCAGTGATCTCCTGAAGTCGGGGATCCGGGCCGGGGCCTCGCGTGCGAGGCCCCTTTCTTCACGTCAGCGCGACGACATCCGCAACGGCTCCATCCCCAGCCGCTGTCCGCCGGACAGCACCCAGTGGATGACGGCGCCCAGTTCCTCCAGCGTGTACTGCTTGTGGATGAGCGCGCGCACGCCGGCCTGGCGGGCCTCGTGGTGCAGCTGGTCCGGGAGGTTGCCCGAGCTGATGACGAGCGGGAGGTCGGCGCGGATGCGCTGCAGCGCGCGCGCGACGTCCAGCCCCGACAGCTCGGGCATGTTCAGGTCGGTGACCACCACGTCGAAGGCCTCCGGGGCCGCGCGCACCATCTCGATCGCGCGCGCCGGGTCGTGCACGCTGGTGACCACGTAGCCGAGGCGCTCGAGCAGGCGCTCCACCATGACCACCATCACCTCGTCGTCGTCGATGTAGAGCACGCTCTCGGCATGGCCGTGGTGCGCGATCGCGAGGGGCTGGGACCGTTCGGCAGCGCTGCCGCCGGCCGATCGCGGCAGGTAGATCTCGAACACGCTGCCCTGCCCGAGCGCCGTCTGCACGCGGATGACGCCACCGTGCGCGGCGATGATCCCGTGCGCCACCGCCAGCCCGAGGCCGGTGCCTTCGCCGACGGCCTTGGTCGTGAAGAAGGGCTCGAAGATCCGCTCGCGCGTCTCGGCGTCCATGCCGCGGCCGTTGTCCTCCACGCGCAGCCGCGCATACGCACCGGGCGTCAGGCCGGCGCCGAGGTGGCGCGCCGCGGCCACGTCCAGGTCGACGGCAGCCAGCGCCACGGCCACGCGCCCCGGCTTGCCGCCCAGCGAGTGCCAGGCGTTGGTGCACAGGTTCATCAGCACCTGCTCCACCTGCGTGGCATCGGCCATCACGAACAGCGGCTCGGCCGCCAGCGCCGTGTCGAGCGTGACGCCCGCCGGCAGCGTCGCGCGCAGCAGGCCGATGCATTCCTCCAGCAGCGGTCGCAGCTCGCAGCTGACCACCTCGCGCGGCTGGCGGCGCGCGAACGCGAGGATCTGCTGCACGAGGCCGCGTCCGCGCAGTCCCGCCTTGCGGATCTGCTCCAGGCTCGCGGCCGCCGGATGGCCCGGCGGCAGATCCTGGATCGCCAGCGCCGTGTTGCCCAGGATGCCGGCCAGCACGTTGTTGAAGTCGTGCGCGATGCCGCCGGCGAGCACGCCGATGGCCTCCATCTTCTGCGCCTCGCGCAGCTGGGCCTCCAGCTGGCGCAGCGCGTCCTCGGCGCGCCGCCGCCCGGTGATGTCGGTGACCATGGCCAGCGCCCCGGCGTAGTGGCCCGCGTCGTCGAACGCGGCGCTGGTGCTCATCGCCGTCCACAGGTCGGAACCGTCCTTGCGGGAGAGCCGGAAATCGTGCTGCTCGGAGATGCCCCGCGCACGCCGCGCCGCGTTCTCGCGCGCCTCCGTCCTCGCGTGCTCGTCCATGAAGTCGTACATCGACCGCCCCATCATCTCGTCGACCGTGTAGCCCAGCATGCTGGCCATCTTCGGGTTGACGAAGGTGGTGACGGCGTCGGCGCCTATCATCCAGATGCCCTCCGCGGCCGTCTGCACGATGCGCCGGTAGCCCTCCTCGCTGCGCTGCAGGGCCTGGCGGTGCTCGATGCGCTGCGTGATGTCGCGCATGAAGGCGCCGAAGATGCGATGGCCGTCGATCTGCATGTCGCTGAACGAGATCTCCACGGGGATCTCGCGGCCGTCGCGGTGCAACGCGGCGATCTCGATCGCGCGCCAGTCGAGGTGGCGCACGCCGGTGGCCAGGTAGCGGTCGAATCCGTGGCGATGGCCCGCGCGCAGGCGCTCGGGCTGCAGCACGGCCAGCGGCTTGCCCACCACCTCGTCGGGCAGGTAGCCCAGCACCCGCAGGATGGCCGGATTGCAGAAGCGGATCACCTGGTCCTCGTCGATCATCATCACGACGTCGGTGGAGGTCTGCCACAGCAGGCGATCGCGTTCGGCGCTCGCGCGCTCCGACTCGCCCAGGGCGGCCGCCAGGGCCACGGCGTGCTGGCGCTCCTGCACGAGCAGCGCCCGCTCGTGGCGCGACTGGAGCAGGCCCTCGACCATGCCGGCCAGGTCGCGCAGGATGGCGCGCTGGTCGTCCGCCAGCGCGCGCACGCGCGAATCGAGCACGCACAGGGTGCCCAGCACGAGGCCGTCGAACAGCACCGGCACGCCCGCGTACGAGCGGATCGCCCGCGGCCCGCGCACGAAGTGGTTGCTGGCGAAACGCGGATCGCGCGTGGCATCGGCAGTCTCCACCAGCGCGCCGCGTTCGAGCACGTGGATGCAGAAGCTCTCGCGCACCGACGCCTCGGTGGCGGCCGTGCCCACGCGCGAGCGGACGAACTGGCGGTCGCCGGCCACGAACGTGATCATGGCCATCTCGGAGCCGATGGCGGCGGCGGCGGTCCGGGTCAGGCGATCGAGCGCGGGATCCGGCTCGGATGACAGCAGATCCAGCGTCCGGAGCAGGTCGAGGCGGCGGTCGTCTTCGGCGGTGGGGGCAGAGTCCATCCAGGATGGGCGGAGTTGTTGACGCAGGATAGCGCCGCCGGACCGGGCCGGCGAGTTGGTGTTGCTACCCATGATAGGGCGCCGGAACACCCCTTTGGGTATGCTTGCCCGCGCGAGTGAACCGCCGGCGTTCGCGCCGGAATCCACCTCCGACACGAACCCGCCGCCACAGAGGATCCCACCATGCGTCAAGCCCCGTCAGTCCGCCTGTCCTGCGCCATCCTGGCCGCCGCCCTCGTCGCGCCCGCCGCCTTCGCCTCCGGCGGTGGCGGCGGAAGCGGCGGCGGTGGGGGCGGCGGGGGCATGACCACCCTGCCCGACGGCAAGCTGTCCGCCGTGGATCCCGAGTACAGCCAGGGCGTCTCCGAGATCGAGGCCGGCCGCTTCGCGCAGGCCATCACCACGCTGGAGTCCTATGTCGCGCGGAGCCCCGAGCACGCACGCGACGCCGACGCGCAGAACTGGCTCGGCTACGCCTATCGCAGGTCCGGCAACCTCGACGCCGCGTTCCTGCACTACGACAAGGCCCTGGCCATCAACCCGCGCCACCGCGGCGCCCACGAGTACATGGGCGAGGCCTACCTGATGACCGGCAACATCGCCCAGGCCGAGGAGCACCTGAGGGCCCTCGACAAGCTGTGCTTCACGCCGTGCACGGAGTATTCGCAGCTCAAGCGCGAGGTCGCGAGCTGGAAGGCCGCCCATGCGCCCGCCGTGGGCAGCCGCTAGGACCGCTGCCGCCGGCGTGTTGCTGCTCGCGTCCCTGGCCCGGGCCGGCGACGCGCCCGGTGAGCGCGCCGCCATCCTCGCGCTGGGCCCGTGGCCTCCGGCGCCGGTGCGCGACTCCGCCAATCCGGCCTCCGGCCAGCCGGCGGGCATCGCCCTGGGCGAGCTGCTGTTCCACAGCCCGCGGCTGTCGCCCACCGGCCTGCGTTGCGCGAGCTGCCACGAGCCGTGGCGCGGCTTCGCCGACGGGCGGGTCGTGGCGCAGGGCGTCGCGATCGGCGCGCGCAACACGCCCAGCCTGCTCGATGCCGCGCGCCACCGCCACTACGGCTGGGACGGCGCGCACGATAGCCTGTGGGCGCAGGCCCTGAGGCCGCTGGCAGACCCGCGCGAGATGCCGACCACAGAGGCCCAGGTGGCGACGCTGATGCGCGGCGACGCGGCGCTGTCGGCGCGCTACGCCGCGGTGTTCGGCGGCCCGCCGGGCACGGACGACGCGCGTGTCGAACACGACGTGGGGCTGGCCCTGGCGGCCTACGTCGAGACGCTCGCGTCGCCCCGCGCGCCGTTCGACGACTGGCGCGACCGCCTGGCCGCGTCCGCGGGCGATGGCGCGCCATCGGCCGGGTTTTCCGCCGCCGCGCTGCGCGGACTGCGCCTGTTCGCCGGCCGGGCCGGTTGCGCGGCCTGCCACTCGGGCCCGGCCTTCAGCGACGACGCGTTGCACGCCTCGCGGGTGCACTCCCAGGACGCCGACGGCCACCCCGACGCCGGCCATCCGGGGACGCTGCCGAACGCGTTCCGCACGCCCGGCCTGCGCGGCGTGGCCGCGACGGCGCCCTACATGCACGACGGCAGCGCTGCGAGCCTGTGCGACGCCGTCAGGCCGCACGCCGCCGACGCGGACGCGAGTCCGAGCGAACTCGGCGCCGCCCAGCGCAGCGACCTGGTGGCGTTCCTGCGCGCGCTCTCGCCGCAGCCCCCGGACGATGAGGTGGCGTGCCGCCCATGAGCGGCGCTCCGGGTGCCCGGATCAGCGGATGGCGTCGTCCCCCGCGCGCTCGGTCTCGTCGATCGTGTCGTCGTCGTCCGGGCCCAGGCCCACATCGGCCGGCGCGAGGCTGTCGCGGACGAGATCGATGTCGAGGTCGCCGTCGACCACGCGTTCGGCGTCCAGAACGGCATCGAGCGCGTCCTGGTCCGGATCGAGCGAGCGGCGCGACAGGTCGCGCGCGGCGTCGATGTAGATGTCGCCCTTGCCGGACCGGGGCTGGTCGGAGCGTTCACCGGGCAGGTCGGCCCGGTCCTGGCGGTCCATGATGGTGTCGACGCCGCCGGATTCGCGGTCGATGTCGTCGAGTGGATCGGCGGCGGGCCGGATGGAGGGTGCGGGCATGGTGGGTCTCCTGTCGGAAGCGGTGGCTATCCCGTTGATCGGGCAACCCCCGTGCCACCGGTTCAGCGGCGGCGCCGGCCGCGCAGGAAGCTCATCAGGGCCAGCGCGATCACGGCGCCGACGAGCGCCACCGACAGCGCGCCGAAGTCCAGCACTTTCGGGTCGCCCGCGCGCAATCCGAAATACGGCGCCACGATCCAGCCGGCGATGAGCGCGCCCAGCACGCCGACGAGCACGTTGACGAACACGCTCTGGTCGTCGTCGTTGCGCATCAGCAGGCCGGCGACCGCGCCGATCAGGGCCCCGACGACGAGCCAGGCGAGGATGTGGAACATGCTGGAGGATCCCGGAGACGTGAGCGTGGGCCGAGGGCTGAGCTGCCGCGGTCGGGCAGCACCGGGCGACGACTCGAAGGCAATCCCCATACCTGACCTGAAGGCTCGCTGTCCGTAGGTGGAGATCCCGCCGCGGTCGAGCTATCGTCTGACAAGGAATGCGCTCGGCCGTGGGCAGAATGAATCCCACTCGGCGTATCCTCCAGAGGGATTCAAAGCACGAGACGACGGCGTCTCCCGGGTTCGAGGCGCCGGTCATGACGACCTTGCCCCGCCCTGCCCTGCCCGGCGAGCCGAACGACTGCCTGAAGACACGACACCATCATGACCCACGCGCTGATCGTCGAAGACGACGCCGACTCTGCCGAGACGATGGCGGCCCTGATCTCCGCCCAGGGCTTCACCGTCGCGATCGCCCGGACGATGCGGGACGCCCGCCGCCAGATCATCCTGCAACTGCCCGACCTCGTACTGCTCGACCTGCAACTGCCCGATGGCAGCGGCATGGACCTGTTCCAGGACGCGCAGCTGGTCGCCAACTCGGAGATCGTGCTCATCACGGGCCACGCCAGCCTCGAAAGCTCGATCCAGGCCCTGCGCATGGGCGCGGCCGACTACCTCGTCAAGCCGATCAACATGAAGCAGTTGCAAGGCATCCTGTCGCGCGTCATGCGGCCCTCCGCCATCCAGGCCGAGCTGGCCTCGCTCACGGCCGAATGGGAGGCCTCCGGGCACTTCGGCCATCTTTGGGGGCGTTCGCCTCCGATGCGGCGCATCTATGAGCAGATATCGCGCGTTGCCGTCACCGCGGTCTCGGTGTTCATCACCGGCGAGAGCGGCACCGGCAAGGAGGTCGTGGCGCAGACGGTGCACGACCTCAGCCGCCGCCGCAAGCACCCCTTCCTGGCCGTCAACTGCGGCGCGATCTCGCCCAACCTCATCGAGAGCGAGATCTTCGGCCACGAGAAAGGCAGCTTCACGGGGGCCGATCGCCAGCACCAGGGCTTCTTCGAGCGCGCCCACGGCGGCACGCTGTTCCTGGACGAGATCACCGAGATGCCGCTGGAGCTGCAGGTCAAGCTGCTGCGCGTGCTGGAGACGGGCATGTTCATGCGCGTCGGCTCCACGGTGGCCCAGGAAACCGACGTGCGCGTCATCGCGGCCACCAACCGGCCGCCGGAACTGGTCGTATCCTCCGGCAAGCTGCGCGAGGACCTGCTGTACCGCCTCAACGTGTTCCCCATCGAGCTGCCGCCGCTGCGCGATCGCGTGGAAGACGTGCCGCTGCTGGCGCAGCACTTCCTCTCGGCCATCTGCGAGCGCGAAGGCACCGCCAAGAGCTTCACGCCGGCGGCCACGCAACGCCTGCAGGCCTACCGCTGGCCCGGCAACGTGCGCGAGCTGCGCAACGTGGTGCAGCGGGCCTACGTGATGGCGTCGGGCAACTCGATCAACGAGGAATGGCTGCCGGACGACCCGAACGGCCCCGGCAGCGTCTACGCGTCGTCGATGTTCTCGCCCAGGGGCAGCCCGGCGGCGCCTGTCCAGGCCCCGGCACCGGTGGCGGCCGGCCACGGCGGGCCGTCCATCACCATCTCGATCGGCACCTCGATGGCCGACGCCGAGCGCCAGCTGATCCTGGCCACGCTGGAGCACTTCAACCAGCAGAAGGAACGCACCGCGGCCGCGCTGGGCGTGAGCCTGAAGACGCTCTACAACCGGCTCAAGGAATACGCGGCCGACAAGGTGGACGCGACGCCGGAGTGAAGTCGCGCCAGCCATTGAAAACGGCGCCCGCGCAGGCGCCGTTTTCAATGGGCGATCAAGCACTCAACGCTTGACCTGGTTGCCCACGACGCCGCCCACCGCGGCACCGGCCACGGCGCCTTCGGGCGAGCCGGTCAGCACGGCGCCGGCGGCGGCGCCGATGCCCGCACCCACGGCGGTGCTGTGCTCGCGCGGAGTCATGCCGGCGCAGGCGCCGAGCGTGGCGGCGACGGCCAGGCCGGCGATGAGGGCGGAAAGTCGACTCGAGGTCATGGTGTATTCCTTGGGTTGGGGCGGGCGAGCGGCCCGATGCCCTGGATCGGCAAGCGACGTACCGCGACGGCGGCGCGCGAAAGAGATGCCGACGGCCCTGCCTTCGCACAGGCGTCCCCGCTGCGAATCGCGCGGCCTGCCCGGGCATGCCGATTGCTCAGAATTCGCCTGGTCGACGAGCGAACGACTGGCACGGCCAGCGACATCAGGGGAATGACATGCGCGAAGTGGTGCTGTACGTCGAGGATCATCCGGTCAACGTGCTGCTGATGCAGACGGTGTTCGAATTGCGGCCCGAGCTGGACCTGGTCGTCGCGGTCGACGGCCGCACGGCGATGGCGGCCGCCGCCGGCCTGCGGCCGTCGTTGCTGCTGCTGGACCTTCGGCTGCCCGACTGCCACGGCACCGAGCTGCTGGAACGCATGCGCCTGATTCCCGGCTGGCAGGACACGCCGGCGATCGCCGTCACCGCCGAGGCCGAGTTCATGCCGGCCGGCAGCACCTTCTGCGACGTCTGGCACAAGCCGCTGCGCGTGCCCACGCTGCTGACCCGCCTCGACCGCATGATCGCGCCCAAGGGTCGTCCCGGCGACTCGATCACGCAGCGCCGGCCCTCCCCCTTCAGGCGCACGACCTTCGCGACCTGAGCCCTCAGTGCGCGACGGCCTGGCCCTCGATCACCCGGGCCAGCGCGTGCGGATCCACCGGCTTGAGCATGTGGACGTCGAAGCCCGCGTCCTTGCCGCGCTGCCGATCGCCCTGCTGCCCGTAGCCGGTCAACGCCACGAGCAGCGCGCCGGCCATCTCGGGCATCTGGCGCAGCCGCCGCGCCACCTCGTAGCCGTCCATCAGCGGCAGGCCGATGTCCAGCAGCACCACCTGCGGCCGGAACTGCGCGGCCGCGTGCAGGGCCTGCAATCCGTCCTTGGCGCTGTGCACGGCATGGCCTGACAGCGACAGCAGCATCGTGGTGGTCTCGACCACGTCGACGTTGTCGTCCACCACCAGGATGCGGCGCGCCACCGCGGCGCCGGGCAGGCGGACGTCGCCATCGTCCGCCGCGTCCGGCACGGCGACGCTGCCCAGGCACGGCAGGGTCACGCGGAACTGCGCGCCCAGCCCCGGCCCCGCGCTGCTGGCCACCACCTCGCCGCCGTGCAGCTGCACCAGGCGCTGCACCAGCGTCAGGCCCACGCCCAGGCCGCCCTGCGTGCGATCGAGCGCCCGCTTGCCCTGCTCGAACAGCTCGAACACGTGCGGCAGCAGCTCGGCGTCGATGCCGATGCCGTTGTCGCTGACCTCCAGCACCGCGAACTCGCCGTCGTCGCGCTCGGAATGCGCCACGTTCACCGAGATCGAGCCGCCCTCGGGCGTGTACTTGATCGCGTTGGACAGCAGGTTGTTGATGATCTGCGCCAGCCGCGTCGAGTCGCCGTTGAGGTGCAGCGGCATGCCCGGCAGCGACGCGGCCAGAGTCTGGCGGCGCCTTTCGAGCAGGTCGTTCTGGGAGTCCAGGCACTGCGAGACCAGCGTCACCAGGTCGAGGCACTGCGTCTGCAGCACCACCTTGCCCTGGCTGATGCGCGCCACGTCCAGCAGCTCGTCGACCAGGCGCGTGAGCTGCCGCAACTGGCGGTCGGTGACTTCGGCGGCCCAGCGCACCTTGGCCTCGGCCGGGGCCGCCAGGCGGATCAGTTCGACGGCGTTGCGGATGGGCGCGAGCGGATTGCGCAGCTCGTGCGCCAGCATCGCCAGGAATTCGTCCTTGCGCCGGCTGGCCTCCTCGAGCCGTGCCTCGGCCTGCCGGCGTTCCGCGATCTCCACCTGCAAGGCGCCGTACAGCCGCGCGGTGGCGAAGGCGATGGCCGCGCGCGCCGCCACCTCGTCCAGCAGCGCGACGCTCAGCGGCGTCAGTTCGCCGTCGATCCAGAGCCCGCCCAGGAAGCGGTCGCCGTGCACCAGCGGCAGCATCTGCAGCGCGCCGTCCACCAGCACCGAAGCCGGCGCGCGGGCGTCGTCGGGCGCCACCTCGAGGGCCTGGCGCAGCAGCGCGAAGTGCGCGCTGGGCAGCGACGCCGATGCCAGGTCGATGCTGGCCGCATCGTCCTCGAACAGGCTGGAGCGCGTGGCCGCCTGCACGATGACGCCGCGCTCGTCGACCACCGCCACGGTGGCATTGGGCGCCAGCGCCGGCACCACGTGGGCCAGCAGCGTGTGCATGCCCTCGCGAACGTCCAGCACGCCGCTGAGGGCGTGGCTCAGCCCCGCCAGCAGGTTGGACCGCCGGGTGGATTCCTCGGCCGCGCGCAGCGCCGCCTCCGACGCCGCCAGCTCGATGCGTTCCTCGGCCTGGCGCGCGATGCGGCGCTGCAGGATGTGCAGCTCCACGAACACGCGCACCTTGGAGCGCAGCACCTCGGGCACCACCGGCGACGGAATGTAGTCCACCGCCCCCAGCGAATAACCGCGCGCGGTCTGCATCTCGTCGGCGTACGACGTGATGAAGATGATGGGCGTGTGCGCCGCCCGCTTGTAGCTGCGGATCAGCGAGGCCGTCTCGAAGCCATCCATGTCGGGCATGTTGACGTCGAGCAGGATCACCGCGAAGTCGCGCCGCAGGATCTGGCGCAGCGCGTCGGCGCCGGAACGCGCGAACACGAGGTTCTGGTTCAGGTCGCCCAGCACCGTCTCGAAGACCAGCAGCTTCTCGGGCAGGTCGTCGACGATGAGGATGTTGGCCTGTTCCGCGGCGCCGGCCAGGGCGCCGAACGCGCTGGCCGGCGCCGGCGGCGCCGCGGGGGTCGTGGCGGTCAACGGCACAGCCAGCCCCTCAGCACCGACATCAGGTGGCGCGGATCGACCGGCTTGGAGAGGTAGTCCCAGGCGCCGGCCTCGATGCATTTCTGGCGGTCGCCCTTCATCGCCTTGGCGGTGACGGCCACCATCGGCAGCTCGCGGCCGCGCGGCAGCCTGCGGATCTCCTGCATGGTGGCGATGCCGTCCATCTCCGGCATCATGATGTCCATCAGCACGATGTCGATCGTCGGATCGTCCCGCACCAGGCGGATCGCCTCGCGCCCGTTGTCGGCCGACACGATCACCATGCCCTCCTCGTCCAGCACGGTGGCCAGCGCGAAGATGTTGCGCATGTCGTCGTCGACGATCAGCGCCTTGCGGCCCTTCAACGCGTCGCGGTCGGCGATCAGGCCCTCGATGAGGTCGCGATCCTCGTCGGACAGCGCCGCCGGGCTGCGGTGCAGCCACAGCGCGGCCTGCATGCGCAGCTCGGGCAGCGACGCGGCCTCGGCGATCGTCAGGCCGGCGCGGCGCTGGTTCCAGTTGCCCGTCTCGGCCGCGCCGCCGTGGTACAGCACCGCCGGCAGCTGGCAGATGCCCCGGCGCTCGGCGATGGCGTCGAGCACGTCCTCCGGCCCGAAGTCGGCCAGCGTGTCCTCCACCACCAGCGCGTCCGCGCCGGCCAGTGCGTGGCGCGCCGACTCGCGGTCCTCGGCCAGCACGACGTCGACGTCGGTGTCCAGCGCGGCGATGAACGCGCTGCGGCGCGGCGACGGCGGCATCACCACCGCAAGGCGCCTGGTGCCGCGCTCGGCGTAGGCGTGCAGCTGCGCGATGACCGCGTTGGCCTCGTCGGCGGATTGCAGCGGCTTGGCCAGGAAGCCGAGCGCGCCCGACCGCAGCGCGCGATCACGGGCGTCGTCGGTGGAGATGATGCAGATCGGGATGTGGCGCGTCACGAGATCCCCCTTCAGGCGATCCAGGATGCGCCAGCCCGGCATGTCGGGCAGGTGGATGTCCAGCGTGATCACCGCCGGGTGGAACTCGCGCGCCATCGTCAGCGCGCTCGCGCCGGTGCTGGTGACCAGGCCCTTGAAGCCGGCGGCGCGCGCGCCGGCGAGCAGGACGCGCGCGAAGTCCAGGTCGTTCTCGACGATCAACAGCACGCGGTCGCCCGCGGCGATGTTGGCGCGGTCGTCGTCGGCGGCGTTGGCGAAGGCGACGGCGTCGTTCGCCTGCTTGTCGCCGGCCTCGTGGTGCCAGTCGTCCAGGTTCTCGTCCTTCGCCGCGGCGGGGGTGCCGTGGGCCCGTGCTGCGGTGTCGGCCTGGTAGGCGACCGCCGGGCTCGCGCTCGCGCGCGGGTGGCGCCCGGCGCGTGCGGGGTTGTAGCTCTGCGGCAGGTACAGCGTGAACTCGCTGCCCTTGCCGGGGATGCTGACGAGGCGGATCTCGCCGCCCAGCAGGCGCGAGAGTTCGCGGCTGATCGCGAGACCCAGGCCGGTGCCGCCGTACTTGCGCGAGGTGGAGCCATCGGCCTGCTGGAACGCCTCGAAGATGATCTGCTGCTTGTCGGGCGAGATGCCGATGCCGGTGTCGCGCACCATGAACGCCAGCACCGTGCCGGCGCGATGCAGCTCGTCGTTGTCCACCGACCAGCCGCTGGTGGCGGTGGAGATGCTGAACGTGACCTGCCCCTCGTGGGTGAACTTGAACGCGTTGGACAGCAGGTTCTTGATGATCTGCTGCAGCCGCTTGACGTCCGTGACCATGGTCTTGGGCAGCGGATGCCTGAGCTCCACGTTGAAGTCGACGTGCTTGGACTCGGCGAAGTGGCGGAAGCCGCGCTCCACCGAGCGGTGCAGATCGTCGACGCGCAGCTCGCTGGCGTCCACGGCCACGGTGCCGGACTCGATCTTGGACAGGTCCAGGATGTCGTTGATCAGCATCAGCAGGTCGTTGCCCGACGAGTGGATGGTCTTGGAGAACTCCACCTGCTTGGCCGAGAGGTTGCCGTCCGGGTTCTTGCACAGCTGGTCGGACAGGATCAGCAGGCTGTTGAGCGGCGTGCGCAGCTCGTGCGACATGTTGGCCAGGAACTCCGACTTGTACTTGGAGGTCAGCGCGAGCTGCTCGGCCTTCTCCTCCAGCGCCTGGCGGGCCTGTTCCACCTCGGTGTTCTTGCGCTCGACCTCCTGGTTCTGGTGGGCCAGCAGGCGCGCCTTGTCCTGCAGCTCCTGGTTGGTCTGCTGCAGCTCCTCCTGGCGCGAGCCCAGCTCCTCGGCGAGCGACTGGGACTGCCTGAGCAGGTCCTCCGTGCGCGTGTTGGCCTCGATGGTGTTGATCACGATGCCGATCGATTCGGTCAGCTGGTCGAGGAAGCCTTCGTGCACGGGGTTGAAGCGTTCCAGCGACGCCAGCTCCAGCACGCCGCGCAGCTGCCCTTCGAACACGATGGGCAGCACCAGCACGTCCATCGCCGCGCTCTCGCTGAGGCCCGAGGCCACGCGGAACGCGCTGGAGGGCACGTTGGTGAGGAGCAGCTTGCGCTTGTCCACCGCGCACTGGCCGACGAGGCCCTCGCCCAGGTGCACTTCCTTGCCGTGGGTGGCCTGGCCGCCCGAGGCGTAGCTCGCGAACAGGCGCAGGCGCGGCGGTTCGCCGCCCGCGTTGAGCACGTAGAACTCGGCCTGCTGCGCGCCCACCACCGGCGCGAGCTCGGACAGGATCAGGTGGCCCACGGTGACGAGATCCTTCTGGCCCTGCAGCATCCGGCTGAACTTGGCCAGGTTGGTCTTGAGCCAGTCCTGCTCGGTGTTCTTCTGCGTCGTGTCCTTGAGGTTGCGGATCATCTCGTTGATCGTGTCCTTCAGCGACGCGACCTCGCCCTGGGTCTCGACGGTGATGGAGCGCGTCAGGTCGCCCTGCGTCACCGCGGTGGCCACCTCGGCGATGGCGCGCACCTGGGTCGTGAGGTTGGCGGCGAGCTCGTTCACGTTCTCGGTCAGCGCCTTCCACGTGCCCGACGCGCCCGGCACCTTGGCCTGGCCGCCCAGCTTGCCCTCGACGCCCACCTCGCGCGCCACCGTCGTCACCTGGTCGGCGAACGTGGCCAGCGTCTCGGTCATGCCGTTGATGGTGTCGGCCAGCGCGGCGATCTCGCCCTTGGCCTCCACGGTGAGCTTGCGGTTCAGGTCGCCGTCGGCCACGGCCGTCACCACCTTGGCGATGCCGCGCACCTGCGACGTGAGGTTGCCGGCCATGAAGTTCACGTTGTCGGTGAGGTCCTTCCAGGTGCCCGACACGCCCTGCACCTGCGCCTGGCCGCCCAGCCGCCCTTCGGTGCCCACCTCGCGCGCCACGCGCGTGACCTCGGCGGCGAACGAGCGCAACTGGTCGACCATGGTGTTGATCGTGTTCTTCAGCTCGGAGATCTCACCCTTGACGTCCACCGTGATCTTCTTGGACAGGTCGCCCTGCGCCACGGCCTTGGTCACGTCGGCGATGTTGCGCACCTGGGACGTGAGGTTGGAGGCCATCGAGTTGACGGAGTCGGTCAGGTCCTTCCACGTGCCCGACACGCCCTGCACGTCGGCCTGCCCGCCCAGCTTGCCCTCGGTGCCCACCTCGCGCGCCACCCGCGTCACTTCCGCGGGGCAGGACCAC
>JABCYW010000097.1 GCA_013289985.1 Betaproteobacteria bacterium | reverse complement strand
GTGTTCAGCGACCTGGGCAAGTTCTCCGCCAAGTTCGGCCTGCCCGCCTGCACGAACGTCGCGCTGGCCACGACCTCGGCGCTGCCGCTGGCCAAGGCGCCGTCGGCCTGCACGTTCTCGGTGGCCTACACCGACAGCAAGGGCGCGCTCAACTCGACGGCTCCGGCCTACAACGCCGACTGGATCGCCGAGATCGCGCTCGACGTGCAATGGGCGCACGCGATCGCGCCGCTCGCGCGCATCGTGCTGATCGAGGTGAGCGACGCCAACAGCAACAGCCTGCTCGGCGGCGTGGCGCTCGCCAACAGGATGGGCGGCGGCGTGGTGTCGATGAGCTTCGGCGCGCCCGAAGGCAGCTGGGTCAAGGCCAACGACGCGTCGTTCACCGCCGCGGGCATGACCTACATCGCGTCCGCCGGCGACGGGGGTGCGCAGGCGCTGTGGCCGGCCGTCTCGCCCAACGTGCTGGCCGTCGGCGGCACCAGCCTGCAATGGAGCGGCAGCGGCACGCGCTACGAGGCGGCCTGGGCCAGCTCCGGCGGCGGCGTGAGCGCCTACGAGGCGTTGCCCACGTGGCAATCGGGCACGGTCGTGCCGGGCGTCGGCGCGGCCAGCATGCGCACCGTCTCCGACGTGGCGTTCAACGCCAACCCGAACACCGGCCAGTACGTCGCGCTCACCGCGAAGGGCTCGGCCACGACGGCGTGGAATGCCTACGGCGGCACCAGCATCGGCGCGCCGCAATGGGCCGGCCTGGTGGCCGTGGCCAACGCGCGCCGCGTCGCCGCCTCGCAGGCGCTGCTGGGCGACTTCCACGCCACGCTGTACAAGACCATCGCCGCCTCGGCCGCCACCTACGCGGCCGACTTCGCCGACATCGTGGACGGCAGCGACGGCAGCTGCGCGAGCTGCGTCGCGGCCACCGGCTACGACACCGTCACCGGCTGGGGCACGCCCAACGCCGCCGCGCTGCTCGACACGCTGGTGGGCACGGCCACCGCCACCGCCACGTCCGCGTCGCCGGTGGTTCCAGGCGGCGCGTTCTCGGCGCAGACCGGCACGGCCTTCTCGCAGTCGCTGGGCATCACCGCGCCGTCCGGCGTGACCACCAAGTACACGCTGTCGGGCGCGCCGAGCGGCCTGGCCGTCAGCACCACGGGCGTCGTCACCTGGGCCGCGCCGGTCGCCGGCAGCTGGTCGTTCACGGCCACCGCCACCACCAGCGCGGGCAAGTCGGCCAGCGGCAGGTACACGCTGAGCGTCGTCGCAGTGAACCATGCGCCGACGCTGGCCTCGGGCACGATCACGGTCAAGGCCGGCACGTCGTTCACCGTCACGCTGCACGGCAACGACGTCGACGGCGACGCGCTCACCTACACGATGACCGGCGCGCCCGCCGGCATGACGCTCGGCAGCGCCGGCGTGCTGGCGTGGAGCAAGGCCGTCAAGGGCACGTATGCGCTGAAGGTCACCGTCAAGGACTCGCACGGGCTGGCCGGCGCGGTGGCCACCATCACGGTGGTCGTCAACAGCTGAGTTCCGTCAGGCGCCCAGCATCGCGGCGCCCAGCGCCTCGGCCACTTCGATGCCGTCGACGCCGGCCGACATGATGCCGCCCGCGTAGCCCGCGCCCTCGCCGGCCGGGTACAGGCCGCGCACGTTCAGGCTCTGGTAGTCCTTGCCGCGCGGGATGCGCAGCGGCGACGACGTGCGGGTCTCCACGCCGGTGAGCACGGCGTCGGGCAACGAGAAGCCCTTGATCTGGCGCTCGAAGGCCGGCAGCGCCTCGCGGATCGCGTCGAGTGCGTACTCGGGCAGGCTGCCGCGGCCCTTCTCCTGCAGGTCGGTCAGGTGCACGCCCGGCTTGTACGAGGGCTCCACGCTGCCCAGGGCCGAGGAGCGCTGGCGCTTGACGAAGTCGCCCACCAGCGCGCCGGGGGCCATGTAGCCGCCGCCGCCCAGCTCGTAGGCGCGCGATTCCCAGAGGCGCTGGAACTCGATGCCGTCGAGCGGGTTCACGACGCCGCCGGTCTTGCCGTCCTGGCGGTAGTCCTCGGGCGAGATGCCCACCACGATGCCTGCGTTGGCGTTGCGCTCGTTGCGCGAGTACTGGCTCATGCCGTTGGTGACCACGCGGTTCGGCTCCGACGTGGCGGCCACCACGGTGCCGCCCGGGCACATGCAGAAGCTGTAGACCGAGCGGCCGTTGCTCGCGTGGTGCACCAGCTTGTAGTCGGCCGCGCCCAGGATCTCGTTGCCCGCGTTGGGGCCGAAGCGCGCGCGGTCGATGAGACCTTGCGGATGCTCGATGCGGTAGCCGATGGAGAACGGCTTGGCGTCCATGCGCACGCCGCGCCCGTGCAGCATCGCGAAGGTGTCGCGCGCGCTGTGGCCCAGCGCCAGCACCACGTGGTCGGTGCGCAGTTCCTCGCCCGAGGCCAGCACCAGGCCGCGGACCTGCCGCTGCTCGCCCTTGCCCTCGATCAGCACGTCGGTGAGGCGCTGCTCGAAGCGGATCTCGCCGCCGAGGGCGACGATGTCGGCGCGCATCTTCTCCACCATGCTCACCAGGCGGAAGGTGCCGATGTGCGGCTTGGCCACGAAGAGGATCTCGTCGGGCGCGCCGGCCTTGACGAACTCGGCCAGCACCTTGCGCGTGAGGTGGCGCGGATCGCTGATCTGGCTCCACAGCTTGCCGTCCGAGAACGTGCCGGCGCCGCCCTCGCCGAACTGCACGTTCGACTCGGGATCGAGCTGGCCCTGGCGCCACAGGCCCCAGGTGTCCTTGGTGCGCTCGCGCACCGGCTTGCCGCGTTCGAGCACGATGGGACGCAGGCCCATCTGCGCGAGGATCAGCGCGGCGAAGATGCCGCACGGCCCGAAGCCGACCACGACCGGGCGAGGGCGGGCACCGCCGAAGAAGCCGTCGGGCGCGTGGCCCGCGAAGCGGTAGTTCGTGTCCGGTGCCACGCGCACGTGCGGATCGCCATCGAACCGCGCGAGCACGGCCGATTCATCGACGGCGAGCACGCAATCGATGGTGTAGATCAGCACGATGGCCGTCTTCTTGCGCGCGTCGTAGCTGCGCCTGAAGACGTTGAACGAACTCAGCTCCGCGTCACGAATGCCCAGGCGCGCCACGATCGCCGGGCGCAGGGCGTCCTCGGCATGATCCAGCGGCAGGCGCAGTTCGGTGATTCGTAGCATGGTGCGGATGTTCGGCTGGAACGAACAAAGGAGCCCGAAGGCTCCTGGTCACGCTTGCGCGGCGATGTCGGCCAATCCGTTCGGGCAAGGGCCGCGAACGCCTGAAATGAGCCGGCATAGGGCCGGCCCGCGATCAGCCTTGGCGGCTGAAACCGGGTTGGCTCTGCGAGCCTCCCCGATCAGCCTTGGCGAGCGCGCTTGCCCGGGTTCTTCTTGCTGCGGGTGTGGGCGCCGCGCTCGAGGCTGCGCTTCTGGCCCTTGCCGGTGGTGGCGGTGACGCCGATCGGCAGCGCCGGACGCGGGGTGGCCTTGCGGTCGGCTTCGGTAACGATCTTGTTGCCCATGATTGGATCCGGTCTTTAAAGCTGTAAGGGGTCGAACCCGCGATTCTCCCACAAGCCCGAGAAAAATGCACCTTTCTGGCTGAGGAGGCGTACCGAACTATCGCCGGCGCGGGCGTTCCGCGAGGAGAATCGCTACTCGGCGCCGACATGCGGCATGCGGCATGCGGCGTGCCCTGTAAAGATCGATTACGTCTCTGCCGTCAACGGCGTTGTCGTGCAGACCGTTCTAGATGCAAGCTCGCTGCAAGCCATCCCGGCGACACGCAGCCCGCACACCGACCTCCCCAGCCGACCAGAAGGAAGACACATCATGAAGAAGATCCATCTCCAGTTCGCCGCCGCCGCCCTCGCGGCCCTGGCCGGCAACGCGGCAAACGCCCAGGTCTCGGTCGGCGCCAGCGTCAACATCAACGTCCCCGGCGTCTACGGCCGCGTCGACATCGGCGCCCCCGGCGTCGCGTTCGTGGCGCCGCCGGTGGTCTACGCGCAGCCCATGGTCATCGCGCCGTCCCCGGTGGCGATCCAGCAGCGCCCGATCTACCTGTACGTGCCGGAGGCGCACCAGCATGACTGGGCCCACCACTGCGCCGCCTATGGCGCCTGTGGCCAGCCCGTGTACTTCGTGCGCGAACAGTGGGTGCACGACCGCTACGTCCAGCACTATCCGCACGACCATCGCTTCGACCACGAGGAACGCGAGCACGGCCATGGGCACGACCGCGATCACGGCGACCGCGATCACGACGATCGCGATCGTGAAGACCACGACCGCGGTCACGACCACGACCGTCGCTGATCCGGACGTGCCCGCGTCAGCGCGCGGATGACGGCTGCGAGCGGAAGTTCGTGGCCGTCGGCGTCCGCTCCGACACGGCCAGCGTCTCGACGGTCGAGCCGCGCGGCGTGCCGCGATCGATGACGGGCAGCCAGCGCCGCGCCAGCGCATTGCCGGGCCGGCGCAGCGCCTGCACCGCATCCCAGGTGGCGGGCTTCGTCCACCCGGGCGCGGCCAGCTGCATGTCCCACAGACCCACGCCGGCACCCAGCGCGCGCACCTCGCGCAGGTGGTCCACCACGTTGGGGCCGAGGCCTCCGGAGCCCCAGGCGTCCACCCACGTGGGCATGCCCATCACGATCTGGTCGCGCCGGTAGCCGGCCTTCATGCCCCACTCCAGCTGCCAGCTGTAGCGGAACAGCATGGCGCCGCCTTCGCAGACGGGCCTGCCCTCGGGCGTGAACGTGGCCTTGCTGCCTTCGTACAGGTCTTCGTAGCCCATCGAGTGGATGGTGGCGACGTCGCCCGTCCAGTCGCTCCACCAGCGCATGTTGGGCGCGTTGTCGCAGGGGCTGTGGAAGCTGTCCACCGTGAGGATCCTGCCCTTGGCCTTCAGGGCCGCGGCGAGCTGGTGCACGAAGGCTGCGAATGGGGCACGGTCGGCCGCAAGTGCGCCTTCGCCTTCCAGGTCGAGGTCGACGCCGTCGAGGTCCCACTTGTCCACGGCGGCCACCAGGGCGGCGGCGAATTCCTCGGGATGCTCGGCGAACGCGCGCCGGGCCAGCGGCCAGTCCCAGCGGTTGATCACCTGGGAGTTGTTGTAGACGGTCAGCAGCGGCTGCACGTTGTGGCTGCGCGCCCAGCCCTGCAACCGTTTCACGTCGGCGGCCGTCACCGGGCGGCCGGTGGCGTCCACCGGCGCGAACACCACGCCCCTGCCGTCGACGCTGGGGTTCCAGAACTGCAGGCCCAGCCGCGTCATGGCCTGGCCGATGGCCGGCGAGGCAGACAGGGCCTTCATCGAGGCCTCGATGCCGTAGGCCGGCACCCAGCCCATCACCTGCGGCCCGTTGGCGCCGCCCGGTTGTGCCCGAACACTGGCCGCGGCCAGACAGGTGACGATCGCCGGCAACGACCACCGGGCAAAGGAGACGAACATCGACGTTCCCATTGTTTTTCTTGCACCAACGCGGGGCGCAGCGTATCAGATGTCAGATCCTTGCAAGAATCGGGCTCGCTGATAAGGGTTTTCCATCCAGGGTTTCCCATCGCAGTGTTGCGCAACGACCGCTCGCCGGCCAGATGTCACGGAATACCCCGGTGGAGGGGCGGGCACGACGGCGTCGCCGAAGATGGCTTCATGAACCCGCCGCTCCCCTGCCCATGCCTTCCCCGCGCCTGCTGAACCTGGGCCTCCAGGGCGGGGGCGCGCACGGCGCGTTCACCTGGGGCGTGCTCGACGCGCTGCTGGAGGATGGCCGCTTCGGCTTCGACGGCCTCAGCGGCAGCAGCGCCGGCGCGATGAACGCCGTGATGCTGGCGCAGGGCTGGATGTCCGGCGGCCGCGATGGCGCCCGGGCCGCGCTGCGGCGCTTCTGGACGTCGCTGGCCGACACGATGCCGGTGGACGTCACCCAGCAGGACGCCGACGGCGGGGTGCACCTCGCACCGATGGTGAAGTGGTGGATGGCCTGGGCCCACTACGTGTCGCCCGCGCAGTTCAACCCGCTGGGCGTCAATCCGCTGCGCCAGCTGCTGCTCGACCAGGTGGACTTCGACGGCCTGCGCCGGCGTTGCCCGTTTCGCCTGTTCGTGGCCGCCACGCACGCCGATTCCGGGCGGCTGCGGCTGTTCGGCGCGCCCGAGCTGGGCGTCGACGCCGTGCTCGCGTCGGCCTGCATGCCCACGGTGTTCCATGCGCCGCGCATCGCCGGCCAGACCTATTGGGACGGCGGCTACGCGGCCAACCCGGCCGTGTTCCCGTTGCTGGACGGCGCGCGCGCGCGCGACACGCTGCTGGTGCTGCTGTCACCGCTCGAATGGCCGCCGACGCAGCCCACCGACACGGCGCAAGAGCTGCATGCGCGCGTGGCCGAGATCGCGTTCACGTCCGCGTTCCGGCGCGAGATGCAGGCGCTCGTGCGCGAGCGCGCCCGCGTCGCGCGACGGCCGTGGCATCGCTGGATTCCGCGCGCGTGGAGCGGCGACGAGCCGGCCGCGCGCTTCCACCTGATCGAGGCCGGGCCCGAGCTCGAACACCTGGCCGGCGAGACGCGGCTGGCCGTCAACGCGCGCTTCTTCGAGACGCTGCACCAGCTCGGCCGCGCGAGCGCGGGCCGCTGGCTGGCGCAACACGCCGACGCCGTGGGCCGGCGCGACAGCGTCGACCTCGCGGCGAAGTTCGCCTAGCGACGCAGCGCCGTGAACGCGTTCAGCGCCTCGCTGAGCACGTTGCCCTGCGGCACCGCGCCGGCCGGCGTCACCGAATCCACCGCATGCGGCAGCAGGCCGGCGAGCTGGTTGGTGACGTCCGCGGGCGACAGGCCCAGCTTGGCGGCGACCTCGGCGATGTGCGGCTCGCCCAGCACCGACTGAACCTGGTCGGGCGTGATGGCCAGGTTCTGGCCGCCGCCGATCCACGACTGCACGACGTTGCCCAGCCCCTGCTGCTCGAACTGGCCGACCAGTCCCTGCAGGCCGCCGCCCTGCGTCATCAACGACGACACCACGTCCAGCAGCCCCGGGTGCACCTGGCCGCCCGGCACGCTGTTCTCCAGCGCGCCCGAGACTTGTCCGACGATCGAATCCAGCAAACCCATGACTCTCTCCTGAAGTTGTTTCGCTCGCGTGGCGGGCGATCGAACCAATGTAGCGCGCGGCATGCGGCTTGCGTGTGACTTTTCGTCGGCTGCCGCGAATGAACTCGACGGTGCGGTGCAAGCGCACGCGGCTGTTGTCGAGCGGGCACGGCGGCGGACATTTCTCACGGTGCGATCTAAGGGGTCCAAGGGCCGCTATTCCGGCTGGAACTTTGGGCGTTCCCGCGCTCCAATTGGGGCGTGATATCGACCGATATCAAGCATTGCCCTTGCCATCGCGCACGCCGCCCATGACCGCCATCCAGAAGTTCTTCAAGCGCGTCCGCGCCAACTCCCGCGTCCCCGTCGCCGTGCTGTCGGTGATGCTGGTCGTCGCCGGCTTCGCGCTGCTGGCGCAGGAGGCCACGCGCGAGTCGAACGCGCGCAAGAGCCCCGAGATGCTGGAGTTCGAGAAGGCCCCCGACGCGTGGCTGGCCAACCAGCGCAACGTGTCCGAGCTCATCAAGGCGGCCGACGCCGGCCAGGTGGCCACGGTCGCGCTGGCCAACGGCCACCCCGGCCTGGTGCTCTACACGCTGAAGAACGGCGCGAAGGCCAGCGTCACGGTGCCCGGATGCACCGTCATCGGCTGCGCCGGAACGGCGCTCGACAAGCTCGCCGAGCGCAGCGCCGCGCAGGGCTTCGCGCTGGTGGGCGTGGACGTCGATCCGCGCACGAAGAGCCAGCACCTGCTCGACGCGCTGGGCGCCATCGTCTCGCCGCTGATCATCATCGCCACGATGGGCATCGGCTTCTTCGTGCTGATGCGCCTGCAGACCGGCGTGGGCGGCGCGGCCTCCACGCTGTCGGAGCGCCCCGAGACCACGTTCGACGACGCCATCGGCAACGAGGAGGCCAAGGCCGCGCTCAACCGCGTCAAGGCCTTCATGCACGCCCCGTCGGCCTACGTGAGGCTGGGCGCCGCGGCGCCGCGCGGCGTGCTGCTCGTGGGCCCGCCGGGCACCGGCAAGACGCTGCTCGCCAAGGCGCTGGCCGGCGAGAGCAAGGCCAACTTCATCGCCGTCGACGGCTCGTACTTCACCGCCACGTACTACGGCGCGGGCGTCGCCAAGGTCAAGGCGCTGTTCAAGCTGGCGCGCAAGCACGCGCCCTGCGTGCTGTTCATCGACGAGGTGGACGGCATCGGCAAGCGCTCGCGCGGCAACGAGGGCGGCGGCGCGGAATCGGAGATGAACCGCATCATCAACCGCGTGCTGGTGGAGATGGACGGCTTCGAGGCGATGGACAACGTCGTGGTGGTGGCCGCCACCAACCACGAGAACAACATCGACGAGGCGATGCGCCGCCCCGGCCGCTTCGACATGCTGGTGCGCCTGGCCAAGCCCACGCAGCCCGAGCGCGCGAGGCTGTTCGACCTGTACCTGGCCAAGGTGGCCTCCGACGGCGGCGCCGACACCGCCGCGCTGGCGCGCATGACGCCGGGCCTGACGCCGGCGGAGATCGCCAACATCGTCAACAAGGCCGCCTCCAGCGCGGCCGAGGCCGGAGCCGACAAGGTGACGTCCGACCACGTGCTGCGCGCCATCGAGACGCAGCTGCTGGGCGGCGAGATCTCGCCGGTGAAGGACCTGCTCACCGAGGGCACGCGCGTGCGCCTCGCGTACCACGAGGCCGGCCACGCGATGATCGGCCACTGGACGGGCGCGGGTCTCGTCGAGCGCGTCACCATCGAGCCGCGCGGCCAGGCGCTGGGCGTCACCTACATGACGCGCGGCACCGAGGATCCGCTCTACAAGCAGAACGAGCTGGTGAGCCGGCTGGCCATGATGCTGGGCGGCCGCGAGGCCGAGCTGCTGGTGCTCGACAGCGTGTCCAGCGGCGCCTCCGACGACCTGAAGCGCGCGTCGGAACTGGCCATCGAGATGGTGGGCTCGCTCGGCTTCTCCGAGACCTTCGGCCTGCTCAGCGTCGGCGGCATCCCCAGGGAACTGCTGGGCCCGGACATCCAGGCCGCGGTGCTCAAGGAGGCGCGCACGCTGCTGGAACAGGCGCAGGCCACGTGCCGCACGCTGCTCAAGGCGCAGCGCGCCCGCCTGGACGCGATGGCGCAGGCGCTGCTCGTCCAGGAGGTGCTGCAGGGCGAGGAGCTGAAGGCGATGCTGGGCGACGTCGAGGGCGAGCGAGCGCCCGCCGAGGCCCTCGCTCAGCGCACGCCGGCGCTCGCGATGGCGTTCATCCGCCGCGCTTGACCGGCGGCTTGGCCGGCGGCTTGGTCGCGGGACGCGGCGGCAGCGGCGTGGCCACCAGGCGCCGCGGCCCGCACGACCAGTGGCGCACCACCAGCGTCATGAAGCGGCCGTCGTAGTCGGCCTGGCAGTAGTCCGCGTCGTCGGCCAGCTTGCGGGCCAGCGTCGCCGTGGTGTTGGCGTACGCGCAGGTCATCCAGTAGCCGCCCGGCCGCCGCGGCAGGCTCCAGCGGTCGTGCAGCCCGGTCTGGCCCTGGTATTCGACCGTGGGAACGATCAGCGAGCTTTCGGCGGGCGGGCCCGGGTAGAACGCGACGCGCGTGAACGGATAGCTCCCCTGCTGGTCCTGTGCCGTCCAGCCGGCGATCGTGCCGGACACGGTCTGCTTGACCGGCAACTGCGCGGGGCAGGCATCGGACAGCACGGCCGAAGACGCCGACGCCGGCGAAGGCGAAGCGGCCTGCGCCGCGGCGGCGACCCCCGATGCGGCGGCCAGGGCAAGCGAAATTCGGATCCGGGCGAGACGCATGAAGGTCGATGGCGTGGCGGCCGCAGGTGGCGTTCCCCGCAGTCTATTTCACGCGCGGACGACATCCGTTGTGGCGCACGCGCGGGCTCGACAGGCCGGGGGCGCTACCATTGCCCATCGGCAACCGGCCCACCCGGAATGCCGCCATGCAGGGCTTGCCCGACCCCGGCCGATGAAAATCGAAGACGACGACTACCCCCCCGAGAAGCTCGCGGCGCTGCGCACCGTGCGCAAGCTCGTCGAATTCTGGAACATCACGCCGCAGGAACTGCGCGGCCCGATGCCGCGATCGGCCCAGCCGGCGCCGGCCGGCAGCCTGCCGATCCGCTACCGCCACCCGGTCAGCGGCGAAACGTGGGACGGCCAGGGCGAGCACCCCGAATGGCTGCGCGAGGCCTTGCTCAAGCAGGGCTACACGGTGGATGAGCTCAAGCGCGCCGTCACCCAGCCGGCCGGCGACGCGCCCACCTGATCACACCACCGGCGGCTCGCCGTTGGCCAGCAAGGCGGCCGCCACCAGCACGGCCGCGAGCACGCCCGCCTCGATGCGCAGCACGCGCCCGAAACGCGGCCACGCGCGTGGCAACCCGGGCATCACGACGAAGCGGTTGAAGCCGCCGAGGGCCACCGCGATCGCCACGAGGGCCGTCTTGGCATCGAGTACGCGGCCCCAGGTGGACGTGGCCAGCGGTGCGACGTCGCCGCCCAGCGCGTGCCAGGCGCCCGCCACGCCGGTGAGCGCGACGACCACCAGCGAACCCGTGGCCAGCGTGGACAGGCGCGCGGCGTAGCGCGGGCCGTCGGCGGTGTCCGGCCCGCCGTGAGCCACGCACAGCGCCGCGGCGAACACGGCGCCGGCCCACAGCGCCGTGGCCAGGACGTGCACGCCCATCACGCCCGCGAGCCAACCGAGGCCCGTCGCGCCCGCGTGGCCCGCGCACGCGTGCGCGACGCCCGCCACCGCGAGGGCCAGCGCCAGCGTGCGCAGCGGCGGCGCCCGGCGCGGACGCAGCACCACCAGCGCCAGCGCGACGGCCAGCGCCGCGCTGGCGACGGCCCACGCGCGCCCGAACGGCGTGTCGGCGACGATGCCGGCGATCGCCGCGAGGGCCTCCAGCGGCGGCGCCTCGGTCATCGTGAGCGCCTCCGCCACCATCCAGGCGAGGCTGGCCGCCAGCGTCAGCCAGCCGGCGCGCGTGAACGTGCGGCGGCAGCGCCGCATGCAGTGCAGGGCCCAGTCCGATGCCGCATCGCCCAGCAGCGCGCGCGTGGCCAGCGTGCCGGCCATCGTGGCGAAGCCGACGTTGCCCACCGCGTCGGCCGTGGTGCGCAGCGCGGCGAGCGTGGCGTCATCCATGCGGTTGCTCGCGCCGCTACTTGGCGATCGTGAACGAGAAGTCGCCGTGCGTCTTGTGGCCGTCGCTGCCCACCGCCGTCCAGCGCGCGCTGTAGGTGCCCGGCTTGAGCACGGGCACCGCGGCGACGATGGCGTTGGGCCTGGTCTTGTCGGCCGACGGACGATCGGCGTCGAAGTTCTTGCCGGCGTCGCTCACCAGCTTGATGCGGCAGAAGCGGGGCTCCACGTGCTCGTTGAAGGTGAGGTGGATCTCGGCCGGCGAGCCGGTGAGGATCTGCCCCTTGGCGGGGAACGACTCGACGAGCGAGGCGTGCGCGAACGCGAGCGGGCTGAGCGTGGCGGCGAGGGTCGCCAACGCGAGGCGCAGCGGGGTGGTCATGGAGGCCTCCTGGATGATTTTCATTGTGGTTCTCAGTGTTCCATGGGCATGCCGCCCATGCTCGGCTTCTTCGCCTGCACCTCGATTTCATTCGAGGGATTGTGGGCGGCATGCGACGCGACCGGGGGCGGCTCGCCCGTCCATTCGTACGCGGTGGTGCCGGCGGGCGGCCGGTACCAGCCCGGATCGCGGTAGTCGCCGGCGGGCTGGTCGCGCCGCACCTTGACCACGCTGAACATGCCGCCCATCTCCAGCGACCCGTACGGCCCGTCGCCCCCCATCATCGGCGCGGTGTTGGGCGGCGCCGGCATCATGGACATGCCCGCCATGTCGCCCATGCCGCTGCCGCCCATGGCCATGTAGCCGGGCACCAGCGCGCGGATCCTGTCGACGACGTCCTTCTGGTCGACGCCGATCATGTTGGGCACGTCATGGCCCATCGCGTTCATCGTGTGGTGCGCCTTGTGGCAATGCAGCGACCAGTCGCCCTCGGCGTCGGCCACGAACTCCAGCTGGCGCATCTGGCCCACGGCGATGTCCACCGTCACCTCGGGCCAGCGCGAGCCCGGCGGCGTCGGGCCGCCGTCGGTGCCGGTCACCTGCATCTCGTGGCCGTGCAGGTGGATCGGGTGGTTGGTCATCGACAGGTTGCCCACGCGGATGCGCACGCGCTCGTGCTGGCGCGCCACCAGCGGTGCGATGCCCGGGAAGATGCGGCTGTTCCACGACCAGAGGTTGAAGTCGGTCATCGTCGACGTCCTGGGCACGCTGGCGCCCGGCGTCACGTCGTACGAATTGAGCAGGAACACATAGTCGCGGTCCACCGCCGCGATGGCGGGCGACGGCGCGCGCGGGTGCGTCACCCAGGAGCCCATCATGCCCATGGCCATCTGCACCATCTCGTCGGCGTGCGGGTGGTACATGAAGGTGCCGGCGCGGCGCGCCACGAACTCGTAGACGAAGGTCTTGCCGGGCTCGATGGCCGGCTGCGTGAGGCCCGTGACGCCGTCCATGCCGTTGGGCAGGCGCTGGCCGTGCCAGTGCACCGACGTGCGCTCCGGCAGCCGGTTGGTGACGAACAGGCGCACCTTGTCGCCCTCGACCACCTCGATCGTCGGGCCCGGCGACTGGCCGTTGTAGCCCCACAGGCGCGCCGTGAAGCCGGGCGCCATCTCGCGCAGCACCGGCTCGGCCACGAGGTGGAACTCCTTGATGCCTTCCTTCATGCGCCAGGGCAGCGTCCAGCCGTTGAGGGTGACGACGGGGTTGTAGTGCGGGCCGGTGGCGGGCGCCAGCGGGGGCGCGGTGTCGGCGCTGTCGTGCGAGGCGAGCTCGGGCAGCGCGGCCAGCGCGGCGCGCGAGACGGTGGTGGCGGCCAGCGTGGCGCCGGCGGTGCGCAGCAGGAAGCCGCGGCGGTTGGATGTCATGGGGCCTCCGGGAAGTCGTTGTTCGAGGCCAGGCCCAGTGTGGCCGCCTGCCACGCCGCGTCGGCCAGCCAGAAATCGCGCTGCGCGGCGATCGCCTGCTGCACCGCGAGGGCCTGGTCGCGCGCGTCGGCGAGAAGGTCGAAGGGGCTGGCGAGCATGCCGTTGTAGCGCAGCAGGTTCTCGCCGAGGATGGTGGCGCGCAGGGGCACGAGGCGATCGCGGAACTGCGCGGCCAGCGCGTGGGCCTCGCGGCGGTCGGCGTCGACGGTGCGCAGTTGCGAGGCCGCGGCGACCGCGAGCGCGCCGGTGCGGGCGAGGGCCGCGGCGTAGCGGGCCTGCGCGCCGGCGCGGGCGGCGTCGCCGCTGTCGAACAGCGGCAGCGGCACCGACAGCGCCAGGCCGTGTTCGCGCGGCAGGCCCGTCTGGTCGCGGCGCTCGGCGCCGAGGTCCAGCGCATCGACGGTGCCGGTCACGCGCACGAGGCCTTGCGCGCGGGCGAGCTCGTCCAGGCGGGCGCGCGCGAGGCGCAGGTCCAGGCGTTCGTCGAGCGCGGACTGGCGCGCGGCGTCCGGCGGCGGCAGCGTCGCGGGCAGGTCGGGCAGGCGCTCGGGCAGCTTCAGCGCGGCGGCCTCGGTCGCATCGAGGCCCAGCGCGCGCACCAGCGTCTCGCGCGCGTGCCGCTGCGCGCGCCGCGCCTGCGCGAGGCCTTGCAGCGCATCGGCGGAGAACGCCTCCTCGCGGGCGCGCTGCAGCGCGCTGAAGTTGCCGGCGGCCTCGAGGCGCCGGGCCAACTCGCCCGCGGCCTCGGCGGCGTCGTTCACCTGGTTCGCGTAGCGCAGCGACTGCTCCGCGGCGACGGCCGACACCCACGCGGCGCGCGCATCGTCGGCGCGGCGCAGCACGTCGATGGCCAGTTGCAGGCGCAGGCGCTGCTGCACGGCGCCGGCCTGGCGGGCGCGCGCCGGCAGCAGGAGCAGGTCCAGCAGCGGCAGCGTGAGCGCGCGCGTCACCTCGGTGGCGCCGCCGCCGGCCAGGCGCTCGAACGCGAACACCGGGTTGGGCAGCCGGGCCGATTGCGTCGCGTCGGCCGAGGCCGCCGCGCGGTCGAACAGCAGCGCCTGCAGCGCGAGGTCGTGCGACAGCGCGATGCGCACGGCGTCGTCCTGCGACAGGGGTTGCCGCAGGGCGAGCGCGACGTCGGCGCGGGCCTGGTCGCGGGCGGCGTCTGTGGCGAGCCACGCGAAGTCGGGGCCGCCGTGGGCAGTGACCTCGTGGTGCGCGGCGGCGACGTTGTCGTCGATGGCCTGCGTGGCGCAGCCGGCCAGCAGCGCGAACGCGGCGACGGCCAGCGCCGGGCCGGCGATGGGAAGTCTCGAAAGCATGGGATCCTCGTCCTGGAACGGCCCGCGTGCGCGGGCGCTCGCGTCACGCACGGGGGCGCGACGCGTCACGGCGGTTCAGGCGGGGAGGCGGGGCGGGCGGTCGGTGCCGCCGGTGAGGAACAAGGGCTCCGCAACCGCGGGCGTGGCCGGCGGCAGGGCGGTCCAGCGCGGCGCGACCGGCGCCACGATCAGCGTGGCCTGGTCTGCGACGATGGGTGCGCAGCAGGCGCCGCAGCCGGCCTTGTCGACGGCGCGGCCATGGCAGGGCAGGGCGGCGGCGTCCGTCGTCGTGCCGCCGGGCATGGTCATCGCGTGCGGCGCGCCGTGCGCGTGCGTGAGCATCGCCGTCGTCGCCGTCACGCCCTGGATCGGGAGCGCCAGCGCGAAGAGCAGGAGCGTCAACAGTCGCAGCAAGCGTCGCATGCGCCCAGTTTATCAATGTGCGCCGTGGACGCGGTCGATCAGCGCCGCGTCCCATGCGTGCACCGTGGTCGATTGCTCGCCGAGGCCCGCGATGCCCAGCCGCAGCGTGTCGCCGGGCTTCAGGAAGCGCTGGCGGCCCATGCCCACGCCCGCCGGCGTGCCGGTGGCGATCAGGTCGCCCGGCTCCAGCGTCATGAAGCGGCTCACGTAGCTCACCAGTTGCGCCACGCCGAACACCATGTCGGCCGTGCTGCCGTCCTGCATGCGCTCGCCGCTCACGTCCAGCCATAGCGGGAGCTTCTGCGGGTCGGGCACCTCGTCGGCCGTGACCAGCCAGGGGCCGACCGGGCCGAAGGTGTCGCAGCCCTTGCCCTTGTCCCAGGTGCCGCCGCGCTCCAGCTGGAAGGCACGTTCCGACACGTCGTTGACCACGCAGTAGCCGGCCACGTGCGCCAGCGCGTCGGCCTCCGCCACGCAGCGCGCCCGCGTGCCGATGACCACGCCCAGCTCCACCTCCCAGTCGCCTTTCTGCGCGCCCTGGGGCAGCACGACGGGATCGTTGGGACCGGTGAGCGCCGAGCTGGCCTTCAGGAACAGGATGGGCTCGGTCGGCAGCGCCATCTTCGCCTCGGCTGCGTGATCCTTGTAGTTCAGCCCCACGCAGACGAACTTCGACAGGCCGTGCCAGGGCACCGACAGGCGCGTGCCGGGCGCGACCACGGGCAGCGTGTCGATCTCGACGGAGCGCAGGCGCGCGAGGCGGGCGGGCGACAGGTCGGCGGCGCAGATGTCACCGATCTGCGCGCTCAGGTCGCGCATCACGCCCTGGCCGTCGACGAGGCCGGGCCGTTCGTGGCCGCGCGGGCCGTGGCGGAGCAGTTTCATGCGAGTCCTCTGGAAGCTTGCGTCGATGATGCCACCGCGTCCCGGGCCCGGCGTGCGCGAGGTCTTCAGCCGAGTGCTGCCGGCCCCGCGATACGCAACGCAGGAGTGGCCCCATCGCGCGCTCGGCGGCGGGGAAACCGGTCGATTCGAGCAGGGCGTCCTGTCGGGAGGCGGCGGAGATCGGAACGCCGTCGCCTGCATTCCGCAACGTTGACGTGGCGGCGAAGTGTATATACATTATGCATATTCAATTTCGCTGGTCAGAGACCGAACTGAACGCCAACCTCGACGCGCACGGACTGGACTTCGCGGATGCCGAGCGCGTCTTCGCGGGCCTGACGTTCACGTTCGAGGACGATCGCTTCGAGTATGGCGAGCAGCGCTTCGTCACCCTGGGGTTGCTGGATGGCATTCCCGTATCGCTGGTGCATACCGAGACTTCCCATGAAATCCGAGTCATCTCGTTCCGCAAGGCCACTGCCCGCGAAGCAGGCATCTACTTCGAGCAGGTCGGCGCCTGACACCCGCGAGCATCCGGAGGCCGACGTCCGGCACATCGTGCGCGGCATCGTGCGCCGCGGGCTCGAACCGGTGCCCGCGAAGGCGTCGATCTCGTTGCGCGTGGACCAGGAGGTGCTCGACTGGTTCAAGGCCCAGGGACCGGGCTACCAGACTCGCATGAACGCCGTCCTCCGCGCGTTTCGCGACGCCTCCACGCGGCGCTGAATCCCGACGCCGCACGGGAGCGACGGCAGCGTCACCTCGCCGAAGTATGCTTGCGCCATGTACGTGCCCTTCTTCGGCCTCAAGCAGAAGCCCTTCTCGATCGCGCCCGATCCGCGTTACCTCTTCATGAGCGAACGCCATCGGGAGGCGTTGGCGCACCTGCTGTACGGCGTGCAGGGCGGCGGCGGCTTCGTGCTGCTCACCGGCGAGATCGGCGCGGGCAAGACCACCGTGTGCCGCTGCTTCCTGGAGCAGATCCCGCCGCGCTGCAACGTCGCCTACATCTTCAACCCGAAGCTGTCGGCGCTGGAACTGCTCATCACGGTGTGCCACGAGTTCGGCATCAAGTTCCCGCCGCTGACCGCGGCCGGCACGGCGCCCGGGCTCAAGGACTACGTCGACGGCCTCAACGAGTACCTGCTGCGCACGCACGCGGTCGGCCAGAACAACGTGCTGATCATCGACGAGGCGCAGAACCTCTCGTCGGACGTGCTGGAGCAGCTGCGCCTGCTCACCAACCTCGAGACCAGCGAGCGCAAGCTGCTGCAGATCGTGCTGATCGGCCAGCCCGAGCTGCGCGGCATGCTGGCCCGGCCCGAGCTGGAGCAGCTGGCGCAGCGCGTGATCGCGCGCTACCACCTCGACGCGCTGTCCGAGAAGGAGACCACGCAGTACATCGCGCACCGGTTCGCGGTGGCCGGGCTCAAGGGCGCCATGCCCTTCGACGCGGCCGCGCTGCGCCGCATCCACCAGCTCGCCCGCGGGGTGCCGCGCCGCATCAACCTGCTGTGCGACCGCGCGCTGCTGGGGGCGTACGCCACCGGCATGGCGCGTGTCGACAGGGCGATCGTCGACAAGGCGGCGCAGGAGGTGTTCGGCGAGGCGGGCGAGGCGAGGCCGCGCACGCTGCCGGCGCGCTGGTGGCCGCCGGCGATAGTCGCCGGGGTGCTGGCCGGCGCAGCGGCGACGGCGGCGGTTCAATGGGGCGCGCGCGACAAGGCGCCGGCGAGCGGGGCCGTGGCGGCGGCCGGTGCGGCCTCGTCCGCGCGCGCCGGCCAGGCCAAGGCGTCGGCGTCCGTTCTTCCCACCGCGACCGCGGCAGCGGCGAGCGCGGCCCGCGTGCGCTCGGTGGGCGAGCTCGACGCCTGGCTGGCCCGGGCGCCGCGCGACGAGCAGGAGGCGCTGCGCGCCCTCTCGCGCGACTGGGCGCTGCTGCTGGTCGACGGCGATCCCTGCGCGCTCGCGGCCGAGCAGGACGTGCGCTGCTTCCGCGCGCATGGCGGCCTCGCGCTGCTGCGGCTGCTCGCGCGTCCCAGCGTGCTCACGCTGCACGACGCGCAGGACAGGCCGGTGTACGCGGTGCTGGCCGGCATGGATCGCGACGAGGCCACGCTGGTGGCGGGCAAGTCGGCGGTGCAGGTGCCGCTGACGCTGCTCACGACGACGTGGCGCGGCGACTTCAGCACCTTCTGGCGCGTGCCGCCGGGCTACTCGGCGCCGCTGTCGGTGGGCTCGCAAGGTCCGCTGGTGGACTCGGTGGGCGCGCAGCTTGCCGCGGCGCTGGGGGCGTCGGCGCCGGCACCCGACCATGTCTTCGACGCCACGCTGCGCTCGCGCGTGGCCGCGTTCCAGCAATCCCAGGGGCTCGCGCCCGACGGCGTGGCCGGCCCCACCACGCTGATGCAGATCAATCGCGCCAGCGGCCTCGCCGAACCCTGGCTGGCCGGCATGGCGCCGACGGCCGTGGCCGCCCAGGGAAAATAAGCGCATGTCCTACATCCTCGATGCGCTCCGGCGAGCCGATGCCGAACGCACGCGCGGCGCGGTGCCGGGCCTGCATGCCCAGAACGTGCCGGCCGACGGCGAGCCGGCGGCGCGCAACTTCTCGCCGCTGATCTGGGGCGCCGGCGTGGCCGGCGCGCTGTTGGTGGCCGTGCTGGTGGTGATCGTCTTCGGGCCGTGGCGCTCGCAGCCCGATGCCCGCGTGGCGACGGCGCCGCTCGCGCCCGCGCCCGAGCTCGCGCCGCCCCCGCGCGAGACCGCGCCCGCGCCGGGCGAGTTGCCGCCTGCTAGCCCCGGGGCGATCGATCCGGGCGCGCGACCCGTCGAGCCGCCCGTGGGCCGCGAGCGCGCGCTGCCGCCCCCCCATGTGCCGCCGCCGCAGGGCCGGCCGACGGCGGCCCGCGTCGCGACGCCGGAACCCAAGGCCGCCGCGCCCGCGCAGCTGCCGGTGGAGCACTACGGCGCGCCGATCGCGCCCGCGACGACGCCTGCGCGGCCAGCCGCCATCCCGGGCATCAACGACCTGCCCCCCGACGTCCGCTCGCAGCTGCCGCGCCTGAACGTGGGCGGTGCGATCTACTCCGAGACGCCGTCCGCGCGCATGGTGATCCTCAACGGCCAGGTGTTCCACGAGGGCGACAAGCCCGCGGCCGACACCGTGCTCGAGCAGATCCGCCTGAAGTCGGCCATCCTGAATTTCCGCGGCCAGCGCTACGAGGTCGCGTTCTGACCCCCAGACCCGAGGACATCCGATGACCATCGTCTCCGCCGCCCGTCTCCTGCCCATGGTCGCCACGGCCCTGCTGTCGGCCTGCGCCGTCGAGGCGCTGCAGCCCACGCCGCCCACGGTGGTGATCCCCGGCAACCTGGCCGTGCCGTCCACCGATTCCCTGGTTCGCACGCTGTGGGCCGACGGCGTGCAGATCTACGAATGCAAGGCCAGGCCCGAGGGCGCGCCGGGCTGGGTGTTCGTCGCGCCGGAGGCCAACCTGGTCGACGCCAAGGGCGTGCTGGTGGGCCACCACTACGCCGGCCCGACCTGGGAGGCCGGCGACGGCAGCAAGGTGGTGGGCACGGTCAAGGCCAAGGTCGACTCGCCCGACGCCGGCGCGATCCCCTGGCTGCTGCTGGACACGCACAGCACCGGCAAGCCCGGCCTGTTCGCCAAGGTCACGACGATCCAGCGCGTGGCCACGGTCGGCGGCGCGATGCCTGCCTCGGGCTGCGACGCCACGGCGATCGGCAAGCAGGCGCGCGTGCCGTACAAGGCGCAGTACGCGCAGTACGCGCCGACGATCTAGTCGGGATGCCCGCAGAGACTCCGGGCGTCGAATCAATCGGCCCCAGGCTTGTTCGGCCCGGCGACGACCTTGACCACTTCGTACATCCCGGGCTCGAACCTGGCTATGGCGAGTACCTGTTCCACGTAGGGTGCGGCGGCCGGGTCTGAAAGCATCGATTGGTAGTGCCGGTAGTGCTCCGCGCTCTTCCACTGCGCGTACATCGTGACCCTTGTTCCGTCGACGCTTCGATGAAGCGCCGCCGAGATGAACCCCGGGACGTGACGAACGGATGTATCGGTAGCGCGCGCGAGCAGGTCGAGCAGTTCCTGTTGATTCGATGGTTCGACCGTGAATACGTTGATGAGCGTGACGAGATCGGCGTTCTCGGCAATCGTGGTCATGAAGAAACTCCGGGTTCCGGGAGAGGGAATTCGTTTGTCAGATGTCCAACACATAGACTCGCGCCCCCGCCCGTTCGGCGCTGCTGTGACCGGCCAGGGCGCGATCCCATAGCGGGTCGCCGGCGCTGCGGTCGGCCCGGAGGTGGCTGATCATCTGCGCGACTTCTTCCGTGCTGGCGTCGAACTCGGCGACCTGCTCGCGCGACTCGAGAAACAGGCGTGCCACCATGAATCCGCCCGAGTCGATGACGACCAGGTAGTGCGTGCGCGGGCGCGGCGAGGTGTTGCCGTGCGCGCGAGGGAGCTCGTTGCCGAAACCGTAGCCCATGTCCGTCTCCCCGCCGATCGGGACGCGGCAGTTGCCACGGATCGTACGCCGGGCCGCCATGAAAATCGACCGGATGTCTCGAGCGGGCGGCGATCGGCCTGGCACGTCACTGGGGCGCCGCACGCACCGCGTCTTCGGCCGAGCCCGAAGCCGCGGGTTGCCGCCGGCCCGCGGCCCGCGCTACAACGCCTGCGGCAGCACCGCCGTCACCTCGATCTCCACCTTGGCCCGCGCCTCCATCAGCGCGCTGACCTCCACGGCGCTCATCGCCACGTCGTAGTGGCCCATCACGTCGCGGTATGCGGCGCCGATGTCGCGGCCGCGGGCGAGGTAGTCGGCGCGGTCGGTGACGTACCAGGTCATGCGCACCATGTGCTCGGGCCGCGCGCCGGCCTCGGCCAGCACGGCCTTCACGTTCTCCAGCGCCTGGCGTACCTGGTCGACGAGATCGTCGCTCTCGAACTCCGCCGCGGCGTTCCAGCCGACCATGCCGGCCACGAACACCTGGCGGCCTTGCGCGGCGACGCCGTTCGCGTAGCCGCGCGGACGCGGCCAGCCTTCGGGTTGCAGGACGGTCTTCATCATTTGGTCGCCTTGAGACGGAAGCGCTGCAGCTTGCCGGTGGCCGTGCGCGGCAGGTCGGGCACGAACTCGATGGCGCGCGGGTACTTGTAGGGCGCGACGGCGCGCTTGACGTAGTCCTGCAGCGTCTTCACCGTGGCCGCATCCGGCGCGTGGCCCGCGCGCAGCACCACGAAGGCCTTGACGATCTGGCCGCGCTCCTCGTCGGGCACGCCGATGACGGCGCATTCGGCGACGGCCGCGTGTTCCAGCAGCACCGCCTCCACCTCGGGCGCGGCGATGTTGTAGCCGGCCGAGATGATCATGTCGTCGGTGCGCGCCTGGTAGCGGAAGTACCCGTCCTCATCCTCCAGGTAGGCGTCGCCGGTGACGTTCCAGCCGTCGTGCACGTACTGCGACTGGCGCGGGTCGTCGAGGTAGCGGCAGCCGGTGGGGCCGCGCACCGCGAGCCGGCCCACCGCGCCGCGCGGCAGCTTCTCGCCGTCGGGGCCGAGGATGCAGGCCTGGTAGCCGGGCACCGGCGTGCCCGTGGCGCCGGCGCGCGCGTGCGCCTCGTCGGCGGAGATGAAGATGTGCAGCATCTCGGTGGAGCCGATGCCGTCGATGGCCTCGATGCCGGTGGC
>JABCYW010000096.1 GCA_013289985.1 Betaproteobacteria bacterium | reverse complement strand
TTCCCAAGATCCCGTTCGACTCGTCCGGCGGCCGCCACACCTCGTTCGCATCGGTGTTCGTCTACCCCGAGGTGGACGACTCCATCGAGATCGAGATCAACCCGGCCGACGTGCGCGTGGACACCTACCGCGCGTCCGGCGCCGGCGGCCAGCACATCAACAAGACCGACTCGGCCGTGCGCCTCACGCACATCCCCACCGGCATCGTCGTGCAGTGCCAGAACGACCGTTCTCAGCACCGCAACCGCGACGAGGCCTGGCAGATGCTGCGCTCGCGCATGTACGAGCACGAGATGCGCAAGCGCATGGAACAGCAGCAGGCCCTCGAGGCCACCAAGACGGACGTGGGCTGGGGACACCAGATCCGTTCGTACGTGCTGGACCAGAGCCGCATCAAGGACCTGCGCACCAACGTCGAGACCTCGGCCACCCAGAAGGTGCTCGACGGCGACCTCGACCAGTTCATTGCGGCCAGCCTCAAGCAAGGCCTGTAATCCGTCCCGGCGCGCGGCCACGAGCCGCGCGCCGTTTTCGACTTCGTCTCCCAGCCAAACAGAAGGAAGAAGCCATGCGCGAAGGCTCTCCCCAGCTCATCCGTCGTGAAGACTACACGGCGCCTGCCTACCGGGTCCGCACCGTCGACCTGACGTTCGACCTCGATCCCGCCAAGACCATCGTCGCCAGCAGGCTGGCGATCGAACGCAACACGGAACGCCCGGCCGAGCCGCTGCGCCTGGACGGCGAAGGCCTGAACCTGCTGCGCGTGCTGGTCGACGGCCAGAGCGTGTCGTTCCGCCACGAGGACGACCAGCTGGTGATCGACGCCCCGGCCGCCGATTCGTTCGTGCTCGAGATCCGCAACACGGTCTGCCCCGAGAAGAACACCGAGCTGTCGGGCCTGTACACCTCGAACGGCGGCTTCTTCACGCAGTGCGAGGCCCAGGGCTTCCGCCGCATCACCTACTTCTTCGATCGCCCCGACGTGATGGCGATCTACACCGTCACGCTGCGCGCCGACAAGGCGAAGTACCCGGTGCTGCTGTCCAACGGCAACCTGCAGGAACAGGGCGCGCTGGACAACGGCCGCCACTTCGCGCGCTGGAACGATCCGTTCCCGAAGCCTTCGTACCTGTTCGCGCTGGTGGCCGCCGACCTGGTCGCGCGCGAGCAGCGCGTCACCAGCCGCGCCGGCAAGGAGCACCTGCTGCAGGTGTTCGTGCGCCGCGGCGACCTCGACAAGACCGAGCACGCGATGAACTCGCTCGTGGCCTCGCTGGTGTGGGACGAGGCGCGCTTCGGCCTGCCGCTGGACCTCGAGCGCTTCATGATCGTGGCGGTGGAAGACTTCAACATGGGCGCGATGGAGAACAAGGGCCTGAACCTGTTCAACACCAAGTTCGTGCTGGCCAGCCCCGCCACCGCCACCGACACCGACTACTCGCTCATCGAGAGCGTCGTCGGCCACGAGTACTTCCACAACTGGACCGGCAACCGCATCACCTGCCGCGACTGGTTCCAGCTGTCGCTCAAGGAAGGCCTCACCGTCTTCCGCGACCAGGAGTTCTCGCAGGACATGGCCGGCTCGGCCTCGGCCCGCGGCGTCAAGCGCATCGACGACGTGCGCTTCCTGCGCCAGATGCAGTTCCCCGAGGACGCGGGCCCGATGTCGCACCCGGTGCGCCCGGACAGCTACGTGGCCATCGACAACTTCTACACCACCACGGTGTACGAGAAGGGCTCCGAGCTCGTCCGCATGATGCAGACGCTGGTGGGCCGCGCCGGCTTCGAGCGCGGCATCACGGAGTACTTCCGCCGCCACGACGGCCAGGCCGTCACCTGCGACGCGTTCGCGCAGTCCATCGCCGACGTCAACCCGGCCAGCCCGCTCAACGTGCAGCTCGACGCGTTCAAGCGCTGGTACGCGCAGTCGGGCACGCCCAAGCTCACGGCGCGCCTGGCCGCGGCCGACGGCGCCGTCACGCTGACGCTGGAGCAGGACTTCAGCGCGCCGCAGGGCGTGAGCTCGCCGGTCGAGCGCCAGCCGTTCGTGATCCCGGTGCGCTTCGCGCTGTTCTCGCGCGACGGCCGCCAGCTGCCGCTGCGCCTCGAGGGTGATGCTGAAACCCCGGCCGAGGCCGCGCCGCTGGAACGCGTGCTGGTGCTGTCCGAGGCGCAGGCCTCGTACCGCTTCCTCGACGTGCCGGCCGACGCCGTGCCCTCGGTGCTGCGCGACTTCTCGGCGCCGGTGATCCTCGACGACGGCCTCGCCGACGCCGACCGCCTGGTGCTGCTCGCGCACGACACCGACCCGGTCAACCGCTGGGAGGCCGGCCAGCGCCTGGCGCTCGCCCAGCTGCTCGCCGCCATCGCCGGCGACGGCACGCTCGCGGTCAACGACGCCTGGGTGGCCGCGATGCGCACCGTGCTGCGCGACCCGGCGCTCGACCCGGCCTTCAAGGAGCTGGTGCTGACGCCGCCGTCGGAGGCCTACGTGTCCGAGCAGCTGACGGTGCCCGTCGACCCGCAGCGCGTGCACGCGGTGTGCCAGGCGATGCAGGACGAGCTGGCCGCGCGCCTGGCCGACGACTGGGCCGCCGCGTGGGACAGCCACCAGGTCGTCGAGGGCTACAGCCCCGACGGCACGCAGAGCGCGCGCCGCGCGCTGGCCAACCTCGCGCTCGCGATGCTGGTGCGCAACGCCGTCCGCACGGGCGACACGGTATGGCCGGGCAAGGCCTGGCAGCGCTTCAAGGACGCCGGCAACATGACCGACCGCCTGGGCGCGCTGGGCGCGCTCGTGGCCGCGCATTCCGACCTGGCCGCGCCCGCGCTGGCGCGCTTCCACGAGCTGTTCCGCCACGAGGCGCTCGTCGTCGACAAGTGGTTCGGCCTGCAGGCGCGCGCGCCCGAGAAGGACGGCCGCGTGTTCGCCGGCGTGAAGGCGCTGCTGCAGCATCCCGACTTCTCGATGAGCAACCCGAACCGCGTGCGCAGCGTGGTTCTGTCGCTGTGCAACTTCAACCCGGCCGCGTTCCACCGCGCCGACGCGAAGGGCTACGTGTTCTGGGCCGAGAAGGTCATCGAGCTCGACGCAATCAACCCGCAGGTGGCCTCGCGGCTCGCGCGGGCGCTCGACCGCTGGCGCCTGCTGGCCGAGCCGTACCGCGGCGCCGCGCGCGAGGCGATCGTGCGCGTGGCCGCCAGGCCCGACCTGAGCCCGGACGTGCGCGAGGTGGTCGACCGCGCGCTGAAGGATTGAGTCCCGCCATGGCCATCAAGAAAGTCAGCCTCACCCAGTACCTCGTCGAGCAGCAGCGCGAGCACGGCCGCATCCCGTCGCAGCTGCGCCTGCTGATCGAGGTGGTGGCCCGCGCCTGCAAGCACATCGCCATCGCCGTCAACAAGGGCGCGCTGGGCGACGTGATGGGCACGGCCGGTTCCGAGAACGTGCAGGGCGAGGTGCAGAAGAAGCTCGACATCATCTCCAACGAGGTGCTGATCGAGGCGAACGAATGGGGCGGCCACCTGGCCGCGATGGCGTCGGAGGAGATGGACACCATCCACGTCGTGCCCAACCGCTATCCGCAGGGCGAGTACCTGCTGCTGTTCGATCCGCTCGACGGCTCGTCCAACATCGACGTGAACGTGTCCATCGGCACCATCTTCTCGGTGCTGCGCAAGGTGGGCCACCACCACGGCGTGGCCGAGGAGGACTTCCTGCAGGCCGGCAAGAACCAGGCGGCCGCCGGCTACTGCATCTACGGCTCGCAGACCATGCTGGTGCTGACCGTGGGCGACGGCGTGGCGATGTTCACGCTCGACCGCGAGATGGGCTCGTGGGTGCTGACGCAGGAGAACGTGCAGATCCCCGAGGACACGAAGGAATTCGCGATCAACATGTCCAACCAGCGCCACTGGGCGCCGCCGGTCACGCGCTACATCGACGAGTGCCTGCTGGGCAAGGACGGCCCGCGCGGCAAGGACTTCAACATGCGCTGGGTGGCCTCGATGGTGGCCGACGTGCACCGCATCCTCAGCCGCGGCGGCGTGTTCATGTACCCGTGGGACAAGCGCGAGCCCGAGAAGGCCGGCAAGCTGCGCCTGCTGTACGAGGCCAACCCGATGAGCTTCCTCGTGGAGCAGGCCGGCGGCGCGTCCACCAACGGCAGGCAGCGCATCATGGACCTGCAGCCCACCAAGCTGCACGAGCGCGTGGCCGTGTTCCTGGGTTCGAAGAGCGAGGTGGAGCGCGCGACGGCGTATCACCTCGAGTCGCAGGGCTGATCGCACCGCGGTTCATCGGGGCCGGTCGTTATCATCGGCACCAGATCCCACAGGACATCGAGGAATGCCACCGCAACGGCCCTCCCGACGACCGCAACGACTGGACCAAGCAGATGTTCGAGGAGGCGGCCAAGTGAATAGACGCTCCCTCGCCGCGCTTGCCGCTGCAACCCTCATCGCGACCGGCTGCGGTGCGGCCGAACCGGCCGGCATCGCGCCGACGCTCGCCCCTGGCCTCGACCTGCCGGCCGGCACCGTGCCCCAGACAATCGCGCTGGACCGCAAGTTCGACGACCCGATGCCGCTCCACCTGCACGGCGATCCGTACGACCACACCGTCAACGCAGCCAACTGCGCCGAGTACGAGAAGCTGCGGTCGCGTGTGGACGGCAGCGACAACGCGCCGGACTACGAAGTGGTCAAGTACCAGGGCGCGAACTGCGACGCCCTGGCCCTGATGCGCCGCGCGATCGCCTCGCCCCAATCGGCCTTGCCGCCCGGAGACTTCCTGACCTGGCGCTCCACCGATCTGTTCCCGGGCAGCCTGTGGGCGGCCTTCTCGGATGATGAGATCGCAAGCCTGGCCTCTCCCAAGGCCACGCTGCGTACCGCGAGCGGCAAGGCGGTCTTCAAGAGCGTGCCGAATCACTTCCTGGAGCTGGAGGACCGCGGGGGCGGCGTCCACCTCACCCTGATGGGCCTGGGAGACATCGACCACGACGGCTGGCAGGACGCCGTCGTGCTGGTCGAGGGCTATGCCAAGGGCGGCAGCAACAGGACTGCGCGTGTCGCGGTGCTGACGCGGCGCACCGGCGAGACGCGGCTGCACGAGATCCCGGTCGGCTCGCTTCTGAAGTGAAGCCCGCCGCAGCCGACGCTGGTGAAGGCACCCAGGCCGGCTGATCACGCCCGTGCCGGCAATCCCTGCACCAGCGCCAGCAGCCGCTGCTGCAACTCGGGCGACGCCGTCGTCAGCGGCGCCCGCAACTCGTTGGCGCATTCACCCTGCGCCGCCAGCAAGGCCTTCAGCGGCCCCGGGCTCGGCTCCTCGAACAGGCCCACGGCCAGCGGCTTCAACCGCCGCCACAGCGCGCGTCCGGCCGCCAGGTCGCCCCGCGCGAGGGCGGCGTCGAACGCCACGAACAGGTCGGTGCGCACGTGCGCGCTGGCCGCGATGGCGCCCGCGCCGCCGAGGCAGCGCGTGGAGAACCACTCGTCGTCGTTGCCGCTGAGCACCTGCAGCCGGCCGTCGGCGATCAGCGCCTCGGTCTGCTCCACGCGGCCGCCGCAGTCCTTCAGCGCGACGATGTTCGGGTGCGCGGCCAGTGCCAGCAGCGTGGCCAGCTCCAGCCGCACGCCGGTGCGCGCCGGGATGTCGTAGACCATCAGCGGCGCCGGCGAGGCGTCGGCGATTGCCGTGAAGAAGGCCCGAAGCGCGTCCTGCGAGGGCCGCAGGTAGGCCGGGGGCGTCACCAGGAAGGCGGCGGGCGCGTGGCCCATCGCGGCGTCGATGCGGCGCAGCACCTCGCCGGCCGTCGTGGCCGAGGCGCCCATGACCAGCGGCAGCGACGTGCTCGCCTTGATCGTGGCGAGCACCTCGACACGCTCGCCGTCGGACAGCAGCGGCGCCTCGCCCGTGGTGGCGCAGACGACGAAGCCGGCGACGCCGTCCTTCGCGAGTCGCCGCACCAGCGCGGCGAGCGCGCCGTGGTCGACGCGGTTGGCGCGGAACGGGGTGACGATGGGGATCCAGACCCCGGAGAAATTGGTGGAGCGGCTCACGCAGGATTCCTTTCAGCAACGACCGGACAAGACGTCGTGAGAGGAGCGCGCGAAGCGGGCGATGGTTCCGTGAAGCTTTCTTCCGGGGGAGGCCTGTTCCGTCGCTCATCCGACGACGGAACCGCAGCCCCGGTCAGACGAGCAACGGCTTTTTCGCTTTGACCGAACCCGCGCATGCGCGCGCCACGCGCGAGGGCGCGTGCGACGTGGCGATGGCGGGATTCAAGGTCATGCGGAGATCTTAGCTCACACCGGCGCCGGATTGCGCTCCGCGAATCCGCGCTGGTGCCAGTACGGGTACGGCAGCGTCACCGAGCTCGCCTCGTCCAGCCGCTTCACCTGGTCGGGCGTGAGGTTCCAGCCGATCGCGCCCAGGTTCTCGCGCAACTGCTTCTCGTCGCGCGCGCCCACGATCACCGAGGCCACCGTCGGCCGCTGAAGCAGCCAGTTCAGCGCCACCTGCGGCACCGACTTGCCCGCCTCCTCGCCGACCGCCACGAGCGCGTCCACCACCTTGAACAGATGCTCGTCCTCCACCGGCGGCCCCATGTCGGCCGTCGTGTGCAGGCGGCTCTGCGCCGGGATGCCGGTGCCGCGGCGGATCTTGCCGGTGAGGCGGCCCCAGCCCAGCGGGCTCCAGACCACGGCAGACACGCCCTGGTCGAGTCCCAGCGGCATCAGCTCCCACTCGTAGTCGCGGCCCACCAGCGAGTAGTAGGCCTGGTGCGCCACGTAGCGCTGCAGCGAATGCTTCTCCGACAGCGCGAGCGACTTCATCAGGTGCCAGCCCGAGAAGTTGGACACGCCCAGATAGCGGATCTTGCCCTCGCGCACGAGTTCGTCGAGCGTGTGGAGGGTCTCCTCGATGGGCGTCTTCGCGTCGAAGCCGTGCAGCTGGAACAGGTCGATGTAGTCGGTGCCCAGCCGCTTGAGCGAGCCCTCCACCGAGGCGCGCAGGTGATGGCGCGACGAGCCGACGTCGTTCGGGCCGTCGCCCATGCGGAAGGTGGCCTTGGTGGAGATGAGCACCTTGTCGCGCCGTCCGGCGATGGCCTTGCCCAGCACTTCTTCGGCCTTTCCGCGCGAGTAGATGTCGGCGGTGTCGAACAGGTTGAGGCCAGCCTCGAGGCAGATGTCGACCAGGCGGCGCGCGCCGTCGGCATCGGTCGAGCCCCAGGCCGCGAAGAATTCGTTGCCGCCGCCGAAGGTGCCGGTGCCCAGGCTGAGGGCGGGCACCTGGAAGCCGGAGGCGCCGAGTTGTCGATGTTGCATGGGATCTCCTTGGGAAGACGGCGAGGATAGGGGCAGGCGCGGCCGCCTGCCCGGGCCCGCGCGCATGTCCACAGCCGTCGAAAGGGTGGCCATTTCCATGTCCGAAAATGGCGGGATCCGACCGCGTTCCGTGCGCACAATCGGCCTGTCTCCCCAAAGCGACCGCGTTCCCGCCATGTCACCCGCCAGCCTCCTCCGCCTCCTCGCGCTGTCCGCCATCTGGGGCGCGTCGTTCCTGTTCATGCGCATGGGCGCGCCGGTGCTGGGGCCCACGGCGCTGATCGCCGGCCGCGTGCTCCTCGCGGCGCTGTTCCTGGCCATCGTCGGCGTGGCGATGCGCAAGCCGCTGGATGCGCGCCGCAACGCGCTGCACTACCTGGTGCTGGGCCTGTTCAACTCCGCCCTGCCCTTCCTGCTGTTCGCGTTCGCGGCGCGCACGCTGTCGGCCTCGCTGATGGCCATCCTCAACGCCACCGCGCCGATCTGGGCCGCGGTCATCGGCGCCGTGTGGACGCGCACCGCCCTGTCGGCCCGCTCCGCGCTGGGCCTGGCGCTGGGCGTGGGCGGCGTCGCGCTGCTGGTCGGGTTCGACCCGTCCACCCTGCGCGCCGGCGCGCCGCTGGGGATCGCGCTGGCGCTGGCCGCCTCGTTCTCGTACGGCATCGCCACCAACTATGCGAAGTCGGCGAGGAAGGTGGAGCCCTTCGCCAACGCGCACGGCAGCATGTGGGCGGCGGCGTTCGTGATCGTGCCGCTGCTCCCGTTCGCCCCGCCGCCCGCGCTGCCCGACCTCACCATCGCGCTGTCGGTGCTCGCGCTGGGCGTGGTCTGCAGCGGCATCGCCTACCTGCTGTACTTCCGCCTGATCGCCGACATCGGCGCGGCCTCCGCGCTGACCGTCACCTTCCTGGTGCCGGTGTTCGGCGTGCTGTGGGGCCACCTCATCCTGGGCGAGCCGCTGGGCTGGAACACGCTGGCCGGCGCGGCGATCGTGATCGTCGGCACCGCACTGGTGACCGGATTCCGGCCGGCGACGCTGTTCGCGCGGCCGGCCGCGGCGGCCTGAGGACCTGGCAGCAGGCTGACGCAGCGTCGCGCGGCAGCCACCGCCGAGCATCGCCCGAGGGGAAAACCTCATCCGGTTTTCCGGTAGTCGGCACTATCGTTCGTGGTTGACCGATCGCCGGCACGCACGGCCGGCGGCAACCCAGCGCACCCCCGCGCAAGAAATCCAGGAGACACGACCATGCGATCGACGATTGCAATCGGCGCGGCGGCCCTCGTCGCCGCCACCTTGGCGGGATGCGGCGGCGGAAGCCCCGGCGCCAGCGTCAACAACAGCACCGCGCCCGGCACGCTCATCCAGTCGCCGCCACTGCGTGTGGCCTCGCTCAACGCGGCCGACCTGACGGCCCAGCTCACCGCCACCAGCCAGGGCCAGGCGCTCGTGGCGCTGGCCGGCGCGCCCACCTGCGGCGTCGACTTCCACTACTTCCAGTACCAGACCGTGGGCGGCAAGGGCGAACAGACCACCGCCTCCGGCTCGATCATGGCGCCCACCGGCGGCACGGGGTGCTCGGGCGCGCGACCCATCCTCGTCTACACCCACGGCACGGCGGTCACCAAGGCCTACAACATCGCCGACATCACCGACTCCACCAACGAGGCCTGGCAGGAGAGCGCGATGATCGGCGCCTTCTTCGCCGCGCACGGCTACATCGTCGTGGCGTCCAACTACGCGGGCTACGACTCGTCGCCGCTGCCCTACCACCCCTACCTGAACGCCGACCAGCAGTCGAAGGACGTCATCAACGCGCTGACGGCCGCCCGCACCGCGATCACCAACGGCCTGCCGTCGGGCGTCAGCGACAACGGCAAGCTGTTCGTCACCGGCTACTCGCAGGGCGGCCACGTGGCGATGGCCACGCACCGCGCCATGGAGGCCGCGGGCATGACCGTGACGGCGGCGGCGCCGATGTCGGGCCCCTACGCGATGCTGGCGTTCGGCGACGCGGCCATCGCCTACAGCTCGCCGGGGCTGGGCGGCACGATCTACTACCCGATGATCGTCGACAGCTACCAGCAGTCCTACGGCAACATCTACCAGGCGACCTCCGACGTCTTCAGCTCGACCTACGCGACGGGCATCGACACGCTGATCCCCGGCAAGTACACCTTCACGACGCTGATCACCTCGGGCAAGCTGCCGCAGTTCGCGGAGTTCAACAGCACGACGCCCGGCATGGGCTCCGAGCCCGGCACCGGCGTCCCGCAACTGGACGCGCTGCTGGCCGCGCCCGATCCCGCCACCAGCCCGATCGGCGCCCTCGGCTTCGGCAGCCCCTACCTGTTCAACAACTCGCTGCGCATCGCCTACGAGCTGGACGCGCAGGCCACGCCCGACGGCTTCATCCCGGCGCCCACCACGCTGCTGCCGCCGTCGCAGACCCCGGCGCTGGGCATCCGCGCCGACCTGAAGAAGAACGACCTGCGCGGCTGGACGCCCCAGGCGCCCGTGATGCTGTGCGGCGGCATGAACGACCCCGAGGTGTTCTACAAGATCAACACGCTCGCGATGAAGGCCCTGTGGGCGCCGCAGATCGCGACCGGCCAGGTCACCGTGGTCGACATCGACCCGACGACCAACGGCAACCCGGCCAACGCCGGCCAGATCGCCACCCTCGTGGGCACCATCGCGGCCGGCGTCTACGCGTCGGAGCCCGGCGCCGGCACCGCCAAGATCAGCGCGGACGTGCAGGCCGCGGTGCTCGCCAACGCGGCCTTCTCGGGCTTCTTCAGCGCGCCCGGCGTGCCCAATTCGCCGCAAGGCGTGATGGCGCTCGAGGTGGCCAGCGTCGCCTCGCAGGCCACGGCGCTGTACCTGGGCCAGGGCGTGACCGATCCCGCGACGCTCGCCGGGGACGTGGGCAACGGGCTCGTCGCCAACTACCACTTCCCGCTCACCCAGACGGCCTGCGAGACGGCCGCCCAGAACTTCTTCTCCCACTTCTGACCCGAGGCCAGCATGATCCAACGCACGATTCCCACCGCATTCCGGTTGGCGCCGGCGGCCGTCCTCCTGGCCAGCTTCGCCACGCACGCCCTCGCCCAGGACGCGGCCCCGGCCAACGAACTGCGCGTCGGCGCGTACTTCGTCACCTACAAGACCAAGGCCAACGACCTGAGCGGCCCGTTCACGCCCGCGGGCATCAACATCCGCGTCGGCGACGTCACCACGCTGTACCTCGCCTACGTGCGCCATCTCGACGCCAACTGGGGCGTGGAACTCGCCGGCGGCATCCCGCCGCGCGCGAAAACCTACGGCAAGGGCCCGGCCACCGTCGGCTCGGTGCCCTTCAACGGCCAGGAGGTGGCCACCGCCAAGTGGTTCTCGCCCTCCGTGCTGCTCGACTACAAGTTCCTCGACGCCTCGTACGCACTGCGCCCCTACGTGGGCGTGGGCGTCAACTACACCCGCTTCTACCAGCTGGATTCGACCCCGGCCGGCGACGCCGCCAACGGCGGCCCGACACGCGTGCGGCTGTCCCGCTCGATCGGCCCGGCCGGCACCGTGGGCGCATCCTGGCAGGTGACGAAGGAGATCAACGTGCTCGCGTCGTATTCGCTGGCGCGCGTCAACAGCAACTACCGCTCGGATACGTCGGGCGTGATCCGCGAGACGAAGATCCGCTTCAATCCGCGCGCGTTCATCGTGGCGGCAGGCTATTCGTTCTGACAGCGGTGGCGGCGGAGGTCGATGGGGCGCAGGCACGACTCGAACGGGATTGACAACATCGACCCGCGCGCTAGGCTGAGCCCGGCATGACTCACCGTCGCGGGCCTGCCCCGGGTCGCGGTCGAGTCCCTCACAAGCCAGGAGCCCCCATGAATTCCCCAGCATCGCGCACGACCGATGGTCGCGGCCGCCTCTACGACAGCGTGGTCGACACGATCGGCAACACGCCCTGCATCCGCCTGAACCGGATCGCGCCCAAGCATGTGCGCGTGTACGTGAAGGCCGAGTTCTTCAACCCCGCGTCCTCGGTGAAGGATCGCCTCGCGATCAGCATCATCGAGGAGGCCGAGCGGCGCGGCGACCTCAAGCCGGGGCAGACGGTGGTCGAGGCCACCAGCGGCAACACGGGGATCGGGCTGGCCATGGTCTGCGCGGCCAAGGGCTATCCGCTGGTCGTCACGATGGCCGACTCGTTCTCCGTCGAGCGCCGGCGCCTGATGCGCTTCCTCGGGGCGCAGGTGGTCCTCACGCCGCGGGCCGCGAAGGGCCTGGGCATGTACCTGAAGGCCAAGGAACTTGCCGAGGCCAACGGCTGGTTCCTGGCGCGCCAGTTCGAGACAGCCGACAACGCCCTCATCCACGAGAACACCACCGCGCGGGAACTGCTCGCCGACTTCAAGGGCGAACGCCTCGACTACTGGGTCAGCGGCTACGGCACCGGCGGCACGGTGACCGGCGTCGCGCGCGTGCTGCGCAAGGAGCGGCCGGACACGCGGATCGTGCTCAGCGAACCCGCGATCGCCCCGCTGCTGGCCAGCGGCGTCGCGCAGGGCCGCGACGCCGACGGCTCGCCCGCCATCAGCCACTCCGCCTTCACGCCGCACCCGATCCAGGGGTGGACGCCCGACTTCATTCCCTTCGTCCTGCAGGAGACGATAGACCGGCACTTCTACGACGAGCTGATCGCCATCGGCGGCCCCGATGCGATCGCGTGGTCGCGACGGCTCGCCGCCGAGGAAGGCATCCTCGCCGGCATCTCGGGCGGCGCCACGCTGGCCGTGGCCATGCAGGTGGCCGAGCGCGCGCCCGCGGGTTCGGTCATCTGCTGCATGCTGCCCGACACGGGCGAGCGCTACCTCTCCACGCCGCTGTTCGATGGCGTGGCCACCGAAATGACGGCGGACGAGGAGGCCTTGTCACGGGCGACGCCGGGCTACCAGATGCCGGCCGCCTGAACCCAGCCAGCCCGGACCGCGCACGGCCACCCACGCGACGCCGGCCATCACGCCCAGCATCGCCGCCATGTGAAGCGCCACGGCGGCCAGCGCGAGCGCCATCGATCCCGACGCCGTGATCTCGCGCGCCGGCGAGCCCGACACGCACAGCGGCACCAGCGCCGGCACCAGCATCATGCCGGCGCCCTGCGCGCTGGCCATCGCGAACGACCACAGCGCCACGCCCGAATCGGCGGCGCCGCGGCGCAGGCCGCACGGCAGGAGGCCAGCCACATGGATCGCGGCCACGAAGAACGCGAGCCCGCCGGCCAGCCAGGGCAGCATCCCGCGCTCGCCGATGGCGCCCACGGTGGCCAGCACGGCCACCAGCGCAACGGAGGCCGCGTGGCCGGCAGCGATCGGCGCCAGCGCGCGCCAGCCCCGCGAACGCCCGTCCCCGCGCAAACGCCAGGCGGCGACGAACACCCAGCCCGTGGCCGGATTGAGGCCGTGCAGGGCGCCGGCGCCCGCGACCGCCAGCCAGGGCCAGACGCCGCTCATGATGGCCTCGCCGTCGCGCCGTGGACCGCTCAGGCGCGCGACGCGCAGCAGGAGGACGCCGGCGCGGCCGCGGGCGCCGCGTCGTAGCGGTCGTGGTGGCGCACCCACTCCATGCCGTGGCTCAGGCCGGCCTCGTCGCGGCCCCGGGGCGCCATGTCCAGCAGTTCGTAGGCCATCATCATCGCCTCGACGCCGCGGCCATACGTGGAGTAGGTATGGAACACGTCGCCCGCGTCGTCCTTGAAGAAGAAGCTGATGCCCGGCGCCTCCTCCTGCGGGAAGGCCGTCATGCCGTAGTTGTAGTAGACCTCGCCGGCGATGCGCGACTCGGCCGGGAAGCTCACGGCGAAGTCGCGGTTGAAGTCGCCGTGCTGAGCGGACACCCACCTGAACGGCCAGCCCATGCGCTGGCGGAAGCGCTCGATCTCGGCCAGCGGCGCGCGCGAGACGAGCAGCAGCGTGAGGTCGCGGTGTTCCAGGTGGATCTTCGCGCCCGCGAGGTGGTCGGTCATGAACGAGCAGCTCTTGCAGCCCTGCTCCCAGCCCGGCCCGAGCATGAAGTGCTGCACCATCAGCTGACGGCGACCGTCGAAGAGCTGGGCCAGCGTGCGCGGGCCGTCGGGCGTGTCGAAGGTGTAGGTCTTGTCCAGGGGCACCCAGGGCAGCTCGCGGCGCTCGCGGGCGATCTGGTCGCTCAGGTGGGTGAGCTGCTTCTCGCGCGCCAGCAGCGCCAGGCGCCGGGCGAGCCAGGCTTCGCGGGAGGCGACGGGGTGGTCGAGGCCGTTGGTTGCGATCGTCGCGGTGTTCATGTGGGTCTCCTTGGGTTGCATGATCAGGCGGTCTGCGGGCGCGGACGGCGCACGGCGCGCACCTTGCCGCTGCCGCCACCGCCGCAATAGAAGAGGTCGCCGCCGTCGGACTCGAGGCCGCTGACGCCGGTGCCCGCGGGCATCTCCAGGCGCTCCAGCACGGTGCCGTCGGCGGGGTCGATGTGGCGCAGTTCGCTCTCGTCGCCTTCCCAGGTGCCGTGCCACAGCTCGCCGTCGACCCAGGTGACGCCGGTGACGAAGCGGTCGGACTCGATGGTGCGCACGATGGCCCCGGTGGCCGGGTCGATCTGGTGGATGCGGCGGTCGCGGTACTGGCCCACCCACAGGCTGCCCTCGGCCCAGGTGAGGCCCGAGTCGCAGCCGCCGCCCGGCGCCGGGATGGAGCCCAGCACGCGGCCGCTGGCGGCGTCGATCTTGTCGATGCGCTGCTCGGTGATCTGCCAGAAGTGCCTGCCGTCGAACGCGGTGCCGGCGTCGCTGCCCTGCTCGATGCGGCGCACGGGCTGGCCGGTGGCGGTGTCGATGGCCATCAGCGCGGTGCCGGTGGCGGCCCACAGCTGGTGGCCGTCGTGCGTGACGCCGTGGATGCGCTGCACGCCCTCGAACGGGCCGTACTCGCGCACGATGTCGGCGGGGCGCTTCTCGGCGCGGGTCTTGAGGCTGGTCATTGTCGAGTCCTTCGCGGCGCCGGGTGATGGCGCGATGGAAGTGACTCTACTCAGATGGCAGCGCGGCGGGGAGTAACAAGATCGTCGTGAATCCGGCCAGCGGCGACGCCAGCCAGCGGCGGGCGCGCGCGTGGCCGATGGCGCGCACGCGGCCGTCGGCCTCCAGCTCGGCCAGCGCGCGCTGCACCGTGCGCTGGCTGGCGCCGAGCGCCAGCGACAGCGCCGAGGTGGACCAGGGCGCGCCGTCCGACAGCAGCGCCACCAGCGAGGCCTGCTCGCCCTCGATGGGCGGCGCGAGCAGCGCCACGGCACGCCCGCCGTGCGGACGCAGCGCGAAGCCGCGCGGCGTGGCCTCCACGCCGGCCAGCGGCCTGACGAGCGCGCGCAGCCGGCCGATCTCCACGCGCAGCCGCGCGCGGTGCGTCTCGTCGGGGTCGCGGAAGCCGAACGCGTCGGCGATCAGGGCCTCGCGATCGGCGTCGCCCGGCCAGGCCTGCGCCAGCGCGCGCGCCAGCGCGAACAGCACCGGCCGGCGCGCCAGCGCGCACCACGTGCCGCCGCCGCCGACGCCGCGCCGGCAGGCGTCGACCACGAGGTCGCCCGAGGCCAGCAGCGCGGCCACGTCGGCCAGGCGCAGCGCCTGCTCGCCGGCGGGATCGATGCGGCGCGCGGCCGGGCGGTCGAACGCCTCGCGGGCGCGCGCCACCTCGGCCGCCAGCGCGGGCACGCGCGCGCGGGACGCGGCCACCTGCGCGCGCGCCAGCGCCGCCTGCGCGGGCGCCACGCGCAGGAAGCGCAGGTCCAGCTCCATCGCGCCCAGCTCGGCCACGGCCGCCAGCGCCGGCGACAAGGTCTCGCCGGACAGCGCTGCCAGGGCCGCGGCCGCCGCGTCCAGCCGGCCCAGCAGCAGCAGCCGGCGCAGCGCGATCAGGCGCGCCTGCAGCGCGTTGGCGTGGTCGCCATGGGACGCCAGCGTCGCCGCCGCCGCATCCAGCGCGCGCGGCGAGCCGGCGAAGTCGCGCATCGCCAGCGCCACCTCGGCCTCGGCGACGACGCAGCGCGCGCGGGCCAGCTCCTCGTGCGCGCCGAACGCGCGCGCCGCGCGCCGGAGCAGGTCGCGGGCGCGCGGGTAGTCGCCCAGCTGCGCCATCGCGATGCCGCGCAGCGCCAGCGCCGGCGGGGGGGCGCGCGGCGCGCCGCGCTTGAGCGCGCCGAGGGCGTCGCCGGCGGCAAGCGCGCGGGCGGAGGCGGCGATCAGGGAATCCATGGTGCAAGGCTACCCGACGCGACATCGCCCGCGATGGGACGGCGCGCCGAATCGCGGTTTATCGGGGATTCGGCGCAGGGCGGCGGCGCTGGAGCGCGCCAAGAATGAGCGCATGGCGCAACCCTCCACTCACACGATGCCTCCTGCCCTGTGCGCGCTGGCGGCCATGCTCGTCCTCACCGCGTCGCCGCCCCCGGCCAGCGCCGCCGCGTCCGCCGACACGCCGGCCGCCGCCACCAGCTTCCACTGTCCCGCCAGCCTCGCGCAGCAGCCGCTGCCCGATGGCCTGCCCCAGGGCTGGAGCATCCACGGCCGATCCGGCGAGCTGCTGCTGCAACGCGCCGCGTTCTACGACGGCGATCCGACGGGCCTGGGCACGCTCGCCCCCGAGTCGACCCGGCGCAGCGGCCTCACCGAAACCTCCACCTGGTCGTTCGCCGCCGGCGACTCCGCGCACGTCTGGCTGGGCTGCCTGTATCGCGACGCCACGGCCATCGTCGCGCGTCCGCTGCCCGGCGGACTGCGCCAGTGCACCACCGTCCTGCGCCTGACGACGCTGGGCGATCCGGCGGAGCCTTTGTCGGTGCAGTGCCGCTGACCGCGCGCGCTCCAGGAAACCTCATGAAAGCCGCGCCGCCGTTCACCGCCTGCGTTGCCCTGCTTGCGCCGTTCACCGGCGCGCCGGCCCGGGCCGCCGTCACCCTCACCTGCCCGCCGGCGCTGGTCGAGACCCCCATCGTCAGCAGCCTGCTCGCGGGCTGGGACGTGGAGGTGCGCACGGGCAGGCGCACGCTGTCCGACGCGGCCATCCAGGTCTCGCGCGGCAGCGAGCGCGGCGGCGTGGCGCCCGATGCCGTCACGCAATCCGGCCGCGAGGAGAGCGCCACCTGGACGCTCTCACCCGGCGACGGCAGCGTCTACTGGGTGGCCTGCAGCTACGGCAACACCTCGGCGCTGCTGCTGCAGCGCGTGCCCGACACGGCCAGACGCTGCGTGGCCACGCACGAGGTGCTCAAGTCGGGAAGGCAGCTGAACGTGCAGCCGGTGCGGTGCGAGTGAGGCTGGAGGGGTCTGGCATCTCCTCCATTCGCGCCACGATGCGACGCGAAGCGACCATCATCACCGCGAATGGAGGCAATGCCTGACCCCGATCGCGAGCGGGGCCGGGGTCAGGCATTGCCTCGAATCGCGATCAGCGTCATGAGCTTCGACGACAGCGTGGCGCGATCCGAGGAGATGCCAGACCCCTGCGGCCGCGTCCCGGCTCGCCGGCGTGCTCACCCCACCAGCGCCAGGATCCGGTCCAGCACGCCCGCCATCTCGTGCGGCCCGGCGATGCAGAACCGCGCCGCCGACGCGCGCCGCTCGCAGCCGATGCGCACGGTCACCCACTGGTGCTGCGCCGCCGCGAACACCGGTTCGTCGTTGACATCGTCGCCGGCGAAGAACGCGGCCTGCACGCCGGCGCGCGCGATCAGGCGCTGCACGGCGACGGCCTTGTCGGGCGCGTCGGCGGCCACGGCGTTCCACACCAGCTTGCCGCCGAACACGTGCAGCGCGTGCGTGAAGCCGGCCAGCGCGTCCTCGATCATCGCGCTGGCCGCGTCGCGGTCGGGCGCGGTGCGGAAGTGCAGCGCCAGCGACTGGCCCTTGTCCTCCACCAACACGCCGGCGCCGGCGAGGCCGTCCTCGCGCTCGCGCAGGCGCTCGCGCAGCGCGTCGAGCGCGTGGCGGGCGCGCGCGGCCGCCTCGGGGTCGCCCTCGTCCTCGGCACCGTGATTGCCGATGATCCACGCCGGCGTGAAGCCCAGGCGTTCGCGCACGTCGTCGATGCGCCGGCCGGTGACGATGGCCACGGGACGCATCCGCGCCAGCTTGTCGAGGCGCGACGCGATCGTCGCGGACACGTGCACGTCGTCGGGCCGCGGGCGGATGGGCGCGAGCGTGCCGTCGAAATCGAACGCGAACAGGGCCGGCGCGCGCGCCAGCGTCTCCAGCGCCTCCAGGCCTTGCGGGCTCAGCAGCGAGCGCAGCATGGGCGAAGTCGACCCGTCCATCACTGGCCCCTGGCGTCGCCGTGGCGATAGCGCGCCACGCGCGCGTCGACGCGGGCCTTCAGGCGCCAGCGCCCGGCATCGGTCAGCATGCGGCCGGCCCAGCGGAACACGTTGAACTCGCGCACCGTGGCGCGCAGGCTGGCCATGCGCGCGCGCTGCTCGGCGGCCGGCATCTTCGCCGCGCGATGCAGCGCGTCGGCCGTCTCCTCCACGTGGTACGGGTTGACGATCAGCGCCTCGGTCATCTCGCGCGCCGCGCCCGCGAAGCGGCTCAGGATCAGCACGCCCTGCTGGTCGTCGCGCGCCGCCACGAACTCCTTGCTGACCAGGTTCATGCCGTCGTGCAGGCTGGTGACGATGCACATGTCGGCCGCGCGGAACAGCTCGTTGACGGCGTTGCTGTCGTGATGCTGGGCCAGCAGCACCACCGGCTGGTAGCCCGGGCGCCCGAAGCGCTCGTTGATGCGCAGCGTCAGGCGCTCCACGCGCTCCTGGAACGCGCGGTACTCCTCCAGCGCGCCGCGCGTGGGCGCGGCCACCTGCACGAACACGAAGCGTTCGATCCACTCGGGATGCTTCTCCAGCAGCCGCTCCACGGCGTTGAGGCGCTCGAGGATGCCCTTGGTGTAGTCGAAGCGGTCGACGCCCACCGCCAGCTTCACGTCCTGCGGCAGGCCCAGGCGCTCGCGCACGAGGCGGCGCGCGTCGGGCACCGACGACCAGCCCGCGATGGTCTCGGCAGTCGGCCACTCGATCGAGATCGGGTAGGCCTCCACCAGCGTCTCGTCCTCGCGGAACGAGATGGTGGAGTGCTCGTGCTCGATACGCGCCTCGAGGTAGCGATCCACCGTCTCGATGAAGTTCCTGCAGTGGAAGCGCGTGTGGAAGCCCAGGATGGTGCTGCCCAGCATGCCCTGCAGGATCTCGCGCCGCCACGGGCAGATGCCGAACGACTCGGGGTTGGGCCAGGGGATGTGCCAGAACGTGAGGATGGTGGCGTTGGGCAGCTTCTCGCGCACCATCGCGGGCAGCAGCGCGAAGTGGTAGTCCTGCACCAGCACGATGGGATCGTCGCTGCGCGCCTCGGCCACCACGGCGTCGGCGAAGCGCTGGTTGACGGCCTTGTAGGCCTCCCAGTCCGACTCGCGGAACACGGGGCGCACGTGGGCCACGTGGCACAGCGGCCAGAGCCCTTCGTTGGCGAAGCCGAAGTAGTAGCCCTGCTCCTCCTCGGGCGTGAGCCACAGGCGGCGCAGCTGGTAGTCGGCGTGGCCCGGCGGCACGGCCACGCGGTCGTGCGCGTCCACCACCTCGCGGTCGGCGTCGCCGCTGCCGTGCGCGATCCACGTGCCCGAGCACGCGCGCATCACCGGCTCGACCGCGGTCACCAGGCCGCTGGCCGGGCGCTTGACCACCACGCGGCCGTCCTTGGCGTGCTCGTGGATGTAGGGCTCGCGGTTGGACACCACGATCACCTGGTCGCCGCGCAGCTGCGTCATCAGCAGCGCCTGCAGCCGCTCGGCGCTCCAGTCGGCCTCGGGGCCCTGCATGCGACGGTACTCGTCCTCCAGGTCGCGCAGGCGTTCGCGCAGGTCGGCGGCGAACGGCTGCATCTCCGCGGCCGCGGCCGCCGAGGTGCCGGTCAACGGGCTGATGATGCCCTCGCCGCGCAGCACCGCGCGCACGCCCGCCACCCAGCCGCGCCAGCTCAGTTGCGCCACCACCATCGTGATCAGCGCCATCACCATGCCCAGCACCGCGATCAGGCCCACGAGGTAGCGCCGCGTGTCCTGGCTGCGCTTCTCGATGAAGCTCAGGTCGTGCAGCAGCACGAGGCGGCCCACGGTGACCGGCGCGGACTGCGCCGTCGCCTCGGAGGCCGCCGCGGCGGCGGCCAGGGCCGCACCATCGTCCGCGGCGGACGCGCCCCCGGCGACGGCCGGCGCGCTGGCCGCGTCGCCGGCGGCGTCGGTGGCGGCCACGGGATGCGGCTGGTCGATCACGTCGTGCATCGCCACGTGCACCGGGCCGCCGGACAGCAGCAGCCGCGGGTCGCGCTTGGAGCTGATCTGCAGCGCGTCGAAGCAGTTCAGGTCGGGCGGGAATGCCGGCGTGCGCACCAGCATCTGGCCGTCGGGGCTGCACAGGCCGATGGCGAACAGGCGTTCGTCGTTGACGGCGCGGTCGAACAGCTTTTCCAGCTGGCGCGGCCGCTTCGCCCGCATGGCCTCCACCACCGAGTCGGACAAGGCATTGGCCACGACGGCGCCGCGGCTGTCGAGGTCGCGCGAGAACCAGCGCAGCGTGACGCCGTCCACCACGGGCAGCACGAGCCAGGCCGTCGCGATCACCACGGCGGCCAGCGGCAGCAGGAAACGGAGTTGCAGCCGGATCGTCTGTACGATCGGCCAACGGAGGAAGGCAGGCCCGAAGCTTGCCGGCGGAACAATCGTTGCCTGGTTTCTGTCTTTGTTCAATGGACGATCCACTCTCAGCTACCGAAGGCATGCCCACCAAATGAGCTTATCCCCGGTCAAATCGAACGCGCCCGCCGCATCGCTGGATCTGGCGATGATCGGCAATTGCGCCATCAGCGCCCTGGTCGATGCCACGGCCCACGTGGTGTGGTGCTGCATGCCGCGCTTCGACAGCACGCCCGTGTTCGACGCGTTGATGCAGTCGGCAAACGGCGTACCCGAGTCCGGCGCCATGTCTTTGGAGATCGCGGACATGGCGCGACACGAACAATCGTACGACCATGGCACGGCCATCCTGCGCACCCGCATGTGGGACGCACACGGGCAGTGCGTGGAAGTGGTCGATTTCGCGCCGCGCTTCGTCACGCGCGACCGGGTGTTTCGTCCGGCCCAGCTCGTTCGCCGCATCCGCGCGTTGTCGGGCCGGCCGCGCATCCGCGTCACGGTGCGACCGCACGGCGGCTGGGGCGCCGACCAGCCGCAGATCACGCGCGGCAGCCACCACGTGCGCTTCGTGCTGCCCGACATCACGCTGCGCCTGAACACCAGCGTGCCCATCACATGGCTGATGGACGGCACCTTCTTCACGCTCGATCGCGAGATGAGCCTGTTCCTGGGCGCCGACGAGACCATGGCCGGCGGCATCGACGACACCGCGCGCGAGTTCGAGGACCAGACCTCGCTGTGGTGGCGCCACTGGGTCAACCGGCTCGCGCTGCCGCTGGAGTACCAGGACGCGGTGATACGCGCCGCGATCACGCTCAAGCTGTGCCAGTACGAGGAGACCGGCGCCATCGTCGCGGCGATGACCACGAGCCTGCCGGAGGCGCCCGACAGCGGCCGCAACTGGGACTACCGCTTCTGCTGGCTGCGCGACGCGTTCTTCGTGGTGCGCGCGCTCAACGGCCTGTCGGAAGTGGGCACGATGGAGAAGTACCTCGGCTGGCTCACCAACGTGCTGCACAAGGAGGCCGGCACCGGCCACGTGCAGCCGCTGTACGGCATCGGCCTGGAGCGCGAGCTCACCGAGTCCTTCGTGCCGCAGGCGCAGGGCTACCGCGGCATGGGGCCGGTGCGCATCGGCAACCAGGCCCACGAGCACTTCCAGCACGACACCTACGGCAACATCGTCCTCGCCGCGGCGCAGTCGTTCCACGACCATCGCCTGTTCCGGCGCGGCGACGCGGCCGACTTCGCGGCGCTGGAGACCATGGGCGAGCAGGCCTGGCGCCTGCACGACCAGCCCGACGCCGGCATCTGGGAGCTGCGCACGCGCGCCCGCATCCACACGTCGTCGTCGCTGATGTGCTGGGCCGCGTGCGACCGCCTCGCACACATCGCGCTGCGCGTGGCCCTGCCCGATCGCGCGCGCTTCTGGCGCGACCGCGCCGACGTGATCCGCAGCAAGATCCTGCAGTTCGCGTGGAGCGAGAAGCGCCAGGCCTATGCCGAGAGCTTCGGCGGCAGCGAGCTCGACGCCAGCGTGCTGCTGATGGGCGAGGTGGGCTTCGTTCCGCCCAACGACCCGCGCTTCATCAGCACCGTCGAGGCGATGGAGAAGACCCTGTGCGACGGCCCGTTCATGCGCCGCTACGAGGCCGCCGACGACTTCGGCCGGCCCGAGACCACGTTCAACATCTGCTCGTTCTGGCGCGTGGACGCGCTGGCGCGCATCGGCCGCCGCGACGAGGCCCGCGAGGCCTTCGAGGCGCTGCTGGCGCGCCGCAATCCGGCGGGCATCCTCAGCGAGGACATGAACCCCGACACCGGCGAGCTGTGGGGCAACTTCCCGCAGACGTACTCGATGGTGGGCATCATCCACGGCGCGCTGCGCTTGTCGGCGCCGTGGGATTCAGTGGTGTGACCCGAGGGGTCTGGCATCTCCTCGTGCCGCGCGGCGGCGCGAGGCAATGCCTGACCCCGAACGTGAGCCAAGGATCGGGGTCAGGCATTGCCTGCGAGTACGCAGGAGATGCCAGACCCCTCCGGCATTGATCAGCGCCGCACCCCCCCGCGTTTGAATCGCCCGCTAGGGATTCTTCGCGGCAGCGGACTCACGAACACTGGGCCATCGACCATCCGATGCCCCAGGAGCCCGCCATGCCCGACAACAACACCCCGCTCGATCCCACC
>JABCYW010000095.1 GCA_013289985.1 Betaproteobacteria bacterium | reverse complement strand
GCATCACAGCCGCGCTCGTGCGCACAAAGAAAAACGGGCCACCTCTTGCGAGATGACCCGTTCGTCTAGAACCGAAATTCTGGTGCGGCTGGCAGGAATCGAACCCACGACCCCTTGGTTCGTAGCCAAGTACTCTATCCAGCTGAGCTACAGCCGCGAAGCCTTGCATTATGGCGTGCGGATCAGTTGTTGATCAACAATCCCTGAGCGAAGTTGAAGGTCAATCGATCATCGCCGCCTGGCGTTCGTACTCGCCGCCGCGCACCTCGTCGCCCTCGAGGCGCGCGATGAACGCGAGGCGGCGCAGCGCGTGGCGCCGCACGCGCCCGGGCAGCGTGGCGGTGTGCGCTGTCTGCTCGAGCGGACGGCGCGCCTTGCCCCACAGCTGGCGTTCGGCGAACACCATGCCGGCGGCCGCCACGATGGGCGCCTCGTTGCCGTGCGCCGCGACGGCGGCCTCCACGCGCGGCAGCCATTCGTTTCCGAGGCCGGAGATGCAATCGATCAGCGCGATGGCCAGCGCGCCGCGCTCGTCGGCATCCATGCGCGCCAGTTCGCTCCAGTGCGGCTGCAGGTAGTCGCGGCCCAGGTCTGCCCGGCCAAGATCGCGCGCGCGCACGGCGGCGCGCGAGCCCACCATCACGTCGCGCCGGTCGGCCGCGTCGAGCGACTGCCAGGCGCGCAGCAGCTGCTCCTCGTCGTGCGCGGCGCAGACCACGTCGGTGGCCAGCGAACGCAGCAGCGACTGAGCGGCCACCTGCGAAAAGCCCTGGTGCTTGGCGAGCAGCCGCGCGGTCTGCAGCGCCTCGACGGGCTTCTGCGCCATGCGCGCGGCCTGCAGGCGCAGGCGCAGCGCCTGGGTGCGCCGCGCGACGCCCGGCGGCAGCGCGCGCAGGGCCTCCAGCCCGCGCTCGGCGTCGCGGTCGTCCAGCGCCCATTCGGCCATCAGCAGGTATGCGCCATCGAGCACCACCGAGCCGGAGAGCACGCCCGACGTCAGTTCCACCACGCGGCGGGCACGCTCGTCGCGGCCGCGGCGGTCCTGGATGCGGTGCAGCGACGCGGCGGCGATCAGGTGCGCGAGACCGGCGAACTCCTTGTCGTTGCGCAGCACGTCCACGTCCTGTTGCAGCTCCAGCGCCTGGCGGGCCGACTTGCTCGCGCGGTTGAAGCGCGCGGCCAGGTACTCGGCGTGCGCGTCGCGCAGCGCGGCATGCGCGGCGCGTTCGCGCTTCAGTTCGCGCCACTCGTGGGCGCGACGCGGCATGCTCAGCAAGCCGTTGACCGCCTTCAGCGCCACATACAGCACGATGACGGACAGCACGAGCGCGATGATCGCCACGTTCAGCGACGTGTCGATGCGATAGCCCGCCCAGAAGATCGACACGAGGCCGTCGTTCTGGTTCAGCACCGCGGCCGACACCACCGCGGCCACGAACAGCAGGATCACCCAGATGACGGTACGCATCTCAGTGGCCGGCCACGGCGGCGGCGATGGCCGCGAGCGTGTCGTCGGGCCGCGGGAAGCTGACCTGCTTCGCCTGCGCGCTCACCTGGCGCAGCAGGTCGGACATGGCGACGACGCGGCGCGAGCTGTGGTCGAAGTAGCGATCGAGCCCCGTCTGCGCCTGCTGCAGGTCGGCCTGGGCGAGGTCGAACTGGCGCGACAGGATGGACAGGCGCGCGTTGAGCAGCCGCAGCTTGACGTTCTCGCGCAGGAAGAACGACTGGTCGGGCGTCATCAGCGCCGCCTCGGGATGCTCGATGGACGTGACGCGAACCGCCTGCCTGAGCTCGCTGAAGAACGGGCCGCTGAAGCCTTCCCAGCCGCGCTGCAGCGTCACCAACCAGGCCGGCAGCGGCGTCGCGGCGGCCGACGCCGCGCTGCCCGCGCGGGCGGCGCCGCGCGACGAACTCGACGCCGCCAGCGCGGCCGCGGCCGCGGCGCGGCCGGCGACGGTGGCGCGCTCCGGCGTGGACACCAGGGGCAGCTCGTCGACCATGCGAACGGCCTCGTCGAGGCGGATCGTGAGCGAGGGGACGTCCACCGCCGACGCGGTGCGCACGCGATCCAGGTCGCGCGCCACGGCGCGCCGCACGCGATCCAGGCGCGGGTTGTTGTAGCGGGCGAGGCGCTCGTCCGACTGCTTGAGGATGGTGACGATCGGATCGGTGCTGCCGGTGAGCGCGGCCTGCTGCATCGCCACGCGCAGCCCGGCCTCGACGTCGGCCAGCACGTTCTCGTCGCGCGAGCGCGACAGCGACTGGATCAGGTCCTCCACCTGCGAGCGCTGCAGCTGCGACTCGGCCACCCGCTCGTCGAGCACGCCCAGCTTGCCGTTGGCGTCGCGCACGCTGTCGAGCGCCTGCTTGGAAAGCAGCTTGGCCTCGGTGGCGTCGTCCTGGCTGGTCTGCTGGCGCTTGACCAGTTCCTGCTCCAGCGACTTCACGCGCTGCTGCGTGTGCCAGGCCGACACGAAGGCGGCCACGGACATCACGCCGAACGCGACCGCCGCGATCCAGGCCAGCAGCAGCCAGGAGCGCGGCACGGGCGGCGCCACGTGCGCGACCGCGGGGAGCTGGGGGGTCGTTGGCGGCAACACGGCCATCGGCGGCGGCGTGTTCGTCGAAGCGTTGGGGTCGTCAGTCACGCGTTTCATTGTAGCGACGACACCACATCGTCACAGGCGGCTACCGGGCAGGAAGCGCGCCCGGCGATGCGCGCCCGCCACACCATCCGAGGGAGATCAGGGCGCGGGCATTTCCGCCAGCGCGCGGGCCACCGCCGCGGGCGACGGCGACACGATCGTCACGCTGCCGAAGCCGGCCGCGATGGCGCGTTCGGCGATGCGGGGATGCGAGGCCAGCGCGTATCCGCCGGCCCAGCGGGCGTGCGGCGCGATCTGCTGCAGATGGCCGATCGCCTCCGAGCTGCTGAACATCCAGATGCAGCGCGCGGGCGCGGCCACGGCCTCGGCCAGCAGGGCGCGCTCGCCGTCGTCCAGTTCCGGCGCCGCGCGGCCGTAGGACTGCAGCACGCGCACGTCGGCGCCCGCCCCGCGCAACTGCTGCCCCAGCCAGTCGCGCCCGCCGTTGCCCCGCACCAGCCACACGGGCCGGCCGGCCCAGGGCCAGGTCGAGATCACCGCCCACAAGGCCTCGGAGTCGAACTGCGCGGCATCGGCGGCCGGCGCGACGATGCGCGAATCCGGCACGCCGCATTCGCGCAACGCGGCGACCGTGCCGGGCCCGGTGGCCGCGGCCCACGCGTGCACGGGCCACGCGAGCGCACGCGCCGGCACGCCGCGCGACGCCGCCGCAGCCTGGAAGAAGCCCAGCACCGCGTTGGGACTCACGAACACCAGCACCGGCTCGGCGCCCGAGGTCTCGACCGCGTCCAGCACGCCGGCCACCCGCGCGGGCTCGGGCGCCGGCAGGATCTCGATCAGCGGCAGCGCCCGCGCCGCCACGCCCAGCGCGGCGAGCTCGTCCACCCACGCCAGCGCCTGCGCGCGCGGGCGCACGACCAGCACGGTGGTGGGCGCGTGCGTCACGCGGGCCTTGCCGGATCGCCTTCGACCGCGGCCGGCGGCAGGTAGGCCTGTCCGCCCGCGGCCAGCAGCGCGGCCGCCACGCGGGCGCCCATCGCCTCGGCCGCGGCCACGTCGGCCAGCGCGGCCGTCTCGCCGGCCTTGATCAGCGGACGCGCCGCGACGCGCGGGCCTTCGTGGCCGATCGCCACCTCCAGCGCGGCGCCCACGGCGGCGTCGCCGAGCGCGGCACGCAGCGTGAAGCGGCCATCGGCGTCGCGCGTGGCGAACGCCGCCAGCGGCATGCTGCAGCTGCCGCCCAGCACGCGGGCCACGGCGCGTTCCGCGTGCACCGCGAGCCAGGCGTCGACATCGACCAGCGACGCGAGGCGTTCGTGCAGGCCGGCATTGCCCGAGCGGATCTCCAGGCCAAGCGCGCCCTGCCCGGCCGCCGGGATCATCTCGGCGACGGCAAAGCGCGCGCGGATGCGGTCGCCCAGGCCCAGGCGCACCAGGCCGGCCGCGGCGAGCACGATCGCGTCGTAACCGCCCTCGTCGAGCTTGCGCAGGCGCGTGTCGAGGTTGCCGCGCAGCGGCGCCACGCGCAGGTCGGGGCGCAGCGCCAGCAGCTGCGCCACGCGGCGCAGGCTGGACGTGCCCACCAGCGCGCCCTGCGGCAACTCGGCGAGCGACGCGAACTTGTTGGAGACGAAGGCGTCGCGCGGATCCTCGCGCTCCAGCACCGCCACCAGCTCGAAGCCGTCCGGCAGCTCCATCGGCACGTCCTTGAGCGAGTGCACCGCCAGGTGCGCCTCGCCCGAGGCCAGCGCCGTCTCGAGTTCCTTGACGAACAGGCCCTTGCCGCCCACCTTCGACAACGTGCGGTCGACGATCTGGTCGCCCCGCGTGGTCATGCCCAGCAGGCTCGCGCCCAGGCCCAGCCGGCTCCCCAGCAGCGCCTGCACGTGCTGCGCCTGCCACAGCGCGAGGCGGCTTTCGCGGGTGGCGATCACGATGTTGTCCATCGCCCGATTATCGTTGCCCGCCCGACGACCCCGGCTTGACGCGGCGCCAGGCCCCGGGGCGCCTGGCATCCGAACTCGGCGAGCGGTCATGGCGCATCAGCGGGCCGGTGCGTGCGACGGCCAAGGCGAGGCGGCCCAGGCGCCGATCGCGCATTCGCCGTGCCGGCGCGGCGTCGGCGCCCGCGCCGCGACCGGCTGCGCCAGCATCGTCAGCACCGCCCCGTCCGGCAGGCGCATCGACTGGGATTCGACCGTCATCGCCGGGAATCCCGCCCCGCTGAGCCAATGCGCACCGGGCGACGACCGGGCGTTCGACATCGACCCCGCGCCCTTGACGGCCAGGTGGAACGCCGCGGTGTCCGGATGCAGGCGCATGCGCGGGTAGAGTCCGCGCGGCCACGTGCTGCTCCTGACGAACCAGCGCCTGCCTTGCGTCGAGTGGCAGACCAGGCAGGCCCCCGAGGCGGCTCGCCTGGCCAGCTTGATGGCCGCGGCCGTGACGCTGGTGCGGAAGGCCGCGGACATCTCCACGGCCAGCCCGAGGCTCACGTGCCGGCCCCGCATCCAGGGCGCCACCATGTAGTCGGGCAGGATCAGCTGGCTCGAGAACTCGTTGGCCGCGGCCTCGACGGACGCGGCCTCGGCGTTCTGCGGCCCGATGTCGTCGCCGAAGCAGCTGAAGCCGCGCCGCACGTCGTTGATCCAGTGCGCCAGCTCGTGTGCCAGGGAGAAGCGCTGGCGTCCCTTGCTGTCGCTCGCCTGGATGCTGATGATGGCCTGCTCGCCATCCGTCAGCAGCCTGGCCGCGCAGCCGTCCAGGCGCCGATAGACCACGCGCGCGCCGCGATCGCACGCGATGCCCTCGAGATCGATGTGCTCGGGTCGTCGACAGCCATGGATCCAGAGCAGTCTCTCCGGGGGTGACAAGAGGTCGGGCAGCGTGGTCATTTCCGCCGGCTCCTGATCTTGCCCATGGAAACCAGGTCGTCGTAGAGAGACCGGATGTCCTGGTCGGTCTGTCGCTCTCCGTCGCGGAAGGCGGCGGCAAGCTGGGGTTCGCGGTCGAAGGCCACCTGGATCAACGCCGCCATTCGCGCGAGCGTCGGCCGAGGCCGCGGGCCGCGGTGCGCCGTCGCGGCACGCAAGGCCTTTGCCGCGGACGCGCGATCGCGCATGAATTGCGCGACCACCGCATCCAGCTTCTCCGCCACGCGCCGGGCCTCGACGTCCGGGTCGAGCCCGTCCTCGATGAACTCCCGGCGGATCTGTTCGTCGTCGGCCTGCTCGAGATCCTGGCCGGCCAACGCCTGCATGGCCTCGATGGCCCTGTGGCTTGCGTTCGTCATTTGAGTCTCCTTCCCGGCATGAGCTTGTCGACGCCGCGGCGCATCCGGGTCCGGGCGGTGTCGTAGGCGCGCCTGGTCATGCCGTGCTCCGCGCGAACCCGCTCGGCCGGCCAACCGGCCTTCTCGCCCTCGAGGATCGCGCGCACCTCGTCGTCGTCAGCGAAGTGCCGCTCGATGAGCCGCGCATCCGCGTCGACCTGGCGCAGGTGGGCTTCGGATTCCTCGCGTTCGACGAGTTCGTCTTCCACGGAGGCGCTGCAGAGGCCGGCCCGGCGCATCGCGCCGGACTCCTCGCCATCGTCGCCCGTCAGCGCCTCCATCTGGCGTTCGACGCGAACCGGAAGGCTGCCCCGGGAGTCGCTGGCGAGCCCTTTCATGGTCATCATCAGGAACGCCACGAAGTTCACCTCCTGTCGCCACACGCGCCCTTTCAAGCGCTCTCGCGGCGACCCCGAAGCGCCGACCAGGGCTCGCGCGATCGACTCGCACAGCAGCTCGAGGCCGCCGGTGTAGCGCGTGCCGAAGACGAGCTGGTCGCCGTGGCGCGCGAGACGGCGAAGCTCGCCCCCGGCGAGTTTCTGGACGGCCTCGCCGAGCTCTTCGAGGGTCGCGGCGGATGGTTTGGGCGGACGACTGGTCACGGGGACTCCGGCACGGAGAACGATGGATCTGATGTCTCTACTGTGCGAAACGGCGCCCGGACGCAGACATGCTTGCCGCGATGTCTGCGAACGGGCCGCGCTTCGCATATCCCTTTGACGGCGGCGGTCGCTCGCGCTCACGCATCGGGGTTCACTCGATGTCGGAAGCCGGATCGACCGCACGCCGTCGGGACGGCTGGATCAAATATCCCGCCTTTTGTCGAAGGACGCCCGCGTCAATCTCGCCGGAAATGGGGTCGGCGGCGGTCGTCGACCCGTCGCAGACTCGAGGCCCCCGGGCCCCACACACAAGGAGCCGCCATGGCTGGAACCATCGTCGCGTCCGCGCCCCCGCGAAGCGCGCGGCATTCGTCTTCCTCGGGCACGCCGCCTGGTGGCGATGGCGCCCGCCGCCCCGCGGCCGGTGCGCCGCGCCATGCCGCCGCGCGAGGGATCGCATGAGCGGCCGGCGCGGCACCGGGGCCATGCCGGAGGGCCATGACGCGATCCGCGTCCGCATCGACGAAGACGAGCCGCCCGCCCTCGTCTTCAATGACCAGGCGCCGCCAGGCGCGCTGGTCAGCTGGGCCTGGTGCCAGCTGGCGGCGCTCGACTCCCTCCTGCAGGCCATGACCGAGAGCCGCCAGCGCGGCGAGGACGACGCCGACGTCGTCGGCGCGGTACGGTCGGTGCTCGTGCCCGCGATCAACGCGCTGGCATTCTCAGAGCGCCGCGCGCACGAATTGCGGCGCGAACGGGAGGCCTCCACGGCGAGGCGGCGCGCGAAGAAGCGCGCCGCGCGCACATGAGGATGATCGCGAACGCGGGCAGGCCGTCGACGGCGGGACGCCGGATCGCGGCGACCCGGCGGCGACTTCGCGCCGGCCGCGGCACGCATGCGCAGAGAGTCGCCCGATGGGGGAAGGTTTCGCTTCCGCCCCGTGCGGCCCGATGCTACATTTCGGTGATTGGTAATTTGGTTACATCAATCGGAACATCCACGATGCCGCGCACCGACTCCGCCCGCAAGACCGTGAAGACGCCTCGAAAGAGTGCGCCGGCCAAGCCCGTCACCTCGGCAGCCGACAAGGAACGGCCGTTGGTGGAGGACATCCGCCTGCTCGGGCGCCTGCTGGGCGAGGTGATCCGGGAACAGGAAGGACTGGCCGCCTTCGAGCTGATCGAGCGCGTGCGACAGCTGTCCGTGGCCTACCGCATCCACAAGGACGCCAGCGCCGGCCGGGTGCTCGACCGCCTCCTGAAGAACCTCTCGGCCGACCAGACGGTGAGCGTCATCCGCGCGTTCTCGTACTTCTCGCACCTGGCCAACATCGCCGAGGATCGCCAGCACGTGCGCCGCCGCGCGCACCACGAGCGCGAGGGCAACCTGCAGGACGGCTCGCTGGCGATGGCGTTCGAGCGCCTGCACAACGCCGACCACCGCGCCACCGACATCGCCGCCGCGCTGAACAAGGCCTTCATCTCGCCGGTGCTCACGGCCCACCCCACCGAGGTGCAGCGCAAGAGCATCCTCGACGCCGAGCGCGCCATCGCCGAACTGCTGGCCGAGCGCGGCGACCTGGTCTCCGAGCGCACGCTCAACGAGAACACCGAGCTGATGCGCGCCCGCATCACGCAGCTGTGGCAGACGCGCATGCTGCGCTACACCAAGCTGACGGTGTCCGACGAGATCGAGAACGCGCTGTCGTACTACCACGCCACCTTCCTGCGCCAGATCCCGAAGATGTACAAGGCGATCGAAGACGCGCTGCCGGGCCAGGACGTGGCCACGTTCTTCCGCATGGGCAACTGGATCGGCGGCGACCGCGACGGCAACCCCAACGTCACGGCCGACACGCTGCGCACCGCGCTCGCGCGCCAGAGCGAGACCGCGCTGCGCCACTACCTGTACGAGGTGCACGCCCTCGGTGCCGAGCTGTCGATCTCGCAGATGCTGGCCCCGGTCACGCCCGAGATGACGGCGCTGGCCGACCGCTCGCCCGACCACAACGCGCACCGCGAGGACGAGCCCTACCGCCGCGCGCTGGTGGGCGTCTACGCGCGCCTGGCCGCCACGCTGCACCAGCTCACCGGCACCGAGGCGCTGCGCCACGCGGTGGTGCCGCAGGATGCGTACGCCTCGGCGGCCGAGTTCGTGGCCGACCTCGACGTCATCGAGCGCTCGCTGCATGCGCACCACGCCGGCGCGCTGGTGGCCCCTCGCCTGGCCCCGCTGCAACGCGCCGCGCGGGTGTTCGGCTTCCACCTGGCCACCGTCGACCTGCGCCAGAGTTCCGACCAGCACGAGGCGGTGATCGTGGAGCTGCTGCGCGCCGCGCGCCTGGAGGACGACTACAGCGCACTCGACGAGCCGGCGCGCCGCGAGCTGCTGCTGAAGCTGCTCAACGACGCCCGCCCGCTGCGGGTGCACGGGGCCGAGTACTCGGCGCTCGCGCAAGGCGAGCTGGCCATCTTCGAGGCCGCGCTGACGATGCGCGCGCAGTTCGGCCACGAGGCCATCCGCCACTACATCATCTCGCACACCGAGGACGTCAGCGACCTGCTGGAGGTGCTGCTGCTGCAGAAGGAATGCGGCCTGATGCGCGGCACGCTCGACGGCACGGGGGCGTCGGCCGCCAAGGCCGACCTGATCGTCTCGCCGCTGTTCGAGACCATCGCCGACCTGCGCAACGGCGCGCCCATCATGGCGCAGTTCTACGCGCTGCCGGGCATCACCGAGCTGGTCAAGCGCAGCGGCGGCGAGCAGGACGTCATGCTGGGCTACAGCGACAGCAACAAGGACGGCGGCTTCTTCACCAGCAACTGGGAGCTTTACCGCACCGAGGTCGCGCTGGTCATGCTGTTCTCGCAGCTGGAGGCCGACCACGGCATCCGCCTGCGCCTGTTCCACGGCCGCGGCGGCACGGTGGGCCGCGGCGGCGGCCCCAGCTACCAGGCCATCATCGCGCAGCCCCCGGGCACCGTGAACGGCCAGATCCGCCTCACCGAGCAGGGCGAGGTCATCGCGTCGAAGTACGCCAACCCCGAGATCGGGCTGCGCAACCTCGAGACGCTGGTGGCCGCCACGCTGGAGGCCACGCTGCTGCACACCACCAAGACGCCGCCCAAGGCGTTCCTGGAGGCGGCCGAGGCGCTCAGCGAGGCCAGCTTCCAGGCCTTCCGCGGCCTGGTCTACGAGACGCCGGGCTTCACCGACTACTTCTTCTCGGCCACGCCCATCCGCGAGATCGCCGAGTTGAACATCGGCTCGCGCCCGGCCTCGCGCAAGTCCACGCGCCGCATCGAGGACTTGCGCGCCATTCCCTGGGGCTTTTCGTGGGGCCAGTGCCGCGTGGCGCTGCCGGGCTGGGCCGGCTTCGGCTCGGCCGTGCAGTCGTTCCTCGGCGCGCCCGGCGACGAGCACGAGAAGCGGCTGGAGCTGCTGCGCAAGATGTACAAGCAGTGGCCGTTCTTCCGCACCCTGCTGTCCAATCTCGACATGGTGCTGGCCAAGAGCGACTTGCGCATCGCTTCGCGCTACGTCGACCTGGTGGACGACAAGAAGCTGGGCAAGCGCATCTTCGGCGCCATCAAGGCCGAGTGGGAACGCACGGCCGCCATGCTGGGCGAGATCACCGGCGAGACCGGCCGCCTGCAGGCCAACCCGTCGTTGGCGCGCTCCATCGAGCACCGCTTCCCGTACCTGGATCCGCTGAACCACCTCCAGGTGGAACTGATGCGGCGCTACCGCATGCGGCGCGAGGACGACCCGGCCACCGAGCGCGTGCAGCGCGGCATCCACCTGTCCATCAACGGGATCGCCGCCGGGCTGCGCAACACGGGCTAGTCCGCCGGGCGAGCGGACATTTGTCACGCGGGACGGTATCGGCCGAGCTTCAATTCGCCCGGTTTCAGGTCGATAAGCCGATGTGGCCTTCCCGAAACCTGCCTCTCTCGTCGAGCCGCACCGCCGTCCGTCGGCGGGCCGGCACACGGCAATCCGCAGCCGCCTGCGCGGCGCCGCGGCGGCGCTCGCGCTGCTGGGAGCCGTCGCGGCCGTCCCCGCCGCGCCCGCGGAGTCGATCATGCGGCAGGTCTACGACGTCGAGGCCCGCTACGGCAACGACCCGAACCAGACCATCGTGCACCTGGCGCCGCTCGAGGCGCCGGCGCGCGCCAGCGGCGGCGACGACCTGCGCGCCTTCCTGGCCGCCTGGGGCTACGCGCACGCCGCCACCGACAAGCCGGCCGTCGCCGACGCCGCGGTGGATGAACTCTCCGACATCGGCGAACGCACCCGCGACCCGGCCGCGCTGGCGTCGGCCTACACGCTCAAGGCCTCGCAGCTGTCGTTCGCGGGCCTGGAGCACGCCGCCTACGGCTGGATCGAGGAAGCGCTGCCGTACGCGCGCAAGGATCCCAGTCCCGACCTGCACTACTGGGTCGAGATGACCGGCGGCGACCTGGCGATGCAGAACGGCCAGCTCGACGAAGGCATCCGGCTGTTCGAGGCCGCCGCCAGGTCGGGCCGCGAGATCGACAACCCGCGGCGCGAGGCCCAGGCCTGGGTGTCGCTCGTGCCGATGCGCATCGTCAAGGGCGATACCGCCGCGGCGCTGAAGGAATCGTCGATGGTGCGGGAGCTTGCCGCGCGCTCCACGGATCGCGGCCTCGTCGTCGCCGGCTGGGTGATGGAATCGCTGGCCGCCGCCGCGGCCGGCCAGCCCGCGCGCGCCGCGCTCGCGCGCGAGGAGGCCGTGCGGGTGCAGAAGGAGATCATCCGCACGCTCGACGCCGCATCGCCCGGCGCCGCCGCGAGCGCCGCGCAGGCCATCAACTCGCTGGCCGGCCAGGCCGAGTTCCTCAGCAGCGAGCAGGACGCGCTGATGTCGCTCGCCGGCCTGTACCTGGACGTGCACGAATGGGCCAAGGCCGCCGACGCCGCCGCCCGCGCGAAGAAGGAAGCCGAGTCGCAGCGCGACGGCGACACCGCCGCCCACGCGCTGATCAACCTGGGCATGGCGGACATCGGCCTGGGCCGCGTGCAGGTCGGCAAGGACGAGGTCGACACCGGCCTGCGCGCCATGGAGCGCGTCGGGCGCGACCCCGAGCTCCTGAGCCAGATCAACCGCTACGTCGCCGCGCTGGAGCGTGCCGGCGAGTCGCACGAGGCATTGCTGCGCCTGCGCCAATCGCTGCTGCTCGAGAACGAGCTGGGGCGTCGTGATCGCAAGAACACCGTCGTCGCCCTGCAGCGCCAGTCGAGCTTCGAACAGCACCAGCGCCAGATGGAGCAGCTCGAGCACGAGAACGCGCTGCAGTCGGTGGAGCTGTCGCGGCGCTCGACCGAGCGCGCGCTGATGCTCGCGCTGGCCGCGGTGCTCGCGACCGGCGTGGCCGCCGCGTGGCGCCTGTACCTGCGCGCGCGCCGGTCCAACCGCGAGCTGGCCGTCACCAACCAGAAGCTGGCGCACGCCAGCCTGCACGACAAGGTCACCGGCCTGCTGAACCGCCGGGCGATGGAGGCCGACACCCGCGCCATCGAGCTCGCCGGCACCGCCAGCTACTGCAACGTGTCGATCTCGGTGAAGCAGTTCGGCCTGATCGTGGGCAGCGTCGGCCACCAGCTGGGCGACGCGCTGCTGTGCCAGATCGCCGCCCGCCTGGACCAGGTCACGCGCCGCCTCGAGGGCCGCCTCTACCGCGTCGACGGCGTCACCTTCGGCGCGCTGTTCCACTTCGGCCGCGACCCGGGACGGCTGCAGGGCATCCTCGAGGCGCTCACGGCCACGATGGACACGCCCTTCGAGATCGGCAACCAGGACCTGATCGTGTCGATCGGCGTGGGCGCCTCCGAGTACCCCAGGGACGCCGGCTCGGCCGAGGAAGTGGCTCGCCTGGCCGAGCTCGCCAAGCTGCAGGCGCACGCCGACCCGGGCAACAGCTTCCTGGTCTACGACACCCGCATCGGCGAGCACCAGCGCGACAAGCTGCGCATGGAAAGCCGCATGCTCAAGGCGCTGGAGCACGGCGACTTCGAGCTGTTCTACCAGGGCCAGCGCGGGCTGCCCGACGGCCGGATCTGCGGCTTCGAGGCGCTGCTGCGCTGGCGCGACGGCGACAAGATGATCTCGCCGGCGGAGTTCATCCCGCTGGCCGAGGAGACCGGCCTGATCGTGCGCATCGGCGCCTGGGTGATGGAACAGGCCTGCCGCCAGGCCAAGGCGTGGGCCGACTCCGGCGCCGGCAAGCCGCTGGTGGCCATCAACATCGCGCCGCGCCAGTTCAACCATCCCGACTTCCTCGCCACCGTGCGCGACACGCTGGCGCGAACGGGCGTCGACCCGCGCCAGATCGAGCTGGAGATCACGGAGGGCAGCGTGATGAACGACACCGAGGCCTCCATCGCGCAGCTGCACGCGCTGCGCGACCTGGGCCTGCACCTGGCCATCGACGACTTCGGCACCGGCTACGCCAGCCTCTCGTACCTCCGCCGCTTCCCGCTGGACCGCCTGAAGATCGACCGCTCGTTCATCAAGCAGCTCAACGCCAGCGAGCAGGACGACACCATCGTGCGCACCGTCATCGAGCTGGCGCACTCGTTGGGGCTGTCCGTCACGGCCGAGGGCGTGGAGACGATCGAGCAGGAGTCCGTGCTGCAGCGCTGGGGCTGCGACGTGATCCAGGGCTTCCTGCGCTTCCGCCCCGCCCCCGCGGCCACGGCGACGGGGCAGCTGGAAAAGGACAGGCTGGACGCGCTGCAGCCGGCTTAGGGCCTGGCGCGGTAGCCCGGCGTCGACACGTTGACCGTGTCGTCGGCCGGCGTCGACCTGAACGCCGGCAGGGCCTCGCAACGCGCCGAGTGCGCGGCGAGCGCCGGGCAGGTCGCATCGGGCACGGGCACCTCCAGCTTGATCTGCATGAAGCGCCACGCGATGGCCGCGCACAGGCCGTCCTGCGTCATCGCCGCCTGCGTGGCGGCCGGCGGATGGCGCGCGATCTCCGCGTCGAGCCCCGTCAGCGCCGCCATCATCTGCCCGGTCACGCGCTCCAGCCACGGCGCATGCAGCTTGTCGGCCGGCCGCAGGTGGTGCTCGTAGACGATCTGCATCACCTTCTCGCAGGCCGCCAGGGCCAGGCCCGTCACGCGCAGCGCGCGCGTGCGTTCCGCGAGGGCCTCGGGCCACAGCCTGCGGCCGGCCACGGCCTCCAGGTGCTCGATGATGAGCGCCGAGTCCATCAGCACCGTGCCGTCGTCGCACACGAAGCTGGGCGCCTTCACCACCGGGTTGATGCGGCCGAACTGCTCGAAGGTGCTGAAGACCGACAGCGGGTCGTGCTCGAACGGGATCTCCAGCAGTTGCAGGGCGACCGCCACGCGGCGGACGAACGGGGAGTCGAGCATGCCGATGAGGCGCATCTTTTCAGTTCCTTGGGCTGGGCCGGCGCGGCGCCGGCAGCCCGCCACGATAAGCCGTCGCGGGCCCGCCGGGAAGATGCGCGGATTGAAATTCACGCATGGCGACGATGCGCCGCGGGCATGGATCAAGAGGCCGGCGCGGCGCGGCTCAGACGCCGTCTTCCGCCAACAGCTCCCGCACCTGGGTCAACTGCCGCCGCGACACCGCCAGCCACTCCTGGGTCGCGCCCACCTGCACGGCCCAGCCCTCGCCGTCGCCCTCGCCTTCCAGGGGCGCGCGCCGCTCCAGCTTGGTGACGGCCGTGCGGGACACCAGCGCGTTGCGATGGATGCGAAGCATGGACTCGCCCAGTCGCTGTTCGAGGTCGGACAGCGAGTCGTCCAGCACGTAGGCATGCGCCAGGGTGCGCAGCGTGACGTACTTCAGCTCGGCCTTCAGGTACAGGATGTCGGCCACCGGCACGCGCTGGACGCGGCCGCGGTCGCTCACCACCAGCACCGGCTGCTCCGCCGGGACGGCCGGCGCCACCGGGGGCGCCACCGGCGCCGGGCGATCGAGGCGTTGCGCGACGCGCACCAGCGCCTCCTGCAGGCGGGCGCGGCGAACCGGCTTGGTGAGGTAGTCGACGGCGTCGATCTCGAAGGCCTTCAGCGCGTGGGTGGCATGGGCCGTGACGAACACGATGCGCGGCGGCCGGGCCGACGCGCGCAGGCGCTCGGCCAGCTGCAGGCCGTCCAGGCCGGGCATGTTGATGTCCAGCAGCACCAGGTCGGCGTCGTTGGAGGCCAGCCAGTGCAGGGCCTCGGCGGTGCTGCCCGCCTCGCCGGTCACTTCGGCGGCGGGCGCGGCGCAGTCGGCCAGCAGGCTGCGCATGCGCAGGCGCGCCAGCTCCTCGTCGTCGACGATCAGCACCTTCAGGCGGTTCATAGCCGCGGTCTCCCTGTCATGCCCCGATTCTCACAGCGGAACGGCCAGGCGGACGCGGAAACGCCCGTCGGCTATCAGGCCGGCCTGGAATTCGGACTTGAGATCATGCATCAGGCGCAGGCGTTCGCGCGAGCTCACCAGGCCGATGCCGTGGCCCGGCGGCGATGCGTTGCCCACGGTGTTGATCACCTGCACCCACGCGCGCCCGTTGCGCACCCGAGCTCGGATCTGCACGCGGCCGCCCGCATCGTTGGGCTCCACGCCGTGGCGCACCGCGTTCTCCACCAGCGGCTGCAGCAGCAGCGAGGGCACGCGCGCGTCGGCGACGGCGTCCTCCACGTCCCATTCCACCTCCAGCCGCTTGCCGAAGCGCATGCCCTCGATGACCAGGTACAGGCGCGCCAGCCGGATCTCCTCGCCCAGCGTGGAATCGCCGTCGAGCGCCCCGAGCGCCGCGCGGAACAGCTCCGCCAGGTCTTCCAGCACCTCCTCGGCGCGCGTCGGATCCACCCGCACCAGCGCGATGGCGGTGTTGAGCGTGTTGAACAGGAAATGCGGCTGCACGCGCGACTGCAGCTCGATCAGGCCGGCCTCGGTGGCGGCCGGCAGCGTGGCGCGCACGCGCAGCTCCAGCCAGTGGTAGACGACGGCGCCCAGCAATGCGCCGGCGCCGACGATGGCCGCGACGTTGGTGGAGTCGCCCGCGTCGAGGCCCATGATGCGCAGGGGCAGGCAGGCCAGCCACGACGAGAGGGCGCCGACCGCGGCGGTGGCCGCCAGGCGTCCCGGCGCGGGCAGGCGCGCCAGCGGGCGCTCGAGCCCGCAGCACGCCAGCAGCCAGGCGAGCGTGGCCGGCACCGCGACGCCCGCGCCCACCAGCGCGTGCCCCATCCACGTCGCCAGCGAGGCGCTGCCGAAGGCCGAGCCGACCGTGAGGATCACCTCCACGGCCAGCAGCGCCCGCAGGACGGTGCCGGGCTCGCACAGCGTCGGCACGGCATCGCGGCGCAGGCTCGCCACGGGCGAGTCGCCCAGCAGCGTGGTGGAGGCGGAGACGGTGTCCATGGCCCGCATTGTGGGCGAGCGCGCCCGCACCCGACAAGGAAGGCGACGTGCGGTCTTGCGAAGGCTGCCGGCGGCGTGCCGCCTACAATTCGGGTTGATCCCTAGCGCACGAGCACGAGATGAGCGAAAACCAGTTCGACAAGAAATCCCAGGCCTGGTCGGCCCTGTTCTCGGAACCGATGAGCGAGCTCGTCAAGCGCTACACCGCCAGCGTCGACTTCGACAAGCGCCTGTGGCAGGCCGACATCGCCGGCAGCCTCGCGCACGCCGAGATGCTGGCCGCGCAGAAGGTGATCGCGGACTCCGACTACGCCGACATCCAGCGCGGCATGGCGCAGATCCGCGCCGACATCGAGGCCGGCAAGTTCGAGTGGAAGCTCGAGCTGGAGGACGTGCACCTCAACATCGAGGCGCGCCTGACGCAGCTGGTGGGCGACGCGGGCAAGCGCCTGCACACCGGCCGCTCGCGCAACGACCAGGTGGCCACCGATGTGCGCCTGTGGCTGCGCGGCGAGATCGACGAGATCGCGGTGCTGCTGGTGGAGATGCAGAACGCGCTGCTGGCCGTGGCCGAGCGCCACACGGAGACCGTGATGCCCGGCTACACCCACCTGCAGGTGGCCCAGCCGATCAGCTTCGCGCACCACCTGCTGGCCTACGTGGAGATGTTCGCGCGCGACGCCGAGCGCCTGGCCGACGTGCGAAAACGCGTCAACCGCCTGCCGCTGGGCGCCGCCGCGCTGGCCGGCACCAGCTACCCGCTGGATCGCGAGCGCGTGGCGAAGACCCTTGGTTTCGACGGCGTGTGCCAGAACTCGCTGGACGCGGTGAGCGACCGCGACTTCGCCATCGAGTTCTCGTCCTTCGCGTCCATCGTGATGATCCACGTCTCGCGCATGGCCGAGGAGATCGTGCTCTGGATGAACCAGAACTTCGGCTACGTGGACCTGTCCGACCGCTACTGCACCGGCTCGTCGATCATGCCGCAGAAGCGCAACCCCGACGTCGCCGAGCTGGCGCGCGGCAAGAGCGGCCGCGTGGTGGGCCACCTGATGGCGCTCATCACGCTGATGAAGGGCCAGCCGCTCACGTACAACAAGGACAACCAGGAAGACAAGGAGCCGCTGTTCGACACGGTCGACACCGTCAAGGACACGCTGCGCATCATGGCCGAGATGGTGGGCGGCGAGGTGGACGCGGCCACCGGCGCGCGCAAGGGCGGCCTCACCGCCAAGCCCGACGCGATGGAGCGCGCCGCCCGGCGCGGCTACGCCACCGCCACCGATCTCGCCGACTACCTCGTGCGCAAGGGCGTGCCCTTCCGCGACGCGCACGAAGTGGTCGCGCATGCGGTCAAGGTCGGCATCGACAGCGGCAAGGACCTGTCCGAGCTGCCGCTGGACGTGCTGCAGGGCTTCCACGCCGGCATCGGCCCCGACGTGTACGACGTGCTGACGCTGCACGGCTCGCTCAACGCGCGCCAGGTGATCGGCGGCACGGCGCCGGTGGAGGCGAAGCGGCAGATCGCCAGGCATCGGGCGCGGCTGGGCTGACGGCGGCGAGCAGCCGGCTCACTCCGGCACCGTCGACGGCTGCTCCTCGAACGAGAAGTAGAACGTCGCCCCCTGCCCAGGCCGGCCCTCGGCCCACAGCCGCCCGCCATGGCGCTCGACGATGCGGCGCACGATCGTCAGCCCGATGCCGTGCCCTTCGAATCGCTCGGCGTGCAGCCGCCGGAACGGCACGAACAGCTCGCGCATCTGGGCCTCGGTGAAGCCGACGCCGTTGTCGCGCACGTGGAAGACGACGCCATCACCGGGCGAGCGCGTGGCGCCCACTTCCACGCGCGGGCGCTCGGCGCTGCCACTGAACTTGATGGCGTTGGCCAGCAGGTTGGCGAACACCTGGCGCACCAGCGCGGGGTCGGCCTGCAGGTCGGGCAGCTCGCCGGCGATGGCCACCACCTGCGGCGTGGCGCCGGCCAGCAGGTCGGCCACCTCGCGCACCAGCGCGTCGGTGTGCACCGTGCGGCGTTCCACGTCGCCCTCGGCCGAGCGGGCGAGCTGCAGCAGCGAGGTGACGAGGTCGGTGGAGCTCTCGGACTGGCGCGCGATGGCGGCCAGCAGCCGGTCGGCCCCGGTCAGGTCGCCGCGGCCCAGCGCCTCGCGCGCCATGCGCGACACGCCCGTGATGCCGCCCAGCGGCCCGCGGAGGTCGTGCGACACGCTGCGGTTGAAGCTCTCCAGGCCCTCGATGGTCTCGCGCAGCTGCGCCGTGCGCAGCACCACGCGAAGTTCCAGCGTCTGGTTGGCGCGCTCCAGCTCGGCCTGGATCTCCTGGCGCGCGGCCAGCTCGCGCGCGCTGCTGGCCTGCGCGCGCACGAGGCCGGTGGTGAGGATGGTCATGCCCAGCACGGCATGCGGCACGATCAGCGAGATGCCGGCGCCGGCCAGGCTCAGCCAGCCCGCCAGCGCGGCCAGCATCGAGACCGGGTAGACGAGCACCGCCAGCATCACGATGCCGTGGCCCGCGCGCGGCTCGCGCCGCAGTGCCCAGCCGAACAGCGCGGCCCAGCCGCACATGAAGACGCCGATGAGGGCGATGGTGTCGCCGCGCGTGAGCACGCCGCAGGCCAGCGCGATCAGCGCCACGCCGAACGCCATCAGCGTGCCCTGGCGCAGGCGCCGGTCCCAGGCGAGCGGCAGGTCGACGTAGGCGATGAGGCCCCAGGTGATGAGCCCGTGCGCGATGAGCGCGAAGACTGCGTTGAGCGCCGCGGGCGGATCGGACAGGCTCGTGCCCGAGCTGTAGTGGCCCATCGAGACGCAGAGGTACTGCGCCGTGACGGCGAAGAAGCCGGCGGACAGCAGCAATGTCCAGCGCGCCTTCAGCGACCGCCAGACCACCAGCATCAGCAAGGCCAGCGTGCCCTGGACGGCGACGCCGACGACGGCCATGATTTCGTCGAGAGGCATGTGTCTCGACATGGTAATGAATTTGCCCTGTCGCGTGTCGGGACAAATGCAGAACTTCCTGGCGTCGTCACGCCGCGCCGGGGGGCGCCCTGTTCATTGCGGCAGCGCCAGCGTCACGCGCAGGCCGCCGCCGTGCCGATTCACCAGCGCGATACGGCCGCCGTGCGCTTCCACGATCTCGCGCGCCAGCGCCAGCCCCAGGCCGGTGCCCGCGCGCTTGGTCGAGTAGAACGGCAGCAGGGCGTGCGCCAGCACGGTCTCGCTCATGCCCGGCCCGCGGTCGCACACCACCAGCACCAGCTCTCCGCGCGACACGCCGCACGCGAGCGTCACGGCCTCGGGCGCGCTGCCCGATTCATGCCCGTTCTTCAGCAGGTTGAGCAGGGCCTGCTCCATCTGCCCGGCGTCGAAGCGCGCGCTGCCCGCGGGCGTGGAGCCCTCCAGCCGGAACCGGGCGTGCGCCTGCAGGCCGGCCAGGAAGCCAGCCCAGTCGACATCGGCCACCTGCGGCGCCGGCAGCTTGGCGAAGCGGGCGTAGCCATCGAGGAAGCCGTGCAGGTGGCGCGCGCGTTCGCCGATCGATTCGAACACGCCGATCGCGCGCGCGTGGTCACCGCGGCGCACCAGCTCCGCGCCGCTGTGCGCCAGCGACGACAACGGCGCGAGCGAGTTGTTCAACTCGTGGCTGAACACGCGGATCAGCCGCTTCCAGCTGGCCACCTCCTGGCGCGACAGCTCGCGCGTCATCCGGCGCAGCAGGTGCAGGCGATGCGGCCGGCCCTGCAGCCGGAAGCCGCGCTGCGAGACGTGGAAGGTCTCCTCGGCGCCGTCCACGTCGACGGAGAACAGCGTGTCCTCGCCGCTCGCCAGCGCCGTGCGCAGCGCCCGCGGCGCCGATTCGAGCAGCGCCTCGAAGGCCAGGCCCTGCAGGCTGCGGCCCTCGCCCAGCAGCTGGCGGGCCGCGATGTTGGCATAGGCCACGTGGCCGCCGGCGTCGGTCAGCACCAGGGCCACGGGCGTGTTCTGCACCACGGTGTCCAGCAGCAGCTCGCGCTGGACCAGGTGCAGCCGCTGCTCGCGCAGCGCCTCGCCCAGCTCGTTGTGCAGGCGCACGAGCTCGCCCATCTCGCCGTGGCCCGTGGACGTGAGCGACAGGCTGAAGTCGCCGTCGCGGTAGCTCAGCACCCCACCCTCCAGCGCGCGCAGCAGCCGCGCCAACGGCGCCAGGGCCACGCGCGCGCTCCACGCGCACAGCGGCAGCACCACGGCCGCCGTCCAGACGATCGCCCACGCGCCCGCGGGCGCCGTCCACGCGGGGCCGAGGCCCAGCGAGGCCCGCAGCCAGGCCATCGCCTGCGGCAGCGGCCAGCGCGTCAGCGCGAGCCAGGCGACGACGCCTGACAACGCTGACAACGCCATCAGCAACCCGAGCCGCGCCCGCAAGGTGGCGAACATCACGACACCGGCGGCAGCCCGTAGCGTTCCATGCGCCGATAGAGCGCCTGGCGCGACAGGCCCAGCGACTGGGCGGCCCGGCTCACCACGCCGTGGGCGGCCGCGAGCGCGGCCTCGACGGCGGCGCGGCTGGGCTCGTCGAGGCTGCGCGCGGCGACGGGCGTGGCCTCGGGCAGCCCCAGGCCGTCGACGGTGATGGGCTGGCCGCCCGCGAGCAACGCGGCGCGCTCGATGACGTTCTTCAGCTCGCGCACGTTGCCCGGCCAGGCGTGCGCGCGCAGCGCGTCGCGCGCCGGCTCGGCGAGCGCCGCGCGGCCGGCCAGGAAGTGCTCGGCCAGCGGCAGGATGTCCTCGCCGCGCTCGGCCAGCGGCGGCAGGCGCACCTCGATCACGTTGAGCCGGTAGTACAGGTCCTCGCGGAACGTGCCGTCGCGCACCATGGCCTTCAGGTCGGCATTGGTGGCGCTCAGCACGCGCACCTTCACGCGCCGCGTCTGGTTGGAGCCCAGGCGCTGGAACGTGCCGGTGTCGAGCACGCGCAGCAGCTTCATCTGGCCGCCCGGCGGCAGGTTGCCGATCTCGTCGAGGAACAGCGTGCCGCCGTCGGCCGCGTCGAAGCGGCCGTCGCGCGCCCTGTTGGCGCCCGTGTAGGCCCCGCTCTCGGCGCCGAACAGCTCGGCCTCGATCAGCTCGGCCGGCAGCGCGCCGCAGTTGACGGCCACGAAGGGCCCGCGCGCCACGGCCGAATTCGCGTGCACGATCGCCGCCACGCGTTCCTTGCCGCTGCCGTTGGGCCCGGTGATGAGCACCGGCACGTCGGCGCGCGCCACCTGGCACGCCAGCTCCAGCGTGCGCAGCGTGGCGTCGGCCTCGACCACGAGGTCGCCGAGCTCGAACCGCGCGGCCAGCGCCTTCTTGCGCGCGCGCCGTTCCTGGCGCGCCCGGCGCAGCTCGGCGCCGGCCTCGGCCAGCTCCAGCAGGTTTTCCACCGTCGCCAGCAGCTTGGCGTCGTCCCAGGGCTTGGCGAGGTAGTCGGCGGCGCCGGCCTTGACCAGCTCGACCGCGCTCTCCAGCCGCGTCCACGCGGTCAGCAGCACCACGGGCACGTCCACGTGGCGGGCGCGGATCGCGCGGAACAGCGCCACGCCCTCCTCGCCCGAGGTGGTGTCGGCGGAGAAATTCATGTCCTGGATCACGACGTCCACCGGCTCGCGCTCCAGGATCGCCAGCCCTTCGGCCGGCCCCAGCGCCACCAGCGGGCGGATGTCGCGCAGCGACAGCGCGAGCGCCAGCGCCTCGCCGACGCCGGGGTTGTCGTCGATGACCAGGACGGTGCGCATCACGCGCCTGCCCCGCTGGGAGCCATCAGTTGACGGCGGGCGGCGCCATCGACTCGAGCATCAGCTGGCAGTGGCGCGCCAGCAGCTCGATGGAGGTCTTGCGCAGGCGCTCGCTGTCCGCGTCGGCCAGCTTGTTCATGCCCGCGTCGGCATCCACGCCGCCCACCTTGGCCTGGTCGTGGATGAACTTGCTGCCGTCGGCGATCTGCGCCGCGTTCTGGCTGAGCCAGAGGTCGTAGATCTTGCGGAAGCGCGGCATGTAGTCGGCGATGCGCTCGGCGCAGACCGCGGCCTGCCGGGGCAGCGTCACCGACTGGCCATACAGCGATGCATCGGCCTCCGGGCTGTTGGACACCGCGGCCGGGATATCGGCCGCATGGGCCGCGCCGCCGAACACGGCGAGCGCGGCGACCGCGAGAAGAGTGGTTCGGAACGTCATCCCGCCATTGTGCCGGGCTCGCGGCGGCAAACTGTGACCGAATCCTTCGGGACTTCCGCATGGTGTCTTCAGGCGATTCCGCGCATGGCATGCGCGGGCGGCAGCGCGGCGGCGCGGCGCGCGGGCGCCAGCACCGCCACCTGGCCGAGGGCCCACAGCACCAGCGCGCCCAGCGGCAGGTAGAGCAGCGGCAGGCGCGGCAGCTCGTACTGCGTCATCAGCCACTGGTTGATCGCGAACGCGCCCAGCATGCCCAGCGCGATGCCCGCGCTGGTCAGCAGCAGGTTCTCGGTCTGGAAGTAGCGCAGGATCTGCCCGCGCGTGGCGCCCAGCGCGCGCCGCGTGCCGATCATGCGGGTGC
>JABCYW010000094.1 GCA_013289985.1 Betaproteobacteria bacterium | reverse complement strand
ACCGAGACGCTGTTGGTCTTGCCGTTGCTGGTGAACCCGAGGCCTCGCGCCAGATCGAAGGCTACCCCGTGCACACCGGCCACTGGCGAGATTTTGCCAACGACCTTGGTGGAGGGCAGATCCAATACCTCCACATAGTCGCCACGTGTGACATAGAGCCTGTGGTGGCTCGGGTCGATGGCGGTGTAGTCCCAATGCGTGGCTGCTCCCAGTTCGACGCGCGCCACCACCCTATACGGCGCAAACGTCGCCGCGCATAGGTTTGAAGACAGTGCAAGGGCGGCCAAACCAGGCAGAAAGGTTGATCTATTCATTGGAGCTCCCAGGATTAAAAGTGCAGATCGGCGCCGAGCTGATAGGTCTGCCCGTAGAACTCACGCTGAATCACCCGGTTTGACTGCCCTTCGGTGAAGGTCAGTGGGGTATTGGTCAGATTCTTCGCATTGAAGTACACGGAGACTCGTTTGTTGATCGCGTACGACGATCCAAAGTCCAACGAGAAGCGGCGCTCGGAGTAGAGGTCGGCACCCGCGGTCCCACCGATCGCCCAAAGGTTGCGCGACAACAGGTAGCCCGCCAGCCGCATGTTCACACCGTCGCGCTCATAGTTGATGAAGGCATTGAGGGTGTGCTTGGAGGTCGACGGCAGCGTCGACTTCTCGCCTGGCCGGATCGCGAACTCGGAGTCCACGAAGGTGTAGTTGGCGCCCAAGGCAAGTCCATCCAGCACCTCAGGCATGCCCGGCAGGCGTTGCTCATAGTTCAGTTCAACGCCGCGCGCGTGTGCCTGGCGCACGTTGTCGTAGGAGACCACGTGTGCAACGCCGACGAAGCCCGCAAACAAACCATTGTTGGGAAAGGTCTGGCTGGTGACCCGGTTGACGATGTAGTTCTTGAATTCCTTGTCAAAGAGGCCCGCGGACACGATACCGGCGAAAGGCAGGTATTTCTCGACGGCGAAGTCGAACGCGTTGTCGGTGATCGGCTTCAGGCCCGGGTTGCCCGACGACACGATGTTCGCCGCCGGATCGATGGTCAGGGAAGGCGTGACCTGGTTGAAGCCAGGACGCGCGACAGCCGTCGAATATGCGGCACGCGCCACCATGGTCTTGTCGATGTCGTAGCGTGCCTGGAGGCTGGGGAAGAAGTTCGTGTAGCTGCGATGCGCACCGACCGGGGCGGTGAAAGAATTGCCCGCCGCATCGACGCCCTGCGCAATCGCGTCGTAGCGCGCACGGGTAGCTTCAACGCGCAAGCCTCCCGTGATGGTCGTCTTGTCCTGCACCATCTGATACTGGCCGTAGCCGGCGTAGACGTCTTCCCGGTCCTTTTGCGACTCGAGCGCAGCATTTTGCGCGTCGTCGGCGCTGATGGTCTGGTACTGTGCCAGCGTGTTCTGCAGGTCACCTGGCACGATGTTGGGACCGTTGTCGTACTGACCGTGGTAGAAGTTGACGTTGCCACCCGTAACATAGTCGGCCAGTGACAGCGCCGGGACACCCTTGTAGGAGTAAGGCTGGCCGGCCGCGCTGCGCTTTCTCCAGCGGCCATTAATGCCGACCTTCAGGTACTCGACATCGAAGTTGCCCCAACTGACGGGGAGACGCAGGTTCTCCGTCGTGGAAAATTCCTTGTCACGAATGTCCTGCGTCGAATTCTGAAACTTGGCCAGCGTGTAGTTGGCCGGATTCAGGTAGTCGGCACCCGCCACGGCGAAGTGAGGGGTGTTGCCTTCGCCCGTGCTGTCGTAGGTGATCGTTCCTGCACTCGGCGTGTAGTTGAAGTCCGAGTTGTAGTCGTGCAGCTTCTTGTACGAGCCTTCCGTGAACCCCAACCGATAGTCGGCGAACATGCCATTGAACCTGTTGTTGCCACCGAGGGCCAACACCTTGTTGTCGATGCGCTCTTTCTCGTCGCGCAGCGTCTTGTCGAAGCCGTTCGCAGTCATGCCGTCGGTGAACTGGCCATTGGCGAGAGTCGGGCTGCCATCGGGCGTGATAGTCAGCCGATTGCGCAAGACGGACTCGGTGTAGCCCGCATCGAAGAAGCGGATGTAGTAGCTGTCGTCCTGATCGGGCTGATAGCCCAGGTCCAGCCCAATGCCATGGCGGCGGCGGTGATACTTGTAGAAACGCTGATCCCATCCCGCGTAAGCCGTTGAGGGGTAGGCGTTCGGAGCCTTGTCGATGAACGACGGCTCGACGTCGTCGATGCCGCGCTTGTCCTCGTAGTAAGTGCCGGTCGCGACAATCGAAAAGGGTGCGTCCGAAAACGACGTCGCTACGCCCTGCTGTGGCGCGACTCCGCCGAAACGCGTTCCGCCGGTCATTGAGATCTCACCGATTGCCGTGCGCCGCAGCGGCTCATAGCCAGTGCCCAGACGAGCATCGAGAAATGGCTGCCCTCCGCGCGGTGCCGTCTTGGGAGTGATTTCGATCGTGCCGCCGAGTGCCTCGGCGTCCTGGTCGGGCAGCAACGTCTTGGTGACCGTGATCGCACCAACCAGTCCGGTCGGAATGGCATCGAGCGCTACGGCACGCCCCCCGCCAAATGGCGAAGCATTGTTGGACGGCGGCAGGCGCAAGCCACCAAAGGTCGTGCTGTTCAGGTCGGAGTCAATGCCGCGGATGTTGATGTAGCGCCCCTCGCCCGTGTCCGTCTCGAGCGAAATTCCTGCCACACGACGCACGGCTTCGGCGGTATTGACGTCCGGCAGTTTGCGCATCTCTCCGGCTGTCATGAGGTTCACCAGATTCGGAGCCTCTCTTTGCGCGTCCCGTGCGGTCGAAGCGGTCGTGCGCTGCGCTTCGATCACGACCGATTGAGCGGCAGATGCCGCGACGGTAATTGATTGTTGTGCGGGTACTTCCTGCGCATAGCTACCAGCAGCAAACGCCTGGGAGATCAGGAGAGCCAACAACGACGGGGTATGACGCGGACACATGAACGGGCCTTTGAATTGAACAACGGCGCCACTCTGCAGGCCATGCGTGACAAGGCTGCGATGATCCGAAATTGATTCAAATGCCCCGCAAATGAGCTGGGTGCTAATTCTTTCCTAATCTTGCCATGTCGACTGAACTGCGATCCACACCGCAGGCGACTCGTCTTAGCTTTTCCTGCGCACCGGAAAGGACTGAGGTCATGACGGGTATGCGGGAGGTTCTTTCGACTACCCGTCGTGCGACCGTTGCATCGCATTTCATCCTGGGCGCTCTTCATCGGAGCGCCCGAGATCGCGCGACGTCGGCCGGCCTTACCCGCCCCCTGCCATGAATCACGTGGACCCGAGACGTTTGCTTGACGCTGAGGTTGCGCTCCCGTAGTTTCCGAAACCAGCGCGCCGTAGCCGCCTGAATCGCGCTGCTCATCTCTTCGAGTTCAGGGAGTGCCGTCATGCAAATTGGAATCTCGTCCACGGTCGATGCTCGCGCTTGCGAAGCGCGTGTGCCCTGGCTGTCGTCTACCAGGTGACCAACAGCAACGCCACTCAGGGCCAGCGCTTCGGCGACTACTTCTGCAACCGATTGGTGCCCGGAGCGAGCACCGCTCGATTCGGTGCCGAGGTGTACGACGTCACGCTCAATCCCGTTCCACCCGGTGGCACGGCAACCTGCGCGGCTTCCGGTTGTCAAACCAACATGCGGTACGTGGAGTATCAGAGGCCGCCAGAATCTCCGATTTCGATACGGCGAAACTCAGCGCCTCAAAGCGGTCGTTCGCCGGCAGCGCCTCGTGGCCCTCTCGTGCCGTCAGTCAGCCCTGGGCCTGAAGACGTTCCAGTACCTTGCAGCCGCGCATGAAGAGATGACCGTAGGGCGTCACTTCAATCATTCCTCGTTGGGCGTTCAGCTTCTGAGTCGGCCCCAGCGATACCAGCGTCTTCATGAATTCGGTAGACATCGGCTCGTATGGCTCATCCGCAGTGAGCCACTGATCTGTACCCACCTTGACGATTCCCAGGCCTTCCAAGTTGCCCAAGTAGGCCGCCAAGTTCTTCTTGACGACTAGCGGCGCCGTGAGTGCTTCGGGCACCATCAGCGGTCTGATCGACCAATGACTTCCGTTCGTGGTGTCAACAATCTGTCCGTCGACGAAGGCTATACGTCCCCCTTGGGCGAGCGGCAGGAGCAGCCGCCCCTCGTCAGGCGACAAACAATTGATGATGTTTACGAACGCAGGATGTGCGCTGTCGCTTGTGTCCAGGTTGGAGGCGCTTGCAAGAAGAGCCACGTAGAGACGACTGAGCTCTGCGTCGCTGACATATGCCAACTTTTCCATAACTGGAACGCCCAGCTCAGGTGGCACTTCAAGTACCTTCTCGTCGGCAACCTTTGACATCTCGACTCTGTACGCCTCGAGATTGGCCTGAAGCGCGATGCCCGAGCGACCCTCCCATAGATCGATGCGCCAAAGAGCGATATTCGGAAGTTTTAAGATCTTCTCTACCGCTACGCCAACCTGTTTCACGCCGGGCTTCAACAGGTCGCCGTAGATCTCTTTCAGGAGTTCAGGCGATTTCAACGCAGCGACAACTGCAGCCGCTACCTCGGTCAATGGATTCATATGAGCCTCCCTCATCAAGTCTAACGCCCAGGCTTGCGGCACAAAGCTTCCGTTCGCGAAAGGCTGCTCCTGGCCGACTCTTGCCTGCGACGGACGTTCTGCCTGTCGTCATGTCAATTCCGGTGTCCAGCCGGGGTTCCGCGCCCTCGGGAACCCTATCAAGGTCGAACCCAGAGCTGGTCGGTGATGTCGCCCATGCCGGGCGAGAGCCCACGCTCGATGAGCACGCAGGCCGTCGCGTCACGGAGGGCGTCGTGAGGAATCTCCCCGAGCTTGCCCAGTGCCGTTTCCCGGGCCTTCGCGTCGAGCAAATTCTTGTCCGTTAACAGCTTCAGCGCGTCTCGCACCTGGACGAGCTGATCGTCGGAGTAGTAGCGCGGGATGTTCTGGAGTGCAGTTTGCTTCTTGAACGTGAAGACGTGATCCGGGGTCGTCAACGCGATCTGAAGCGCAGTCATCTGGTCCTTGGCGTCATATCCGAGCTCGTGCTCACGATGAATCGCCCCCATGAACAAGTTGGCTGTCACGCAGGTCTGCTTCGAGTTGCCCGTGTTGCCGTCCACCTCGGTGATTAGCACGTACGACGGCGCTGTCGACTGGTTCCTGATCGCCGCGGCAAAGCTGGCGTCGGATTGGCGCGCCGCGTGCGTTGCGGCACCGGCGGCACCGACTGCGCAGGCGAGCAGGATGCAGAACGGGCGAGGCAGGTTCATGCTGCGCAGGATAGCCTACCTCAAAGCTGACGATCTCGAACGTCAGCACCTGGCCGTCAGACGACCTCGACCTCGGTCGCCTTCAGGCAAAAGTCACTTCGGCGTGTACCTTCATCGAAGGAGATCCAGACGAAGCCGTAGGCATCGATTTCGGAAACTGGACGAAGCCCTCCGACGAGTGCCGTCAACCGCGCCTGATCGTCGCGCGGCACGCCGGAGGCGCACGAAGCAACCGACCGAACTCGAACAGTATTGCCGGCCTCGATCGTACGTCCGTGATGATCTACCGGCGGCAACTGAACGGTCATTGCTATGAAGTCCTTGCGACTGCGGGTCAATGGGGTACCGGAAAGCGGTCGGCCGCGGTCGTCTGCTTTTGGCGGGAGTTGCCTGTCGTCGATCGATGTCAGGTTTCAGCGCCGCACACCGGTGAGCTCCTCCGACGCGTCACCAACCAGGTCGCGCAAACTGCCTCGGTACAGCCACAACACGCCGCACAGTCCGTACAACGCGAGCGACGCCGGGAAATTGTAGGCGCGCATCAGGGACAGCACCTGCGGATCTCGCCAGTGCCAGTAGAGCGCGTAGCAGCCATCGACGGTGAACCAGGTTGCCAGCAGCGCGAGCGGCAACAGCTTCCAGCGTCGCTGCACCAGCACGCGCAGACTCCAGGGCGCGGTGAGGTAGGCGAGCAGCGCCATGATGAAGCTGATCGGGATGTCCCAATCCGGCGCGATCTTGAGCACCGCGCCGATCACCAGCAGGACAATTCCGGCGACCAGGGTGAACAACTTCCACGGGCGGAGGTATTCAAGCAGCGGGGACGGGACAGTAGCGCGCATCGACTTGCGACGGGTTGGGGTGTGCTCCGCGGAGAACCTAAAGAGTCCTACGTCGCCGATGGTATCCCCAGTTCGGTGAGCAGCTCGACACCAGACAGTCGCGAACTGTAGATCATGGCCGCGTGCCGCCTAGCGATCGCTCCGAAAACTGGGCGTCACTTTCGAGTCCAGGTGACGCCATACCCTGAACTGAGTGTGCCTATCCAGCTGTCGTTGGCGCCTGGTCGAAGGATGAGGGTCTCAGTGAGGCAACCTGTGAGAATCTTGCCGCCATCGACGTCGATCTCGACCTCGCTGTCCGTGACCGACTTGATCACGGCCGGTAGTCGCTTGTTGAGGCAAGGATTGTTGTTGCTTGCAGCGCCGCCCCCAAAGAATCTCAGGCTGCCCTTGCCATCACTGAAAGCAGCTTCGCCCGATACCCCATACATGGCCAACTGGCCGAAGGAGATCGCCCAATTTCCGTCGAACCCAGAGACGGCGATTGCCGGCGAGGCCGCGGCCAAGACTGGAATCAGTGCAAACGCCTTGCGCATGGGGGTAGCCTACCCCAAAGCGGTCAGTGGCGACCGGCCGGACATGGCCGACTTGCGTCCTCGGCACCGGTAGCCAGGAGACCCCCGAAGCGTTTGCGGACATCCGACCGCTGTGCGGAGCAACGGCGCTGCTGAGCTGCACGCGGCCCAACGCGCGACGGGCGCTGCCGAGCGGGCACAGGACAGCCGCGAGTGAGTTCCGGTCGAGCCGCTCCACCATGGGCAGCCATGGCGAGCGGCGCGGCCTGAAACGCAAAGATCGCGCGCGCCCGGGCGCCGTCGGCCGGGTCACCGTCGGAGTCCTCAGCGGCTCAGGTAGAAGCCCATCGGGATCAGCTCGACGGCCCATCCGCCTTCTTCGCCAAGGGTGGCGGCCGGGTGCATGGATGCGATGCGCAGTGCCTCGTCTTCGCTGTCCGCCTCGATGATGAACAGGCCGCCGACCACTTCCTTCGACTCGATGTAAGGCCCGTCGGTGACGTGCGTCTTGCCGTTGCGCGGACGAAGCGTTCTCCAGCTCTCCAGATCGCCAAGCGACGCGGAAACCAGCACTTTGCCCGTAGCGCGCATCCTCTCGTCCAATGGCGGGCACTGGCTGACCAATGCCTTGACGTCGTCAGGCGCCATTGCGGCAAATTTGTCAGGGGTGAAGTAGGCGAGGCCGAGGTATTTCACGAGCGATCCTTTTGGGTGGTCATGCACTGACGACGAAGATGAAGGCCGCAAATCGACAAACCCTGGAAGAAATTCGCAGGTCGCCTCGACCGGCCCGACCCTGGATGACGGCTTGTCAGGTCGCAGCGAACCCGCCGTTCGCCAATGTCCGGTCGTGGCCCGTCAGCGGCGATCTGAACGAGCGGTGGCTCTGGCGGCGCGATTCTGTTCACGAAGCCTGCTCAGCCCGTTCAGCAGGACATCATCCTCGACGTAGAAGATTTCCGGACAGGGTTCCGCCGGCCGAACAGCGTTCACGAGCAATTGCCCGAGGCGAAGATCGGGCGACTCCGCCCACGCCGTCCGCAGTGCAGCCAGTGCGTCATCAATTCGAGCAGGGTCTCTCATGTCTGCCAGCGCCGCGCGCCGCCGTTGGCCTGGTCGTCACTCTGGATGACAACAGGCTCGTCGGGAAGCCTGTTGGCGGACGGTCGCGACCGACTGCACATCGGCGCAAGCTCTTGTCAACGACGCCCCGCCCTGGCGTCGAACGCCTGCCGAGCTGTCTCCACCTCCTTCAAGCTGTCCGAAGCCCAGACCCATACGCCGCAGAACGCGCCACCAAGGGTAAGACCAAGCGGCGTCAATTCATACTCGACCCGCGGCGGCACCTCGGGATAGACGGAGCGCGTGACCAGTCCGTCGCGTTCCATGCGGCGCACGGTCTGCGTCAGCATCTTCTGGCTGATACCCGTCACCTCAAGTGACTCGATGCGGACAACGTCCGGCGACCTATTGAAGTTCGCCTGGTGGTCAGCCGTTGAGGCCGTCGGCGAAGGGCTCCTTTCGGCCACCATATTCGTTGGATCGAAATTCCGCCTCGGGTCGTCATGAGTCGCTCAGCGTCGATGCCCTGACGGCAAGCCCCGGAAGACGCCCGTTCGACACGATCGCTTCGACAAGTACTCCGCCAGTTCCCGCGCAGCCCGCAAATCACCTTGCACGGAAAGCCTTCTCGGTGCCGCAGGTGCGACACCGAGAAATGCACAGACCTTGCGCTGAAGCGGTCTGACAGTCGAATCGCCAGGCCTTTGCCCGCCGAGGCGACCGCACGCAACGGGAAACTCCTTGCTCGCACGCCAGCGAAGCTCGATGGCACTCGCGCAAGGCCGGCGCATGAGGCGCCGGTCAGGGTGTCACTCTCCCAGCCGCGGCAGGTACTCCACGAACGCCTGCACCAGCGCCGAATCATCGGCCTTGCGCCACGCCGCGCCCGTCTCCACCAGCGTGCGCTCGCCCTTGATCGGGCGGTAGACCACGCCCTCGCGGTGCAGCGCCTTCACCGAGGCCGGCACCAGCGCCACGCCGATGCCGCCCGACACGAGGCTCACGATGGTGTGCATCTGGCGTGCCGGGAACAGGTCGGGGCTGAAGCCGTGGCGCATGCAGGTGGCCACCATCGCGTCGAAGATCATCGGGCCGTAGTGGCGCTCGAAGCCGAGGAAGCGCTCGTGCGCGAGTTTCTCCAGCGCCACCTGCGGGGACCTCGCCTGCGGATGGTTCTCGGGCAGCGCCACCATCAGCGCCTCGCGCTGCGTGGGCCGGTAGGCCAGCGTGGGCGACATGCCCGGCGACGCGAAGATCAGCCCCACGTCGAGCGCGCCGATCTCGAGCTCGGTGAGCATCTGGTCGGTGGTGGATTCGTGCAGGGCCAGCTTCACCTTGGGGAAGTCGGCCAGGAAGCGGCGCAACGCCTCGGGCAGGAACGAGTAGGCCGCCAGGCTGATGAAGCCGATGGACAGCGCGCCCGTCTGGCCTTGCGCCGAATCGTGCGCGCGCCGCTTGAGCAGCTCGGCGCGGGCCAGCACGGCGCGCGCGTCGTGCAGGGCCTCCTCGCCCTCGCGCGTGAGGGCGATGCGGCGCGAGCTGCGCTCGAACAGGGTGACGCCCAGCTCGGCCTCCAGCTCCTTGATGGCCAGGCTCACCGGTGGCTGAGACAGGTTCAGGCGCGCCGCCGCCCGGCCGAAGTGCAGTTCCTCGGCGACGGCCACCAGGCAGCGGAGATGACGCATTTCCATTGATCTGGATTCTGGATCAATCGATAGGAATTGCAAACTTCCGTGAATGGAAGCCATTTCCTAGACTGCCCCACAACCCTCACCATCCCGACCCAGATGGCACCTGGAAAATCGCCGCGCCACGAGCGCGCAGGAGACACGATGACAGCCTTCATCCTCGCGGCGCCCCTGCCCCGCCCCCGCACGCTGGTGCACCCGGGGCCCGTCGGCCCGATCCGCATCGAGCACCGGCATGCGAACCTCGGACGCCATTTCAGGCTGGGCCTGGAGCCCGGCCGCACGCTGCAGGACGCGATCATCGAACCGCTGACGCGGCTGGGCGTGCGGGCGGCCTCGATGACGCTGCTGGGCGGCCGGCTGTCGCGCCTGCTCTACTGCGTGGCGCCGCCCGACCCGAGCGGCGAGCGCGTGGCCAACTACACCCGCCCGATAGCCACCGGCGCCGCCACGCTGGTCTTCGGCAACGCCACCCTGGGCAGGTCGGCCCGCGGCGAGCCCGTCGTGCACTGCCACGCCGTCTTCGTGTGCGAGGACGGCCGCGTGCGCGGCGGCCACATCGTGGTGGACCGCAGCAGCGTCGCGCACGCGCCCATCCCCGTGCTGGCCACCTCGCTGGACGGCATCGAGCTGCGCATCACCCAGGACGAGGAAACCCACATGCCGCTGATGCGCCCGTTCGCGATCGAGGAGGCGAGCCATGCTGTCTGAAGTCAGGCTGGTGGAGACCGGCTCGATGGGGCGCGTCGCCTACGCGCGCGTCGCGCCCAACGAGGACCTGGTGCTGAGCATCGAGAAGCTGTGCGTGGCCGAAGGCTTCGCCCACGCGTTCGTGCGCGGCGCCCTCGGCAGCCTGGTCGATGCCTGCTTTCTCGCGCCCGACGGCGGCACGCGCCTGGTGCGCGGGCCGGCCGTGGAGATCGTGAGCCTGGCCGGCGAGGTGCGCACGCAGGGCGACGGCTCGCTGCGCGCGGCCATCACCGGCATCGTGGCCGACACCGAGGGCCAGGTGCACGGCGGCCCGTTCGTGGCCGGCGCGAATCCCGTGTGCGTCACGTTCGAAGTGACGCTCGAAGAGTGGCTGCCCGCAGCCGCCTGACATCCATTCACCTTTCTTCCAGGAGACAGACTTGACATCGACCGTTCCTCTCGCCGCCAACGCCCCCGTCGCCATCGTCACCGGAGGCGCGCGCGGCATCGGGCTGGCCATCGGCCAATGGTTCCTCGCGCGCGGCCACCGCATCGCGCTGCTGGACATCGACAATGAGACGCTGCAGCGCAGCGTCGCCGCGTTCGACCGGCCCGACGCCGTGCTGGCCGTGCACGCCGACGTGCGCGACCCCGCGCAGGTCGCGGCAGGCATCGCGCAGGTGGTGGCGAAGTTCGGCCGCATCGACAAGCTCGTGAACAACGCCGGCATCGCCGTGTTCAAGCCGGTGATGCAGACGAGCTACGCCGAGTTCCAGGACGTCCTCAAGACCAACCTCGACGGCGCCTTCCTGTGCACGCAGGCCTGCGTGCCCGAGATGCTCAAGGCCGGCGGCGGCGCCATCGTCAACATCGCCTCGATCTCGGGCCTGCGCGCGAGCACGCTGCGCGTGGCCTACGGCACCAGCAAGGCCGCGCTGCTGCACCTGACCAAGCAGCTCGCGGTGGAGCTCGGCGACGCGGGCATCCGCGTCAACGCGATCTGCCCCGGCCCGGTGGAGACCGAGATGGCCAAGCTGGTGCACAGCGTGGCGATCCGCTCCGACTACCAGGACGCGATCCCGCTGGGCCGCTACGGCACGCCCGAGGAGATGGCCAACACGGTGGGCTTCCTGTGCAGCGACGACGCGAGCTTCATCAACGGCCAGTTCCTCGCCGTGGACGGCGGCTTCGACGCCGCGGGCGTGGGGCTGCCCACGCTGCGCCGCAACGCGTCGGCAGCCGCCGCCAAATGAATCGCCTGCCGATGCTGCGCCTGGTCGAGCCTCCGGCCGGCGTCGAGGCGCCCTCGCCGGCCTCCGAGCCCGAGCGTCCCGAGACCGCCGGCGCGCAGACGCTGCGCCGCGGCCTCGCGGTGCTGCGCCTGCTCACGCGCGTGGGCCCGGGCGGCCTGCGCATGGGCGAGATCGGCCATCGGCTGGGCCTGAACAAGACCACGGCGATCCGCCTCACGCGCACGCTCGTGGACGAGGGCTTCGTGCTGCACGACCGCGCCGCGGGCCGCTACCGGCTGGGCCCCGAGGCGTTCGCGGTGGGCCTGGCGGCCGAGCCCAGCTACGAGCTGCAGCGCCAGGCCGCGCCGATGCTGCGCGCGCTGGCCTCGGAGTCGGGCGACACCGTGTTCTTCACGGTGCTGCACGGGCACGAGAGCATCTGCCTGTCGCGCGACGAGGGCGACTTCCCCATCCGCAACCAGCTGATCAAGCCGGGCGACCGCTGGCCGCTGGGCGTGGGCGCCGGCAGCTGCGCCATCCTCGCGGCGCTGCCCGACGAGACGGTGGCCGACGTGCTGGCGCGCAACGCCGCGCTGCGCGCCGAGAAGTTTTCGCGCTGCACCGATGGCGCCGTGCTCGCGCTGGTGCGCGACACGCGCGAGCGCGGGTACTGCCTGCAGCCGGGCATGGTGTTCGAGGACAGCTGGGCGATCGGCGTGGTGGTCTACGACGGCAACCAGGCGCCGGTGGCCTCCATCAGCATCGCCGCGCTGCGCTCGCGGCTGGGGCCGGCGCGCAGCGCGATGCTGGGCAACCGGCTGATGCAGGCGAGCAAGGAGCTCACGGAGCAGCTCGCGCGTGCCTGAGCGCGCGGGGCCGCCGGCGGGTCCCGCGGGCGCGCCGCGCGATACTTTCCACGCCGGCCGGGCGCGCGGCACGCCTTGACACAGCCCGGCCGCCGCGGTCGCTTAAAGTCAGCGTCTTGTCTGCTTTGCCGCCGCGGCGGCCTGCACCGTGCTCAAGAAGCCTTCCCGCCAACAGTGGATCACCATCGCCTGGGTGAGCGGCAGCGCCGCCTGCGCGTTCCTCGTGGCGCTGATCGTCGCGATCGTCGTCGTGTCCGGGCAGCTGCCCGAACTCGACGAGATCACCCACTACCAGCCGCGCCAGCCGCTGGAGATCGTCACCCGCGAAGGCAACGAGCTCGCGCAGTTCGGCCCCGAGCGCCGCCGCTTCATGCCGGTGGGCGAATTCCCGCCCGTGCTCAAGGATGCGCTGATCGCCACCGAGGACGCCGACTTCCGCAACCACTCGGGCGTCAGCGTGAAGGGCATCGTGCGAGCGCTGCTCGCCAACGTGTTCCGCCACAAGCGCGAAGGCGCCTCGACGATCACGCAGCAGGTGGCCCGCAACTTCTTCCTGAGCCGCAAGCAGACGTGGTCGCGCAAGTTCGCCGAGGCGCTGCTGGCGCTGAAGATCGAGCGCGCGCTCAGCAAGGACCAGATCCTCGAGCTGTACATGAACCAGATCTACCTGGGGCAGCACGCGTACGGCTTCGAGGCGGCCTCGCTCACCTACTTCGGCAAGCCGTCGAAGCAGCTCACGCCGGCCGAGGCCGCGATGCTGGCCGGCCTGCCCAAGAACCCCAGCGGCGCCGATCCGGCCGACCACTTCGAGAAGGCCAAGGCGCGCCAGATGGTGGTGCTGCTGCGCATGCACGAGACGGGCGTGCTCGACGACGCACAGTGGGCGGCCGCGAAGACGCAGCCGCTGAAGATCACCGGCCACTGGGTCCCGGCGGTCAGCGCCGAATTCCTGGCCGAGATGGTGCGCCAGCAGGTGGTGCAGCGCTTCGGCGAGGCCGCGTACTCGCAGGGCCTGAAGGTGACGACGTCGCTGGTCTCGGCCGACCAGGCCGCCGCGCAGGCGGCCGTGCGCAAGGGCGTGATCGACTTCGACCGCCGCCAGGCCTACCGCGGCCCCGAGGACAACGAAGACCTGCCGGATACCGACGCCGACATCGACAGCGCCGCCGCCGCCGCGCTGCACGACCATCCAGACGACGACGACCTGCGCGTGGCCGTGGTCACGCACGCGAGCCCCCGGGAAGTGGTGGCGATCCTGGCCAGCGGCGAGACGCTGCACCTCACCGGCGACGCGCTGCGCGGCGCGCAGGCCGCGCTCAAGCCCAAGGCGGCGGCAGACCTCGCCATCGAGCGCGGCGCCATCATCCGCGTGATGCGCACCGCCGGCGACGCCGGCTACAAGAGCGAATGGCGCCTCGCCCAGTGGCCCGACGTCCAGGGCGCGCTGGTGTCGCTGGACTCCGCCACGGGCCAGGTGCGCGCGCTGGTGGGCGGCTTCGACTTCTCGCACAGCCAGTTCAACCACGTCACCAGCGCCTGGCGCCAGCCCGGCTCCAGCTTCAAGACCTTCATCTACTCGGCGGCGCTGGAGCACGGCATCCAGCCCCAGACGCAGGTCATGGACGCGCCCATCAGCATCGACGACGCGCTCACCGGCGGCAAGCACTGGGATCCGCACGACGACGACGAGCCGCTGATGGGCCCGATCTCGCTGCGCGAGGCGCTGGCGAAATCGAAGAACCTGGTCAGCATCCGCGTGGTGCAGAACCTGGGCACCAACACCGTCCGCAACTGGGTCGGGCAATTTGGCCTGGACGCGGGCAAGCAGCCCGACAACCTCACGCTGGCGCTCGGCGCCGGCAGCGTCACGCCCATGCAGATGGCGCGCGCCTACGCCGCCTTCGCCAACGGCGGCTACGGCGTGATGCCGCGCTTCATCGAGAAGATCACCGATGCCCAGGGCAAGGTGCTGTTCGAGGCGCCCAGGCTGCCGGACGCGCCCGGCGAGGACGCGCGCATCATCCCGGCGCGCAACGCCTTCGTGATGTCCAGCCTGCTCAACGAGGTGACGCGCTCGGGCACGGCCGCCAAGGCCCAGTCCACGCTCAAGCGCCCGGATCTCTACGGCAAGACCGGCACCACCAACGACGCCGTCGACACCTGGTTCGCCGGCTTCCAGCCCAAGGTCACCACCGTGGTGTGGATGGGCCGCGACGACAACACCAGCCTGGGCGCCCGCGAGTTCGGCGCCACGCTGGCGCTGCCGATCTGGATCGACTACATGCGCCAGGCATTGAAGAACGAGCCGGTGGCGATGCTGCAGCCGCCCCCGGGCGTGCAGCAGGTGCAGGGCGACTGGCTCTACGACGAGTTCGTGGGCGGCGGCTGGATCTCGTATCTCGGCATGCTGCCGGGCAATCCGCCGTCGGTGGAGGTGGCCGGCGCGCCGCGCGAGACGGCGTCGGAGCCCGAAGGCAGCGCGGGAACGGCCGTGCAGCCTTCGAGCCCCAACGCGATCCTGCTGCAGCCGGTGCCGCCCACGCCGCCCGGTGCCACGCAGCCCGCGCATCCGGCGCCCAGGCCGGCGGTGCCGCCGCAGCCGGCGCAGGATCCGGGGCAGCGGCTGGCGCCGAGCCTGCGCTGATCAGCCAGCCGCCCTGGTCTCCAGCGCCTTCACGAGCGCCCACAACGCCCGATTGAGCGGCGTGGGCACTCCCAGCCGCTCGCCTTCGCGCACGATGTATCCGTTCAGGTGGTCGATCTCGGTGGGCTTGCCGCGGCGCAGGTCCTGGCAGGTGGACGACACCTGGCCCGGCATCGACGTGGCGATGCGTTCCACCGACGCCCACACGTCGCCGGGAATCGTGACCCCCAGCGCGGCCGCCACGGCCAGGCATTCGACGACCGCGTCGTGCACCGTCCGCGCCACGCCCGGCAGCGTCACCATGGGCCCGTACGGGATGTCGGTGATGGCCGAGATGGCGTTGTAGCCGCAGTTGAGCAGCAGCTTGCCCCACAGCGCGCCGATGACGTTGTCCGACAGTTCCACCGGCACGCCCGCGCGCCCGAACAGCGCGACGATGCCGGCCGAATCGAGGCCGCCCCGGATGTCCGACGGAATGACCAGTTCGCCGCGGCCCTTGTGCCGCACATGGCCGGGGCCGTCCATCTCGCTGGCGACGTAGACCACGGCCGGGGCCACCGGACGGCCCAGCGCCGACTGCATGCGCGGCGCGTTGTCGACGCCGTTCTGCAGGCTCAGCACGACGGCGCCCGGCGCCAGGTGCGCGGCCAGTTCCACGGCCGTGGACTCGGTGTCGGTGGACTTCACGCACACCAGCACCAGGCCGGCGCCGGCCACGGCCGCGACGTCGGTGCCGGCGTCGACCCGCACGTGCTCGTCGAACGCCGCGGTGGTGAGCCGCAGCCCGTCGCGCTTCATGGCCTCGACGTGCGCCGGCCGCCCGATGAGCGTCACCGCCACGCCGGCGCGCGCCAGCATGCCGCCGTAGTAGCAGCCGACCGCGCCGGCCCCGACGACCGCGACCTCGGCGCTCACAAGCCCTCGCGCAACGGCGGCGCGATCTGCTCGGCGTAGTCGTACAGCGCGCCCAGGATCTCCTGGCCGCGCTCGTCGGCTTCCTCGTTGAGCTGGTCGATGCGCTCGAAGAAGTCGGACAGCGTGGTGGCGCCGCCGGCGCCCTCGTGCAGGCGCGCGCTGCAATGGTCGACCCAGCGCTCGTTCTCCTGCGCGCTGAGCGTGTCGGCGAAGTTGCGGGCGCGGTAGCGGAACAGGATCTCCTCCAGCCGCGGATCGTCGAACACCACGCGCTGGCCGGCCAGTTGGTCGCCCGGCAGGCGGCGCAGGCGCTCCAGCTTGCGGCGGTCGTCGTTGCCGACGAAGCCGCCGTACAGGTCTTCGTCGACGTCGACGGCCGACGCGGGCGCCGGCCGCGCATAGACCTCGCGCCAGGCGCCCTGCATCAGCGTGGCGACGTCCGGCGCGGCCTGGGCGTGGCGCAGCGCGCGTTCGACGTCGATGGCATGGCGGGCGGCGGTCTCGGCCGACAGCGTCTTGAGGTTGCCCACGACGATGGGCGACTTGTTGGCGTGGATGCTCTTGACCGGCAGGCGCGTGACGCCCTCGGGCAGGTCGGCGCTGCGCGTGAACAGGCGCTGGCGCAGGGTCTCGGCGCTCAGGCCCGCGAGCTCCCGCGGGTCGTGCGCCAGGTCCCACACCAGCAGCTCGTTCTTGTTGGTGGGATGCTGGGCCAGCGGATACACGATGGCCATGCAGCCGTTCTCCACGCCGAACATGCCCGAGATGTGCAGGAACGGCCGGCCGGCGCCCACCTCGGCCCACACGGCCTCCTTGCGGCGCAGCTTCAGGCAGAACTCCCACAGCCGCGGCTGGCGGTCGCGGATGAGCCGGGCCAGCGCGATGGTGGCGCGCACGTCGGACAGCGCGTCGTGCGCCGCCTCGTGCGCGATGCCGTTGGCGCGGGTGAGGTGCTCCAGCTTGAACGACGGCCGGCCGTCGTCGTGCTTCGGCCATTCGATGCCCTCGGGCCGCAACGCCCAGGTGGCGCGCACGACATCGAGCAGATCCCAGCGGCCGCACTCGTTCTGCCATTCGCGCGCATACGGGTCGATCAGGTTGCGCCAGAACAGGTGGCGCGTGACCTCGTCGTCGAAGCGGATGGTGTTGTAGCCCACGCCGATGGTGCCCGGCAGCGCCAGCGCGCCTTCGATCTCGGCGGCGAACGCGTGCTCCGGCAGCCCCTGCTGGAGACAGGTCTGCGGCACGATGCCCGTGAGCAGGCAGGATTCGGGGTCGGGCAGCGAATCGGGCGACGGCCTGCAGTAGTGCATGACCGGCTGCCCCACCTCGTTCAGCTGGGCATCGGTGCGGATGCCGGCGAACTGCGCCGGGCGGTCGCGCCGGGGCACGCGGCCGAAGGTTTCGTAGTCGTGCCAGAAGAAGCTGCTTGCGGTCATGGGGGAAAGATACCTTCGGATCCAATCCGGCGAGGCGCGCCGTTTCCGGCATTTTCGTCCTTCCCGGCGACGTCGGGGCGCAGGCCTCCCGAAAGCGCGGCCCACTCGCTGGCAAACCCGCGATTGCGGGCTTTGGCCACGAACGTAAACTCCCGCGCTTCGAATCTCCAAACAAATTTCGCCATGCGAATCAACCATACGCCGCGTCCCCTGCTCGCCGGCCTCGCGCTCGGCTTCGGGTTCCTCACGCACGCGCTCGCGGCCGCGCCGGGCCAGCCGGTCGCGCCGGTGCATCCGGTCACGGACACCTACTTCGGCACCGCGGTCGTCGACAACTACCGCTACATGGAAGATCTCGCCAACCCCGAGATCACCACCTGGATGAAGGCCCAGGCCGACTACACGCGCGGCCAGCTCGACGTGCTGCCGGGCCGCAAGGCGCTGCTCGAGCGCGTGCACGCGCTGTCCAACACCGACCTGCGCCGTGGCGGCTTCGTGCGCCGCGGCCAGCGCCTGTTCTACGAGGTGGTGCAACCGGGCGCGCCGCTGCCCAAGCTCTACTACCGCGACGGCGAGAAGGGCGAGGAACACCTGCTGGTCGATCCGGGCGAGATGGGCAAGGGCTCATCCACCCACTTCGCGCTCGACTTCTTCATGCCCTCGTGGGACGGCAAGCGCCTGGCGTACGGTCTGTCCACCGGCGGCTCGGAAAACAGCGTGCTGCACGTGATGGACGTGGCCACCGGCAAGGTGGAGGCCGAGTCCATCGACCGCGCGTCCAACAGCCGCGTGGCCTGGCTGGCCGACAACAAGTCGTTCTTCTACCTGCGCTACGTCAAGCCGGGGCCGAACACGCCCGCCAACGAGACGCTGTACAACGGACGCACCTACCTGCACGTGCTGGGCAAGAACCCCGACGGCGAGGCCGATGCCGTGGTGTTCGGCCGCGGCGTGTCGCCCAGGCTGGACGTGCCGGAAGGCCAGGCCACCTGGCTCGTGACGGCGCCCGATTCGCCGTACGTGCTGGCCATCGCCAACCACAACGACGACGACAACCCGTCCACCCTCTACGTGGCGCCGCTGGCCCAGGTCAAGGGCGCGGCCACGCCGTGGAAGAAGATCGCCGACGTCGGCGACGGCGTCACCACCTACATGCTGCGCGGCCAGACGCTGTACTTCATGTCGCAGAAGGGCGCGCCGCGCTTCCGCCTGCTGTCGCTGCCGCTCGCGAACCCGGTGCTGGCCAAGGCCACGGTCGTGCTGCCCGAAGGTTCGGGCGTGCTGACCAACGTCGAGATCGCCAAGGACGGCCTGTACACCCGCGTGCGCGACGGCGCGGTGTCGCACCTGCACCGCGTGTCGTTCGACGGCAAGCACAGCGACGACGTGCCCACGCCGTTCGAGGGCAACGTGAGCGAGCTCGTCACCGACCCGGGCCAGGCCGGCGCGCTGTACACCATCCGCGGCTGGCTGCAGTCGCCCCAGACGCTGGCCTACGATCCCGCGAACGCGAAATCGGCCAACACCGGCCTGAATCCGCCGTCGTCCATCGACACCTCCGCCTTCGTGGCCGAGGAGGTGTTCGCCACGGGCGACGACGGCACGCGCATCCCGCTGTCCATCATCCATCGCAAGGACATGGTGGCCGACGGCAGCCACCCCACCATCCTCGACGGCTACGGCAGCTACGGCCTGGCGCTCGAGCCGCGCTTCTCGCCGACGCAGCTGGCGTGGCTGGAGCGCGGCGGCGTGATCGCCACCGGCCACCTGCGCGGCGGCGGCGAGTACGGCGAGGGCTGGCACCAGGCCGGCTTCATGCTCACGAAGCTCAACACCGTGCAGGACTTCATCGCCTGCGGCCAGTACCTGATAGCCCACAAGTACACGACCTCCGCCCGCCTGGCCGGCGAAGGCGGCAGCGCCGGCGGCATCACGGTGGGCGGCGCCATGACGCGGCGTCCGGAGCTGTTCGGCGTGATCCTCGACCTCGTGGGCATGTCCGACACGCTGCGCGCCGAGACCGAGCCCAACGGTCCGCCCAACGTCAGCGAGTTCGGCTCCGTGAAGGACGAGGCCGGCTTCCACGGCCTGTACCAGATGGGCGCCTACGTGCACGTGCGCGACGGCACGCCCTACCCGGCCGTGATGTTCACCACCGGCGCCAACGACCCGCGCGTCTCGCCCTGGCAGATGACCAAGATGGCCGCCCGCGTGCAGGCCGCCACCTCCAGCGGCAAGCCCGTGCTGCTGCGCGTGGACTACGACGCGGGCCACGGCCTGGGTTCCAGCACCTCGCAGCGCGAGAACCTCACCGCCGACCTGTGGTCGTTCGCGCTGTGGCAGATGGGCGATCCGGCGTTCCAGCCTGCCGCGCACTGATCGCGTCGGCACCGCGCTGACAAGACGCCGGGGGCGACCGCATCGACGGTCGCCCCCGGCGCCATTTCAGGGGCTCGAAGGCGAGCGCACGCCGGAGAGCTGGCCCGCCGCGAGGCCCAGCATCAGGTCGAGGTTCTGCACCGCCGCGCCGGCGGCGCCCTTGCCCAGGTTGTCGAACACCGCGGCCAGCAGCACCTGGCCCGTGCGCTCCTGCGCGAACACCGACAGCCGCAGCCGGTTGCTGCCGTTGAGCACCCTGGGATCGAGCCGCAGCGCATCGGCATCGTCGGCCGGCGGCTGCACCTCGATGAAGGCCTGCCCCGCGTAGCGCGCCTGGAGCGCCGCATGCAGGCGCGCGGCCGTCACGCCGGCGGGCAGCAGGCGCAGGTGCAGCGCGATCGTCAACACGATGCCCTGCCGATAGTGGCCATACGCCGGCACGAACGCCGGCGCGTGCGCGAGGCCGGCGTGCCGCTGGATCTCGGGCACGTGCTTGTGCTTCAGGCCCAGGCCGTAGACCTGGAACGGCGGCGCGTCGACGCCGGCGGCGCCTTCGTGATCGTCGAGTCCCGCGCGGCCGCGTCCCGAGTAGCCCGACACCGCGTGGATGGCCAGCGGGTAGTCGGCCGGCAGCAGGCCCGCGTCGACCAGGGGCCTGAGCAAGGCCACCGCGCCCGTGGGATAGCAGCCGGGATTGCTCACGCGTTCGGCGGCGGCGATGCGCGCGGGCTGCGCGGCCTCCAGTTCCGGCAGGCCATAGACCCAGCCCGGCGCCGTGCGATGCGCCGAGCTGGCGTCGATCACCCGCACGCCGGGCCGGCGCACCAGCGCCACGGCCTCGCGGGCGGCGTCGTCGGGCAGGCACAGCAACGCGACGTCGCAGTCGTTCAGGGCCTCGGCCCGATGCGCCGCGCTCTTGCGATGCTCGGGCGGCAGCTGCAGCAGGCGCAGGTCGGGGCGCCCGGCCAGCCATTGGCGCACCTGCAGGCCGGTGGTGCCTTGGTCGCCATCGATGAAGACGAAAGGGGTCATGGAGCGCTCCGGGTTGTTTCGAGGCGCATGGTGCATCGGCCATCGAATGCAGGCCAGTTGAATCTGTCAAACTAATGATTCAGGAAACCTGAAGGCGATCTCGATGCGCGAACTCAACCTCGACCGACTGCGCACGCTGCTGGCGGTGGCCGACCTCGGCTCGTTCGCCGCGGCCGCCAAGGCGCTGCACCTGGCGCCGCCCACGGTGACGCTGCACGTGGCGCAGCTCGAAGCCCGCCTGGGCGCGCGCCTGCTGCACCGCGCCCCGGCCGGCGTCACGCCGACGTCGGCCGGCGGCCTGCTGATCGAGAAGGCTCGGCGGCTGCTGGCCGAGGCCGACGACCTGCTGCAGACGGTGCAGCGCCAGATCGCCGCGCGCGGCGGCCGCGTGCGGCTGGGCGCCTCCACCGGCGCGCTGGCGCACCTGCTGCCGCGGGCGCTGGAGGCGCTGGCCGCGCGGCATCCGGAGATCGACGTGCAGGTGGCCGTGCTCACCAGCGAGGAAGCCCTGGCGCGGCTGGCGTCCGGCAGCCTGGACATCGGCATCATGGCGCTGCCGCAGCCGGCATTGCGCGGCCTTCGCGTGCAGCCCTGGCGCCGCGATCCGGTGCTGGCGTTCGTCCCGGCCGGCTGGAACCCGCCGCGGCACGTGACGCCGGCCTGGCTGGCCGCCCGGCCGCTGATCGCCAACGATCGCGGCACGCGGCTCTCGCGCCAGACCGCCGAATGGTTCGCCGCGGCCGGCGAGCGGCCGCAGGCGCGCATCGAGCTGAACTACAACGACGCGATGAAGAGCCTGGTGGCCGCGGGCTACGGTGCCGCGCTGCTGCCGCACGAGGCGGGCGCGCCGGCGCCGGACGCGCGCATCGCCATGCGGCCGTTGAAGCCCGCGCTGTCGCGGGCGCTGGGCATCGCGCACCGGACGCGACCGGACGACGACGCGACGGAGGCGACGCTGGCCGCCCTGCTGGAGATGCGGGCCCGTTAGGCCCCCGCCCTGGCCTCGCGCGCCGTCTTCATGCACGCGCGATGCGACACCCACGTCAGCCGGTGGATCGCGGCCGACTACGTTGTGGGCAACCGCAAGGGCAAGACCTGGCACCGGGATCTGGCACCGGGATCTAGCGGGCCTGCGGCGTCAGGTCGAGGATCCAGTTGGCCTCCCAGGTCTTTCCCCAATCCGGCGAAAACGACTGCTCCATGTGTGCGGCGTGCGGCGCCGGGTGCGTCCAGACATAGCGAACGAGGATCGTGCGGCCGTCGAGCTCCTCGGCATCGAAGAATTCGCCGCGGCCATTGCTGAACGCGCCGACCGTGGCGGGCAGCAGCAGCTTGCCTTTCGCGGCATCGAGAAGGTAGAGGCTCCACTGGTGCGACGCCGGGTCGTACAGGCGCAGCGTCTGGCCCTCGATGCGCGCGCGATCGCCGGCGCGGGGATCGGTGGTCGCGACGTCGAATTCCTCCATGTTCGCGCGCTCGTCCCACAGCTTGGTCATGACGGACGTGCCGTCATACTCGACCCAGGTCGTGGAGCCCGTCAACGGGTGCAGCAGCTTGCGCAGGTGCGCCTTCCAGCGCCCGATCACGAAGTCGAAATCGTGCAGGCCGTCTTGCGACGCGGACGCCGCTGGCGCCGGCGCCGGTGCCTGCGCGCGCGCCGACGAGGCCAGCAGGGTCGCCACCGACAGCGCGGCGACGAGAAGTACCGAAGCGCGTGCGCGCGGCAGCGGTGTCGCGGGGGTCGTTCGAGTGTCCATGACGTTTCATGAGTGAAGATGACGCGTCGAGCTTACGAACGATATGTTGACGACGCATGTCATGTATTGCCAGGCAAGACCTGGCACCGGCATTCAAGGCAAGACCTGGCACCGGCATACATTGACTAGTGGACTGTAACGTTTAAAACGGAAGTATCATTGAGGCCTCGGAGGTCGCCATGAAGCTTACCGAAACCGAAGCTGTGGAATTGCAGCAGCGTGCAAACGCTC
>JABCYW010000093.1 GCA_013289985.1 Betaproteobacteria bacterium | reverse complement strand
TCTCCACGCTGCTCCAGCGCGCCGACTGGGTGCAACTGCAGAAGTACATCGTCCACAACGTCGCCTTCGCCTACGGCAAGACGGCCACGTTCATGCCGAAGCCCATCGTCGGCGACAACGGCTCGGGCATGCACGTGCACCAGTCGGTGTGGAAGGACGGCAAGAACCTGTTCGCCGGCGACGGCTACGCCGGCCTGTCGGAGTTCGCGCTGTACTACATCGGCGGCATCATCAAGCACGCCCGCGCGCTGAACGCCATCACGAACCCCACCACCAACAGCTACAAGCGCCTGGTGCCGGGCTACGAGGCCCCGGTGAAGCTGGCCTACAGCTCGCGCAACCGCTCGGCCTCGATCCGCATCCCGTTCGTCGCGAACCCGAAGGGCCGCCGCGTGGAAGCGCGCTTCCCGGATCCGATGATGAACCCGTACCTGGGCTTCTCGGCGCTGCTGATGGCCGGCCTCGACGGCGTGGAGAACAAGATCCATCCGGGCGAAGCCGCCACGAAGGATCTGTATCACCTGCCGCCGGAAGAAGACGCGAAGATCCCCACCGTCTGCTCCAGCCTCGAGCAGGCGCTGGAGAACCTGGACAAGGACCGCGCGTTCCTGACCAAGGGCGGCGTGTTCACCGATGCGTACCTCGACGCCTACATCGAACTGAAGATGCAGGACGTCCAGCGCATGCGCATGACGACCCATCCGGTCGAGTTCGACATGTACTACTCGCTGTAAGACAGCCCCCGGCCGCCGGGTACGGCGGCCACCCCCCGAGGGGGGCGCATTTTTGCTCCGGAGCGGCCGAGCGCTGCATCCGCGCGGCTTGCGCCCTTCGCTCGAAAGCGGCCCGGCGACGGGCCGCTTTTTTCATGCGTGAGCGCCTTTTCTTCACTTTACGCGCCGTCGGCCGCGCCCGCTGTCCTCCGGAGGGCGCGCCGACACGTTGGGTCACCATCCGGCGCGCCGTTTTGCGCCACAATGAAATGATGAACGTGGCTACTGCAACCGCTTCCCTCCTCCAGTCCGCCGTCCGCGGCCGTTCGGCGCCGTTCCTCGCGGCGGCGCTGCTGGCGTGCGCCGGCGCCGCCCGGGCGGCCGACACCTACTACCAGTGCCCGGGCAACGTGTTCACCAACACGATCTCGGCCAAGGAGGCGGAGGCCAAGGGCTGCAAGGCCATGGTCACGCAGCAGCCCACCACCATCCCGGCGCCGAAAGCGCGCGTGGCCGCGGCGGGGCCGTCGGCCAGCAAGGTCGACGCGCAGGAGCAGAAGGCGCGCGACTCCGACGCCCGCAAGATCCTGCAGGACGAGCTGATCAAGGCCCAGGCCTCGCTCGACGCGCTGCAGAAGGAATACAACAACGGCCAGCCCGAGCGCAAGGGCGACGAGAAGAACTACCAGAAGTACCTCGACCGCACGGCCGACCTCAAGGCCCAGATCGCGCGCACGGAGTCCGACGTCAACGCGATCACGCGCGAACTCGCGAAGACGCCCTGATGGCGCCGCGTCGCGTCCCGCCGGCCGCGGCGCCCGAGCCCCCACCCGCGCCGGCGCCGGAAGACGTCCACGACCCCGCCGCGCTGCGCGTGGGCGGCATCGACTACACCGCGTTCGACCACCTCGCCACACTGGTGGCCGTGGTCGAGCCCGACGGCAGGTGCGTGTTCGCCAATTCCGTGCTGGAGGCGGTGGTGGGCGTGGCCCGCCGCAAGCTCACGCGCGGCAGCATCTACGACTGGTTCCGCGAGACGGCCGCGTTGTCCGAGGCCATCGCCGCCGTGTCGCGCAACGAGTTCTCGGCGCGCCGCTTCGACGGCTCGCTCAAGCGCTCGTCGGTCACCTCGGGCGCCACCTTGCCGGTGCACGTCATCGTCAGCCAGCACGATCTCCACGGCGGGCGCGTGTTCGTCGAGATGATCGAGATCGAGCAGCAGACCCGCCAGGACCGCGAGGAGCGCGCGCTGGGCCAGGCGCAGGTCACCAAGGAGCTCATCCGCAACCTGGCCCACGAGATCAAGAACCCGCTGGGCGGCATCCGTGGCGCGGCCCAGCTGCTGGAGCTGGAGATCGACCAGGCCGAGCTGGGCGAGTACACCCAGGTCATCATCCACGAGGCCGACCGGCTGCAGGTGCTGGTCGACCGCCTGCTGGCGCCGCACCGCAAGGCGCAGGTGGTGGCCGAGCTGAACATCCACGAGGTGCTGGAACGCATCCGCTCGCTGGTGCTGGCCGAATACCCCCGTGGGTTGGTCATCGAGCGCGACTACGACACCTCCATCCCCGAATTCCGCGGCGATCGCGAGCAGCTGATCCAGGCGGTGCTCAATATCGTGCACAACGCCACCCAGGCGCTGGCCGACCACATCGAGCGGGGCGTGGCGCGCATCGTCCTGCGCACGCGCATCGCCCGGCAGGAGACGATCGGCAAGCAACGCTACCGACTGGCATTGGAATTGCATATCGAGGACAACGGCCCGGGCGTCCCCGAGTCCATTCGCGATCAGATCTTCTATCCGCTGGTGTCGGGGCGGGAAGGCGGGTCGGGGCTGGGCTTGACGCTGGCGCAGACGTTCGTGCAGCAGCATCTGGGCACGATCGAATGCGACAGCGTTCCAGGACGCACGGTTTTCAAGATCCTGATTCCTCTGCACTGACCTGCAGCGCGCACCGCATGAAACCCATCTGGATCGTTGACGACGACCCATCCATCCGCTTCGTGCTCGAAAAAGCGTTGGCCCGTGAACAGCTGCCCGTCCGGAGCTTCGCCACCACCCGCGACGTGCTGACCGCGCTCGAGACCGACGAACCACAGGTGCTCGTCTCCGACATCCGCATGCCCGGCGGCTCGGGGCTGGACCTGCTGGCCAAGGTCAAGGAGCGCCTGCCCGGGCTGCCCGTCATCATCATGACGGCGTACTCCGACCTCGACAGCGCGGTCTCGTCGTTCCAGGGCGGCGCCTTCGAGTACCTGCCCAAGCCCTTCGACCTGGCCAAGGCGGTGGAGCTGATCCGCCGCGCGCTGGAGGAGAGCCTGCGCGAGGAGGTGCTCGACGAGCGCAACCTGCCGGTGCCCGAGATCCTGGGCCAGGCACCCGCGATGCAGGACGTGTTCCGCGCCATCGGCCGGCTGTCGCAGAGCAACGTCACCGTGCTGATCACCGGCGAGTCCGGCTCCGGCAAGGAGCTGGTGGCGCGCGCGTTGCACCGCCACAGCCCGCGCGGCGACCAGGGTAGCAACGGAGCGTTCGTCGCGATCAACACCGCGGCGATCCCGAAGGACCTGCTCGAGAGCGAGCTGTTCGGCCACGAGCGCGGCGCGTTCACCGGCGCCCAGACGATGCGGCGCGGCCGCTTCGAGCAGGCCGACGGCGGCACGCTGTTCCTCGACGAGATCGGCGACATGCCGTTCGACCTGCAGACGCGATTGCTGCGCGTGCTCAGCGACGGCCAGTTCTACCGCGTCGGCGGCCACCAGCCCATCAAGAGCAACGTGCGCGTGATCGCGGCCACGCACCAGAACCTGGAAGAGCGGGTGCGCCAGGGCGTGTTCCGCGAAGACCTGTTCCACCGCCTCAACGTGATCCGCCTGCGCCTGCCGCCGCTGCGCGAGCGCAACGAGGACGTGCCGGCGCTGGCGCGCTTCTTCCTGCAGAAGAGCGCCAAGGAACTGGGCGTGGAGCCCAAGCGCATCACCGACGATGCGCTGGAGTCCATCAAGGGCTTCGACTTCCCGGGCAACGTGCGCCAGCTGGAGAACATCTGCCACTGGCTCACGGTGATGGCGCCGGCCCAGGTCATCGAGAGCAAGGACCTGCCGCCGGAACTGCTCGCCCCGCGCAGCGCGTTCGCGCGGCCGTCGTCCAGCGACACCGCGTCGGCACTGCCCGGCGAGGGCCTCGGCGGCACCTGGGCTCCGGCCGGAGCGGCTGGCGAAAGCGCCTCCGCCGGATCCGCGTCGCCCGCCGCGCACCTGGCCGGCGTGCCGGGCGGCAGCAGCTGGCTGGGCGACCTCGAGTTCGCGGCCCGCACGCTGCTGGACGCCGGCTCGCCCGACGTCTGGGAACAGCTGAGCCGCCAGTTCGAGGGCCAGCTGATCCGCACGGCGCTGGCGCTCACGCGCGGCCGCCGCATCGAGGCGGCGCAGAAGCTGGGCATCGGGCGCAACACCATCACGCGCAAGATCCAGGAATTGGGACTCGAGGATTAGGCCCCCACGGTCGCTGGCGCTCCCTGCCCCCCAAGGGGGCGCTCCGCGAACGGCCCGGCGGAGCCGGATCCGTCGCTCCCTTGGACTTTTCTCGGGGGTTCGAGCGGCAGCGCCGGAGGCGGTGGCCTGCCGAGGTGGGCTGGCTTCGTGGGGTCAGGCTGCGGCACCTACAATTCCGTCTCCACTTCAGCGGAATGACTTCGTGCCGATCCTGTTCATCCTGAACTACGCCGTGGCGATCTTCTTCGCCGTGCATGCCGTGCGCACCGGGCGCCAGATGTACTGGATCATGATCCTGATCATCGCGCCAGTGCTGGGCAGCCTGATCTACTTCTTCGCCGAGTACCTGCCGGAGATGCGGCACTCCACGGTGGCCCGCAAGTCGGCGCGCGTCGTGAAGTCCCTCGTCGATCCGAACCGCGAGCTGCGCGAGGCGCGCCTCGCGTTCGAGCGCACGCCCACCGTCGACAACCGTTCGCGCCTGGCCGAGGCGCTGCTGGCGCGCGGCGACAACGACGAGGCCATCGAGCAGTTCCAGGCCTGCGCCAGCGGGCCCTACGCCAAGGACGTGAAGTTCCGCCGCGGCCTGGCCCGCGCGCAGCTCGCGGCCGGACGGCACGCGGCCGCGGCCGCCACGCTGGAGGGGCTGATCGCCGACTCGCCGCGCGACGCCGGCAGCGACGCCCATCTCTGGCTCGCGCAGGCGCTCACGAAGGTGGACGAGACGCGCGCGCTGGCCGCGTTCGAGCACGCCAGCCAGGTGCACAACTCCACCGAGACCCAGGCCGCCTACGGCATCTTCCTGGCCAGCCTGGGCCGCGACGCCCAGGCGCGGCCGCTGCTCGAAGGCGTGCTGCACAACGCCCGCGTGGGCACGCCGTCGTCGCGCGAGCTCAACCGCGAGGCCATCGACCAGGCTCGCGCCGCGCTGAAGTCGGTGGAGGCGCGCGGCGGCTGATCGAAGGGTCTGGCATCTCCTGCGTACCCGCAGGCAATGCCTGACCCTGTCCCCGCTGTCGTTCGGGCCCTATCGGCCCTGGCGACGGAAATCATGACACGGACCGACATGTTAGCCGTGGCAAACTGCGGCCCCCATGCCGACCTCCGCCCTCTACGCCATCTGCATCCTGATCTGGGGCACCACATGGTTCGCCATCACCGCCCAGATCGACGTCCTCGCCCCGGCTGTCGGTGTCGCCGTTCGCTTCGGCCTCGCGGCGATCGTGCTGTTCGCGTTCTGCCGCGTGCGCCGCATCCCGTTGCGATTCCCGCCCCGCGTGCAGGCGCTCGTCGTCGCGCAGGGGCTCGCCGGCTTCTACGCCAGCTATGTCTGCGTCTACGAGGCCGAACGCTTCGTCGCCAGCGGCGTGGTGGCGGTCGGCTTCGCGGCCTCGCCGCTGTTCGGCTTGATACTGGCGAGGGGTTTCCTGAAGACGCCCATGTCGGCCCGCGTGGCGCTCGGCGGCGTGGCGGGCATCGCGGGCGTCGTGCTGATCTTCTGGCATGAATTCATGCGGCTGACCGCCTCGCAGCAGGTGCTGTGGGGCGCCGAGCTCACGATGGTCTCGGTGCTCCTGTCGACCCTGTCGACGGTGGCGGCATCGGCCTACCATCGCCTGGGCGTCAGCGGCTGGGCCCCGCTCGCGTGGGCGATGGCGTGGGGCGCGGGCGGGGCGACCGTGCATGCGGTCGCGACCGGCACGCCGTGGAACTGGTCGTGGCAGCCGGGCTTCCTCGGATCGCTGGCATGGCTCGCGCTGGCCGGCTCCATCGGCGCGTTCGGTGCCTTCTACGTGCTGGTGCACCGCGTGGGCCCGGCCAAGGCAGGTTACGTGGGCGTGCTGACGCCCGTCGTGGCGCTGGCGGTGTCGAGCGTGCTCGAGAACTTCACGTGGACGAGTCTCACGCTGGCCGGCATCGCGCTGGCCATCCTGGGCAACGTCGTCGCGCTTTGGCGCCCGGGGTCCGCGACGGCTTAGATGCCCTCGATGTCGACCATCACGGGCGCGTGATCGCTGGGCCGCTCGAGCTTGCGCTGCGCCTTGTCGATGGTGCAGGCCTTCACGCCGGCACGCAGCGGCTCGCTCACGAGGATGTGGTCGATGCGCAGGCCCTGGTTCTTGCGGAACGCCAGGTTGCGGTAGTCCCACCAGCTCCATTGCTTGGGCGGCTGGTCGAGCAGGCGGAACGCGTCGTGCAGGCCCAGGCCCACCAGCGTCTTGAAGTGCGCGCGCTCCTCGGGCGTGCAGTGGATCTGGCCGTACCACAGCACCGGGTCGTATACGTCGCGGTCCTCCGGCGCGATGTTGAAGTCGCCCATCAGCACCAGCTTCGGATGCGCGGCGAGCTCGGTGGCGAGCCAGCCCTCCAGCGCGGCGAGCCACGCCATCTTGTAGGCGAACTTGTCGCTGCCCGGCGCCTGCCCGTTGGGGAAGTAGCCACCCACGATGCGCACGTCGCCGATCGTGCCCGCGATCACGCGCGCCTGCTCGTCGGCGTGGCCGGGAATGTTGCGCACGATGTCGACGGCCGGCAGCTTCGAGACCAGCGCCACGCCGTTGTAGGTCTTCTGCCCGAAGAACTCCACGTTCCAGCCGGCCTCCTTCAGCTCGGCATGCGGGAACTTCGCGTCGACGAGCTTGGTCTCCTGCAACACGATCGCATCGGGTTGCGCCTCGGCCAGCCAGGCCAGCAGGTGGGGCAGCCGGATGGCGAGGGAATTGACGTTCCAGGTGGCGAGTTTCATGGCGTGGGTGACCGGTTGATCCAGACGAGATTGTCCGTCCAGGCGATCGTCGATGACGTCATCGATCGTTTCGGCTGCAGGAGCATCTCATCGTGTTGGGCTGTCATGCGGTCGCATCCTAGCCCACGTCAACCGGGTACCTTGCAGGCGCGCCCCAAAGGGACGACGCCGGATGGTTGCGCCGCCCCTTGTGTCGAGCTCGCTCGCCCGCGGTGCCGCCGTTCTGCATCCTCGATGCGGGTTCGACGTCGACACGGTGGGGCGTTCAGTCCGTCGGACCCGCCAGGCCCATGGCGCGAGCGACCAGATTCCGCTGCTGGCGCTGATGGATGGCCACCGACGACGTCGCGCCCGAAGCGGTCGACGGCCGTGCCACCCCGTGCAGCACCACGCCGGGTGGGCAGAGCGCGGCCAGCTCGTCGCGCACGAAGCTCCAGGCGCCCTGATTGCGGTTCTCCTCCTGGGCCCATACCAGGGTGCGCATGCCACCGTAACGCGCGAGAATCCGGGCCAATGCTGTGTCCGGGAACGGATGGAATTGCTCGAGTCGCAGCAGGGCGATGTGGTCGCAAGCGCTGGCCCGCCGGGCACGACGGAGGTCGTAGTACAGCTTGCCGCTGCACAACACCAGGCGCGTCACCTTGCTGGCATCGGCCTCGTCATCGTCGAGCACGGGCTCGAACTGTCCTTCCACGAGTTGGTGGACTGGCGAGTGCGAAATCTCTTCTTGGTAAAGCGCGCCCTTGGGGCTGAAGACAACCAGAGGCTTGCGCGTCTCGCAGAATGCCTGTCGTCGCAGCAAGTGGAACATCTGCGCCGATGTCGAGGGGCAGGCCACACGGAGGTTGTCGTCCGCGCACAGGTCGAGAAACCGGTTCAGGTAGGCGCTCGAATGCTCTGGCCCGATGCCCTCGTAGCCGTGTGGAAGCAGCAGCGTCAGTGCCGAGCGGTAGCCCCATTTCTCCTCGCCGCCGCTGATGTACTGGTCGACGAAGACCTGCGCGCCGTTGACGAAGTCGCCAAACTGAGCCTCCCAGATCGTGAGCGTGCGCGGATCCTGCACGCTGTAGCCGTACTCGAAGCCCAATACGGCCTCTTCGGAAAGCACCGAGTTGACGACGTCGAAGCGTGCAGCCTCCGCACTCAACTGCCGCAAAGGGATGAACTCGTCGTCATCGCCCGCCTTCGGCGCCTGGTTGTGCCATGCGGCATGGCGGTGCAGGAATGTCCCCCGGCGTACGTCCATTCCGGAGATGCGGACGGCGATTCCGGCATCCAGCGCAGACGCATAGGCCACGTTCTCGGCAAAACACCAATCGGCCGTCGCGGTTGCGCTGCTCGCCGTGGCGTTCCACCGCGCAATCAACTCCTGGACGATGGGGTGCGGCCGAAAATCTTCCGGCAACTGGGTCATGGTCGATATCGTGGCCACGAGCCAGGACAGCGACACCGGGTCGATTCGCGGCGGCGGTGCGGGTGTCGCGCGCTGCGGGACGGGGGTGCCCGGGGTATCGCGGGCAAGGGCCGCGGTCGCCGCAGCGCGGGCACGGGCGATGTACGAGGCCATGCCGGCGTCGGATGCCGGGTCGCGGGAAGCGAGGACTGCCCCATAGATCTCGACGACCGAAGGCCTGGATGCAATGTGCGCATGGCGCTGCGGACTGGTCAGTTCCGGAATGTCGTGCTCCGAATGGCCCCGCCGCCGATAGCCGACGAGGTCGATCACCACGTCGCCCCCGAAGGTCATGCGGTAGTCGATGGCGATCTCCGCGGCGCGCAGGACTTGCTCCGGCGCATCGGCATTGGCGCGCAGCACTGGCGCGTCGATCATGCGGGTCACGTCCGTGCAGTAGCGCGGGGCCCAGGCGTCCATCGGGTTGGGCTCGGTGAATCCCACCTGGTTGTTGATGATCACGTGGACGGCGCCGCCGACCGAATAGCCCGCCTTCTGCGTGAGCGCCAGCGTCTCCATCACCACGCCCTGGCCGGCAAAGGCAGCGTCGCCGTGCATCACGATGGCGAGCGTACGGTCGGCGCCCGCCACGGGCTCGCGCCGTGCCTGGCTCGCATGCGCCATGCCCATGACGACAGGGTAGACGCTTTGCAGATGGGAGGGGTTGCACGCGAGCGTGACCGAGAGCTCGCCATGGCGCGTCATGACCGTGCTCCGGCCTCCGAGGTGGTAGACCAGGTCGCGGTGCAATTCGGGATGGCGGGATTGCGGATCGAAATAATCCAGCACGTCCGCCGGCGGCATTCCCAGGACGTTGACCAGCACGTTGACTCGCCCGCGGTGCGGCATGCCGAGGAAAACCTCCTTGACTCCCTGGGCCGCTGCCTGCCCCATCAAGGCATCCAACAACGGCAAGAGGGCCTCGCAGCCCTCGAGCGAGAAGCGCTTGCCATGGGGGAAGCGATGAAGCACGTGATGCTCCCAGGCCTCGGCCTGGATCAACCGATCCAGCAGGCCGCCGCCGCCAAGGGGCGCGGCCGCGGCAGCGGATTCCATCCGCGCATGCAGCCATGCCTGGCGCACTTCGTCGCGCACGGCGCTGCTATCCAAGGCGAGCGGCCCGCAGTAGATGGCCTTGAGTCGCTGGTCCAAGTCGCGGACCTGCAGGGCCCCCAGCAGGGTAGACCCGTCCATCGTGAGAGCGTCTCCCGGCCCCAACCCGAATCGCTCGGGCAAGAGGTGCGGCGCCCAGATCGGGTGCGCCGCTCCACCGGGGTCGAGCGCCGCACTGCGGTGGCCCTGCTGGCGATGCGCATCAATGAAGCGCTGGACGTTCGGCCTGGCGCGTGGCGCCGCAAGTGCCGGCGTCGCGTTCATTTCCATTTCCGCACTGAAGTGATACCGGAGCGTTTGCGAGCTTCGGTGAGACGAGGTCGTCGACATTTCATCCTCCCAGTATGAAAAAGTCGCGGAGCCATTGGCTCCATTGGCCCGGCCATGACGGATAGACACTCTTGTCGGCACCCGACCGTCATGGCTTCGCCAGTTCAGCCGCCCTCGTGGTTCGACGAGTACGGCTCCCAAGAAACGCCGAGTCTTCGCTCGGTGCCTGGCTTCAGACCCCTCTCAATCACGCGCAAGCCGATGTCTCGAGACCTGCGGTGCGTCTACGCGAAGCGCTGGAATTCAGAGTGCAAAGGCGCGTACGACGTCGGTCAGCTGGCTCGCCTGATCCTGCAGCGCGCGCGCCGATGCCGTGCCTTCCTCCACCATTGCGGCATTCTTCTGGGTGGAGTCGTCCATCTGGAGAATGGCCGCGTTGACCTGTTCAATGCCCATGCTTTGCTCGCGGCTCGAGGCGCTGATCTCGGCCACGATCTGGCTGACGTGCTTGATGCTGGCGACGACCTGGTTCATCGTCACGCCCGCCTGTTCGACCATCTTGCTGCCTGCGTCGACCTGGTCGACCGAGGCGTCGATCAGCGTCTTGATCTCCTTGGCGGCGAGTGCGCTGCGTTGCGCCAGGCTGCGAACCTCGCTGGCAACGACGGCGAACCCGCGGCCCTGTTCGCCCGCGCGAGCGGCCTCGACGGCCGCGTTGAGCGCCAGGATGTTGGTCTGGAAGGCGATGCCGTCGATGACACCGATGATCTCGACGATCCTGCGCGACGAGTCGGCAATCGAGTTCATCGTGTCGATGACCTTGCCCACGACTTGGCCGCCGTGGGTCGCCACCGTCGAGGCTGACATCGCCGACTTGTCGGCTTCGCCCGCGCTATCCGCGCTCAGCTTGACCGCCGACGTCAGCTGCTCCATCGCTGAGGCGGTCTGCTGCAGGGCGCTGGCCTGCTGCTCGGTGCGGGCCGACAGATCCGCGTTGCCCTGGGAAACTTCCTGGGCCGCCGTGGCGATGGTGTCGGCACCGGTGCGGACTTCCGAGACGATGCGGTGCAGGCTCTCCACCATGCGCTGGAGCGCACCAATCAGGCGCCCGACCTCGTCCTTGCTCTCGACCTGTGCGCGGTAGGTCAGGTTGCCCGCGGCGACCGACTCGGCCAATGCAATCGCGCGCCGGATGGGGTGGGTGATGGACTGCGTGATGTAGTACGCCGTGGCGATGCCGGCCAGCACCGCCAGCAGCGACACCACGACCATCTGGATCTTTGCCTGCCGGGCACTGTCCTTGGCGGCGGCGACGTCGGCGACCATGCTCTTTGCCTGCAGGGCGACCATCTTGTCGATCAGCGCGTAGTAGCGCGCCTGCGGGCCTGCCATCTCGCTCTGATAGACGGCCATCGCGTCGTCGCGCTTGCCTGCGGCCATCAGGTCGAAGACCTTTCGGACCGAGGCACCGTACTCCTTGCGCGCCTTCGACTGCTCGTCGAAGATCGTCTTGCTCTCCGGCGTGTGCAGGAGCTTCTCGAAGTTCGCCAGATTCTGGGTGTTCGTTGCGCGAATGGCGGCGTACTCGTCCGTGTACTTCTTTAGCTCCTCCGGGCTCGTGGCCAGGAGAATCCGCCCGATGGTGATCGCGCCGCGATCCCCGACACTCTTGATCTCATTGCTCAGTGCGATCTGCGCGTAGCGATCGTCCACCACGCTTTCCATGACCCCGCCCAGCCCGTTCAGGACCGAGGTCGCCACGGCGAGGATCACCAGCAACAGCGCGATGACAACCGAAAATGCGATCGCGAGGCGCGAACCTATCTTGAGGTTCGAAAGATTCATTCTTCGTCTCCAGAAACGTTGACTTGATGCACCAGCGCGGTGCCGGTGACTCTGAATTGGGCGACACTGGACCGGCGTCGATATTCGATTGCGACCCTGGGCTTATCGTCCAATCGCGGGATCTGAAAACGTCCGAATGCCGCCAAAATCGAGGCGTCCTTCACGCTCCGGCAAACCTTCGATCGCGTCGACAAATCATGTCGGTCGTATACAGTACACCGTATACAAGTCAAGCAAAGCGCGTGCCACGCCGAAGTCATCGACTTGTCATGTTTGCGACCGGCGCGTCGTGTCATCGCGGAAGCCGAACATCGGTCTGCACCGGAAAGACGTGCGCGACAGGTCCAGGAGGTGCAGCTGCCAACCGGCTCCGGCGGTGCGCGCACCAAGCCTCGACGGTGTCGCGCCTATCTGGGGCCGTTGAGGCAAGCGGACGGGGCGCGCTCGTGGCCCGACGCCGGGACTGATTGCCGGCTTCACGTTGATCGAGGTGCGCTCGGACGACGAGGCGCGGGCTTGGGCGCAGCGCTTTCCGGCAGGGCAACACGCACAAGACTGTGATCGCTGCCAATGCTTGCGCCCTCGGCTTTGCCTTGCCGGACTCGATCCTGGACATCAAGCGCAGGGCTGAACGTCAGCGGTGGATGCGACCAGCCGCCGACGCAAGGGGCCGAACGACGGCCACGCGCCGGCCCGGCTGACGACAATGTCGTCATCCGGACGAACGAACCGGCACGGAGACACTCCCGATGAACTCGATCCGACGAATTCTGGCGACCGCACTGATGTTGTCGTCCACGCAAGCCGCCCTGGCAGCCGGCCCGCGTCCCGATGCGATCAACCTGGCTGCTCGAGACTGCCCGGCGAGGGACGATATCCCGCGCGACGCGACGTGCATGCGCGCGACGGTGCCTGAGGACTACGACAACCCCACGGGTCGGACGATCGGCCTTGACATCGTTATCCTGAGGGCGAAGCGACGTGAAGGACATGGCGCGCCGCTGTTTGTCTTCCAGGGAGGACCAGGCGATCGCACGACGTTCAGCGCCGGCGATGAATCGGCTACTTGGGCGAATCTCCGCCACACGCACGATCTCGTCTTCGTCGACCAGCGTGGCAATGGCGAGACACCCAACCTGAACTGCACGGCGGAGACGGCCACCGCGCCGTCGCTGGCGACCGACCTGTTTCCCGCCGCGCCGCTTGCGGCCTGCGCGCGCCGCCTGGCAGAGAGCGCCGACCTCGCCCGATACACGACGACCGACGCGGCGCGCGACGTCGATAACGTCCGCGCGGCACTTGGTTTCGCACAGATCAATGTCGTTGCATACTCGTACGGCACCCGCCTTGCGCAGGAACTGCTGCGCCGCGACGACGCGGCCGTACACGCGATGCTGCTGATCGGGCCGGAAGCGCCGGCGCTGGCCGTACCCGCCGGCATGGCGCTGGTGGCGCAGCAGTCGCTCGCGGCGATCATCGACCGCTGCAAGGCAGACGCGTCATGCGCCGCAACGTGGCCCGACGTCGCCGGCGACCTGGAACGCCTGCAGCAACGCCTTGCCCACGGCTCGTTTGGGTTGCGCGCGGCGGGCGGCAGGCCGGGAACGGCGATCGGTGCGGGCATTGTCGCGTCCTACCTACGCAGCCACCTCTATTCAGCCAGCGCCGCCGCGACGCTCCCACGCAGCATTCACGCGCTTTCCGACGAGCATCGCGACCAGGCCGAACTCTCGGCGATCGCCGCGTGGCGCAAGGGCTTCGACACCTGGCTGCCGCTGGGCATGTACATGGCCATCACCTGTGCCGAGGATCTCCCGTTCGTCGATGTCGACGCCGAGCGCCGCGCCGCCGAGGGAACGTTCCTGGGCAGCTATCGTGTCGACCAGCAAGCCGTCGCGTGCCGCGCGTGGCCGCGCGCGCAGCCGAACGCTGCGGTGCACACGCCGGTGGTGTCGGGCGTGCCGACCTTGCTGCTGGTCGGGGAGTTCGATCCGGCGACGCCGTCGCGCTTTGCGCCGGGCATCGTGGCTTCGCTCGCGCACGGTCGAACGATCGTCGTGCCGAATCGCGGGCACGATATGTCTGAAGAATGGCGCGCGTGTCTCGGCAAGATCTCGACGTCATTCCTCGAGACGGCCGACGAGACGCATCTTGACACCGCCTGCGTCGGGCGGCTGCACATGCCGTCGTTCGTCACGACCCGGGTGCCGACAAACTAAGATGCCGCACAGCGAACCGCCCCGGAGAGCCTTGCTTGCCTGAAGGCAGACGGCCGCGCTGGTTGAGCAAACTACAGCCTCGTCCTCGGTGCTGAACGATCAGGCACTGAGCCTGTCCCGCACGGTGGAGTCGTTCAAGCTGGCGGAGCCGACGCTGCACGACTGAGCGAAACGGCGTGTCTGCGCAGGCACGCCTTCAGGCCGCGGCGACGACGTGGGCGAAGCGCACGACGGTGACGCCCACGCGCGCCTGGCGCGTTGACGGCATCACCAGGACGCAGTCATCGTACGGCGTGGTCACCGGCATCGTGTCGTGGCCGATGACGGTGCCTGCACGGGGGATGACCTCAAGGCCAGCGTAGGGCGCAGCGAAGCGGAAGTTGTCGCTTTGCGCGACCACCGCGCCGGTCACCCGCAGCACCTGGGGCGTCGCCGCGTCGGGCAAGCGCCAGGCGTCGAGGTCGGCGCGGTTCGATGCGATCGCGCCGGAGTGTTCCAGGAAGCGAACGCACTGGTCCAGCGCCACGGCGCGGCTGAGTGGATCGCCGTGGTAGCCGCATTCGACGAGCAGCGAGCGCGCGTGCGAGCCTTCGACATTGGCCGGCGCGAAGCGGCCGTAGTCGCGCATGCGCACGCCATCGCCGTGGCCGGCGTCGACGACGATGGTGGTGGGCGCCTTCAGCGCGAGCGCGAGGTCGACGTTGGGCTGCGCCAGCCCTGTCAAGGTCAGCGGCGTGCTGCGCTCATGCATCGAGTGCAGGTCCAATAGCCAGTCCGCCGCCTCGACGAACGGCACCAACGCCGCCGCGCGGCGGCGTTCCGCCGAGGTCGGGTCCGCCAGCCGCGCGGGTGACCACTGGCGGTTCATGTCATCGTCGACGAAACGCGACGCATCGTGGTTGGCCGCGTCGAAGCGGTCGAAGGCCTCGAGGTTGCAGAAGGCAAGCGTCAGTCGGCCGCGCGCCGGGCGCACGCCGGCCTCGAGCAAGGCCTTGATCGCCCATGCGCCGCACAGCTCGTTGCCGTGCACGAGCGCGGTGATCAGCGCATGGCGGCCGGGTTCGCCGGAGTCGAAGGACCAGACGCCAGCGACGCCGGTATTGCCGGCGCGCCAAGCGCCGATGTCGGGGTAGTCGAGCTCGAAGGAAGGTGAAGTCATCTCGTGGGGCCGCTTTCGGCGGAGCAATGGTCGGCTTCGCGCCGGGACGGCCTCGCTGTCGCCGGCAACGTTTCACAGGCTGGCAAAGCGATGGAATCGTGCGCAATTCTTGCGGTTCGGCGCATGCAGCGGCGTGCCAATATGGCACGGTTGCGTGCCATTCAGCACGCATCGAAACGATATGCCCATGCCTATTTCGTCCAGCGCAGCCAGACCGCTTCCCCCACCGGCGAGAGCCGCTTCTTGGGCCTGTAAAGCCTGATCTCGAAACGCACCTCCATCTTGCGGTCGCCGGCTGGCGCCATCAGCCCGGAATGGCAGGCGAGACGCACCATCGACCACGGCAGCCACGCCACGCCGAGCCCGCGTTCGACGTACTCGTGTTGGGCGTCCGCCGAGTCGCACTCGACGCGGCGTTGTAGCAGGGGCGCGACCGGGTTGTTGGCGAGGTGGTCGGCCACCAGGCGGCCCATGCCGAGGGTCGGCGCGTAGGCGAGGTAGGGTACCGGCGTGCCGTCGAGCAGGCTGAACATCGGTCGTCCTTCTGCGTTGGCGCGCGCGACCGGCACCAGCTTGTCGGTGGCGACGGTCACATGCGAGAACTGGCGCGGGTCGAGCTTGACCGCCGCCACCGGGTGGTGGTGCAGCAGCGCGAAGTCGGCGTCGCCGCGCTCGATCATCTGCACCACGTTGGCAAGGGAGTCGGTGCGGATGTGCAGGTCGGCCTCGTCGATCAAGCCGCGCAACCGTACCAGCCAGTCGGGCACCATCGTGCGCGCCAGGGTGCGGCCGGTGGCCAGCACCACGCTTCGTTCCTGCGTGCCGGCAGCCAGCAGCACGCTCTTGCGCGCATCCTGCAGGCCGCGCAGCATCTCGTCGGCCGACTCCAGCAGTGCCTCGCCTGCCGCGGTCAGGCGCACGGGCTTCTGGTTGTCGCGCTCTATCAGAGCGGTGCCAGCCCAAACCTCCAGCGATTTGATGCGGCGGCCAAAGGCCGGGTGCGTGACGTTGCGGAATTCGGCTGCGCGCGTGAAGCTGCGCAGCCGCGCCAGCGCGACGAAGTCTTCGAGCCACTTGACCTGCATGCGAAATACTCTCCGAGGTGGTAGGAACGATAACGCCGTCTTCAATTTTGGCACTGAACCGTGCCGAGGCAGCACTGTGCTCTGTGTGTCGCCTTGCACAATCTGTGGCCAGCCTCTCGATGATCGGTCGCGTTTTGAACGCGATCCGGTCGGTTTTCTTCCGGAGACGATCATGACCGCCCCCTTCATTTCGGCCATACCCCCCACGCGTGGTACGGCCGGCAAGCCTACCGGCGCCTGGCGCGAGATTGCCGCAGCCAGCGTCGGCAACGCGCTCGAGTTCTACGACCTGCTGATCTACGGCTACTTTGCGATCACCATCGCCAAGCTGTTCTTCCCTACAGGCGACGAGCTGTCGTCGCTGCTCCTGAGTGTGGGAACCTTCGGGCTCTCGTTCGTCATGCGGCCCCTGGGCGCGGTGGTGCTCGGCGGCTATGCCGACCGCGTTGGGCGCAAGCGGGCGCTGACCGCATCGATCCTGCTGATGATGGTGGGCACCGGCATGATTGCCTTCACCCCTACCTACGCGACGATCGGCCTGTGGTCGCCGGCGCTGCTGATCCTTGCACGCCTGGTGCAGGGCTTCTCTACCGGCGGCGAATTCGGCGCCGCCACGGCCTTCATGGTCGAACACGCTCCGGCCTCCAGCCGCGGCTTCTACGCGAGCTGGCAGGCCTCGACCCAAGGCCTGGCCACCGTGATGGCGGCCGGCATCAGCGCCCTGATCACCGGCTACCTGACCCCGGCGCAGGTCGACGACGGCGGCTGGCGCATCGCGTTCCTGTTCGGTTTGTTGATCGGACCGGTGGGCTTCTACATCCGCCGCCACGTCTCCGAAACGCCGGAGTTCGTTGCCGCCGTGCGCAGCGCGAAGACAGCCTCGTCGCCGTTGCGCGCGCTGCTGTCGGGCAATCGCGTGGCGCTACTTCTGGGCGGCGGAGTTGTGGCGGGCATCACGGGCTTCAACTACGTCCAGAAATTGTATATGCCGACCTTCGCGGTCAAGCAGTTGCACATCGCGGCATCGTCCGCGCTCGGTTGCGCCGTCGTCACCGGCCTGATGCTGATGATCTTCTCGCCGGTGTTCGGCATGCTTTCGGACCAATTCGGCCGCGGACGTTGCATGCTGTTCGCGCTGGCCTTGGTCACGCTGTCCACTTGGCCGCTGTTTGCCGTGCTGGTGGCCTATCCCAGCGTGCAGACCCTACTGATCATCCAGGCCATCGTCGGCATCCTGCTGGCGGCCGTCCTCGCGCCGATGCCCGCGCTGCTCGCTGAGCTGTTTCCAATCGGCACGCGTGGCTCGGGGCTGGCCATCAGCTACAACGTGTCGGTGACAATCTTCGGCGGCTTCGCACCGCTGATCGTGACTTGGCTGATCGGCGCGACCGGCAACAAGATGTCGCCCAGCTTCTACGTGCTCGCCACCGCGCTCGTCAGCCTGCTTGCGCTATGGTCCTTGCGCTGGCGCGCGCGCGTCGATCGCCGCAGCACGGACGGCATCCAGCCCATCGAGCCGCCGCTCGCGCAGGTACGGCAGGCGCGGCGCGCCTGACCTATGGCAGGTCGGCTTCACGGCTGGATCGAAATTGCTTGAGCGTCTCGATGTCGGCATGCCCCGTAGCCTATCGGAAAGGAGACGGTCGCGACCGACCGTTGAAGGATCCGCGCGCTCGGGCGGACAGGTTCTCCGTTCGATTGGCCGCATACGCTATTCGAGCAGGCCGCGAACTACACGGCTGAGCGGAAACTGCTGGACGTCTGGCTGCCCGACACCGCCGAGCGGGACATCGTGCTCAGGCGCGCGCCTCAGGCGTTGTTCCGCTTCGCCGCCTGAAGAGTACAAAGGCTGCCTCAAAGCCGACAGTCGCCGAAGGCCGCTCCTGACCGACATGCAACGCTGAAGAATCGTACCCAACATGAAGGCCGTCGGCTTCCGCAATGCAGGCGAGCCTGCGCAGCATGCGCCCTGTACATCATGCGGCCGCAAAATTCCGTGCCGAGCGAACGACCAGGGCCAGTGGAATCAGGGATCTGTCCGAGCCCGTGCGTTCCGTCAGTACCCCAGCGCCAGGCCGCTGTTGCGCCGCGGGTCGTTCGCGCCGTAAAAGCGGTTCTTGCCGACCGGCTTGCCTTCCAGCGAAGGCGCGCCGACCAGAATCACGGCAAGGTGGTTCGCAGGCTGCGGGCCACTGAACTTCTGGCCCCATCCCTCAAGGATCTTGCGCGTGTCCGGGCTCAGTGCAAAGTTGTCGACGTTGGTCGTCTCCGGCAGCCATTGCTGGTGGAATCTGGGCGCATCGACGGCTTCCTGTGCATTCATGCCGTAGTCGATCACGTTGATCAGGGTATGCAGCACGGCGGTAATGATGCGGCTGCCGCCCGGCGTTCCGACGACCATCACGGTCTTGCCATCCTTCGTGACGATGGTCGGGCTCATCGAACTCAGCGGGCGCTTGCCCGGGGCGATCGCGTTCGCCTGGCCCTGCACCAGGCCGTAGAGGTTGGGCACGCCGATCTTCGAGGTGAAGTCGTCCATCTCGTCGTTCAGCAGCACGCCGGTCTTGGCGGCCGTCACCTTGGCGCCGAACCAGTCGTTCAGCGTGTAGGTGACGGAGACCGCGTTGCCCCACTTGTCGACGATCGAGTAGTGCGTCGTGTTGCTGCCTTCATGCGGCGCGACGCCGGGCTTGATGTCCATCGACACGCCCGCCTTGTCCGGCGCGATCACGGCGCGGATCTGCGCGGCGTAGTTCTTGTCGAGCAGGTGGTCGAGCGGATTCTTGACGAAGTCCGGGTCGCCGAGGTAGCTGTTGCGGTCGACGTATGCATGGCGCATCGCCTCGATCTGGTAGTGCACGGATTGCGCCGACCGGAAGCCCAGCTCCTTCATCGGGTAGCCCTCGAGGATGTTCAAGATCTCGCAGATCACGACGCCGCCCGAACTCGGCGGCGGCGCCGAGACGATGCCATACCCTCGGTAGTTGCACTCGACCGGCTTGAGTTCGCGTGTCTGGTACTTGTCGAGGTCGGCCTGCGTGATGATCCCCTTGCCGGCGTGGCTGCTCGCGACGATCGCGGCGCCGACCGGCCCCTTGTAGAAGCCGTCTTCGCCCTTGTCGCTGATGGCCTTCAGCGTCTGCGCCAGATCCTTCTGCACGATCTTCTGCCCGACCTGGAACGGGATGCCGTGATTCAGGAAGATCGCCGCGGACGCAGGATCCTTCTTGAAGTCTTCGGTGGCGGTCTGGAACATGTCGATGTCGCCCTGGTCGAGGACGAAGCCGTCCCGCGCGTACCTGATCGCCGGCGCGATCACGGCCTGCCGCTTCATCGTGCCGTACTTGCGCAGCGCGTACTCCAGGCCGGAGACGGTGCCGGGCACGCCGACCGCGAGGTGCCCGTAGGTGCTCGCCCCCTTGATGACGTTGCCGTCCTTGTCGAGGTACATGTTGGCGGTGGCCGCGAGCGGCGCCTTTTCGCGGAAGTCGAGAAAGGTCTTGCGGCCGTCGGCGAGCTGTATCGTCATGAAGCCGCCGCCGCCGATATTGCCGGCTGCCGGATAGACCACCGCGAGCGCATATCCGACCGCCACCGCCGCGTCGACCGCGTTGCCACCGTCCTTGAGCACGTCGACGCCGACGTGCGTGGCCAGATGCTGGGCGGTGACGACCATGCCGTTCTCGGCGGCTACCGGGGGCTGCGATGCGGCCCGCGCGTCGACGTAGCAAGCGGCGAGCACCGCGGCGAGGAGCGATCTGGCAAGTCGATCGAATGTCATGGGGTGGCCTCGAAGTTCGTGAAATTGTGAGGCGTTGACCGCCTGCGCCGACTATAAAGGCGAGTGCCCGTCCGGTGAAAGTGCAAACCAGGCGCGTACCGCCCGGCGCACGAAATGAAAATGCCCCGCATGGGCGAGGCATCGTGCGCGGGCCTAGCCGCTCTTTGAGACGCCTTACCGTTGGCGACGGCGACGCGCGATCAAGCCCGTGACCCCCAAGCCGGCTGCCAGGAGAGCAATGTTGCCGGGCTCCGGGACGACCGGGATGACAGCACCGTTGGCCTGGAATTCGGACACGGCGTACGAGCCGTCGCCGCCGGTAGCGGTGATCTGGAAGGCGGTGGCAGAGACCGAGGCGAAGGCGGCGTAACCATCACCCAGACCCCAGTGCGAGTCCGTGTTCGGGTCAATGGTGGTGAGCAAGTGCCAGGAACCTCCTGGATCACGGTAGCTGACCGAGTAGGCATCGTTGTTGTCGGCTTCGAGGTGCAGGCTGTCGACCGTTGAAGCCTGGGCCAGCGTGATGGTGATCACGTCGCTGGTGTCGGGCGCGCCTCCTTGCCAGTAGACGGTGCCGATGTTCCATTGCCGGCCAACCGGAAGGAAGATGCCATCGGTGAGCGACGAGTCGGCGGCGAGGGTTCCGACGCCCCAACCGCTGCTGACGCCGAAACCCGTGCCGGTGGTGGTCACGGTGCCCCCGAGGGCGACGTTCGTATCAGCGCTGGCAAACGGGGCAGCAAGGACCAGCAGGCCCGCAGTGATGGCGGTCAGTTTGAGCTTCATTGGACATCTCCGGGCTACTTTGCGAAGGATTGCGGCGCACGCGACGCGATTGAATCGATCATCGTGCGTCTGCTGGCCAGCAACCATCCCCCAGACATGGGGAGCCGTCGTCATGGGATCTGCATGGCGCCCAACGTGACCCTCCGGTCTGGCCGAAGCGCACCGCATGAGCAAGAGACGCCAGGGTTTCCAGCAGAATGGCGATCCCCAAACTCGCACCCGGCATATGCTCGCCTTCGAAACGCAGAAATCGCGCCTGTTGAACGCTACGGCTCGGGCCTCGTCCTCGCTCCATCGAATTGCTGCGGTACTTGGCTTCGCACTCGCGGCGACCCTGGCGCCGTCGGCGCAAGCTCAGCCGCCGAAGGCCGACATCCCGAAGAGCGCCGACCACCCACTGGTCAGCCGCATCCCGGGCTCGGTCATCACCGACTACGCGCGGGCGGACTTCGACGACTTCCAGGTGCCGCTGGGCAAGCTCGGGTCGGACGGCGTGCCCGCCAAGTCGGAGACCGTGGAGGGAAAGATCACGCGCATCGTCTACGCGACGCCGGCACCGCGTACCCTGCTGGAGGTCTTCAAGAACTTTCAGGACGGCCTGACCGCCGGCGGCTTCAAGATCCTCTTCTCGTGCGTCAACGAAGCTTGCATCTCCAGCGGGAACGGTCCGACCGAGCTTGCCTCCGCAGGTCATGAGGACTGGAACTGGAGCAAGGGCCAGCGCTTCCTGGCGGCCCGGCGCAGCGGGCCCTCGGGCGACGTCACCGTGACGGTGCACGTCGGCCAGTGGGCTGCGCTGGATCACGGCACCGAGACTGTCCTCTTCGTCACCGAGGCCAAGCCGATGGACACGGGTCTCGTGAAAGTCGACGCCAAGGCGCTTGGCGCCGATCTTGCCTTGCAGGGTCATGCTGCCGTCTATGGCATCTACTTCGACACCGCGAAGGCCGCCGTCAAACCCGAATCCGACTCGCAGTTGCAGCAAGTCGCGCAACTCCTCAAGTCCCAGCCCGCGCTGCAGTTGCTGGTGGTCGGCCACACTGACAACGTCGGTGGCGTCACGTCGAACATGCAGCTGAGCCGGGCGCGCGCCGAGGCGGTCGTCCAGGCGCTGGTCTCCCGCTACGGCGTCGCGCCAACTCGGCTGTCCGCGCAAGGTGCCGGACCGCTGGCACCCGTAGCATCAAATCGTTCCGACGATGGGCGAGCACGGAATCGCCGCGTCGAACTGGTCGAGCAGTGACGCGGGTCGCAGCGCGGTGAGCCTCGCCAAAGCCGTCGGCCGCGACCGTCGGTTCTGGCCGATCAGAGACACCGGTCGAGGAAGCCTTCAGCGATCGACAGAGGCGGCCAGCAGACTGGATGACCTCATTTCGGTGCTCCACCGATGATGTCGATGAGATGCTCTGAGCCGCCGCGACGGACCTTGAGCCGAATATGCTCACCTGGCTGCACGGAGTGGACCATGTCCATGATCTTGGAACCGCTTGAGCCGATGACCGGCACGTCATTGACCGATTCCACGTCATCTCCCACCAGCAGTCCCGCTTGATCCGCAGGCGCTCCAGCGACGACGGCTGTGATCTGCACTTGCTTCAGTGTGGTGCTGAACATGCCTTCTGTCGCTACCGAGACCGAGAATCCAAGACGGGCCTGGGCAGCGTAGGCACAGCACGAGACAGCAATGGCCGCCAGAGCGAGGAAGTTCCGGGCTGAGGAAATGGACGACATCGGATACCTAGATTGTGAAATGAAGGGTGCATCGTATGGCGTTGCCCCTGGGTCTGGCCAGCCCCGCATTTTCTGGCGCCGGAGAGCCGACGTCGACGGAGGGCAACTACTGGGGCCGGCCAGCGACTTTCGCGCCGGCAACGCCGATGCCAGCCAACTGCCAACATCGGGCCACCCGAAAGCCGACGATCACGTGGGTCGGCTACTGGCCGAGGCTGTGTGAAAACCCCGGTCCGCGAATGAGGCTGGCCGCGTAGAGTTCCGAAGCATATCGAGAGGGAGTCGGTATGCCCAGGTTCATCGAAGGACAGGATCGCCGCCAGGTCACGCTGCT
>JABCYW010000092.1 GCA_013289985.1 Betaproteobacteria bacterium | reverse complement strand
CGCCCATGTCGAGGAATTCGGAAAGCGAGTGCCACTGCATGGCTCAACGTCCTTGATTGTCGGAGGCGACCAGCGCCCGCGCCCAGGCGGTGTCGCCCTCGCGCTCGAGCACGATCGCCCGCGCCCGCAGGAACACGACCGCGAACGCGTAGGCCCAGCAGGCGAGCGTCAGCAGCAGCATCGCCACCAGCATGGTGGAGGCCATGTGCTGCTTGGCGCCCATGGTCAGGCTCGATCCCTGGTGGAGCGTATTCCACCAGACGACCGAGAAGTAGATCACCGGCACGTTGACCACGCCGACGATGGCCAGCAGCGCGCCGGCCTTGTCGGCGCGCCGGGTGTCGTCGATCGCGGCCACCAGCGCCATGTAGCCCAGGTACAGGAACAGCAGGATCAGCTCGGAGGTGAGCCGCGCGTCCCACACCCACCAGGTGCCCCAGGTGGGGCGGCCCCACAGCGCGCCCGTCCACAGGCCCAGCACGGTGAACAACGCCCCGGTGGGCGCGATCGCGCGGGCGAAGATGAAGGCCATGCGGGCGTTCAGGAACCAGCCGATCGCGGCCCAGAACGCCATCGCCACGTAGAGCACCATCGACATCCAGGCGGTGGGCACGTGGATGAAGATGATGCGGTAGACCTCGCCCTGCACCGCGTCGGTGGGCGCCACGAAGAAGCCCATCCACAGCCCGGCCAGCGCGAACGCGGCGGCGGCCACGCCGCACGCCGGCGCCAAAACGCCCGCCAGGCGGTAGAAATTGGCCGGCGACGCGAACGTGAACCAGGTCAGGCGCGATCGGAGGGCGGGGGCGGCGGAAGTCGTGGTCACGGCGTGCATTGTCCGGGCGTCAGCGCGGCGGGATGTTGCAGGATGTCATGGTTCATGGAAATTGACCGCGCCCGCTATTCGACCGCGATCCGCAGCGCCGCCGCCGTGGCCGGCGGTGCGCCCACGAGGCAGGCGATCAGCAGCGCGCCCAGCAGCGACAGGTGCGGCGAGGGCGACAGCCCGGCGTCGACCGCCGCCGCCGCGCCGGCGCCGAAGATCAGCGCCGGAATGGCCAGCGGCAGCACGATCAGCACGATGAGCATGCCGGCGCTGCGCAGCCCCAGCGTCAGCGCCGCCCCCACGCCGCCCAGCAGGCTCAGGATCGGCGTCCCCAGCAAGAGAGACGCGAACAGCACCGGAAGTTCCTCGCTCGGCAGGTCCAGCAGCAGGCCCAGCAGCGGGGCCGCCACCACCAGCGGCGCGCCGCTGATCGTCCAGTGCGCGGCGGCCTTGGCGGCGGCGACCGCCAGGCCGGCGCCCGGGGCCAGCAGCAACTGCTCCAGCGCGCCGTCGGCGTGGTCGGCCGCGTACAGCGGCGGCATCGACAGCATCGCGGCCAGCAGCGCGCACACCCACACGACGCCGGGCGCGATCAGCTTGAGGATCTGCGGATCGGGGCCGACGCCCAGCGGGAACAGGCTGGCGGCGACCAGGAAGAACGCCACGGGCAGCAGCGCCTCGGTGCGGCGGCGCCAGGCCAGGCGCAGGTCGCGCTGGTAGACGGCGGCGAACACGGCGCCGTTCATTGAACGACGCCCACGTCGCGTGGCAGCAGGTCGAGATCCAGCACGCGGAAGCCCGCGCTGGCCGCCTCGGCGTCCAGGTGCAGGTGGTGGCTGGTCAGCAGCACGCTGCCGCCGCGCGCGCGGTGCACCGCCAGCAGCGCATGCAGGGCGGCGGTGCCGGCCACGTCCAGCGCGTCGAAGGGCTCGTCCAGCACCCACAGCGCGGGCGCCGTCTCCAGCGCGAGCCGCGCCAGCGCCACGCGGCGGCGCAAGCCCTGCGACAGGCTGCGCACCGGCGTGCGCTCGCGCCCGGCCAGGCCCAGGCGCCCGAGCGCGGCACGCAGCGCGGGCGCGCCGGCGTCGCGTGCGTGCACCCGCGCGAGGAAGGCGAGCGATTCGGTGGCCGTGAGGTCGTCCTTGAGCGCATTGGCGTGCGCGATGTAGACCAACTGGGCGGCGAAGGCCTCGTTGCGCCGGATCGGGGCGTCGCCCCACGTGATCTGGCCGTGCTCCGGCGCCGCCAGGCCGGCCACCAGGCGCAGCAGGCTGGTCTTGCCGCGGCCGTTGCCGCCGCGCAGCCACAGCAGATCGCCGGAGCCCAGCGTCTCGGTGAGCCCGGTGAACAGCAGCCGGTCGCCGCGCCGGCACGCCACGTCCACCAGCCGCAGCGCCGGCAGCGGGGTCGTCGCGGCGGGCGTGCCGTTCAGCGGGAGGGCGGTCATCGGGCGTCGTGGGACCGGGGTCGGAGTATGGGGCGCGCCAGTATAGGAGTCGGCCCGCACATAAGAGCCCTCGCGCCGCGCATGAGCTCAGAGGTTGAGAGTTTTTCGGCCGTGTCCGAGCGGCGCGCCAGAACGTGTCCGATCAAGGCGCAAAGCACAGCCATAGCTCGGGCTATGGCGAGCATTTGCAACGCAGAGCGGGCGCGTTCTGGCGTGACGAGCGGGCATGGACGAAAGACTCTCAACCTCTCAGGCCTGCAGGGCCCGCAGGGCCGCCAGCGCATCGCCGGCGCGATCCACCGGCACGAACAGGTGGTCGTGGTGCACGCCGGCCACCACGTTGCAGGCGATGCCGGCATCGGCCAGCGCGCGGGCGAACGCGGCGGTCAGGCCCACGGCGGCCAGGTCGGAGTGCACGCGCAGGGTGATCCAGGCGCTGCGGAAGGCCATGGGCCAGCCGCGGTCGCGGGCGAGGGCCTCGGCGACGACCACCGTCAGGCCCTCCGATTCGCGCATCGTGGCCCCGGCGTCGACGTCGCCCGCCGGCGTCCCCGGCGGCAGCGTGCACCACGCCCAGGTGCCCGGTTGAAGCTCGGGCGCCATGCCGGCGAGCAGCTGGGCGAGGTCGGCGATGGGCGTGGAAGGCATGGTGGCGCCATTGTCGACGACAGTTGCGCCGACAATGCGCCGATGACGATGCGCGCCGCCTCCGTGAATGTGCCCCTGCCCGGGGACGCCGGCGGCGTGCTGCGGCTGGCGCCGGCCGCCGGCCCGGTGCCGGTGGGCCTGACCGGCTTCGCGCGGCGGGCGCCCGGCCACCCCGTGGGCGAGGATCCGGCGCTGGCCGACGAGCTGGCGCTGTCGCACGCGCTGTACGCCTATCCGACCGTGCACGCGCCCGTCTGGCGCACGATGCGCGCGCAGGCCGGCGTCGCCGATCCCGAGGCGCCGCTCCCGCCCGGCTCGTTCGACGAGCACCTGGCGCTCGACGGCGTTCAGGAATCGCAGCTGTGGGAAGGCGACCTGCTGCGCTTTCCCGATTGCACCCTGGTGGTGAGCGTGCCGCGCCTGCCCGATGCGCGCTTCAACGAGACGCTGGGCTTCGAGCAGGCCGCCAGGATGGTGGCGCAATCGCGCTGGTGCGGCTTCTGGCTGTCGGTGCGGATGCCCGGCACGATCGCGTCGGGGCAGCCGTTCGAGCTGATCCCGGGGCCGCGGGCGACGGGCGTCGTGGAGCTGTTCCGGGCCCGGACGCGCCGACTGGCGTTCTGAGCCTTCAGTCCGCCAGCGCCGGGTAGTCCGTGTAGCCCTCGGCGCCGCCGCCGTAGAACGTCTTCTGGTTCCAGGCAGCGAGCTCCGCGTCCTCGCGCAGGCGGTGCGCCAGGTCGGGGTTGGAGATGAAGGGCTTGCCGAACGAGATGGCGTCGGCCTTGCCGCCGGCGATGGTCTCCAGCGCCATGTCGCGCGTGAAGCCGTTGTTGACGATCCAGGCGCCGGACCACAGCTTGCGCAGCGCGGCGAAGTCGAACGGGGCAAAGTCGCGCGGGCCGCCGGTGCTGCCCTCCACCACCTCGATGAACGCGAACTTCAGCTTGTCCAGTTCCTTGACGACGTGGCTGAACAGCGCCGTCGGATTCGAGTCCTGGCCGATGTCGTTGGCGGGCGTCACCGGCGACAGGCGCAGGCCCGCGCGGCCCGGGCCGATCTCCTCGCACACGGCCGTCATCACCTCGATGAGGAAGCGCGCGCGGTTCTCGATGGAGCCGCCGTAGCGGTCGGTGCGGTCGTTGCACGAGTCGCGCAGGAACTGCTCCACCAGGTAGCCGTTGGCGCCGTGCACCTCGATGCCGTCGAAGCCGGCGTCGACCGCGTTGCGCGCGGCGCGGCGGAACTCCGCCACGACGCCCGCCACTTCATCGGTGGCCAGCGCGCGCGGCGCGGACACCTGCTCGAAGCCGGCGGGCGTGAAGGTCTTGGTGTTGGCCGGCTTCGCGGTGGAAGACACCGGCTGCTCGCCCGCGGGCAGCAGCGAGGTGTGCGAGATGCGACCCACGTGCCAGATCTGGGCCACGATCTTGCCGCCCTTGCGGTGCACGGCGTCGGTCACGAGCTTCCAGCCGGCCACCTGCTCGGGGCTGTAGATGCCCGGGGTGTCGAGGTAGCCCTGGCCCAGCGGGCTCACCTGCGTGCCCTCCGAGACGATCAGGCCGGCGCCGGTGGCCGGAGCGGAACGCAACTCGTAGTACAGCGCGTTGAGCGCGTGCGGCACGCGGCCGGCGGCGGCGCGGTCGCGCGTCAGGGGCGCCATCACGAGACGGTTGGCGACGGCGATGTCGCCGAACTGGAAGGAGTCGAACAAGGTGGTCATGCGGCGCAGGTTAGCGGCGCGGCCAAGAGCCCGCTGATGCAGGGACTTGCGGTGTCGTGTTAGCGCATTGCGCGCGAGTCGAACAAACCGAACGCACCGCCGGCGTGCATTTCGGGTATTGCGCGTCGCCGGCGTGAATTTGACCGCTTAAGCGCGGCATTTCGCCCCTTGTCGGGAGTTCGGTATCGCCACAATCGGTCGATAAGCTGGAGCAGGTCCGCGCGAAGACGGATCGCGGAGACCCGCCCCCGATCGACCCCTGTATCACCGTTTCCACGCGAGGCGCCCATGCTTTCGATGCGCAACATCTCCGTCCGCTCCCGCTTCTACCTCGTGATGTCGCTGGTCGCCATCTCGCTGCTGGTCCAGGCCGGCTGGGGATGGATCTCGGCCCAATCGGGCAGCGCCAGCGTCACGGTGCTGTTCGACCAGGCCGAGGCCACGGCGCAGCAGGTCGCCGGCCTGCGCGAGGCCATGGCCAGCGTCCGCCGCTATCAGGCCGAGATGATCGCCACGGCGGTCTCCAACCCCACCGGCGTGGGTCCGCTGCACGATACGTGGAAGAAGGAGATCGCCATCCTCGGCAGCGGCGACGACGCGCTGGCCAAGGCGCATCCGGCCGACCTCGCGCTGGTGGAACTGCTGGGCAAGCAGAAGAAGCTGCTGGCCGAAGTCGTGGAGATCGTCGATCCGGTGGCCCAGCAGCTGGCCGACGCGAAGATGGATGCCGCCGCCGCGCTCGCCTACGCCGGCCAGGCCAACAGCAAGCTGGACGAGGCGCAGGCCAACCTCGCGGCCATCCTCAAGTCGCAGCAGGCCGGCCAGGCCGGCATCCGCGCTGCCATCGCCCAGGGTTCGATGCTCGCGTCGATGGCCCGCATCGCGCTGGTGGGCATCACCCTGGCCATCTTCCTGCCGCTGATGTGGATGACGCTGCGCTCCATCTGCGGCCCGCTGGACCAGGCCGTCGCCGTGGCCACCCGCATCGCCGGCGGCGACCTGGCCAGCAGGATCACGGTCGAGGGTCGGGACGAGCCGGCGCGCCTGGTGCGGGCCCTGGCCGACATGCAGCTCTCGTTGCGCAACCTGGTGGGACAGGTGCGCGAATCGTCGGAGAGCATCGAGGTGGCCAGCTCCGAGGTCGCCAGCGGCAACACCGACCTGTCGCAGCGCACCGAGCTCGCCGCCAGCCACCTGCAGCGCACCGCCAGCTCCATGGACAGCCTCACGGCCACCGTGCGCCAGTCCACCGAATCCGCCCACACCGCCAACCAGCTCGCCACGTCGGCGGCGGCCGTGGCCGCGCGCGGCGGCGAGGTGGTGGCCCAGGTCGTCTCCACCATGGACGACATCAACAGCAGCTCCAAGAAGATCGCCGACATCATCGGCGTGATCGACGGCATCGCGTTCCAGACCAACATCCTGGCCCTGAACGCCGCCGTGGAAGCCGCGCGGGCGGGCGAGCAGGGCCGCGGCTTCGCGGTGGTGGCCGGCGAGGTGCGCTCGCTGGCGCAGCGCTCGGCCGAGGCCGCCAAGGAGATCAAGTCGCTGATCGGCGCGTCGGTGGAGCGCGTGGAATCGGGCTCGCGCCTGGTGAACGACGCCGGCAGGACGATGAACGAGATCGTGGCCAGCGTGCGGCGCGTCACCGACATCATCGGCGAGATCAGCGCCGCCTCCACCGAGCAGAGCCAGGGCATCGTCGAGGTCAAGGGCGCCGTCGGCGAGGTCGACCAGATGACGCAGCAGAACGCCGCGCTGGTGGAACAGAGCGCCGCGGCCGCCGAGTCGCTGAAGGCACAGGCGATCAAGCTGGCCGCCGTGGTGTCCACGTTCCGGCTGGCCGAGGGCGAGTCGGCGGGCCGCCCCATGCCGGCACCCGTGCCCGCGCACGTGCCGGCCACGGACAAGGCGATCGCCGGTGCCAAGGCCAGGGAAACGGCCAAGCCGGCACCGGCCAAGCGTGCAGCTGCCAAGCCATCGCTCGCGGCACCCGTGTCCGTCGCCGCCGCGCCGGTGCCCGGCGTCAGCGAGGAGTGGGAAAGCTTTTGAGCCTCGCGCAGTGAAGAACGGGCGCCACGAGCGCCCGCTTTTTCATGGAGGACCGGCTCAGAACGTGTAGCCGGCCTGCACCGCCGCGCCGGTGAGCGGCTCCAGCAGGTTCAGGAGCGAGCGCAGCGGCCCGTAGCGGTTGGCCACCTTCGTGGCGTAGTTGAAGAAGCGCGGCAGGTCCTCGCTGTAGTGCGGCTTGCCGTCGCGGTGCTTCAGGCGGCAGAAGATGCCCAGGATCTTCAGGTGGCGTTGCAGGCCCATCCACTCGGTCTGGCGCCAGAACTCGCCGAAGTCCGCGTCCACCGGCAGCCCGGCGTGGCGGGCCTCCTGCCAGTAGCGCACGGCCCAGTCGAGCTCGTGCTCCTCGTCCCACGACAGGAAGGCGTCGCGCAGCATCGAGGCCAGGTCGTAGCTGATGGGGCCGCGCACGGCGTCCTGGAAGTCGAGCACGCCGGGGTTGCGGGCGCACACCATCAGGTTGCGCGGCATCCAGTCGCGGTGCACGGCCACCTGCGGCTGGGCGAGCGCGCTGTCGATCAGGCGCTGGCTGACGGTTCGCCAGGTCTCCTGCTCCCTGGCCGTCCAGGTGACGCCGAACTCCCTGGCCACGCACCAGTCGGGAAACAGCTGCACCTCGCGCCGCAGCAGCGCGTCGTCGTAGGGCGGCAGCGTACTGCAGTCGCCCTTGAGCTGCCACTGGATCAGCGCGCCGATGGCGTCGCGCATCAGGGCGTCGGCGCCGGCGGGGTCGGCCTGGCGCAGCGCGGCCAGGTATTGGGTGTCGCCCAGGTCGTCCAGCAGCAGGAAGCCCTGGTGCACGTCCTGTTCGAGCACGCGCGGCCCGTTCAGGCCGGCGCCGCGGATCAGCCCGCCGATGTGCACGAAGGCGGCCACGCTGTCCTCGGCGGCCGGCGAGTCCATCACGATGAAGCTGCCGCCGTCGAGGCTAGCGACGCGGAAGTAGCGGCGCGAGCTGGCGTCGGCCGAGGCCAGGTGCAGGCTGGCGCGGGCCAGGTGGTGGCGCGGCGCGAGCTCGTCGAACCAGTGGCCGAACGCGCGCTCGCGCTCGGTGTCCGCCCAGGCGATCGGCGGGAGGGAGACGGCCACGGAGGCGGTGCCGGAGGGAGAAGCAGTCATCTGGGGAACGGTACGGGCGGATGAAGGAGGCGCGGTGGCGCGGCAGGGTCGCGGCCGCCGCGGGGCACTCGTGACTCCCGGGCAACGCGGCACGACCCGCCGACACAAGCCGGCAGCACTGTCGTGGATAATCGCCATTCTAATAATCCCCCTGCGTCGCAAGCGGCTCGGGTCCCCGCAGGGCGGTGTCGACGCGTCGATTCGCTGTCCGCCGCGCGCGGGATCCGGCCCCGCTGGCGCCGCCAGGCGCTCCGCCACCCAGCCTCTTCAGTTCGCGTGTTGCGTTCTCCCCTGCCGCGTCGCCGTCCCCGTCCCCCGTCCGCCCTGGCGCCCCTGGCCGCCGCGGCGGCGCTGTGCGTGTTCGCGGGCGTGGCGGGCGCGCAGGCGCTGCCGCCCGTGCGCGCCAGGCCGGCGCCGGAGCCGCCGAAGGAGCTGGCCGGCTCGGACGTCGCGCCGCCGCTGGTCAAGCTGACGGCCGACGACGTGGTCAGCCAGATCGGCGGCGTCACCCAGGCGAGCGGCAAGGTGGAACTCACGCGCCTCGACATGGATCTCCATGCCGACCTGCTCACCTACGACCGCCTCGGCGACACCGCCCATGCCCAGGGCAACGTGCGCATCAACCGTGGCCTCGACTGGTTCGGCGCCGAGCGCGTCGACCTCGAGCTCACGCGCTCGGCCGGCACGCTGATCGGCACCGAATACGAAATCGGCGCGCGCAAGGCCGGCGGCCATGCCCAGCGCATCGAGCTGATCGACCGCGACCGGTCGACGGCCTACGCCGCCAGCTACACGAGCTGCTCGCGCGACGGCCCGGACGAGCCCGACTGGATCATCACGGGCGACCAGATCGACATCGACACGGCCACCAACGAGGGCAAGGCCACGCACGCCACGCTGCGTTTCCTGGGCGTTCCCATCCTCGCGGCGCCGACGCTCACCTTCCCCGTCACGGCGGAGCGCAAGTCGGGCTGGCTGCCGCCCACCGGCGACCTGAGCAACCGCGGCGGCTTCGCCGTGTCGGTGCCCTACTACTGGAACATCGCCCCGAACCTGGACGCGACGGTCTCGCCCGGCTACAGCACCAGGCGCGGCGTCGAGCTCACCGGCGAGGTGCGCTACCTCGAGCCGGACGACCTTGGCCAACTGACCGGCTACCTGCTGCCCAGCGACCTGGACGACAAGAACCGCACCCGCGGCGCGCTCGAATGGGCGCACGAGGGCTCGCGCAGCGACTGGCTGACCTACAGCGCGCGCGTGCAGCGGGTCTCGGACGCGCAGTACTGGAAGGACTTCCCCAGCCAGATGCCCGCGCTCACCCAGCGCATGCTGCCCACCGACCTGTCGGGCACGCGCCGCTTCCTGCCCTTCGGCGATGCCGGCGAGATCGACACCTACGCCCGCGTGCAGCGCTTCCAGACCGTGCAGGATCCGGGCGAGACCGACGCCTCGGCGCTGATCAGCGTGCCCTACCAGCGCAGCCCGCAGGTGGGCCTGCGCGGCAACGTCACGCTGAAGGACCTGGTGCGCTTCGACTTCGAGGCCGAGGCCAACCGCTTCGACCTGTCCAACCACTCGCAGGAGGACGACTACATCGGCTACCTGCGCGGCGTGCAGTCGGCGGCGGGCGTGGCGTCGGACGCGCAGACCGCGCTCGACACGCGCGTCGGCGGCACCCGCGCGCACTTGATCGGCTCGATCTCGCACAGCTTCTCGTCCGACTGGGCCCGCTTTGAGCCGCGCCTGACGATGCACGCGGCAAGCTACCGCACCGACATGGACGCGTCCGGCCAGCGCATCGACTCCACGCAGTTCATCCCCACCTTCAGCGCCGACAGCGCGTTCAGCTTCGAGCGCCAGGCCCGGCTGTTCGACCGCGACCTGGTGCAGACGCTGGAGCCGCGCCTGCTGTACGTGCTCACGCCGTTCCACGACCAGTGGAAGCTGCCCGTCTACGACACTGCGCCCAAGGACTTCAACGAAGTCTCGATCTTCAGCGACAACCAGTTCACCGGCAACGACCGCATCTCCGACGAGAACCAGCTCACCGCCGGCGTCAGCACGCGCTACAACGACGCGGTCAACGGCCGCGAGCTGCTGCGCCTGGGCGTGGCGCAGAAGGTGCTGTTCCACGCGCAGCAGCTCACCCTCGACAACTACGATGTCACGGAGTGCGCCGGCCTGTCCGAGGCGCAGCGCGCCGCGATCTCCAACTGCAAGCCCGAGTCCCAGCACCTGTCGCACCTGTTGTTGTACGGCTCGTCCTCGGCGATGGAGCACTGGAGCTTCGACGGCATCGTGGAAGAGGATCCGTCCGCGCACACGGGTTGGACGCAGCGCGCTGTCGTGAGCGCTCGCTATCATCCGGGACCCTTCAAGACGGTGAGCCTGACGTATCGCTACGCGCGTGACTCCAGCAAGCAGTACGAGGTGGGCGGCCAGTGGCCTGTCTACCGCCGCGAACCGCGGCCCAGCGGCTGCGGCGGCACGCTCTACGCGGTCGGCCGCGTCGACTACAGCGTCAGCGACAACCGCGCCACCTATGCGGTCGGCGGCTTCGAGTACGACGCCGGCTGCTGGATCGGCCGTCTCATGGTCGAGCGCACCTCCACCGGCCGCCAGGAAAGCACCACCCATCTGGTGCTGCAACTGGAACTCAATGGCCTGTCGACGCTCGGAACAGGGTCCCTCAAGGTCCTGAAGGACAATGTGCCCGGCTACCAACCCTTGCGCAACGACCCCGGCGCATCGGCCGTGACCACGACTACACCATGAGAGATCGCTTGAAGCTCAATTTCCTGACCCTGGTCACCGCGACATTCCTGCTCGGTGGCGCCGCCGCCGGCTTCGCCCAGTCGGCCGCGCCCGCCGCCTCGGCCCCCACGCCCGCCACCGGCGCGCCCATCCCCCAGGTCGACAAGCCGACGGTGCTCTCGCCCGTCGCCGCCTCGGGCGTGCGCCAGTTCGGCACCCTGCCGCGCATCAAGGCCACGGCCCGCTCGGCCGACTACATCGTCGCGGTGGTCAACACCGAGTCGGTCACCAACAACGAGCTGCAGGCGCGCCAGCTGAAGCTGCAGCAGGAGAGCATCGAGAAGGGCGGCTCGCAGCCGACTCCGGGCGAGTTGCGCAAGCAGGCGCTGGACGCGCTGGTCGAGGAGCGGGTGCTGGTCACCTATGCGCGCGACAACGGCGTGAAGGTGGACGATGGCGAAGTCGACCGGGCGGTGGGCAACATCGCGCAGTCCAACAAGATGACGTCCGACCAGCTGCGCGACCGCATCCGCCAGCAGGGCCTGGACTACGCCACGTTCCGCAACGGCATCCGCGACCAGATCACGATCGAGCGCATCCGCGAGCGCGAGGTGGTCAACCACATCCGAGTGAGCGATGGCGAGATCTCCGACTACATCGCCAAGATGCGCGGCGGCCGTTCCGCCGCTCCGCAGATGAACATCGCGCAGATCCTGATCACGGTGCCCGACAAGGCGACGCCGGCCGTAGAGGCCGAGCGCAAGGCGCGCGCGGAACAGGCGCTCGCGCGCGTGCGCAACGGCGAGCCGTTCGAGCAGGTGGCGCGCGAGATGTCCGAGGATAGCAACAAGTCCAAGGGCGGCGAGATGGGCTCGCGCGCGGTCGACAAGTACCCCGACCTGTTCGCCAGCGCCGTCGCCAAGGTCAAGGTGGGCGGCACGACCGACGTGGTGCGCAGCGGCGCCGGCTTCCACGTCCTCAAGGTGATCTCGCGCGGCGAGGAGTCGGGCCTCACGGTCACGCAGACGCGCGTGCGCCACATCGTGCTGCGCCCGTCGCCGTCCATGAGCATCGACGCCGCCGAGCGCCGCGTCATCGAGTTCCGCCAGCAGATCGCCAGCGGCGCCAAGACCTTCGAGGAGCTGGCCCGCCAGTACTCCGAGGACGGCAGCGGCCAGGCCGGCGGCGACCTCGGCTGGGCCTCGCCCGGCTCGTTCGTGCCCGAGTTCGAGGAGGCCATGGACAAGCTGCCCATCTCCGGCCTGTCCGGCCCCGTGCGCTCGCGCTTCGGCGTCCACCTGATCCAGGTGCTCGACCGCCGCGACACCGTGGTCGACCCGAAGCAGCTGCGCGAGCAGGCCACCAACGCGCTGCGCGAGCAGAAGTTCGACCCGGCCTATGCCGAGTGGGTGGCCGACCTTCGCGCCAAGGCCTTCATCGAGTACCGCGAGCCGCCGCTCTAGAAATGGCCCACATCGCCCGCAAGCGCTTCGGCCAGCACTTCCTGACCGCGGTCGACGTCATCGACCGCATCATCCGGGCGATCGGCCCGAAGCCGGGCGAACGCCTGGTGGAGATCGGCCCGGGCCTGGGCGCGATGACGATCCCGCTGCGCGAGCGCTGTGACGCGCTGACGGTCATCGAGCTCGACCGCGACCTCGCCGAGCGGCTGCGCCGCCGCGGCGATCTCGAGGTGGTGGAGTCCGACGTGCTGCGGGTGGATTTCGCCGCGCTGTCCGAGCGCCTGGGCGGCCCGATCCGCGTCGTCGGCAACCTGCCCTACAACATCTCCTCGCCCATCCTGTTCCACCTGATCGCGGCCGCGCCGCACGTGGTCGACCAGGTGTTCATGCTGCAGAAGGAAGTGGTCGACCGCATGGCCGCCAAGCCCGGCAGCAAGGCCTTCGGCCGGCTCACCGTGATGCTGCAGTGGCGCTACGAGATCGAACACCTGTTCGACGTGCCGCCCGAGGCCTTCGACCCGCCGCCGCGCGTCAACTCCGCCATCGTGCGCATGCGCCCGCGTGCGAAACCGGCCGAGGTGAACCCGGCCGTGCTGGGCAAGATCGTCGGCATCGCGTTCTCGCAGCGCCGCAAGATGCTGCGCGCCACGCTAGGCAAGTGGCTGGCCGAGCAGGGCTACACGGGCGAGTTCGACGGTACCCGCCGTGCCGAGCAGGTGCCCGTGGACGAGTACATCGCGCTGGCGCTGGCCATGCCGGCGCTGTCCGAGCAGGCGCTGGGCGCCGTCGATCTGGGCGACGACTAGCTGCGCTGTCCTGGCGCGGCAAATGAAAAGGGCTCCCGCGGGAGCCCTTCTTGCGTGGAACGCGCCTGTATCAGGCCGCGTTGAGCCACATCGCGGTGTCGAACGCGCTGCTCATCAGCGGCATGTTCGTGCCGAACGTCGCGTTCGCGTTGGCTTTGCTGCTGGCCTTCGGGGCCGGCTTTTCGATGACTGGGGCCGCTTCCGCCGCCCGCTCCCATGACCCATTTTCTTGAGAGCGGGCTACTGAAAAGAATAGAAGCACCTGAAGGCAATTTTTCGTTCCCCCCAGAAGTCTGCCGCGTCGCGGAACACGTCGAGCAGCTGCTCGCGCGATTCGCGATCGAATCGGGGGTTGTCGGGCAGTTGCTCCAGCACCACGACGAAGCCGGGCTGCGAGCCCGACTTGTGCACCAGGTCGGTCATGCAGTCGTACAACGCGTCCAGGTTCTTGCCGAAGTGCGCCGGGAACAGGAACGCCTCGGCAATGGCCTCGAGCACGTCCTGCTTGGACTGCGCGTTGGTCAGGTTCGCGTAGAGAAAATGCTGTCCGGCACCTTGCGCTGCCTCGAGCAATTCGTCGACCCGATACGCCCGTATCGATTGAACGATGTTGGGACGGACGGTCTGCAATTGCATGGTCACGTTCCTCTCAGAAATCACAAGAACATTCGTCTTCCGACGATCACTTCACGATCCGATGAAAACTGTTGTAGTGATCTTCGGTATAAAAACAGGCATCTGGTTCCGTCGGCTGGCTGCCGCCGCAGATGATTCGGCGAGCACCCCGGTTGTGCGCCCCGGGCGTCGGCACGGTGTACTCGTGGTACCAGCCACGAGGCTCGCGCGGCAGGCGCTTCTCGTAGTTGCCGAACACCACGCCGTCGCGCGAAAACGGGAACGGACCGCCCGAATGAATCAGTTGATCGGTTCGCTGGGCTTCCGGGGGCAGGCTGGCCAGCGAGACGTCGGCACCCAGGCCGGACGACTGCTTCGCTTCTGAACGGGTCGGAGCCAGCGTGGCGAAGGTCGCCGCGACGGTGAGCACCAGCGCGAACAAGGCGCCGGCCTTGCCGCCATGGCGGAGGGACGGCTTCGCCGTGGCTCCAGCACGCCTGCCATTGACTGTGGCTGCGTCGACGTTCTTCACGACGTCCTTCTCGATGATCACCACGGCTAGACCTGTTCGTACCGGCTGATAGACCGGTTCCTGGCTTCGGCGCGATGCTCGCGATAACGGCACCGAATTCCGAAGCAACCCTGAAATTCCAATCCCGAATGGTACCGGAACCCCCTCGAAATCTCAAGTCTCGGGCTGGAGGAGGCACTCTGATGCAGGGCTTGAGTGTGAGTGGACACTCTCTAAATAGGCGCTGCAATCGCTGAGGATATGCCTGGCGTAACCTGCTGGAAATGCGCCTGGATTCGCTGACCGGCCGCTGACTTTGGGGGTGTCCGGGCGGCGGCGCGAGGCCTTGTTGCTCGACGATGGAGCTTCCAAAACGCCGGGAAATGCAGCGGCGCGACATGGTTCCATGTCGTTCGCGACGCCAGCATAACGGCTGTCGAAGCCGCCGCGATGCTGTCCTACAACGGCCCCGTCAGCGCGCCGCGTTGGCGTCGGCCACGGTCAGCGCCGTCATGTTGATGATGCGGCGCACCGTGGTCGACGGCGTCAGGACGTGTACCGGACGCGCCGCGCCCAGCAGCACCGGGCCGATGGCGATGCCGCCGCCGGCCGCCGTCTTGAGCAGGTTGTACGAGATGTTGGCCGCGTCGATGTTGGGCATCACCAGCAGGTTGGCCTCGCCGGTGAGCGTCGAGTTGGGCATCAGCCGGGCGCGGTAGGCCGGGTCCAGCGCCGCGTCGCCGTGCATCTCGCCGTCCACCTCCAGCCAGGGTGCCTGCTCGCGCAGCAGCGCCAGCGTGTCGCGCATCTTCTGCGCCGACGGGTGGCTGCTGGCACCGAAGCTCGAGTGCGACAGCAGCGCGGCCTTCGGAACGATGCCCAGGCGCTTCATCTCCTCGGCGGCCATGATGGTGATCTCGGCCAGCTGCGCGGCGCTGGGATCGGCGTTGACGTGCGTGTCGACCAGGAACACCTGGCGGCCCGGCAGGATCAGCCCGTTCATCGCGGCGTAGACGTTGACGCCGGGGCGCCGACCGATCACCTGGTCGATGTAGAGCAGGTGGTTGGCGGTGGAGCCCCAGGTGCCGCAGATCATGCCGGCCACCTCGCCCTTGTGCAGCATCATCGCGCCGATCAGCGTGAGCCGGCGCCGCATCTCGATCTTGGCGAGCTGGGCGGTGACGCCCTTGCGCTCGGTCATGCGGTGGTAGGTCTGCCAGAAGTCGCGGTAGCGCTCGTCGTGCTCGGTATTGACGACGTCGTAGTCGCGCCCTTCCTGCAGGCGCAGGCCGAACTTCTCGCAGCGCTGGGCGATCACCGGCGGACGGCCGATGAGCACCGGGCGCGCGATGTTCTCGTCGACGATGACCTGCACCGCGCGCAGCACGCGCTCCTCCTCGCCCTCGGCGTAGGCCACGCGGCGATGCACCGCGACCTTGGCGAGCGCGAAGATCGGCTTCATCGCCGTGCCCGAGGCGTAGACGAAGGTCTGCAGCTTCTCGCGGTAGGCGGCCATGTCGGCGATCGGGCGCGCGGCCACGCCGGAGTCCGCGGCCGCCTGTGCCACCGCGGGCGCGATCTTCATCATGAGGCGCGGGTCGAACGGCTTGGGAATCAGGTATTCGCGGCCGAAGCTGAGCGACACGCCGGCGTACGCGGCGGCCACGACCTCGCTCTGCTCGGCCTGCGCGAGGTCGGCGATGGCGCGCACCGCGGCCACTTCCATCGCGTCGTTGATCGTCGTCGCGCCGCAGTCGAGCGCGCCGCGGAAGATGTAGGGGAAGCACAGGACGTTGTTGACCTGGTTCGGATAGTCCGACCGGCCCGTGGCCATGATCGCGTCGTTGCGCACGGCCTGCACGTCTTCCGGCGCGATCTCGGGCGTCGGGTTGGCCAGCGCGAAGATGATCGGGTTGGCGTTCATCGTGGCCACCATCGCCGGCTTCAGCACGCCGCCGGCCGACAGGCCCAGGAACACGTCGGCGCCATGCATCACCTCGGCCAGCGTGCGCAGCGGGGTGTCCTGCGCGAATTCGGCCTTGTCGGGATCCATCAGCTCCATGCGGCCGGTGTAGACCACGCCCGCCAGGTCGGTGACCCAGATGTTGGCGCGCGGCAGGCCCAGCTTCAGGAGCAGGTTCAGGCAGGCGAGCGCCGCGGCGCCGGCGCCCGACACCACCAGCTTGACCTCGGTGATGGACTTGCCGCTCACCTTCAGGCCGTTGAGCAGCGCCGAGCCGACGACGATGGCGGTGCCGTGCTGGTCGTCGTGGAAGACGGGGATCTTCATGCGCTTGCGCAGCTCGCGCTCGACGTAGAAGCAATCCGGCGCCTTGATGTCCTCGAGGTTGATGCCGCCGAAGGTGGGCTCCAGCGCGGCGATGCAGTCCACGAGCTTGTCGAGGTCGTTCTGGGCGATCTCGAGGTCGAACACGTCGATGCCGGCGAACTTCTTGAACAGGACGCCCTTGCCCTCCATCACGGGCTTGGAGGCGAGCGGCCCGATGTTGCCCAGCCCCAGCACCGCGGTGCCGTTGGTGACCACGGCCACGAGATTGCCGCGCGCCGTGTAGCGGAACGCGTTGGCGGGGTCGGCGACGATCTCCTCGCAGGCCGCGGCCACGCCGGGCGAATAGGCCAGCGCCAGGTCGCGCTGGTTGATCAGCTGCTTGGTGGGGGTGACCGCGATCTTGCCCGGGGTCGGGAACTCGTGGTATTCGAGCGCGGCCTGTCGGAGTTCGGCGCGCTTGTCTTCTTGGGTGCTCATCGGCGATCCTGTTGTCTTGCCGTCGCGTCCCCGGATGTCTCTCCACGCGGACGTGGCGGGGGCCGATAGCGGGCGGTGATTGTAGGTCTCGGGTGTCTCGCAAGAGCCATGCCGGAGGGCTCGGGCGCGGCATCGGCATGGGGTCATGCCGGATCCAAATACTTTGTCCTTGTGGCGGCCGGACGTCAATGACGGGTCTCCACATGGCTGGCGGGCATCTTGCGCTTCGTAGGTGAAAATAGCCTGAATGGCCGTTGGTGAATTCGATCTGATCGCGAAGTACTTCGCCCGCCCCGTGCGGCATGCCGTCCTGGGTGGCGGGGACGACTGCGCGTTGCTGCAGCCCACGCCGGGCATGCAATGGGCGGTATCCACCGACGCCCTGGTGGAGGGCCGCCACTTCCTCAGCACCGTGCCGCCCGACGCGCTGGGCCACAAGTCGCTGGCGGTGAACCTGTCCGACCTGGCCGCCTGCGGCGCCCGCCCGGTGGCCTTCACGCTGTCACTGACGCTGCCCCGCGTCGACGAGACCTTCCTGGCCGGCTTCGCGCAAGGGCTCTATGCGCTCGCCGACGCCCACGGCATCGAGCTGGTGGGCGGCGACACCACGGCCGGTCCGCTCAACATCGGCATCACGGTGATGGGCGAGGTGCCTCCGGGCCAGGCGCTGCGGCGCGGCGGCGCGAAGGCGGGCGACGAGCTGTGGGTCAGCGGCCGGCTGGGCGACGCCCGGCTCGCGCTGGAGGCCTTCCGCGGGCAGGCGAGCCTGCGCGGCGAGGCCTTCGAGGATGTGCGCCGCGCCATGGAGCGCCCGCAGCCCCGCGTCGCGCTGGGCATCGCGTTGCGCGGCATCGCCAGCGCGGCCATCGACCTGAGCGACGGCCTGGTGGGCGACCTCGGCCACGTGCTGCGCGCCAGCGCCGTCGGCGCCACGCTGCGCCTGGCCGACATCCCGCACGGCCCGCACGTGGCCGCCTGCGGCGAGGCGCAGCGCCGCACCTGCCTGCTGGCCGGCGGCGACGACTACGAACTGCTGTTCGCGGCGCCCGCGGCCGCGCACGCGCAGGTGCGTGACGCCGGCGCGCGCGCCGGCGTGCCCGTGACCCGCATCGGCACGCTGGACACGGCCCCGGGCCTGCGCGTCGTCGATGCACACGGCGCGCAGTTGACGCTCACCGAGCGCGCGTTCGATCACTTCATCCCGGACTGAAAGCGTGAACGAATACCCCACCTTCACGCCGCGCCGCGCCACGTGGTCCTTCATGGGCCTGCACCCGCTGCGGCTGATCGCGCTGGGCTTCGGCAGCGGCCTGTCGCCGGTGGCCCCGGGCACGGCGGGCACGTTGGCAGGATGGGCGCTGTACCTGCTGATCGACCACGCCGCTGCGCCGTCCCATCTCGCGTGGGCCGCGATCCTCGTGGCCGGCTTGTTGATCGGCTGGTGGGCCTGCACGCACACGGCGCGCGCGATGGCGGTGTCCGACCCGAGCCCCGTGGTGTGGGACGAGATCATCGCGTTCTGGATCATCCTCTGGGCGACGCTGCCGGTGGGCTGGATCGGCCAGTTGATCCTGTTCGGCCTGTTCCGGCTGTTCGACGCGGTCAAGCGGGGGCCGGTGGGCTGGGCCGATGCGTGCTTCAAGGCCAAGCCGGGCGCGTTGCCGGGATGGGCGCAGGGCTTCGGCATCATCTTCGACGACCTGGTAGCTGCCGCATGCGTGCTGGCCGTCTGGTTCGCCGGCCTGTGGGGATGGTCGGCATGGCAGGCGCACTGATCGCCATAGCCGACGCTTTGCTGGCGCAAGTCGCCTCGTTGGGCGACGCCCTGCGCGCCCGCGGCTGGCACCTGGCCACCGCCGAGAGCTGCACCGGCGGCCTGCTGGCCGGCACCTGCACCGCGCCGGCCGGCGCCAGCGACTGGTTCGCCGCCGGCTTCGTCACCTACGCCAACGACGCCAAGACGGGCCTGCTGGGCGTGCCCGCCGCGCTGATCGCCCGCCACGGCGCGGTCAGCGCGGAGGTGGCCGATGCGATGGCCCGCGGCGCGCTGGCGCACGCGAAGGTGCAGCTGGCGCTGTCCGTCACGGGCATCGCCGGCCCGGGCGGCGGCAGCGTGGCCAAGCCGGTGGGCACCGTCTGGCTGGGGCTCGCGTGGGCGGCCGGCAGCAGCGTGGACAGCCGCACCGAATGCCTGCACCTGGAGGGCGACCGCGCCGCCATCCGCGCGCGGACGGTGGCCATCGCGCTCGACCGCCTGCTGGCCGCGGCTCGCGCTGGATGAAGATCGCCTTCGACGCCCGCCTCGAAGGCGCCGAGCGCGCCGACTGGTGGCGCGCGCTCACCGACGCATTGCCCGACGACGACTGGATCGATCCGGCGGCCGAAGGCACGCAGTCGGCGCGCTGGCGCGAAGCCGACATCGCCGTCGTCGCCAACCCGCTGCCGGGCAGGCTCGCGCACTGCACGCGGCTGAAGCTGATCCAGTCGCTGTGGGCGGGCGTGGACCGGCTCCTGGCCGACGCCACGCTGCCCGCCCGGGTGCCCATCGCCCGCATGGTCGATCCGATGATGAACCGCGCGATGGCCGAGACGGCCATGTGGGCGGTGCTGTCGCTGCATCGGCGCGCGTTCGACTATGCCGCGCAGCAGCGCCAGACCCGATGGCGCGCGCTGCCCCAACGCCGCGCCGACGAGGTGGCGGTGCTGGTGCTGGGCCTGGGCCAGATGGGGCGCACGACCGCGCTGCAGCTGGCCGCGCTGGGCTACCGGGTCAGCGGCTGGAGCGCGCGGGCGCAGGCCGTGGACGGCGTCGAGACGCACGCCGGCTGGGCCTCGTTGCCGGCGGTACTGGGCGCGGCCGACATCGTCGTCAACCTGCTGCCGCTCACCGACGACACGCGCGGCCTGTTCGATCGCACGCGCCTCGCGCAGATGCGCGCGGGCGCGAGCCTCGTGAACCTGGCGCGCGGCGCGCACGTGGTGGAGAAGGACCTGCTCGTGGCGCTGAACACCAACCACCTGGCGCACGCGGTGCTGGACGTGTTCGACAGCGAGCCGCTGCCCGCCACGCACGTGTTCTGGTTCCATCCGCACGTGACGGTATGGCCGCACGCCGCGGCGCAGACCGACCTGCGCAGCGCGGCCGCGGTGGTGGCCGCCAACGTCGAGGCGGTGCGCCGAGGCGAGCCGCCGTCACACCTGGTCGACCGGTCGCGCGGCTACTGAACGATCGTCGCGCGGTGCGCGTCAGGTGCGCAGCACCAGCCCGGCCTGCGCGCCCTCGGGCTTGAGCGCCTGCAGCATCATCAGCACCAGCCGGCGCAGCGCGTCCCAGGGCTCGGCGGGCCATTGCGGGTGGCGCAGGCCCTTGAGCACGCCGTCGCATTCGCTCGCGGCGCTGACCAGGCGCGCGGCCATGGGGCCGGACAGGCGCGGCAGCGCGCGCTCGAACAGGCGCTCGCGCGCGCCCCAGATGCGCGCCTCGCGCAAGGCCATGGGCAGCGGCTTGCCGTCGGCCATCGCGTCCTGGATGCGCTTCATCGCGCGGATGTCGTCCGACAGCTTGTAGTGCACGAACACGGCTGCCTCGCCCTCGGCCTGCAGGCCGTCGAGCATGCGCAGCGCGCGCGGCACCTGCACGGCCATCACCGCGTCGCACAGGCGCGAGACGTCATGGCGGGCCACGTCGAGCACGGCGTCCTCCACCTGCGCGAACGTGAGCTCGCCGGGCGGGTACAGCAGGCCCAGCTTCTGGATCTCCTGGTGCGCGGCGAGCAGGTTGCCTTCCACGCGGTCGGCCATGAAGGCCAGCGTGGCCTCGCCGGCGGCGCCCGCCTCCACGCGCTGGCCCTGCAGCGCGAATCGCTTGGCCAGCCACGCGGGCAGCGCGTTGCGTTCGACCACGTCGGCCGGCACGCTCACGCCGGCGCCGTCGAGCGCGCCGAACCAGGCGGCCTTCTGCTGCTGCCAGTCGAGCTTGGGCAGGTGCACCAGCAGGCGGCTGTCGGGGCCGGCCTCGGCGGCGAGCTGCTGCAGCGCCTCGCCACCGTCCTTGCCGGGCTTGCCCGAGGGAATGCGGATCTCGATCAGCTGCTGGTCGGCGAACAGGCCCATGGACTGCGAGGCGCCCAGCACGCCGCTCCAGTCGAAGTGCGCCCCGCTGACCACGAACACCTTGCGCTCGGCGGCGCCGGCCGCGCGCGCCGCGGCGCGGATCGCATCGGCGGCCTCCTGCGCGCGCAGCGGCTCGTCGCCGTGCACCACGTAGACGTCGTGCAGGCCACGGGCCAGGTGGTCGGGCAGTTGCTCGGGCCGGACCTGCATCTCAGTGGCCCGCGGCCTGCGAGGCGGCCCATTCCACTGCCGACACCGACGACGGCGCCGACCCTGGCGCCAACGCCGCCGAGGCCGCGCGCGCCGCCTGCACGTGCGCGGCCGGCCCCGTGGGTTTGCCCACGGCCGACAGCACGCGGATCAGCTGGTAGGCCATGTCGGACTGCATGTCGCGGTACAGCGCCTTCAGCTCGGTGTCCTTGGCCAGCGCGTCCTTCTCGTCGTAGGTCATGTCGCGGAAGCGCTCCATGTCGGCCAGCGGCAGCAGCTCCACGCCGTTGGGGTCGAGCACGCGGTAGCGCAGCTTCACGTGCAGCTCCAGTTCGCGCACCTGGCCGAACGCGGTGGATGCCTCGACGGTGGTCTTCTGCGTGTCCTCGACGGCCTCGATCACCACCTGCGACTCGAGCACGTTGGAGGCGATGTGCGCGGTGGACGGCAACGCGCGCCGGATCTCGTCGGCCATCGTGGAACGGTCGGCGAAGCCCGACAGCGCGATGCGTTCGTAGTTGAGCGGTTGCGGAATGCGCCGGTGGAAGCCGCACGCGGCCAGCGTGGCCGCCGCGGCGACGGCGAGCGCGGCGAGGGCGAGGCGACGCCGCGTCATCACACGACGATGTTGACGAGACGGCCCGGCACCACGACGACCTTCTTCGCGGGCTTGCCTTCCATCCAGCGCTGGGCCTCGGGCGACGCGAGCGCCAGGGCCTCGATGGCGGCCTTGTCGGCGCTGGCGGGCACGCGCACGTTGCCGCGCGTCTTGCCCAGCACCTGCAGCACGAGCTCGAGCTCGTCCTGCACCAGCGCGGACTCGTCGACGGCAGGCCAGCCGGCGTCCAGCAACTGCTGGCCCTGCTTGGCGTAGCCGAGGTCCGTCCACAGGCCTTGCGCGATGTGCGGGCACGCCGGGTACAGCGCGCGAAGCAGCACCGAGAAGCCTTCGCGCAGCACGGCGGCCGAGCCGGGGCTGCCATCGGCGACGAACGCCTCCAGCGAATTGAGCAGCTTCATCGCGCCGGAGACGACGGTGTTGTACTGCATGCGCTCGTAGTCGTACGTGATCTGCTTGAGCAGCACGTGCACCTCGCGGCGCAGCGCCTTGGCGGGCGCGCTCAGCTCGAGGCCGGCGACGGCGTCGGCCGCGCCGCGGATGGCCTCGGTGTTCTTCGCGCCGAAGCCCCACACGCGCTTGAGGAAGCGGTGCGCGCCTTCCACGCCGGAGTCGTTCCACTCCAGCGTCTGCTCGGGCGGCGACGCGAACATCACGAACAGTCGCGCGGTGTCGGCGCCGTAGCGGTCGATGAGGGCCTGCGGGTCGATGCCGTTGTTCTTCGACTTCGACATCGTGGTCATCTCGTACTCGACCGGCGAGCCGTCCGACTTGAGCCTGTAGCCCTGGATGACGCCCTTGTCGTTGAACACGGTCTCGACGTCCTGCTCCCAGTAGTAGTTCTTGCCGGCGTCGGCCGGCTTCTGGAAGTAGGCGCCCTTGAGCACCATGCCTTGCGTGAGCAGGTTCTTGAACGGCTCGCTGAACTCGATGAGCTTGAGGTCGCGCATCACCTTGGTCCAGAAGCGCGCATAAAGCAGGTGCAGGATCGCGTGCTCGATGCCGCCGATGTACTGGTCCATCGGCATCCAGTAGTCGGTGCCGGCGCCCACCATGTGGTCGGCGTTGGTGGGATCGCAGTAGCGCATGAAGTACCACGACGAATCGACGAACGTGTCCATCGTGTCCGTCTCGCGGCGGGCGGGCTTGCCGCACTTCGGGCAGCCGACGTCCAGGAAGGCGGCATGCTTGTTCAGCGGATTGCCGGAGCCGTCGGGGATCAGGTCTTCCGGCAGCACCACCGGGAGATCCTTCTCGGGCACGGGCACCACGCCGCAGCCGGGGTTGTCGTCGGTTCCGCAGTGGATGATCGGGATCGGCGTGCCCCAGTAGCGCTGGCGGCTCACGCCCCAGTCGCGCAGCCGCCAGGTGGTCTTCTTCTCGCCCAGGCCGGCGGCG
>JABCYW010000091.1 GCA_013289985.1 Betaproteobacteria bacterium | reverse complement strand
ACCATCAGTCGGTGGCCGCTGATCTCGGGCACCAGGTCGGCCTCCCGCGGCAGCTTCACGCGCAGCAGGTGGTAGGTGCGCGCGGTGGGCAGGCTCTGCTGGTACTGGCCGCCGTTGGCCACCACCTTGTGCGGCACGCCGGATTCGCGCAGCAGGCCCAGCAGCACGTGCAGGGCCACCGACAGCGGCGTGAGCGTGTCCGTCCAGCGCTGCAGGTCGGCGCGGCGCTGCGCGGCCGGGTACTGCTGCCACGCGTAGTAGGCGGGCAGGTCGAACGCGCAGGTGCCGCCGGGGATGCCGATGCGGCTGCGGATGCTCATCAGCCATTCGTTGGAGGTCAGGGCCTGGCCGGCCTTGCCGGGCGACTCGTTGAGCTCCTTGAAGGCGATGTCGATGCGGCCGATGACGTCGTCCAGCGCCTCCTCCGAGATGGCCGGGTTGCCGCGGTAGGCGTTGAGCTGCGACTTGTGGCGCTCCAGCTCCTTGAGCACGTCCGACTTCAGGTCGGCGCGCGCGGCCACGTCCATGATCTCGAACATCGAGGCCAGCGCGTAGTGGTGGTCGACCGGGTCGTCGCGTGCGATGAGGCCGGCCATGCGGTCGAACAGGTGTTCGAGTCGGAGCATCGTGCGGATGCCCTCGTTGAACGGGTATTCGTATAGGACCAAGGCGTTCTTCAGGTTCGGCTGTGACCGCGATTGTTTCACAGGCGTTACGACCTTCGCTCTCCCAAAGGTGCTCGTGCGCGCAATCTGCAGCTTTGTCCTACAAGAACGCGACAGTTGACGTCAGCTTTATGCAGCGGTCCAGGCGGCCCACAACGCATCCACCTCGGCCTCCAGCGCGGCCAGCGCGAGCGCCTCGTTGACGATGACCGCGTCGGCGATCGCGCGCCGTTGCGCGCGCGAGGCCTGCTGGGCGATGGCGCGCTCCACGGCCTCGGCCGTCCAGCCCGAGCGCTGCACGACCCGTGCGACCTGCGTGGCCTCGGCGCAGTCGACCACCACCACGCGATCCACCCGCGCGCGCCAGGTGCCCGATTCGGTGAGCAGCGGCACGTCGAACACCACGGCCTGGCCCGCGCCCGCGCGGGACGCCTGCGCGTGCGTGGCCTCGCCGATCAGGGGGTGCAGGATGGCCTCGAGGCGCCGGCGTTCATCGGGCCGGGCGAAGACGAGGGCGCGCATCTTCGCGCGATCCATCGCGCCGTCGGAGCCGATCATTTCGGCGCCGAACGCGGCGGCGATCGCGGGGATCGCGGCGCCGCCCGGGGCGGTCAGCGCATGGGCGAGGGCGTCGGTGTCCACCACCAGGGCGCCGAGCGCGCCGAAGCGGCGCGCGACGGTGCTCTTGCCGCTGCCGATGCCGCCGGTAAGCCCGATCTTCAGGCCGGGAGCTGGATGTTCGCCCATTCCAGCAGGGTGTTGGTGCCGACGAACATCACGATGATGCCGCCCGCGGCCAGGAACGGGCCGAACGGATATTGCGTGTGGCGACCGTGGCCGGCCAGCAGCATGCGCGGCACGTTGACGCACAGGCCGGCGATGGAGGCGATCAGGATGACCGGCAGGATGGCCTGCCAGCCCAGCCACGCGCCGAGCGCGGCCAGCAGCTTCAGGTCGCCGCCGCCCATCCCCTGGCGCTTCATGAGCAGCGCGAACGCGCCGGCGATGGCCCACAGCGGCACGTAGCCGGCCACGGCGCCCCAGATCGCGGTCGGCAGCGGGATCGTCCAGCCGAGCGCCGCGGCCACCAGTCCGCCCCACAGCAGCGGATAGGTGAGGTCGTCGGGCAGGTACTTGGTGTCGAGGTCGATCAGCGACATCGCCACGAGCAGCGCCAGCGCGGCGCACCAGGCGAGCGCCGTCGGGTTCGGGCCGAACTTCCAGGCCGCGGCCGCGAACAGCAGGCCGGTGGCGAGCTCGACCAGCGGGTAGCGCACCGAGATGGGCGTGCCGCACGCCGAGCAGCGCGCGCGCAACGCGAGCCAGCTCAGGAGCGGGATGTTCTCGTACCAGGCGATCTGGTGCCCGCAGGCGCCGCAGCGCGAGCGCGGCGTGGCCAGGCCCAGCGGGGCCAGCACTTCGAGGTGCGCGTCAATGGTCTTGCCGGCCTCGACGAGTTCGGCGGGCTGCGGCTTGGCGAAGACCTGCTTCCAGACCTCGCCCTCGCCCAGCATGCCGCCGGTGTCGAGCAGCCACTCGCGCATCATGATGATGGGCTTGCGGTGGATGACGACGTTCAGGAAGCTGCCGACCAGGAGTCCGAAGATACCCAGGACGACCGGCGAGCCGAACGCGCCCCAGGGATTGGCGACGATGGATTCCACGGACTCTTAGACGACTTGGCCGATCTTGAAGATGGGCAGGTACATCGACACGACGATGCCGCCGATCAGGGTGCCCAGCACCACGATGATGATGGGCTCCATCAGCGTGGACAGGCCCTTGACCATCTCGTCGACTTCTTCCTCGTAGAACTCGGCGGCGCGCGCCAGCATGTCGTCGAGCGCGCCGGATTCCTCGCCGATGGCCGACATCTGCAGCACCATGGTGGGGAACACGTTGGCGTTCGTCATGGAGGTGGTCAGCGCGGAGCCGGCCGCCACGTCGCGCTGGATCTGCTGCGTGGCCTGCGCGAAGACCAGGTTGCCGGCGGTGCCGCCGACGGAATCGAGCGCCTCCACCAGCGGCACGCCGGCGGCGAACATCGTGGACAACGTGCGCGTCCAGCGCGCGACGACCGACTTCATCACCAGGTCGCCGAAGATGGGCAGCTTCAGCAGCATGCGGTCCATGAAGAACTGCATCTTCTCGGATCGTTTCCAGGACTGGATGAAGATGTAGCCGCCGAGGAACATGGTGCCGAAGATCAACCACCAGTAGTGGATGAACACGTCGCTCATCCCCATCACGAGCAGCGTGGGGGCGGGCAGCTCGGCGCCGAACGAGGTGAACACTTCCTTGAACGACGGGATCACGAAGATCATGATGACCGTCAGCACGCCGAAGGCCACGACGATCACGGACGTCGGGTAGATCAGCGCGGACTTGACCTTCTGCTTGATGGCGATGGTCTTTTCCTGGTACAGCGCCAGGCGGGCCAGCAACTCTTCCAGGATACCGCCGGACTCGCCGGCCTCGACCAGGTTGCAGTACAGCGCGTCGAAGTACTGCGGGTGCTTGCGGAACGCCGACGACAGGCTCGTGCCCGTCTCGACGTCGCCGCGGATCTCGTTGAGCAGGCGCGTCATGCGCGCGTTGGTGGATCCGCGGCCCACGATGTCGAAGGCCTGCAGCAGCGGCACGCCGGCCTTCATCATGGTGGACAGCTGGCGGGTGAAGACGGCGATGTCCTTCTGCTTGATGGACTTGCCGCCGCTCGTGCGGCGCTTCTTCACCTTGGTGACCATGATGCCCTGGCGGCGCATGCTGGCGCTCACCGCGGCCTCGCCCCCGGCACGCAACTCGCCGCGCACGAGCTTGCCGGTGCGGTCCTTGCCTTCCCATTCGAAAATGAAATCCGGGGCGCTCTTCGCCGCCATTGCAGTAGCCATCAGTCCTCCAACCGCCCTGTCGGGCTGGGTTGCGCGATTCTGCCTTGGAGCAGGCGTGATTTGAACTCGAGTTGTAAGCGGCTCATTCGTTCGTGCAGGAAATGACTTCCTCGAGCGTCGTGACGCCCAGGCGCACCTTCACCAGCCCCGATTGACGCAGGTCGCGCACGCCGTCTTCCTTGGCGCACCTGGCGATCTCGGGCGCGTTGCCGGCCGCCAGGATGATCTGCTGCATCTTCTCGGTGATGGGCATCACCTGGTAGATGCCGACGCGGCCGCGATAGCCGTTGTTGCAATTGGAGCAACCGACCGCGCGGTACGGACGCCAGGTGTCGTCCAGTTCTTCCTCGGTGTAGCCGGCGCGCAGCAGCGACGTGCGCGGGTAGTCGGCCGGCACCTTGCAGCTCTCGCACAGCCGGCGCGCCAGCCGCTGCGCGGTGATCAGCAGGATGGACGAGGCGATGTTGAACGGCGCCACGCCCATGTTCTGCAGGCGCGTGAGGGTGGTGGGCGCGTCGTTGGTGTGCAGCGTGGACAGCACCATGTGGCCCGTCTGCGCCGCCTTGATGGCGATGTCGGCGGTTTCCAGGTCGCGGATTTCACCCACCATGATCACGTCCGGATCCTGGCGCAGGAAGGATTTGAGCGCCGCCGCGAAATTCAGCCCGGCCTTGTCGTTGACATTGACCTGGTTGACGCCCGGCATGTTGATTTCGGCCGGATCCTCCACGGTGGAGATATTCACGCCCGGCTGGTTGAGCATGTTCAGGCAGGTATACAGCGACACCGTCTTGCCGCTACCCGTGGGGCCGGTGACCAGCACCATGCCGTACGGACGGACGATGCACGCCATCAGCCGATCCTTCTCGGCCTGCTCGTAGCCCAGCGCCTCGATGCCCAGGCGCGCGCTGGACGGGTCGAGGATACGGATGACGATCTTCTCGCCATACAGCGTGGGCAGCGTGCTGACCCGGAAGTCGATCGACTTGCTGCCGAACTTGAGCTTCATCCGGCCGTCCTGCGGGACGCGCTTCTCGGAGATGTCCAGCCGCGAGATGACCTTGATGCGCGACGCCAGCTTTTCCTTGATGGCGATCGGCGGCTGCGTGATCTCGCGCAGCTCGCCGTCGATGCGGAAGCGCACGCGGTAGTTGAATTCGTAGGGCTCGAAGTGCAGGTCGGACGCGCGCAGGTTGATCGCGTCGATCAGCATCTTGTGCAGGAACTTGACGACCGGCGCGTCCTCGACCTCGGTCGAGACGTCGGCCTTCTCCTGGTTGGCGGCCGTGTCCTCGTCGGTGACCTCGAACTCGAAGTCGGACGAGACCAACGCCTCCATCGACTGGGTGGTGGTGGTCTGCTGGTCGTTGACCAGGCGCATCAGCTTGTCGTATTCGACGACGATCCACTCGGGCGCGAGCTGGGTGGCGAACTTGATGCGTTCGACGGCTTCCTGGTCGGTGGGATCGGCGCAGGCGATGAACAGCCGGCCGCCGCGCTTGCCCAGCGGGAAGATGTGGTATTGGGAGACGAGCTTGGCGTCGACGATGCCTTGCGGCAGCGCCTTCGGGTCGACCGCGTCGAGATCGAGCAGCGGCACGGCCAGCGCGGTGGACAGCGCATGGGCCAGCGCGAGCGGCTTCATGGTGCCGGTCTCGATCAGCTGCGCCACGAACGAGCTGCGCTTTTCCGCGGCCGCCTTGCTCAGGTCGTCGGCGGCCTTCGCGTCGATGCGCCCGGCGCGCACCAGGATGCGCGCAACCCCCGAGAGGTTGGTTTGTGGTGCGTCGAGGAACGTATCAACTGCCATCGTCGAGTAGCCGCAGCGGGTTGTTGGGCACACGAATGCGCCGAATGGCGATCATCGCCGATGGATTAGGCGAAGTAAATCGTGAGAAGCCCACGATACCCCGCCCGTTTCGCGCCGGCGTCAAAAGTATCTTGAATCGTCAGTTAATTCGCGGAATGAAGGGAAAGTAGATTCAGGAAGTAACTCGGGCGCCGAAATGACAAAAGGAGCCCGAGGGCTCCTTTGTCGTTTTCCGGTCCGCGTCGACGGCGTCGATGCGACCGGCATGATCTGGTCGGGGTGAGAGGATTCGAACCTCCGGCCTCTACGTCCCGAACGTAGCGCTCTACCAGGCTAAGCTACACCCCGATGTTCAGCGAAGCCTGAAAAAGCCTCCGACGGTGCCCTTGCGGGCTGTCCACCGATTCGGAGCGGGGCTCCGTTTCGCTGAGCTAAGGATTCTCGCACATTTTTCGCGGCCTCGGCAAGAGCCGGCGGCGGCGACATGAGATCACGACGAGCGTTCGACGGAGCGCTCGCACAACTCCAGCAGCAGCGATTTCGCCTCGGACTCAGGCAAGGCGGCCAGCTGCTCCCGCGCCAGGTCGGCCTCGCGGCGCGCGGCGGCGCGCGTGGCGTCGATGGCGCCGGTGCGGCGCACGATCTGCACGATCTCGGCGAGACGTTCCACCTCGCCCTGTTCGATGGCGTGGCGGATCAGCGCGGCTTCCGCGGGCGTGCCGTGCGACATCGCGAACAGCAGCGGCAGCGTGGGCTTGCCCTCGCGCAGGTCGTCGCCCACGTTCTTGCCGAGCGCGGCGGGGTCGCCCTCGTAGTCGAGCAGGTCGTCGATCAGCTGGAACGCGGTTCCCAGCGAGCGGCCGAAGTTGGCGCAGGCGTCCTCGATCTCGCGCGGGGCGTCGGCGATCACGGCGCCCAGCCGCGCGCTGGCCTCGAACAGCTTGGCGGTCTTGTAGCGGATGACGCGCAGGTAGTCCTCGACGGCCAGGTCGGCGTCGTGCATGTTCATCAGCTGCAGCACCTCGCCCTCGGCGATGACGTTGGTGGCGTCGGCCAGCACGTCGAGCACGCGCATGCGGCCCACTTCCACCATCAGCTGGAACGCTCGCGAATAGAGGAAATCGCCCACCAGCACGCTGGCGGCGTTGCCGAACAGCGCGTTGGCGGTGGCCCGGCCGCGGCGCAGCGCCGACTCGTCGACGACGTCGTCGTGCAGCAGCGTGGCCGTGTGGATGAATTCGATGATGGCCGCCAGCTCGAAGCGGCTGGCCCCCGAGAACGACAGCGCGCGCGAGAACAGCAGCACCAGGCGCGGACGGATCCGCTTGCCGCCGGCGCCGACGATGTAGTTCGCGATCTGGTCGACGAGTGCGACTTCGGACGTCAGCCGGCGGCGGATGACCTCGTCGACCGCCTGCATTTCGGCGGCCATCGGATCGGCGGGCAGGGGCGCGTGGGTGAGGGGGGCGTTCACGACGGTTCGCGGGAAGGGAAACCGGCATTATAGGAAGCCTGGACGGCCGTCGCCCGCGCGCCGTCCCGTGCTTTGACGTTTTCGGCGCATGCTGGTATGATCGAGGGCTTCGCCGACTTTTGGCTGAACCCAGCGTGCCTGGGCCGGTTGCCACCGCATGACCACATGCGGGGCCCCACCGGCCGGGACGGCCCCTCGAAATCCAGGTTTCGACCGCGTCGTCCGGGAGGCAGGCAACGCCGATCAGCCGTCAGCCGGCGAGTAGAAGTCAACAGAAAGGTCCTATATGTACGCGGTCGTAAAAACCGGTGGCAAGCAATACAAGGTTGCAGCCGGCGAAAAGATTAAGGTAGAACAGATTGCTGCGGACGTTGGCCAGGAAATCGTGTTGGATCAGGTTCTCGCAGTCGGCAACGGCGCGGAACTGACGGTCGGCGCGCCCCTGGTCGCGGGTGCAAGCGTGAAGGCTACCGTGGTTGCCCAAGGTCGTCACGACAAGGTTCGCATCTTCAAGATGCGCCGTCGCAAGCACTACCAGAAGCATGGCGGTCATCGCCAGCACTTCACCGAACTCGAGATCTCGGCCATCAACGCGTAAGCGTCCGATCCGCCCGAACTCATTGCACAGGAGCTAATGCACCATGGCACAGAAAAAAGGCGGCGGTTCCACCCGGAACGGCCGCGACTCCCAACCGAAGATGCTCGGCGTGAAGCGCTACGGCGGTGAAACGGTCTCGGCCGGTTCCATCATCGTTCGCCAGCGCGGCACCAAGTTCCACGCCGGCGACAACGTCGGCATGGGCCGCGACCACACCCTGTTCGCGCTGGTCGACGGCAAGATCTCGTTTGCCACCAAGGGCAGCCTGAACCGCCAGACGGTCATCGTGACCCCGTTGTAATTCGCAACGCTGGCTCAAGTTCGGTTTGCGTAAGCCCCGGCATGCCGGGGCTTTCTCGTTTATTGTTCCAATGAAGCCGGCGTCGCAGCCAGAAGAAGGACCTTCCCATGAAATTCGTTGATGAAGCCGTGATCGACATCGCCGCAGGCAATGGCGGCGCCGGCTGCATGAGCTTCCGTCGTGAGAAGTGCATTCCCTTCGGCGGCCCCAACGGCGGCAACGGCGGCAAGGGCGGCAGCGTGTGGTTCGTGGGCGACCGCAACCTCAACACGCTGATCGACTACCGCTACAACCGCCGCCACGAGGCGCGCAACGGCGAGCCGGGCCGCGGTTCCGACCAGTTCGGCGCGGCGTCCGAGGACATCGTGCTGCGCGTGCCCGTGGGCACGATGATCAAGGACTTCGAGACCGACCAGATCCTGGCCGAGCTCGTCGAGCCCGACGTCCCGGTGCTGCTCTGCAAGGGTGGCGACGGCGGCTTCGGCAACCTGCACTACAAGACCAGCACCAACCGCGCGCCGCGCCAGAAGACGCCGGGCTGGCCGGGCGAAGAGAAGAAGGTGCGGCTCGAGCTGCGCGTGCTGGCCGACGTGGGCCTGCTGGGCATGCCCAACGCCGGCAAGTCCACGCTGATCACCGCGATCTCCAACGCGCGCCCGAAGATCGCCGACTACCCGTTCACCACGCTGCATCCCAACCTCGGCGTCGTGCGCGTCGCCCCGGAGAAGAGCTTCGTCGTGGCCGACATCCCCGGCCTGATCGAGGGCGCCGCCGAAGGTGCCGGCCTCGGCCACCAGTTCCTGCGCCACCTGCAGCGCACCCGGCTGCTGCTGCACGTGATCGACATGGCGCCGTTCGACGACGGCGTCGACCCGGTCAAGCAGGCCAGGGCGCTGGTCAAGGAACTCGAGAAGTACGACCCCGAGCTGGCTGCCAAGCCGCGCTGGCTGGTGCTCAACAAGCTCGACATGGTGCCCGCCGAGGAACGCGAGGCGCACTGCAAGGACTTCATCAAGCGCCTCAAGTGGAGGGGCCCGGTCTTCCAGATCTCGGCCCTCGCCCGCGAAGGCCTGCAGCCGATGCTGCACGCCATCTACGAGCACGTGCACGCGCAGGTGGAGCAGCTGGCGCCGCCGGCCGATCCACGCTTCGAGGAATCGATGCCGGTGGTCGCGCCTGTCGTCGACGAGCCGGTGCGCCCGGTTCGCGGCGCGCGGAAGGTCGTGGCCAAGGCCGCGAAGGCCGACAACGACGAGCCGGTGGATCCGCGTTTCGCCCCCCTCGAGCCCGAACCCGAGCTCGAGGCCGCCGCCCCGGCCGCGCCCGTGCGGCGCCGCACGCGCGCGGCATGACGGCGGACGCCTCCGCCCTGCTGAACGACGAGCTGCGCAACGCGCGCCGCATCGTCGTCAAGGTCGGCTCCAGCCTGGTCACCGACGAAGGCCGCGGCGTCGATGCCGAGGCCATCGGCAACTGGTGCCGCCAGATGGCCGCGCTCGGCCAGTCCGGCCGCGAGATCGTGATGGTCTCGTCGGGCGCCATCGCCGAGGGCATGAAGCGCCTGGGCTGGACGGCGCGGCCCAAGGAACTGCACGAGCTGCAGGCCGCCGCCGCCGTCGGCCAGATGGGCCTGGCCCAGATGTACGAGAGCAAGCTGCGCGAGCACGGCTTCGGCAGCGCGCAGGTGCTGCTCACGCACGCCGACCTGGCCGACCGCGAGCGCTACCTCAACGCCCGCTCCACGCTCGTGACGCTGCTGGGCCTGAAGGTGATCCCGGTCATCAACGAGAACGACACGGTGGTCACCGACGAGATCAAGTTCGGCGACAACGACACGCTGGGCGCCCTGGTGGCCAACCTGGTGGACGCCGACGCCTACGTGATCCTCACCGACCAGCCGGGCCTCTACACCGCCGACCCGCGCAGGAACCCCGACGCCGAGTTCGTCGCGCGCGGCCGCGCGGGCGACCCCGAACTCGAGCGCATGGCCGGCGGCGCCGGCTCGTCCATCGGGCGCGGCGGCATGCTCACCAAGATCCTGGCCGCCAAGCGCGCGGCCGGCTCGGGCACGAGCACCGTCATCGCCTGGGGCCGCGAGCCCGACGTGCTGCTGCGCCTGGCCGCCGGCGAGCCCATCGGCACGCTGCTGGCCGCGCAGACCGCCAAGGTCGCCGCGCGCAAGCGCTGGATGGTCGACCACCTGCAGCTGCGCGGCGCGGTGGTGGTGGACGACGGCGCCGCCATCAAGCTGCGCGAGGAAGGCAAGAGCCTGCTGCCGATCGGCGTGCGCGAGGTCGAGGGCGAATTCCATCGTGGCGACGTGATCGCGGTGCGCTCGCTCGACGGCCGCATGGTGGCGCGCGGCCTGGCCAACTACTCGTCGGCCGAGGCCCGGCTCATCGCGCGCAAGCCGTCGTCGCAGATCGAGGCGGCGCTGGGCTACGCGAACGAGCCCGAGCTGGTGCACCGGGACAACCTGGTTCTCGGCTGACCCGCCGGACCGCCCGGTCAGCGGGCGGCGAGATCGTCCGCCGGCGGCCGCGTGTCGTGCAGCGTTTCGTTCTCCACCGCATCGGGCGGCAGGTCGCTGGGCAGGTCGTGGTCGTCGCGCGGCCCACGCGGTCCGCCGCGCAGGTAGCGGTTGTGGTAGTTCGTCTTGGGCAGGAAGCGGGCGAGTTCGGTGAGCGCCAGCTGGTAGACGCCGCGCTTGAATTCGATCACCACGTCCAGCGGCACCCAGTACTCGTTCCAGCGCCAGGCGTCGAATTCGGGATGGTCGGTGGCGCGCAGGTTCATGTCGCTGTCGCGGCCCATGAGCTTGAGCAGGAACCAGATCTGCTTCTGGCCGCGATAGTGGCCGCGGGCATCCTTGCGGATGTAGTGCTCGGGCACTTCGTAGCGAAGCCAGTCGCGCGTACGCGCGAGGATCTTCACATGGTCGGGCAGCAGCCCCACCTCCTCATGCAGCTCGCGGAACATCGCCTGCTCGGGCGACTCGCCGTATTTGATGCCCCCTTGCGGGAATTGCCAGGAATGCGTGCGGAGACGCTTTCCCCAGAACACCTGGTTGCGCGAGTTGAGCAGCACAATGCCGACGTTGGGCCTGAAGCCCTCTCGGTCGAGCATAATCTGACCCCGATTCTTTAACTGCAACCATTATTGCACCGGCAGTACATAAAACACGAGTTCACGTTTTTCCGCATGCCGCGCGGAAGAATCGCGATTCGTTGATGACAACCCGGTAACCTTGCGCCCATGAAAGCCTCCCAGTTCTTCGTTTCCACGCTCAAGGAAGCCCCCGCCGATGCGGAAGTGACCAGCCACAAGCTCATGACCCGCGCGGGCATGATCAAGAAGCTCGGTGCCGGCATCTACAACTACATGCCCATGGGCCTGCGGGTGATCCGCAAGGTCGAGGCGATCGTGCGCGAGGAAATGAACCGCGCCGGCGCCGTGGAGCTGTCCATGCCGGTCGTCCAGCCGGCCGAGTTGTGGGAGGAAAGCGGCCGTTTCAGCAAGATGGGCCCGGAACTGCTGCGCCTGAAGGATCGCCATGACCGCGACTTCGTGATGCAGCCCACTTCCGAGGAGGCGATCACCGACATCGCGCGCCAGGAACTGCGCAGCTACAAGCAACTGCCCAAGAATTTCTACCAGATCCAGACCAAGTTCCGCGACGAGCGCCGTCCGCGCTTCGGCATCATGCGTGGCCGCGAGTTCACGATGAAGGATGCGTACTCGTTCGACCGCAGCGAGGCGGCTGCCATCGAGAGCTACCACGTGATGCGCAACGCCTACCGCGCGATCTTCGACCGCTTCGGCCTGATGTACCGGCCCGTGGCAGCCGATTCGGGCGCCATCGGCGGCGACAAGTCCGAGGAATTCCAGGTCATCGCCGAAACCGGCGAGGACGCGATCGCCTACTGCCCGACGTCCGACTACGCCGCCAACATCGAGGCGGCCGAAGGCGTCGCCCTGATCGCCGTTCGCGGCGCGGCTTCGGCCGCGCTTGCGAAGACGCCGACGCCCGGCAAGAGCACCTGTGCCGACGTGGCCGCGCTGTTGAACCTGCCGCTCGCGAGCACGGTGAAGTCGCTCGTGCTGGCCACGGACGAGCTCGACGACAAGGGCGACGTGAAGAAGGCCACCGTGTGGTTGCTGCTCCTGCGCGGCGATCACGACATGAACGAGGTCAAGGTCGGCAAGGTCCCGGGCCTGAAGGACGGCTTCCGTTTCGCCACGCCGGCAGAGATCGACGACCATTTCGGCTGCAAGCCCGGCTACCTGGGGCCGATCGGCTTGAAGAAGCCCGTCAAGGTCGTCGCCGACCGCACCGTTGCCAACATGAGCGACTTCGTCTGCGGCGCCAACGAGCCCGACTTCCACTACACCGGCGCCAACTGGGTGCGCGACCTGCCCGAGCCCGACCTGGTGGCCGACATCCGCAACGTCGTCGCCGGCGATCCGTCGCCGGACGGCAAGGGCGTGCTCGCCATCGACCGCGGCATCGAGGTCGGACAGGTGTTCTACCTGGGCACCAAGTACTCGAAGGCCATGAACGCCACCTTCCTCGACGAGACGGGCAAGCCCCAGCCCTTCGAGATGGGCTGCTACGGCATCGGCGTCACCCGCGTGGTAGCCGCCGCCATCGAGCAGAACAACGACGCGCGCGGCATCATCTGGCCGGTGGCGCTGGCGCCGTTCGCGGTGGTGCTGTGCCCGATCGGCTACGACCGCAGCGCCGAGGTCAAGGCCGCCGCCGACAAGCTGCACGACGAGCTCGTGGCCGCGGGCGTGGACGTGATCCTGGACGACCGTGGCGAGCGCCCCGGCGCGATGTTCGCCGACTGGGAACTGATCGGCGTGCCGCAGCGCGTGGTGATCTCCGACCGCGGCTTGAAGGAGGGCCAGCTCGAGGTGCAGGGCCGCCGCGAAGAGAAGGCGAGCACGGTGGCGCTGGCCGACGTCGTCGCCGACCTGCGAGCCCGCCTGGCGGCATGAGACTTCCCTGCGTGGGCCGGCGCGCGGCCGTCGCGCTGCTCGCGCTCGCGTGCGTGACGCGCGCGTTCGCGGGCGCGCAGGTCGAGGAGCCGCTGGCCGACTCCGTGCGCACCGCGCTCAGCGCCGCGATCGCGCAGAGCGCGCCGCCGCCGGAACTCCGCTTCGACAACATCGACCAGCGCCTCGCCTACCTGCGCTGGCTGGGGGCGATGAGCGAGCGGCTGAAGAAGAACAAGAGCGAAGGCCACGAGCGCATCGAGTTCCTGCAGACGGTCTGGTACGAGAGCCGGCGCGCCGGCCTGGAGCCCGCACTGGTGCTGGGCCTGGTGCAGGCCGAGAGCGGCTTCCACAAGTACGCGATCAGCTCGGCCGGCGCGCGCGGCTACACGCAGGTGATGCCGTTCTGGGCGCGCCAGATCGGCGACGGCGACGCGGCGCGCCTGTTCGTGATGCAGGTCAACCTGCGCTTCGGCTGCGTGATCCTGCGCCACTACCTCGACGTCGAGAAGGGCGACCTGTTCATGGCGCTGGGCCGCTACAACGGCAGCCGCGGGCAGGCGGCGTATCCGGACATGGTGCTGGGCGCCCGCAAGCGCTGGGAGTGGGCGGAGCCGCGCGCGGCGGCGTCGGCGCCTACAGGCCCTGCCAGCGCCGCGGCGCAGCTCCCGGCACGCCCAGCATCTCGATGACGCGCTCCACCGTGTCGTCCACCATCTCGGCGATGGTCTGCGGCCTGTTGTAGAACGCCGGCAACGGCGGGAAGACGACGCCGCCCATCTCGGTGACGGCGGTCATGTTGCGCAGGTGGGCCAGGTTGAACGGGGTCTCGCGCACCATCAGCACGAGGCGGCGGCGTTCCTTCAGCATGACGTCGGCGGCCCGCGTGAGCAGGTTGTCGCCGAAGCCGTGGGCGATGGCCGCGAGCGACTTCATCGTGCACGGCGCCACCACCATCGCCTGCGCGCCGAAGCTGCCGCTGGCGATGCAGGCGCCGATGTCGCCCACCGGCCAGGCGTGGCTGGCCCTGGCCGCGAGCTCGTCGCGCGACAGGCCCAGCTCGTGGTGCACGTTGATGACGCCCGAGGGCGTGACGACCAGGTGGGTCTCGGCGCCCAGCTCGCGCAGACGCTCGAGCAGGCGCACGCCGTACGCGGCGCCCGACGCGCCGGTGATGCCGACGATGATCGCCGGAGGTACAGGCGTCCTCGGCTTCGCCTCGGGTGGGCTCAAGTCAGGCGGCCAGCAGCGGCTGCAACTCGCCGGCTTCGTACATCTCCATCAGGATGTCCGAGCCGCCGACGAACTCGCCGTTGACGTACAACTGCGGGATCGTGGGCCAGTTGGCGTAGTCCTTGATGCCCTGGCGCACTTCGCCGTCCTCCAGGACGTTGACCGTCTTCAGCTCGGTGACGCCGCAGGCCTTCAGGATCTGGACGGCGCGGCCGGAGAAGCCGCATTGGGGGAATTGGGCGGTGCCCTTCATGAACAACACGATCTTGTTGTTCTTGACGAGGTCATCGATGCGTTGCTGGACGTCGGACATGGCAGTGCAATTCGGAAGAGGGCGCACTCGGGCGCGGATCCTCCGTTTATATGCCAAACGGCCTGGGTTCGCACCCGAAAGGCTTAGCGAAACCTCAGAACGAGTAGCGCACGTTGACCGCCATCACCGGCGCCCAGCGCAACTGGTTGGTGAGGTCGTCGAGGCTGCTGGCGCTGTTGAACAGGCCGTGACCGTGGTTCTGCGACGCGAGGCCGAAATCGGCGTTGAGGCTCAGCTGGCTGTTGAAGTACAGGCGGCTGTATCCCAGGCCGACGTAGGGCAGGTTCTGCAGCGGATCGGGCCGGGTGTCGTACAGCGACAGGGGCTGGCCCAGGCCGACGATGCCGGTGCTGGCGCGCAGTCCGCCGAGGAGCGGGCCGCTGCTGCCGGCGACCGGATCGAAGAAGTAGTAGTCGCCGAGCAGGCGGATGGAGTTGCTCGTCGCGTGAAAGTTTGTGAGCGCGTACTCGGCAGCAAGACGGCCGCCGTAAGCGCTGTCCGGAGTTCGCTGGGTCAAGCCCTGGGCCTGCGCACCCATCGTCAGCACCGCGAGCCCCGCCATCGTGGCGGCCCGGAGGGCGGGGCGCGTGGCGCGCCGTGTCGACTGCGAATGACCCATGGTCGGCTCCCGAATTCGCCTCAAGAGGCTAAAACCAGACTCCAGAAAATCGATGCTACGCCTGCTTTCGTGTTGAAGATATCGGCAAACAGCACGGTTTTTCCTGCTTCATTACCTCCTGTGACCTTGCAGAGACGTTGTCACGATAGCGCGGAAAAGACGCTTGCGGGGTTCAGGTCCCGGGTCTACAAAGAAGGGATCAGGCGAGGAGCCGGCCACCGGTGCAGCGGTCGCGGCCTTCGATGTCGGCGCGGGTCTGCACGTCGCCCAGCCCGGCGCGCGCCAGGATGGCCGCCACCGCCGGCGCCTGTTCCCATCCGTGCTCCAACAGCAGCCAGCCGCCGGGGCGCAGACGGCCGCGCGCGCCGGCGGCGATGCGCGCGATGTCGCCCAGGCCGTCCTCGTCGGCCACCAGCGCCGCCAGCGGCTCGTGGGCCAGGTCGTCCAGGTGCGGATCACCGGCCACGATGTAGGGCGGGTTGCTCACCACCAGGTCGAACGTCGGCGCCGCGGCGTCCAGCGCGTCCCACCAGTCGCCGTGCGCGAAGTGCACGTCCAGCGCGAGGCGCGTGGCGTTCGCCCGCGCCACCGCGAGCGCGTCCGCGCTGCGCTCGCCCGCCCACACCCGGGCGCGAGCGCAGGCGTTCTTCACGGCCAGCGCGATCGCGCCGCTGCCGGTGCCCAGGTCCAGCACGGCGGGCGCGGGCACGTCGCGCAGTTCGCCCTGCAGCAGTTCCAGCGCCCAGTCGACCAGCGTCTCGGTGTCGGGACGCGGCACGAGCACCCCCGGGCCGACGGCCAGCGCCAGGCCATGGAACTCGCGCTCGCCCACCAGGTAGGCGAAGGGCTCGCCGGCGGCGCGCCGCGCCGCCAGGGCCTCGAAGGACGTCGCCTGCGCGGGCGACAGCGCATCGTCGCCGTGCGCCAGCAGCCACGCGCGCGACTGCCCCAGCACGTGGGCCAGCAGCAGGTGCGCGTCGAGGCGCTCGACGCCCCGCGCGCGGGCCGACCGCAGCGCGGCGTTGACAGTCGTCAAGCGCCCGACTCCAGCGCGGCGAGCTGCTCCTGCGCCCGCGCCGCGCGCAGCGCGCCCACCACGTCGCCCAGGTCGCCCTCCATCACCGCGCCCAGCTTGTACAGCGTGAGGTTGATGCGGTGGTCGGTGAGCCGGCCCTGCGGGAAGTTGTAGGTGCGGATGCGGTCGGAGCTGTCGCCCGAGCCGATCAGGCTCTTGCGCTCGGCAGCGTCGCGCGCCTCGCGTTCCGCGCGCTCGCGTCCCTGCAGGCGCGCGAGCAGCACGGTCATCGCCTTGGCCTTGTTGCGGTGCTGCGAACGGTCGTCCTGGCACTCGGCGACGATGCCCGTGGGGAGGTGCGTGATGCGCACCGCGCTGTCGGTCTTGTTGATGTGCTGGCCGCCGGCGCCGCTCGCGCGGAACGTGTCGATGCGCAGCTCGGACGGGTTCAGCGTGACCTCGGCGGCGGCGTCGGGCTCCGCCAGCACGGCCACCGTGCAGGCGCTGGAGTGGACGCGGCCCTGGGTCTCGGTGGCGGGGACGCGTTGCACCCGGTGGCCGCCCGACTCGAAGCGCAGCTGGCCGTAGACGCCTTGCGTGGCGGCGGCCAGGCCGCGGGCGCCGGACGGATTCTCCAGGCGGACGACCACTTCCTTGAAGCCCCCCAGGTCGGACTGGCTCTCGCTCATGATCTCGCTGCGCCAGCCCTGGCGCTCGGCGTAGCGCAGGTACATGCGCAGCAGGTCGGCCGCGAACAGCGCCGACTCCTCGCCGCCGCTGCCGGCGCGGATCTCGACGAAGGCCGGACGTTCGTCGTCGGGGTCGCGCGGCAGCAGCGTGGCCTGCAGCGCGGCGTCCAGCGCCTCCAGGTCGGCGTCGCAGGCGGCGATCTCCTCGCGCGCCATCGCCACCATCCCGGCGTCGTCGTCGCCCGCGTCCAGCATCTCCTGCGCGGTGGCGCGATCGGCCTCGCGCCGTGTGAAGCGGCGATACAGCTCCACGATCTCGGAGGCCTCCGACTGTTCGCGCGAGAGCGCGCGGAACTTCGCCATGTCGTTGGTGGAGGCCGGATCGGCAAGGCGTGCGTCGAGCTCCTGCAGGCGCATGCCGAGGCGGTCGAACTGTTGGCGGAGGGAGTCTTTCATGGGCGTGTCCGGGAGCGGGCGAAGCGGCGAGCGGCCAGGGCGGCTCGGCAGGCGGGCGTCGTCGGCGACGCCTCAGGCGAGGTTCGCGTCGCTACAGGCCCGGGTCGGCCGGATCGCGCGTGGACTGGCGCAGGAACAGCCGCGTGACGGCGTCCGTGAGCCGATGGCGCTGCTCGCCTTCGCTGGTGCGCAGCTCGGCCAGCGCGCCGTGCAGCATCTTCTGCGTGAGCCCGCGGCTCATCGCCTCGAGCACCGCCTCCACCGATTCGCCCTTGGCCAGCGCCTTGCGCGCGCGCTGCAGCTCGGCGCTGCGCCAGTCGTCGGCCTGGCGCGTGAGGGCCTGGATCAGCGGCACGGTGGCGCGTTGATCCAGCCAGTGCGAGAAGCCCAGCACGCCGGCGTCGATGATGGCCTCGGCCTGCTCGACGGCGGCCTGGCGCTTGGCGCCGGCGCTGCGCACGAGCTCCGACAGGTCGTCCACCGTGTAGAGGTAGACGTCGCTCTGCTGGGCCACCTCGGGCTCGATGTCGCGCGGCACGGCGAGGTCGACCATGAACATCGGGCGGCGCTTGCGGGTCTTCAGCGCGCGCTCGACGGCGCCCAGGCCGATGATGGGCAGCGTGCTGGCGGTGCACGAGATGACGATGTCGAACTCGTGCAGGCGCGTGGGCACGTCGGCCAGGCGCATGGCCTGCGCGCCCAGGCGCACGGCCAGCTTCTCGCCGCGTTCCAGCGTGCGGTTGGCCACGGCCATCAGCCTGGGGGTGCGCGCCGCGAAATGGGTGGCGACCAGCTCGATCATCTCGCCGGCGCCCACGAACAGCACGCTCAGCTTGTCGAGGTCGCCGAACAGCTGCGTGGCCTGGCGCACCGCGGCGGCGGCCATGCTGATGGAATGCGCGCCGATCTCGGTGGAGGTGCGCACTTCCTTGGCGACGGAGAACGAGCGCTGGAACAGCTGGTGCAGCGTGGTTCCCAGCGTGCCCGCGTTGCCCGCCTCGCGCACGGCCTGCTTCATCTGGCCCAGGATCTGTGGCTCGCCCAGCACCATGGAGTCGAGGCCCGAGGCCACCCGGAACACGTGGCGGGCCGCGTCGCGATTCTCCAGCACGTAGCTGTGGTCGAGCAGCTGGGCGCCGGTGACGCCGCCCTGTGCGGCCAGCCAGTCGGCCACCGGGCGCACCAGCGCCGCGTTGTGTTCGGACGCGGCCACGTAGAGCTCGGTGCGGTTGCAGGTGGACAGTAGCGCCACCTCGGGCGCGCCGATGATGCCGCCGCCCGCCGTGGGGCGTCCGACCTGCTGCGCGAGCGCCTTCAGCGCCGGGGACAACTGCTCGAGCGAAAACGCGAAGCGACCGCGCAGGTCGATGGGCGCGGTCTGGTGGTTGAGGCCCAACGCGAACACAGACATGCCCGCATTATAAAATTACCCTGCCCTCGAAGGGGAGCCGCGGGTCTTCTGCCCGCCGCCGCGGCGCCAGGTCGCGGTCTTTTCCTTGATTTCCATCAAACGACGCCACCTTGGACGCCCTGGATCTGTTCTGGCACATCGCCAACTTCGTGCTCCCGGCCGTTGCCGTGGGCGCGCTCACCGCCGCGTTGTGCAAGCTCTTCTGGCGCCGCGGCCTGGCCCGCACGAGCTGGTTCACGCTCGCCTGGCAGGCCAGCGCGGCCGGGTTGGCCGTGCTGGTGGCCGGGCTGGTGATCACGGGCCACGACGGCCGCATGGTCACCTGGGCCGCGCTGGTGGTGGCCTGCGCGGTCGTCCCCTGGCTCAAGGCGAGCCGATAGGCCTTCGGCCCGGAGTCAGAGCGTGACGGCCTGTCCGCTCTTCAACGATTCGCTGGCCGCGTCGGCCAGCCTCTGCGCGGCGACGCCGTCGGCGATCGTGGTGCGGAACGTGCCGCCCGACTGCAGCGTCTCGAAGAAGTGCGCCAGCTCGAGGCGGTACGCTTCCCGGTATCGCTGCAGGAAGAAGTGCTCCGGCTTGTCTGCGTGCACGCCTTGCGCATCGGATTGCACGACCTCGGTCGGGCTATGGTTGCCGCACTGGAGCATGCCTTTCGAGCCCAGCACCTCGAACCGCTGGTCGTAGCCGTAGGCCGCGCGGCGGCTGGTGTTGATCTGCGCGATCCGGCCCCGGTGGGTGCGCATCGTGACGGCGGCGCTGTCGATGTCGCCCACGGCCGCGATCTCCGGGTCGACGAGGCAGGAGCCGGTGGCGGAAAGCCAGACGGCCTCGTCGCCGTCGGCGCACAGGATCCAGCGAAAGATGTCGAAGTCGTGGATCAGCATGTCGCGGAAGATGCCGCCCGAGCCCTTCAGGTACTGCGCCGGCGGCGCGCCGGGATCGCGGCTCGTCACCACCAGCATCTCCGGCTTGCCGATGTCGCCGCGCGCGAGGCGTTCCTTCGCGTCGTTGAACGTCGGGTCGAAGCGGCGCTGGAAGCCCATCATGCAGGCGACGCCGGCCGCGCGCACGGCGTCCGCGCAGGCCTGCGCGCGGTCGACGGACAGGTCGATCGGCTTCTCGCAGAAGATGTGCTTGCCCGACCTGGCGGCGCGCGTGATGAGGTCGCTGTGCGCGTCCGTGGGGGCGGCGATCGCGACGACGTCGATGCCGGGGTCCGCGAACACCGCCTCGGGGCTCGACACCTGCGCGCCCAGTTGCGCGGCCAGTTGCGCGGCGGCGTCGCCCATCGGATCGCAGACGAACTTGAGCGTGACGCCGGGCAGCGCCGCGAGGTTGGCGGCGTGGATCCGGCCGATGCGACCGGCGCCGAAGACAGCGACATTCTTCATGGGAACTCCGTTTCAGGGGGCGGCGTCGCGCGGCGGCGACGCGGGGGTCAGGAAGCGGCCGGCCGGGTGCTGCCGGGCATGTCGAGTTCGAGCCGGTAGGCCAGCGCGATGAACAGGCTCTGCACCAGGGCCATCGTGTTGGTGAGCGAGCGGAAGCCGAAGGTGCTGCTCTCGGAGACGAGCAGGCTCACCGCGGCGTCGGCGGCGAGCGGGCTCATGCGGCTGTCGGTGAGCGCGATGAGCCGCGCGCCGCGCACGCGGGCCTGGCGGGCCGCCTCCAGCGTCTCCTCGGCGTACGGCGCGTAGCTGATCGCCACCATCACGTCGCCGGCGCGCAGGCCGCGCAGCTGGCCTTCGTGCATCGCGCCGACGCCGGTGACCAGGTGGATCGGACGGTCGACGTGCTGCAGGGCGTAGGTGAGGTAGCTGGCCGCGGGAAACGAGCGGCGCGCGCCCGCGACCCATATCGACGGCGCGTGGGCCAGCAGTTCCACGGCGTCGTCCAGCGTCGAGGCCTGCACGCTGCGCTGCAGTTCGCGCATGCCGGCGATGGCGCCGCCGATGAATTCCCCCGCGATGTCCGCACTCGAAAGACGGCCCTGAGCGTGGTCGATCACGTCGCGGATGCGTGCCTGGTAGTTGTGGTCGGTCGCCAGTTGATGGGCGATGCCGTCGCGAAAGACCTTCTGCAGTTCGGTGTAGCCCGAGAAGCCGAAGTGCTTGGCGAACCGCACCACGGCCGATGGCTGCACGCCGCTGCGCGCGGCGACTTCCTGGATCTTGTCCAGTCCCACATGGTCGCGGTGCTGTTCCACGTAGCGGGCGATGAGCTTGAGCTGGCGGCTCAGGCCGGCGAATTCGGCGCTGATGCGTTCGAGCAGGGCATCGACCGCGGCCGAGTGGCTGGCGGGCAGGCGCGGCGCGCCGTCCTTGCCGGCGCGCTTCGCCGATCGGGCGGCCTGGTCGGGGAGGGACTTGGAAGAAGCGGGTCGCGGCATCGTGTCGGCGGAAGGCTGGGCAGCGGGCGATGATAGGTCGCCTCCTTCCGGGCTGGAAAAAGTTTTCCAATCCGACCTGTGCCCGGAAGAAGATGGATCCGGCCGCGCCATGTCGATCAGACGAGTTCCATCTGGCCGCTGCGCAGCGAGCGGGTGATCGCCAGTCCGATGCGCGTGGCCTCGGTGGCGTCGGAGAGGGCCAGCGGCACGGCCTGTTCGCCGCGGCAGCAGGCGACGAACGCCTGCAGCTCGCGCTCGAACGCGACGCCGAAGCGCTCGAAGAAGTCCGACACCGACTGCCGGTGCACGCCCCGGGCGTCGCTCGTCACGATGCGGTCGCGCTCGCCGCCCTGGCCGACGAGCAACTGCCCCGCGGTGCCGATGATCTCCGTCTGCGTGTCGTGCCCGTGCGCGAAGGTGCGCGAGGCGTACAGCACCGCGCGCTGGCCCCCCTCGAACTCGACGATGGCCATGCCGTTGTCGACGTCGCCCAGGGGGCGCAGGCCTTCGTGCAGGGCGATCGTGCCGCTGGCGAAGACGCGGGTCGCGCGCGGCTTGCCCAGCAACCAGCGCGCGAGGTCGATGTCGTGCACGCTGCAGTCCATGAAGATGCCGCCCGAGGTGGGCGCGAAGCGCACGAAGAAGCCGTCGGGGTCGTTGCGGTCGCAGGTCTGCGAACGCACGACGAAGGGACGGCCGATGGCCCCTTCCGCGATGTCGGCCGCGGCGCGGGCGTAGCTCGGATCGAAGCGGCGCACGAAGCCCACCATCGCCACGAGGTCGGGCCGGCGCGCGGCGACCCGCTCCACGCGCTCGCAATCCTCCACGTTGAGCGCCAGCGGCTTCTCGACGAAGACGTGCTTGCCGGCTTCGAGCGCGGCGATGGCCTGGTCGGCGTGCAGCGAGGTGGGCGTCACCAGGACGACCGCGTCGATCCGCGGGTCGCGCACGAAGGCGGCGAAATCCTCGTGCAGCGTCGGCACGCCCAGCTCCTCGCGCGCCCAGCCGAGTTCGGAGGAGACGGGACTGCAGGCGCTCGCCAGTTGCGCACCGCGCGTGCGAAAGGCGATCTGTTCCGCGTGGCGCTTTCCCAGCCGGCCCAGGCCGGCGATGCCGACCCGCAGGAGTGCCCGGTTCGAATCCTTCATCGCGAAACTCCTTCAGCGTCAGCACATCTCGAATGTTGCGCATGATAGGTTGCGACCGCTCGAAATGGAAAAAATTTTCTAAGTGATTGCCCGTATGGAATGTCAATTTCATCGGCCTACGATCCCGTCACGTCCCGACCGATGCCGCTTGGGCCCCGCGACGGGCCGCGAGAACGAGACGTCCCAAAACACGAAGGAGACAGGATTCATGAACAACCTGAGCAAACGCCTGGTACTGAAGACTTTGGCCATCGCCGCCGTGATGACGCTGAGCATGGGTGCCGCCCACGCGGCGGGGAAGTACGTGCTGATCAGCCACGCGCCGGATTCGGACTCGTGGTGGAACACCATCAAGAACGCCGTCAAGCAGGCGGGCGAGGATTTCGACGTCACCGTCGACTACCGCAACCCGCCCAGCGGCGACCTGGCCGACATGTCACGCCTTATCGAGCAGGCCGCGGCCGCCAACTACGACGGCGTGATCACCTCGATCGCCGACTTCAACGTGCTCAAGGGCTCGCTGAAGAAGGTCACCGACAAGAAGATCCCGCTGATCACGATCAACTCCGGCACGACCGCGCAGAGCGAGCAACTGGGCGCGATCATGCACGTCGGACAGCCCGAGTACGAAGCCGGGCACGGCGCCGGCGAGCGCGCCAGGGCGGCCGGCATCAAGAGCTTCGTCTGCGTGAACCACTACGCCACGAACCCCGCCTCGTTCGAGCGCTGCCGCGGCTTCGCCGAGGCGATCGGCGCCGACTTCAAGAAGTCCACGCTCGACTCCGGCGAGGATCCGAGCAACGTCGAGGCCAAGGTCTCGGCGTGGCTGCGCCAGAACCCCGGCACCCAGGCCGTGCTGGCGCTCGGCCCGTTGTCGGCGAGCCCGTCCATGAAGGCGATCGACAAGGCCGGCCTCAAGGGCAAGATCTACTTTGCCACCTTTGACCTGAGCGACGACATCGCGCGCGGCATCAAGGACGGCTCGGTGCAGTTCGCGATCGACCAGCAGCCGTACCTTCAGGGGTATATCCCCGTCGCGGTGATGGCGACGATGAAGCAGATGCACACCACGGACCTGAAGAAGGTGTCGG
>JABCYW010000090.1 GCA_013289985.1 Betaproteobacteria bacterium | reverse complement strand
CGTACTGGTGCTTGGCCGGCTCGCGCGGCTTCGGCTCGATCAGGATCGCGCCCTTGAAGCCGATCTTGTGCTTGTATTCCACGGCCATGCTCAGGAAGCGGCCCAGCTGGTCGAGCTCCTGGCCGATGCGCGTGTTCAGCAGCGTCTCGTAGCCCTCGCGGCCGCCCCACAGCACGTAGTTCTCGCCGCCCAGCCTGAGCGTGGCGTCCATCGCGTCGCGCACCTGCAGCGCCGCCATCGCGAACACGGCCGGATCCGGATTGGTGGCGGCACCCGACATGAAGCGCCGATGGCTGAACAGGTTGGCCGTGCCCCACAGCAGCTTCATGCCCGTGCGCTGCTGGTGCTCGCCCAGCACGTCCACCATGCGCGCGAAGTTGTCGTGGCTCTCGCGCGGGGTGGCGCCTTCGGGCGCGACGTCGCGGTCGTGGAAGCAGTAGTACGGCGCGCCCAGCTTCGAGAAGAAGTCGAACGCCGCCTCGGCCTTCTGCACGGCCAGCTCCATGGGCGAGCCGCCCTCGAACCACGGACGCTGGAACGTGCCGGCGCCGAACACGTCGAAGCCGTTCCAGCAGAAGGTGTGCCAGTAGCAGACGGCGAAGCGCAGGTGGTCCTCCATGCGCTTGCCCAGCACCAGCCGGTCCTTGTCGTAATGACGGAAGGCCAGCGGGGCGGTGGAATCGGGGCCGCGGTAGTCGATCCGCGGCAGGTCTTTGAAGTAGCTGTTCATGAACGGGAAGGGGTTGGATGAGGCACCGGCGGAGGGAGCCGGGTGGTTGTCAAGCAGCCGCGACAGGGCGGGACGGAGTCTCGATTCGTCGGTACAGCTCGCGAAAGCGCTGCAGCCGGTGTCGAAGGTGCGCGTGGCGCGCGGCATCGGGAACGTGGCGCGCGGCGACCTCGGGCTTGGCGCAGACCATCGCCTCGTCCCCGCCCGCGGCGAGCCAGCCCAGGCGCGCGGCGCCGAGCGCGCCACCGGCGTCGCTGCCCGCGCTGACGAGGATCTCCACGTCCAGCGCATCGGCCAGCAGCTGCGCCCAGAAGGGGCTGCGCGCGCCGCCGCCCACCAGGTGCAGCTGGCGCACCTCGGTGCCGGCCTCCTGCAGCGCGGCCAGGCCGTCGCACAGGCCGAACGCGACGCCCTCGAGCACCGCGTACGTGCAGTGCGCGCGTGCGTGTTCGTGCGTGAGATCCAGGAAGCCGCCCTTGGCGAACGGGTTGTCGTGCGGCGTGCGCTCGCCCGCCAGGTAGGGCAGGAACAGCGGCGCGTCGCGCAACGCGTCGGCGGGCAGCGCGCCGAGCTCGGCCAGCAGCGCGGCCTCGTCGGCGGCGCCGCTGATCCGCACGAACCACTTGAGGCAGCTCGCGGCCGACAGCATCACGCTCATCTGGTGCCAGCGCTCGGGCAGCGCGTGGCAGAACGCGTGCACGGCCGACGCGGGGTTCGGGCGATAGCGGTCGTTGACCACGAACAGCACGCCGGAGGTGCCCAGCGACAGGAAGCCGTCGCCGGGCTGCGTCGCGCCGATGCCGATCGCGCTGACAGCGTTGTCACCGCCGCCACCGGCAATCGCCACTTCGGGGCCCAGTCCCCAGTCCTTGGCGAGTTGCGGACGCAGGAAGCCCGAGACCTCGCTGCTCTCCACGAGGCGCGGCATCTGCGCGCGCGTGAGGCCGCAGGCGGCCAGCAACTCGTCCGACCAGTCGCGCGCGGCGACGTCGAGCCACAAGGTGCCGGCGGCGTCCGACGGATCGGAGACCTTCTCGCCGGACAGCACCAGCCGCAACCAGTCCTTGGGCAGCAGCACGCTGCGCACTTGCGCGAACAGCGCGGGCTCGTGCTTGCTCACCCACAGCAGCTTGGGCGCGGTGAACCCGGGCATCGCGAGGTTGCCCGCGATCGCGTGCAGCCGCGGCGCGCGCTCGGTGAGCTCCGCGCATTCGGCGTGGCTGCGGCCGTCGTTCCAGAGGATGGCCGGGCGCAGCACCTCGTCCTGTTCGCCGAGCAGCACCGCGCCGTGCATCTGGCCCGACAGGCCGATGGCGCGCACCTGCGCGAACGCCTCCGCGTGCGTGCCGCGCAGGCCGGCCACGGCGAGGTCCATCGCGCGGCGCCAGTCCTGCGGATCCTGCTCGGACCACAGCGGCTGCGGGCGCGACACCGTCAGCGGCGCGCCGGCCTGGCCGACGATGCGGCCGGCGCCGTCAAGCAGCAAGGCCTTGACTTCGGAGGTGCCCAGATCGATGCCGAGGTACATATCAGGCGGCGACGGCGCCGACGAAGTTGGGCGCGGCCATCGGGCGCGTCAGGCGGAAGCGCGCGAGCGCGGCGGCGCCCACGGCGACGGCGTCGGCGCCGAAGCGCGAGGTCTGCACCATGGGCGGCAACAGGTTGGCGGCGGCGGCGTAGTCGTTGAGGGTCTGCAGCGCGGTCTCGACGAACGGCTCGCCGAGGTCGACGCACGAGCCGCCGAGCACGATGCACGCGGGGTCGTAGGCCGCGGCCAGGTTCTGCAGCAGCACGCCCAGGTAGCTGCCGGCGCGCCGGACCGCGCGCAGCACCTCGGCGTCGCCGGCGGCGAGGCGGCGCTGGATCTCGGCCAGCGGCGTCGACAACGAGGGCAGGCCCGCGTCCTCGCCGGCCGGCAGCATCGCGCGCAGGCCGATCATCGCCTCGGCGCAGCCGCGCCGCCCGCACGAGCACTGCGGGCCGTTGCGCTTCAGGATGATGTGGCCCACCTCGCCCGCGAAGCCGCGGCTGCCGGTGAGCAGGCGATCGCCGACGATCACGCCCGCGCCCACGCCCTGGTTGATGCTCAGGTACAGCAGCGGGTCGGAGGCCTGCGACGGATTGAATTCCATCTCGCCGAGAGCCGCGACATCGGCTTCGTTCTGGATGAACAGCGGCACGCCGACTAGGGTCGAGCCCGCGAGCTTCTCGCTGAGCAGCGCGCCCACCGGCACGTCGCGCCAGCCCAGGTTGGGGGCGAAGCGCAGCACCGCGTTGGCCTCGTCGACGCCGCCCGGCAGGCCCACGCCGATGCCGATGATCTGGTGGCGCACGGGATCGAGCTGCGAGCGCAGCTTCAGCAGCGCCGTGGCCAGGCTGCCGATGCACACCTTGGCGCTGCGGCCCGAGCCGTAGTTGGCGACGACGGTGGCGAGCACCTCGCCGGTGAGCGACACCGCCACCACGCGCACCGACTCGATGCCCACTTCGGCGCCCAGCATCAGCAGGCGAGAATCGTCGATGAACAGCGGCGTGGGACGGCGCCCGAGCTCGCCGGTGGCGACGATCTCGCGCTCGACCAGCCAGCCCTCGTCGATCAGCTCGCGCACCAGCATGCTGACGGTGGACTTGGTGAGTCCCACCGCCGTGGCGAGGTCGGCGCGCGACAGGCCCGGGTTGGCGCACATGCGCCGCACGAGGGCCATGCGGTTCACAACCTTCAGCAGCTGCTGGCTTCCAGGGGATTCGGTCGGCAAGACATGTCTCCAGACGTCGAAGTCTTCGCTTCGATGGGCCACATGTTAGTTCGATCGTCGAACGAATTAAAGGCCGTGGAAACACCTAGCCTTTCGAAATCGCCGAAGTTCAAGATGCGGGCCTGCGCGAATCGGGCCGCCTCGAGACGACCACGACGCGCGATTCAATGTGTGCGCCGCAGCATCGAACTGCGCGCTGGAGACAAGGGTCCATGAGCGACAAGAACATCCGCAAGATCGTCATCGTCGGCGGCGGCACCGCCGGCTGGATGGCGGCCGCGCCCCTGGCGATGTTGATGCAACGCCGCAACGCCAGCCCGTGCGAGATCGTCGTGATCGAGTCGCCCGAGATCGGCACCATCGGCGTCGGCGAGGCCACGCTGCCGACGATCCGCTTCTACAACAGCTCGCTGGGCCTGGACGGCGCCGACTTCATCAAGCGCACCCAGGCCTCGTTCAAGCTGGGCATCGAGTTCCGCGACTGGGGCCATCTCGGCCACCGCTTCTTCCACGGCTTCGGCGACTTCGGTCCGCGCATCGAGAACCGCTCGCCCATCATGTACTGGCAGCGGCTGCAACGCGCGGGCGGGATGGCGTCGTACGAAGACTGGTCCACCGCCACGATGATGGCGCGCGCCAACGCCTTCGTGCCGCCGACGGCCGACGGCTCGCCCGTGGCCGGCAGCTATTCCTACGCGTTCCATTTCGACGCCTCGCTGTACGCGCTGTACCTGCGCGACTACGCCGAGCAGCGCGGCGCCGTGCGCGTGGAAGGCACCGTCGTCGACGTCGAGCAACGCCCCGAGGACGGCTTCGTGACGGCCGTGCGCCTGAAGGACGGCCGGCGCGTGGACGGCGACCTGTTCATCGACTGCTCGGGCTTCCGCGGCCTGCTGATCTCCGGCGCGATGAAGTCGGCGTACGAGGACTGGAGCCACTGGCTGCCGTGCGACAGCGCGCAGGCGGTACCCAGCGCGCGGGCCGGCAAGCTCACGCCGTACACCACCTCGACGGCGCGCGCGAGCGGCTGGCAATGGCGCATTCCGCTGCAGCACCGCACCGGCAACGGCCACGTCTATTGCAGCGGCTTCATGAAGGACGACGAGGCCTCGCGCGTGCTGCTGGAAGGCCTGGACACGGCGGCGCTGGACAGCCCGCGCCAGCTGCGCTTCACCACCGGCCGGCGGCGCGAGTCGTGGGTGAAGAACGTGGTGGCGCTCGGCCTGGCCAGCGGCTTCCTGGAGCCGCTCGAATCCACCAGCATCCAGCTAATCATCGACGGCGTGGGGCGCCTGGTCCAGTTCTTCCCGGACTCCGACTTCAAGCCGTCGCTCGCGGCCGAATTCAACCGCCGCATGGCGGCGCAGTACGAGGCTATCCGCGACTTCATCATCCTGCACTACAAGATCACGCAGCGCACCGATTCAGAGTTCTGGAAGCATTGCGCCGCCATGCCGATTCCCGACACGCTGGCCCATCAGATCGAGCTGTTCCGCGCCACGGGCCGCGTGACGATCCTCGCGCCCGAGGGCTTCTCGGAGTCCTCGCACGAGGCCATCCTGCTCGGGCTGGGCGCGACGCCGCAGACCTACGACCCGTTCGTCGACGCGCTCGACGAGGCGCAGTTGCGCGCGCACTTCGCGCGCCTGCGCGCGGACATCGCGCACTTCGTCGCCCGCACGCCCGATCACGGCGACTTCATCGAACGCCAGGTGCGCGCGCCCGTTCCGAACTGACATTGCAACCCCACCGGGCCGCGGTGCGCAGCCCGGGACAACGACGACAACGAGAGGACGAGATCGACATGAAATTCACGGATGGACAGTGGCTGCTGCAGCCCGGCGTCGCGGCGCACTACGCGACCCAGGCCTATGCGGTGGAACTCCATGAGGACCGGCTGGTGGTGCTGGCCACCACGCGCCATATCAAGCACCGCGGCGACACGCTGCAGGGCCCGACGCTGACGCTCACGATCAGCTCGCCGCTGCCCGGCGCGGTGCGCGTGCAGGTGGAGCACTACGCGGCCTCGCAGCCGCCGCGCCTGCATGTGCCGATGCCCGGCGCGGGCGCCCCCAAGGTCACGATAGCGGAGAGCGACGCCAAGGTCACGCTCACCACCGGCAGCCTGTCGGTGGACGTGCTCAAGGGCGACAACTGGGGCCTGGTCTTCCGCGAAGGAGACCGCGTTCTCACGCGCAGCGACTGGCGCGGCCTGGCCTGGATGCAATGGGCCGGCAAGGGCAACTACATGCAGGAGCAGCTGACGCTGGCCGTCGGCGAGACCGTGTACGGCCTGGGCGAGCGCTTCACGCCCTGGGTCAAGAACGGCCAGGTGGTGGAGAACACCAACCGCGACGGCGGCACGGCCTGCGAGCAGGCCTACAAGAGCGTGCCGTTCTACCTCACCAACCGCGGCTACGGCGTGCTGGTCAACGAGGCCGGGCCCGCGTCGTTCGAGGTCGCCTCCGAGAAGACGACGCGGGTGCAGTTCAGCCGCGAGGGCGAGAGCCTGGACTACGTGGTGCTGGCCGGCCCCACGCCCAAGGACGTGGTCACGCGCCTGACGGCGCTGACCGGCCGCGCGCCGCTTCCGCCCGCGTGGAGCTTCGGCCTGTGGCTCACGACCTCGTTCACGACCAACTACGACGAGGCCACGACCACGTCGTTCATCGACGAGATGAAGCGGCGCGAGCTGCCGCTGAGCGTATTCCACTTCGACTGCTTCTGGATGCGCGAATTCCAGTGGTGCGACTTCCAGTGGGACAAGCGCCAGTTCCCCGACCCCGAGGCGATGCTCGCGCGCCTGCACGCGCGGGGCCTGAAGATCAGCCTCTGGATCAACCCGTACATCGCGCAGAAGTCGCCGCTGTTCGCCGAAGGCGCCGCGGCCGGCTACTTCATCAGGCGCACGAACGGCGGGGTGTTCCAGACCGACCAGTGGCAGCCCGGCATGGCCATCGTCGACTTCACCAACCCGGCCGCGGTGGCCTGGTACCAGGGCCACCTGCGCCGCCTGCTGGCGATGGGCGTCGACTGCTTCAAGACGGATTTCGGCGAGCGCATTCCCGACGCGGACGTCGTCTACTTCGACGGCTCCGATCCCGTGGAGATGCACAACCTGTACGCGCTGCAGTACAACGAGGCCGTCTACAACCTGCTGGTGGACGTGCGCGGCGAGGAAGAGGCCGTGGTGTTCGCGCGCTCCACCTATGCGTCGGGCCAGCGCTACCCGGTGCACTGGGGCGGCGACTGCTGGTCCAACTTCGAGTCCATGGCCGAGAGCCTGCGCGGCGGCCTGTCGCTGACCACCTGCGGCTTCGCGTTCTGGAGCCACGACATCGGCGGCTTCGAGGGCAACCCGCCGCCCGCCGTCTACAAGCGCTGGATCCAGTTCGGCCTGCTGTCGTCGCACAGCCGGCTGCACGGCAGCAGCTTCTACCGCGTGCCCTGGCTCGTGGACGAGGAGAGCTGCACCGTGCTGCAGGCCTTCACGCGCCTGAAGCATCGGCTGATGCCCTACCTCTACTCGCAGGCCATCGCCGCCACCGAGACGGGCGTGCCGATGATGCGTTCGATGGTGATGGAGTATCCGCACGACCCGGCGTGCACGACGCTGGATCGCCAGTACCACCTCGGCGATTCGCTGCTGGTGGCACCGGTGTTCACGGAGAGCGGCGAGGTGGACGCCTACCTGCCCGAGGGCCCGTGGACGCACCTGCTGTCCGGCGAGGTCAAGGCCGGCGGCCGCTGGGTGCGCGAGACGCACGACTTCCTCAGCCTGCCGCTGTACGTGGCGCCGAACACGGTGCTGCCGTGGGGCAACGAGGCCGAGCGTCCCGACTACGAGTTCGACCGGGGCGTGACGCTGCGCGTGTTCGCGCTGGCCGACGGCGCGACGGCCTCGTTCGCGGTGGCCTCGCTGCAGGGCACGATCGCCGCGCGCGGCACGGTGCGCCGCACGGGCGGGCGCTACCAGGTCGAGATCACGGAGGGCGCGCTGCGCGACTGGTGCCTGGACGTGGACGGTCGCCGCAGCGCGGTGCAGTCGTCCGCGACGAGTCTCTCCTGGGAGGCCTGAGCCATCATGGTGACGCTCTCGCGACGCCAGGCGCTCGCCCTGGCGGGCACGGTGGCGGGCGCGTCCGGCGTCGCCGCCGCGACGTCGAACGGGTTCGGCACGGGCGCGGAAGGACAGCGCACGGCCGACCTCGGCGACGGCACCTACCGCAACCCGATCGTGCCGGGCGACCATCCGGATCCGACGATCCTGAAGGACGGCCGCGACTACTACATGACGTTCTCGTCGTTCGAGGCCAGCCCCGGCGCCGTCATCTGGCACTCGACCGATCTCGTGGGCTGGACGCCGATCGCCGCGGCGCTCGCGAAGCCGCCGGGCAACGTCTGGGCGATGGACCTCGTCAAGCATGCCGGACGCTACTTCCTCTACATCCCGGCGCTGCTGGACGCGGGCACGGCCATCTTCGTCGTGCACGCCGACAACATCCGCGGCCCGTGGAGCGAGCCCGTCGACCTGCGCATCCCGGGCTGCATCGACCCGGGCCACGCCGTGGGCGAGGACGGCAGGCGCTACCTGTTCGTCAACGGCGGCCGGCGCATCCGGCTCGCCGACGACGGCCTGGCGACGGACGGCGCGCTCGAGCAGGCGTGGACGCCGTGGCAGTACCCGAAGGACTGGGTCGTGGAGATGTTCGCGCCCGAGGGGCCCAAGGTCTTCCGGCGCGGCGCCTGGTTCTATCTCGTCTCCGCGGTCGGCGGCACCGCCGGGCCGCCCACCAGCCACATGGTGACGCTGGCGCGCGCCAGCTCCATCCACGGGCCTTGGGAGCATTGCCCGCACAACCCCATCGTGCGCACGCGAAGCGCCGGCGAGCCGTGGTGGTCGCGCGGCCACGCGAGCGTGGTCGAAGGGCCCGCCGGCGACTGGTGGATGGTCTACCACGGCTACGAGAACGGCCTGCGCACGCTGGGCCGCCAGACCCTGCTGGAGCCGATCGAATGGACACCCGACGGCTGGTTCCGCGCCAAGGGCGGCACGCTGGCGCAACCGCTGCGCAAGCCGCGCGGTGGCGCGCCAGGCAAGGCGGGCCTGGCGCTCTCGGACGACTTCGCGACCGACCGACTCGGCCTGCAGTGGAGCTTCCACGCGCCCGGCAAGGATTCGGCGCAACGCCTGCGCCACGAGACCGGCGACCTCGTGATCCGCGGCCAGGGCCGCGCGCTCGGCGACTGCTCGCCGCTGTGCTGCCTGGTGGGCGACCGCAGCTACGAGGCCTCGGTCGAGATCGAGGTGAGCGGCGACGGCCACGGCGGCCTCGCCCTCTTCTACGACGAACGCGCCCACGCCGGCATCGGCGTCAGCACGACGCAGATGCTCACCTACGGCTACGGCGCCGAGCAGCGCTGGATGCGCGAAGACCTGAAGGCGCCGATCCGCCACCTGAAGCTGGTGAACCGCGAGAACGTCGTCACGTTCCTTCACTCGTCCGACGGCATCGAGTGGACGCAGAACCCGTGGCAGATGGAGATGTCGGGCTTCCATCACAACGTGTTCGGCGGCTTCCGCAGCCTGCGCATCGCCCTGTTCAGCGCCGGCGATGGCGAGCTGCGCGCGCGCAATTTCCGCTACCGAGGACTCTCCTGATGTCTGTACCCCACATGAACCGGCGGCAACACCTGATCGCGGCCGCCGCGCTCCCGTTCGCGCACACGCTCGCCAGCGCCGCGCCGGAAAGCGCCGACCGCGTCGTCAGGCTCGACCTGGCGCAGGCCACGCAGCCGCTCGACCGCTTCTTCGACCATTGCATCGGCTCCGACTTCCCCGGCACGCTGATCCGCGACGACTGCCAGGCCCAGCTGAAGACCGCGGCCGATGAGCTGGGCTTCCGCTACCTGCGCTTCCACGCCATCTTCCACGACGTGCTGCACACCGTGCGCAAGGACGGCGACACGCTCGCGTTCGACTTCGGCGCCATCGACAAGCTCTACGACGCGCTGCTGGCCAGGCGCATCCGCCCGCTCGTCGAGCTGGGCTTCACGCCGCAGGCGCTGGCGACATCACCCCAGACGATCTTCTACTGGCAGGGCAACACCTCGCACCCCGAGCCCGTCGGCTGGGTCGCGCTGATCGAGGCGTTCACCCGCCACCTGCTCGCGCGCTACGGCGCCGCCGAGGTGTGCCAGTGGTACTTCGAGGTGTGGAACGAGCCCAACCTCGCCGGCTTCTGGGAAGGCGCCGACCAGAAGGCCTACTTCGAGCTCTACACCCGCACCGCGCAGGCGATGAAGGCGATAGCCCCGCAGCTGCGCGTGGGCGGCCCCGCCACGGCCGGCGCCGCCTGGGTGACGGAATTCCTCGCGCACGCGAAGGCCACGCGGACCCCGGTGGACTTCGTCAGCACGCATGCCTACGGCGTGGACAGCGGCTTCCTCGACGAACACGGCCAGCAGGACACCTGGCTCAGCGCCTCGCCCGACGCGATCGTGGGCGACGTGCGGCGCGTGCGCGCGCAGATCGAGGCGTCGCACCTGCCGGGCCTGCCGCTGTTCTTCACCGAGTGGAGCACCAGCTACAACCCGCGCGACAAGGTGCACGACTCCTACATGAGCGCGCCCTGGGTGCTCGACAAGCTGCGCGGCAGCCGCGGGCTCGCGCAGTCCATGTCCTACTGGACCTACACCGACCTGTTCGAGGAGCCCGGCCCGCCCGACGCGCCCTTCCACGGCGGCTTCGGCCTGATGACGCGCGAGGGCATCCGCAAGCCCGCCTGGTTCGCGTACAAGTACCTCGCGGCGCTGCAGGGACGCGAGATCCCGAGCAGCGACGCGCGGACCTGGGCCGCCACCGACGGCCGCGGCATCCAGGTGCTGGCCTGGGACTGGCGCGCGCCCGCGCAGACGATCAGCAATCGCTCGTACTTCGGCAAGCCGCAACCGGCGAAGCCCGCCGGCCGGTTGACGATCGAATTGCGGCAGGTGCCGCCGGGCCGGTATCGCGTGCAGCGGCGCCGCACCGGATTCAACGCCAACGACGCGCAGTCGGCCTATCTCGAAGCGGGATCGCCCAAGACGCTGGACGCGGCGATGCTGGCGGACCTGCAGCGCCGCACCGCCGACGTGCCCGAGTCCGAGCACGAGTTGACGGTGGGCGCGGACGGCGCGGCCGTCGTACGGCTGGACCTGCGCACGCACGACGTGGTGCTGGTGAGCCTGCAGCGCGCGTGAGGCGCATCCGGCGGCTGCGCGAGGGCCGCGCAGCCGGGCGGGCGATCAGCCCTTCACGTCCTTCAGCCACGCGGCGTGCGCGTGTTCCGCGGCGCGGATGGCGCGATCCAGATGCTCCACCGAGCGATGGCGCAGCTCGCGCGTTTCCGGATTGTCTTCCTCGCCCGAGATGTCGGCGCGCGCCTTCTTGAGGCTCTCGATGGAGCGCAGCAGGCGGCTGCCGTGTTCGTGCACGTCGACGTTCGGATGGTCGCGCAGGTCCTTGCCGTCGTCGATCGACGCGCGCTTGATGTCGTTGATCGTGGCATCGATTTCCGTGATGGCCACGTCTTCGTCGCCGTAGACCTTGGCGTCGCCCGGCTGGTGCTCGAGCTGCCAGCGCGCCGTGCGCAGGTCGGTGAGCGCGTGCAGGTAGGCCGGGTGCTTGCCGGGCAGCTGCTGCGCCGAGGCCGCGAGCGGAGCCAGCGCGAGGACGGCGATGGAGAGGACGATCTTCGACATGGACTTGTTCATGAAGGCACCTTTGTGGAGGTTCGAGAGGGCTTTGGACACGCTGCAACAACGCGGCACGGCATCCAGCCGTTGACGGAGAGAATCGCGGCACCCCCTGCCCGGCGCGCGGCACGAACGGCGGGGATTGGACCCGAGGGAAGCGACGCGATGAGCGGACGTCGCCGCGCGAAACCTTGGCGCAAGGTCGTCGGTGGTCCGTTGCAAGCTTCGACAGGCGGCCGGTGGTGAGTCCAGATTCCTGCACATCGACGCGAGTGCCCCGATACTCGCGGTCGGACGGCAACTGTTGACTGGAGTTTCACCATGCGTTCAGAAGGTACCGGAGCCGCTTCCCCGATTTCACCGGCGCCCAAGCCCGCGGCGGCGGCGTATGCGGCCAAGGCCGGTCTGGCGTCGCGGCTCCAGCGCATCCTGTGCCTCGACGATTTCGAGGAAGCGGCCAGAAGGCACCTGCCCCGTCCCTTGTTCGGCTATGTCGCCGGCGCAGCAGAAGACAACGTGTCACTGCGCGACAACCGCGCGTCGTTCCAGGACTACCGCTTTCTGACGCAGGTCCTCAAGGACGTCTCCTGCCGCAGCCAGGCGACGACGATCTTCGGGCAGGCGTTCACGTCGCCGTTCGGCATCGCTCCCATAGGCATCAGCGCGATTTCCGCCTTCGAGGGGGACCTGGTGATGGCCAGGTCCGCACAAGCGGCGGGCATACCGGCGATCATGAGCGGCACCTCCCTCATCCGGATGGAGGAAGTCTGCGCCGCGGCCCCTTCCACGTGGTTCCAGGCCTACCTGCCCGGTGACACCCGGCGCATCGGCGCCCTCGTCGACAGAGTGAAGGCTGCCGGCTTCGGGACCCTGGTCGTCACCGTGGACATCCCGGTCTGGGCGAACCGCGAGAACAACGTGCGGGCCGGCTTTTCCATGCCTCTCCGCCCCTCGTTGCGGCTGGCCTGGGACGGCATGGTGCGCCCCCGGTGGCTGTTCGGCACCTTCGCGCGAACCCTCATGCAGCGTGGCATGCCGCACTTCGAGAACTCCTTCGCCGAGCGGGGTGCGCCCATGTTCTCGAGTTCGGCCCTGCGTGACACGACGGGCCGGGATCACCTGGGCTGGGCCCACCTGGAGGACATCCGCAGGCGCTGGCCGGGCAACCTGGTCATCAAGGGCATCCTCGGCGACGCGGACGCCAGGCGCGCGGTCGACGTGGGCGCGGACGGCATCATCGTCTCGAACCACGGCGGCCGCCAGCTCGACGGCGCCGCGTCACCGCTGCGAGTCCTGCCGGCGATCGTCGACAGCGTCGGGCACAAGACGACGGTCATGATGGACGGAGGGATACGCCGAGGCACCGACGTCTTGAAGGCCGTCGCGTTGGGCGCCAGGATGGTCTTCGTCGGCCGGCCCTTCATGTACGCCGCCGCCGTCCAGGGCGAGCAAGGGGTGCGGCATGCGATCGGGCTCTTGAGTGACGAGGTCGACCGCGACATGGCGATGATCGGCGCGACGGGATTGAACGAGGTGACTCCGGCATGCCTCGTCACGCCCCATCCCTGAACGCAAGCTCCGTCGAGGCCTCGCCGGCGCCAGCGCCTGCGCCTGCGCCTCGAGAAAAGCTCAACGAGTCATTGCGACACGGTCAGCAGCACCATGCTGCCAGGCTTCATCTTCGGCCTTGCACCGGAAGCAGGGACGCCCTCGGGATCCGCGGCGACCGTGAAGATGCGATGCCCGGCGGCATCGAGCGCCAGGGTACGCGCCGTCGGCTTCGTCCTTGCCGTCTGCTCGACCTTGTAGGTGTCGGCCGAAACGACCGAAAGCGTGCCCTCGCCGTTCGATGCGAACACCTTGTTCGACGTCTTGTCGAAGGCGACAGCGTCGCAGCCCTTGCCGATGCCGACAGTGGCGAGGATCTCTCCGGTCGAACCGGAGATCGCCAACATCTTCTGGTTGCGACAGACCGCGAAAAGACGATCCGTCGCGGCGTCGATGGCAAGCCCGGTGGGCTCGTTGCAGCCGGCTGAAATGTCGTGACGAGCCAGCACGGCGAGCTTGTCCGTGTCGATCACGGCCACGCCGTTCTTCTCCTCGAGATTCACGTACAGCTTGCCCTTGCCGTCAACGGCCATGAATTCCAGGCTGCCACCGATCTCGACGGTCGAGATGACCGCGTTCGTCGTTGCATCGATGGCCGTCAGGCTTCCAGCGTCGCCGTTCGAGGTGAAGATGCGCTTCGAAAAGGGATCGTAGGCGATGGAGTCCGGACTGTTCTGGACGGGTATCGTCGCCAGCACCTTCAATGACGACAACTCGAAGACCGTCACCGTCTTTCCGTCGCCGTTGCTGGTGAAACCCTTGTTCATCGCCGGCGCGAGCGCGACACCGTGCACGCCCGCGGTGCCGTCGATCGACCCGACGATGCGGCGAAGGGCCGCGTCGAAGACGTCGACGTGATCGCCGCGCGTGATGAACAGTCGTCCGCTGGCGCCATCGAAGGTGAGGTAGTCCCATCTCGCGTTGCCCGGAAGGCTCTGCCGATCAGCGACGTGATAGTTCAGCTCCGCTGCGTGGGCAGGCCATCCCCACAGCAGAGGCAGCGCGGCGATCAGGGCGAGGATTCGAGATTTCATGGTGTGGACGGATTGTGCGCAGTGCATGGTCGGTGAGCTCTCGGTCAGCGGCGGTGCCCTGCCAAGTCTTCCGGGAGTGTTGCGTCAAGGCCTGCCGCTGTCCATGTGGCGATTCCAATTCATTGATATGAAACCAGAATCACTGCCCGCGCACCTTCCCTGCGGGCGGGAGCATCATGCCGCGTCGATTCCGGACAAGGAGTCCGATGTCCGGGATCGTATCGACAGGGCCAATTCAATGAACTGCCGCGCACGCGAGTTCACGTCCATCCTTCTGCATGCGACATAGAGCGTCGACACGGCGTCCGTGTCGGACAGGGGCTTGAATACCACGCCTGCCAGCCTGATCGCCCTGAGGGCCTCGGGCACGATGGCGATGCCCAGCCCGGTGGCCGCGAGTCCGATCAGGGTCGATGCCTGCTGGGCCTCCTGCACGATGCGCGGTACGTAGCCCCGCATTTCGCACAGGGCGAGTATTTGCGAAAATATCGTGATGCCCGTTTCACGCGGGTAGGCAATGAAGGCCTCGTCGCGCAGGTCGTCAAGGCGGACTTCGCCTCGCTGCGCGAGCCTGTGGCCCTCCTGCATCACGACAACGAGCCGATCCTCCACGAGAGGCGTCAGCGAAATGTCCGACGGGACGTTGGCAGGCAGGCGCAGCAGGCCGATGTCGATGTCGCGATTCTCGAGTGCCGCGATCTGGCGCTCCGATGTCAGTTCCCGCAATGACACGCTGACATTGGGGTGCTGCGTCCGGTAGTCATGTATCAGCACGGGAAAGAACGGCGCCAGGGATGACGCATTGGTGAATCCCAGCCGCAGGTGACCCACCTCCCCGGCAACCGTCTGGCGCACGGTCTCCCGGGCAGACTCCATGCGCGCGAGGATGGCCTGGGCGTCCGGGAGAAGGGCCGCCCCCGCCTCGCTGAGCGCGACATTGCGCCGGTTCCTGACGAACAGTCCGGCACCGAAATCCACCTCCAAGGCCTGTATCGCAAGGGTGAGCGGCCCTTGGGAGATGCCGAGCTTTTCAGCCGCCCTGCGAAAGTGGAGCTCCTCCGCAAGAACGACAAAATAGCGAAGGTGGCGCAGGTTGCACGTTTCTGCTTTCATCTTGAATGGCCCGGATCGTCGCTGGCGGCGGGCACGGAAGACACGACCTGCCGATCGCGGCGTGCGCCGCGCGAAACTTCGATGCCTGCCGGCAACCGCATCACTGCACGCTCTTCGGTGCGCCAGCGCGCAGCGCCGCGAGCAGCCCCTTGGCGTGCTCGTTCCCGTCGCCGGATCGATGCGCCAGGTACAGGGTCGAGACGGCGTCCTTGCCGACCAGGCGCTGGTAGGCGACACCCTTGAGCCGTATGCATTGCGTGTCCGCAGGCACGATCGCGATGCCAATGCCCGCGCTGACGAGACCGATCATGACCGATGGCTCGCGCGCTTCCCGCACGATGCGGGGCCGGAAGCCGGCTTGCGCGCAGAGCTTGAGGACGGGCCAGTACAGGCCGATGCCGGCGTCGCGCGGGTAGGTGATCAAGGGCTCGTCGCGGAGGTCCTTGATGCGCACGCTCGACCGGATGGCCAGCGGATGATCCGAGGGTATCGCGGCGACGAGCGGCGCGTGGTACCACGGCTCGATCTCGACGCCGGCCGGTGGAACGACATCGGGCTTGCGCAGGATTCCCACGTCGAGCGTCCGCTCGTGCAGCGCATAGAGCTGGTCCAGGGAAGCCATTTCGTGCAGCGTCAGCTCGACTTGCGAATGGGTGCCGGCGAACTTCCGGATTGCCGCGGGAAGGCGCTCGGTGAACATCGCCGACGCGGTGTAGGCCAGCGCGAGCCGGCCGGTCAGGCCGTTCGCCGCATTGCGCGCGGCCGACTTGGCCTGCGCGGTGGCCTCGAGGATGGCCCGTGCGCGGCTCAGCAACTCGTGTCCCGCGGCCGTGAGGAACACGCGCCGCTTGTCGCGCACGAAGAGTTCCGCCCCCAACTCCTCCTCGAGCGCGCGGATCTGGGTGCTGAGCGGTGGCTGCGCCATGTGCAGACGCTCGGCCGCCCGCGTGAAATTGAGTTCCTCGGCGACGGCGACGAAATAACGCATCTGGCGGATGTCCATGGGGATCGATTCTGAAGGCTTCCCGACGCACCGCGATACCTTTTCGGTATGGACAACGATGCAAAACCAGTATTTCCAGGTATCCAGCCGCGACCTTAGGATGTGCCAGGCCGGCGGACGGGCGGCGAAAGTCGGCACGTCACTTCGGCGCCGGGGCGAGCATGACCGCGGTCGCACGTCGACAGCGCGGGCGCACGACGGCCAATCCAGATCAGAAGGAGTCCATTGATGTCCGCAGTTCCGTTGGTCACGGCGTCGAGCCCCGTGTCTTCAACTCAGGCCAGGAGCAGGATCATCATCCTCGTCTGCTTCCTGGTGGCATTGATCGATGGCTATGACACGCTGATGCTCTCGTTCATCGCGCCGCTGATCTCGAAGGAATGGGCGATGCCGCCCGGCGATTTCGGAAAGGTCTTCGCCGCGGGATTCGCGGGCGCGGCCATCGGAGCCTTCACGATCGGCGCGGCAGCGGATCGCTTCGGTCGCAGGAACCTGCTCGTCCTGTCGATCGTCATCTCAGGCGTCCTGACAGCCGCGTGCGCCTGGTCGGACGGGCCGTCGCAGTTGATGTTGCTGCGCTTCCTGTCAGGACTCGGCCTGGGCGGCGCGATCCCGACTGTCTCCGCGCTGGCAGCGGCACATGCCCGCCCGGACCGGCGGACAGTGGCCGTGTCGCGCATGTTTCTCGGCTTCCCCATTGGCGCGATCGCGGGCGGCGCGATCACGGCCGCGTTGATGCCCGTGATCGGCTGGCGCGGCATCTTCGTCGGGGGCGGCATCGTCACGTTGCTGCTGCTGCCCCTGTCGCTGGTAGTGACGGACGCCCGGAACGGCGAACCGGCAGGGGAGGAGGCCGTTCGGTCGACGAGGCCGCTTTCGAGGCTCGTCGCGGATGGCAGGCTGCCCGGCACCGTGCTGCTGTGCGCCGCCACGTTCCTGATATTGCTGGTGAGCTACTTCCTCATCAGCTGGACTCCGACGGTGCTGACGCTGAACGGCATGAACCCCCAGCGCGCGGCGTTGGCCGCGGTGGTGCTCAATGTGGGCGGCGTCGTCGGGGTACTGGGAATGTCGTTCGTGATCGCCAATCGGAGCCCTTTCCGGCCGATCGCGCTGTCACTGGGCGTGTGCGCCGTGCTGATCCCGGTCTTCGGCTTCTTCATGGCGGCCAGTGGCGCCGCGGCCTTCCTGTTGATCTTCCTGCTGGGCTTCCTGCTGATCGGCGGCCAGATGAACATGCCGGCCCTGTGCGTGCACTTCTTCCCCGCGGAGGTTCGCGCCACGGGCGTCGGCCTGTCGATGGCAGTCGGTCGACTCGGCTCCATCGTCGGGCCGTTCCTGGGGGGCACCCTGGTCTCGGCGCACCTCGCCTGGAGCCAGTTGTTCCTGCTGGCGGCATTGCCCACGATCGCCGCGGCGATCGCGATGAGCTTCATCGGCAGGACCTCCCGGCGCGGGTGATGCGTCCCGGGTGCCGGCGCAGCACGTCTGAGCGAGGTGCCTCAGCTGCAAGGACGATACAAAACCGGTATCGATGGCAATCCAAAACAAGTATTTCCGGGTATCGAAGCGGGCTCTTACGATTTGCACGACCGACGGACATCGCCACAAGCCTGCTGGATTCAACGAAAGCTCCCATGAAAATTCTCGCGTCTTCGCCCCCTTGCCCGCAGTCGCACGGGGCCGCCAGCATGCAGCCGCTGGCCAGGCACAACGCGGGCGCCGCGTCGCAATGAGCTCCAACATGGACTGGTGGGACCGCGGGGGCGTCCACTTCGTCATCGATCGACTCGCCAAAGGGCTGCCGGTCACGGCGCTTGGCGTGCGGAGCGCCCGCGCGCCCGAGATCGCCCGGCTTGCCAAGGCCAGCGGCCACGACGTGATCTGGGTCGACATGGAACACAGCGCACTGCCCGTCGATGTCGCGGCCCAGATCTGCGCCTGCGCATGCGACCTGGGCATCGTGCCGTTCGTGCGCGTGCCAGAGCGCGAATATGGCGTGATCGGCAGGCTTCTCGACGGAGGGGCGATGGGCATCATCGCGCCGCGCATCGAGACCGTGGATCAAGCCATGGCGGTCGTCGAGGCCTGCAGGTTCCCTCCGCTCGGTCATCGCTCTGCCGTGGCGATCGTGCCGCAGTTGCAGTATCGACGCATGCCGCCGGCCGCGCTGTACGACGCCGCAAACCGCGCCACGCTGGTCAAGGTGCTGATCGAAAGTCCGCTCGGGATCCGCAACCTGGAAGCGATCGCCGCCGTTCCGGGCGTGGACATCATCGCGATCGGCACCAACGACCTCAGTGCTGAACTCGGCGTGCCGGGAGAGTTCATGCACGCGCGGGTACGCGAAGCGCATGACCACGCGCTGGCTGTCTGCCAGCGTGCCGGCAAGCCGCTCGTCATCGGCGGAATCTCCGACGCACGCTACAGCGCGCAGCTGATCCGCCGCGGCGCGGCACCATTCCTCATGACCGGCATCGACACCGACCTCCTGCTTGCCGCCGCGCACGAGCGCGTGCGGCAGGCGCTCGCCTCCCTTGAAACCGACACATGAACAACGAAATCCTTCAATCCGTTCCGATGCGCGACGCGGCGACGCTGACCCGCCCTGGCTTCGTCATGCCTGCCGGCGCCTGCGACAGCCATGTGCATGTGTTCGGGCGTGAAGCGCGTTATCCGCGCGTCCCGAAGCCGCACTACACGCTGCCGGACGGCGCGCCCGCCTTGCTGCACGGCATGACCCGCGCGCTGGGCATCGAACACTTTGCCATCGTGCAGCCGAGCTTCTACGGCACCGACAACCGCTGCATGCTGGACGCACTCGACGAATTCGGCCCCCGTGCGAGAGGCGTCGCGATGGTCGACGACGACATCGACGACGCCGCGCTCGACGCCATGCACGCGCGCGGAGTGCGCGCACTGCGACTCGACCTGTTCCTGCGCGCCGCGTGGCCGATCGCGGAAATTGCCGCCTACATCCAGCGCAGTGCCGCGCGCGTGCGCCGGCTTGGCTGGCACATCCAGTTCTATACACCGGGGCGGGTGATTCGCGACCTGGCTCCCATGCTGGCCGAGATCGAGACCGACTTCGTCATCGACCACATGGGCTACATGCTGGAGAGCGACGGCCTGACGCGCGCCGACTTCGATCGCCTGATCGACGTGCTGGCGAACAGCCGTGGCTGGATGAAGCTGTCGGGGCCGTACCGGCTGGCGAAGGACGGCAATTTCGCCCGGCTCAAGCCCTACGCGCGCGCGATCGTCGATGCCCTCGGCGAGCGCACGGTCTGGGGCAGCGACTGGCCTCATATTCCCAACGGCCAGATGGACACAGGATCGCTCCTGAACCTGCTGGCCGACTGGGTGCCCGATGCAGCGGAGCGGGACCGCATCCTCGCCGCCAACCCGCAGCGCCTCTACGGCCTTTCGCAATGACACCCCCTTCCGCATCGGAGACGGGCGGCACGATGCTGCGCGAGGTGCAGCGGCTCCCGAGCTCGGGGGCACGTGCGGTGCAGCCGTTCGCGCACGGCGGTTCGACCTACCTGGCGATCGCGCAGCTCGCGCGGGACCAGCCCGGACAGGCGCCGTCCATGGGAGCGGGCGACAGCGACGTGGCGACCGTGGTCTATCGATGGACCACCGGCGCCGGCTTCGTCGAGCACCAGCGCCTGGCCGTGCCTGGCGGCGAGGACGCCGAGTTCTTCGGCATCGGCGAGCGACGTTTCCTTGCCACCGCGAGCCTGCGCACCGGGCACGGGCCGTACGCGATGGACGTGGAATCGGTGCTCTACGAACTGATCGATGGCCGGTTCGAGCCCTTCCAGCGTTTCGCGACCTTCGCCGCCAAGCAATGGAAGCATTTCGCCTTCGACGGCCGCGTGTTCCTGGCGCTGGCCCAAGGGGTGACGGCGCATGACGGCGGCGCCGCTCCGAATGCGAAGTCCTGCATCTTCGAGTGGAACGGCGAACGCTTCGTGCCATTCCAGGAAGTCGCTTCGGCCTGGGGCTACAACTGGTGCTTCATGGAGATCGGCGGCCAGCGCCTGCTGGGTTACGCCGACCACGTCGAACCCTCGCGCCTCCTGGCATGGAACGGGTCGAGGTTCGAGCCCTTCCAGGAGCTCGACGGCAAGAGTGGGCGGGCTTTCTGCCGCTTCGACGCCCACGGGCAATCCTGGCTCGCTTTCGCCAATCTGCTCGGGGAGTCGCTGCTCTACCGCTGGGACGGACTTCGTTTCCTGAAGCACCAGGTTCTCAGCGGACCGGGCGGCCGTGAATTCGAATGGCTGCCCGGGACGTCCGGCTCGGGCCGGCTCGTCCAGGTCAACTTCATCCACGGATCGCGCGAGGCGCCGCAGCCGGTACTGAGCTCGTTCATCCATGAGTGGGACGGCAGCAGCTTCCAGGTGGTCGACCAGTTCCCCACCTCGGGTGGCACCGATGCCGCTGCCTTCGTCGTCGACGGAGAAACGTTCCTCGCGGTTGCCAACAGCCTCGACGCATCGCTCCGGTTCCGCACGGACACCTGCATCTATCGGTATTCGCCGCGCTGACCAGCGGCCCCTGATCGCACCAAGAACGGGAGATCGCCCATGTCCTACCAACCCGCCGCCGCCTTCGCCGGATTGTTTCGCGCATTCACCGGCGAGGCGGAAAGCGTCGGTTCCTTGTTGACGCAGCAGATGAACAGCCAGAGCGCGGACGCCCCCATGCTCGTCTCGACGGCGTCGGACATCGTTCTCTTTCCGGGTGCGGGCGGCCCTCCCCGCTTCGAGAGCTTCCGCAAGTCGACACGCGGCTTCATCGAGCTCACCGCCGTATCGCACCTGCCGCTGGCGTTGGCCTACCTCGCCCGCATGCGCGAGCTCGGGCAGCGCGACTCCGATTCCCTGAAAAGCGTCGAATCGTTGATCTGGCACGCCCAGCAGGCGCAGTCCGCCAACACGCTGGAGATGTGGCGCGATCACGTTGCATTGCGAGCCTTCCAGGGACGTGAACAGAAGATCGTGGAGATGGTGGACTACACCGCGGCGACCACCATCGCCTACCTGCGCCGCGCGCAGTCCGACCCGTCGGTGCTGGACTTCGCGGCGCTGCGCAGCGGCTATCTCGACGCCTCGCGGGATCGGTTGCCGGTATCGATGAACGAGGTCATGTTCGCGACGTTCTGCCTGGCCTATATCGACATCGCGTACCGCATCGGCAACTGGCTGCGAGAGCTGCGGATCGACTGGTCCCGTGCGATGGTGCTGGTCAGCGGCCAGTCGGGTCGGCCCACCGCCGGCGCGACCTGGTCGTCGAACAACATCTGCCACCTGATCCACGACAGCGCCGATGGAACGCTCCCCGCGGATCGACTCTACGTCGCCCCGCACGCGCCGGGCTTCTCCGTGGCGGACATGCCCGACGCGCAGGGACTCGTCACGCTGGAGCAAGGCTATCGCCGCCTGTGGTGCCACACCCGCGCCTCGGTGGAGGTGTCGCGCCGGGCGTTCGAGGGATATCCGGCCTACCAGTTCTCGCCCGACGAATTGCCGGCGATGCCGCCGATCCTGTCGGTCGACGACCACGCGACCTGCGTCGCGCGCCTGCGCCGCATCATGGAGGACCCGCAACAACTGCTCTCGAATTGCGTTGCCGACTATGTGGTCGACGGACTGCGCCTGAGCGGCAATCGGCCGGAGGAAGTGCCGATCCCCGGCTTCAGCAACGTGAACTTCGCGAAGCACTGAGCCCGACGTCGGCGCGCCGGGAACGCGCGAGGCGCCACTGATTCAAGCGCCATATCAATCGCTTGAAGTCCTGGACTGGATGCACGTTGTCGTGCGCGCAATACTGATCCGCGATGCTCATGGGCATCGGAATACGGCGGCAAGTCCTGCAAAGGTCGACCGCAGACGAAGCAATTCGTGCCATCTCGGCAGGTCGCTTCTCTATATATGACTAGGAGACAAATCGATGAAACACGAATTCCGGCGAACGGCCCTCGTCTGCGGGACCTTGGGAATTCTCTTGGCCAGACCCGCGATCGCGCAGGATCGGCCCGCGGTGGCGAGCCCCGCCGAAAACAGTGGTCTGCAGCAAGTGACCGTCACGGCGCAGCGCCGCGGCAGGGCTGAAGATGCGCAGAGCGTGCCGATCTCGATCACCGCGTTGTCGGGCGAGACGCTCGAACAGCTGCAGATCAAGAACGTCGAGGATCTCTCGCAGTACACGCCAAGCCTGCACGTGTTCTCCGAAACCGTCGATTCCGCCTTCTACACGATACGCGGCATTGGCCGGACGAGCGACGACCTGAGCGCGGATCCGGGCGTGGCCGTCTTCCTCAACGACATCTACATGTCGCGCCAGGCGGCTTCCAACGTGGGCTACTTCGACGTGGATCGCGTCGAAGTGCTGAAGGGGCCGCAAGGCACCCTGTACGGAAAGAATGCCACCGCCGGGGCGATCAACGTGATCAGCCGCGAACCCACCAAGAGGCTTTCGGGCTACCTGGAGGCCAATCTCGGCAACTACGCCAGGGAAGACCTGAAAGGTGCCGTCAGCGGCTCGCTGGTCGACAACCTGCTCTACGGCCGGCTCGCATTCACGACGGAACACCGCGATGGCCTCTACACGAACCTGACGACGGGCCAGAGGGCGAATGACGTCGACAACAACGGCGTCCGGGGCACGCTCAAGGCCACGCCGTCGAAGGATCTCACCCTCAGCCTGATCGCGGACTGGGGCAAGAACGAACAGCACGGTTTGCTCAAGAGCGTCATTTCGGACACGCCGGGGACGCCGTACGAGTTCTTCCTGCACGACGGGGCAGGCGCGCCGCGCCCGGGTACGACGCCGCTGCCCGTGCAGGAGTCAAACCTCCTCTCCGCGCGCTCGGCGATCAACGGAGGCCAGGGAGTCGAGTCCGACGGCGTCGTCTTGAATGCGCGCTATGCCGCGTCCGCGTTCGACGTGATGTCCATCACCGGCGTTCGAAGCCAGAACAACCATATGCTCGAGGATCTCGGACGAACCCGGAACATCACGGCGTATACGCAGGCAAAGGAGAAGACATCCTCGGCCAGCCAGGAATTTCGGCTGGTGTCGAATACGCCGAATGAAATGGGCACCGAGAACAAGTTCTCGTGGACCTCGGGCCTGTACTTCTTTCACGAACAAGGAGAACGTGTCCACGACATCTACTGGAACATCGCGCCCTTCAGCTCGATCACCGATTTCGACCAGCATATCGTCACCAACTCCCTCGGTGCGTTTGGCGAGGCGAACTACCGGATACTGGATCGCCTGATGTTCACGGGCGGCGTGCGCGTGACCACCGAAACCAAGGACTACCACGTGATCGCATCCTCGATTCCGATCCCCGGAATCGCCGGCGCCACCGCGGACTCCCCGTTGATCGATGCCGACTACGACACGCAGGCGGCGCGTCGCTGGAAGAAGGTATCG
>JABCYW010000089.1 GCA_013289985.1 Betaproteobacteria bacterium | reverse complement strand
AGGCAGCTGGCCCATTTCAATTTCCTGCTTTGCCAGGATTGGCGTGGTTCCGTAGCGCGGCCCTCGCGGTAAGTGTCGCCGTAATGCTGTCAGGCGCCCTTGGCCAGGCGATCGAAGGTCTGCATCAGGTCCGCCAGCGCCTGCCGGCAGGCCGTCGGTTCGGGCTTCGCGGCACGCAGCGCGTCGAGGGCCCGGTCGATGGACTTGTCGAGCACATGCCAGTCCGACGCGGCCCGTGGCTTGAGCCCGGCCTCCGCCTCGTCCCAGCTCAGCTCCAGGTCCTTGATGCGGGTCCTGGCCGCGGCGAGATCGCCCTTGTCGACCAGGTTCGCCACATCCTGGGCGATCGCCCGGAACTTCGACAGGTCGCCGAGCTTGGACGGTGCTCCGGCGTTCGCGGCGACGACCGCGGTCATGGAGATGCCGGCCAGCGCGACCTGGATCGAGAAGCGCCGGCGAGAGGAGGAGATGGCTTCGGTCATCGAATGGTCTTTCTGAAGGTTTCGGCGCCGACCAGGATCGCGAGCAGCGCCAGGAAAAGCAGGCTGGTGTTGACGGTCCCGCCGCCCAGCCCGCCGTACTCGCCGGACTGCGAGATCAGGTCGCCGAGCGAGGCACCCAGCGGGCGCGTCAGGATGTAGGCGACCCAGAAGCAGGCGACGCCGCTGGCACCCAGGCGCCACGCCACGGCCGTCGCCGCGATCGCCGCAAGGAACACGAACACGCCGACGCGGAAGCCCAGGCCCAGCGCCTCGGTGGCCAGGTCGCCTGCAGCCGTTCCGAGGGCGAACGTCAGCAGGATCGCCACCCAGTAGAACGACTCGCGGCGTCGCGTCACGATGCGGCGGATGTCCAGCGTGCCCTCCGACCTCGCCCAGCACACGAACAGCGCGGCGAGCGCGGCGGCGAAGGCCGCGGTGCTCGCGTAGAGGCTCACGCCCAGGCCGTCGGTCAGCGCGTCCGTGAGCTGCGTGCCGACCACGCTGACCAGCACCACCGTGAGCCAGTAGATCCAGGGCACGTAGCGGCCCTGCCGGAACTGCAGGACGAGGGCCACGGCCAGCAACAGCGACATCAGGGCGCCCGTCATGGCGGCCCCCAGTCCCACGTGGGTCGCCAGGTAGTCCGCCCCCGTCTCGCCGACGGTCGTCGCCAGGATCTTCACCGCCCAGAAGGACGTCGTCACCGGCGGGACCCGGTTGTCCGGCGGCGCGGCCGGGGTTCTGGAAGCGGACATGCGGACTCCTGGTGAAAGGCGGAGCGCGTCGAGCCACCCCGCCGATGCACTGTGGCGTTCGCGAGTTAGCCTCGACTTAGGCCGCGTCAGCCTTTCGATGGCGTCGCATCAACAGGTGCAACGCCGGCATCGCCAGCAGCACCAGGGGCAGCTGCACGAACAGGCCGGAGATGATCGCGATGGCCAGCGGCTGCTGCATCTCGGAGCCCTGTCCGATCGCGAAGGCCAGCGGCAGCAGCGTCAGGATGGCGGCGAGTGTCGTCATCGCGATGGGCCGCATCCGGTTCTGGCCCGCGAGCACCAGCGACTCGTGGAGCGATCGTCCAGCCTCCACCTCCTGCTGCTCCGAGAAGTAGAAGATGCCGACCTCCGTGACGATGCCGATCACCATGGTCATGCCCATCATCGCGGTGATGTTCAGCTCGATCCCGGTCACCCACAGCCCGATGAAGACGGCCGAGACCGACAGCAGCGACGTGACCACGATCGCGATGGCAATCGAGAAGCGTTCGTAGATGAACAGCAGCAGGATGAAGACGAGGGCCGCGGCGGCGGCGAACACCTTGAGCAGGCCGCTGAACGCGATCTGCTGCTGGGCGTACAGGCCGCCATAGACCACGTGGACGCCGGCCGGGACGACGCCGGCCTGGCTCATCATCGTCTTGACGTCGGCCATGACGGACCCGAGGTCGCGCCCCTCGATGCGCGCCGTCACCGCGATCATGCGCTTGAGGTCTTCCTTGCCGATCTCCGGCTGGCCCGTCACCGTCTGCACGCTGGCGATCCGGCCCAGCGGGAACAGGTGCCCGTCGGGCGCCTTGATCAACAGGGCCGACACGTCGCCGGCGTTGCGCCGCAGGCCGGCCGGCGCCACGACGCGGACGCCCACGGTCTTCACGCCGACCAGCATCTGCGTGGCGACGTTGCCCGCCAGGCCGTCGGTGGTCGACTGCGCCACCGTGGCCGGATCGACGCCTTCCAGCGCGGCCTTGGCGCGGTCCACCTTGATCACGAGCGCATCGCCGGCGGGGTTGACGCCGTTGCGAACGTCCACCACGCCGGACACCTTGCCCAGCCGCGCCGCGACGTCGTCGGCCAGCGCCGCCAGCTGCGCCGGGTTGTCGGAGAACAGCTTGACCTCCACGGGCTGCGGCACCGCGGTCAGGTCGCCGATCAGGTCCTCCATCAGCTGCGCCATCTCGACGGACAGGCCCGGGACCTGCGACTCGACCTTGCCGCGGATCTCGCTCATCACCTCGTCCACCGGCCGGCGCCCGGACGACTTCAGGCGGATGAAGAAGTCCCCCGAATTCGCCTCGCTCAGCCCGCCGCCCAGGCCGGTGCCGGTGCGGCGCGAGAAGGTCCGGACGTCCGGCGTCTCCTGGATGATCTTCTCGACCTGCTTGAGCAACCGGTCGGTCTCGGACAGCGCGGTGCCGGGCGGGCTGCGGTAGTCCAGGACGAAGCCGCCTTCGTCGATCGCCGGCATGAACCCGGAGCCGACCTGGGTGAAGGCGAAGCCGCCCAGCGCGATCAGCGGCAGCAGCGCGGCGAGCACCCACGCCGGCCGCGCGAGCAGCCGGGTCATGAGCCGCCCGTAGCGCTCCTTCAAGCCATCGGTGAAGCGGCCGCCTTCGTGATGGCTGGCCTCCTTCTCGCCGAGCAGCGAGGAGGCCAGCAAGGGCACGCCCACGGCGGTGATGACGAACGAGATGAACAGGCCGCCGGCCATCGTGACCGACAGCGCCTTGAAGAACGCGCCGGTGACGCCGGTCAGGAAGGCCAGCGGCGCGAAGATGACCAGCGTCGCCGCGCTCGAACCCGCCAGCGGGCGCAGGAACTCGGTGGCAGCCTCCCGTACCGTCGTCGCGACCGGGCCGCCGTCGTGGCGCTCGCGCAGGCGGCGGATGATGTGCTCGGTCATCACGATCGCATCGTCGATGATCAGGCCCACGGCCGCCGCCATGCCGCCGAGCGTCATGACGTTGAAGCTCATGTTCATCAGCGACAGCAGCAGCACGGTGGTCGCGAGCACCGTGGGCACCACCGCCACGGCGATGAGCGTCACCTTCAGGCTGCGCAGGAACAGCAGCAGCACGCCGGCGGCCAGCACCGCGCCGATGAGGATCGCGTCGCGCACGCTGGCGGCCGAGGCCACCACCAGGTCGCTCTGGTCGTACCAGCTCGCCACCTGGATGTCGGGCGGCAGCTGCGCCTTCAGCTCGGCGAACTTGGCGCGCACGTCCGCGGCGATCTGCACGCTGTTGCTGCCGGGCTGCTGGTAGATCGAGACGAGCACCGCGTCCTTGCCGTCGGCGGTCACGCGAATCCATTCCGGCACGGAGGCGTGCTGGATCGTGGCGACGTCGCGCAGGCGCACGACGCCGCTGCTGCCGTGCGCGATCACCGTCTGGCCGATGTCGTCGGCGGACTGCAGCGAGGCATCGGTGAGCACCAGCAGCAGCTTGTAGTGATCCTCGATCTTGCCCGACGCCGAGATGACGTTGGTCGCGGCCAGCGCCTTGGACACGTCGTCGATGGCCAGGCCCAGCGCCTGCAGTCGCGCGGGATCGACGACGGCGTGGAACTCCTCCACGTGGCCGCCGATCGCATCCGCGCGGGAGACGCCGCCGATGCCGGCCAGCAGCGGCGCGATCTGGTAGTCCGCGATCGTGCGCAACGTGGTCTGCGACAGCGTCTTCGAGGTCAGGCTGTACGCGATGATCGGGAACACCGTCGGATCCATGCGCCGGGTGCCGACCTGCGTGCCCGGCGGGAGCTGCGGCACGATCTGCGCGGTGGCGGCGTTGACCTGGAGCGTGGCCGACGCCATGTCGGTGCCCCAGTCGAAGCTCACCGAGATCTCGGCCGAGCCGCGACTGGTCGTGGAGCGCACGCCGCTGACGCCGGGCACCTTGCGGATCGCCTGCTCCATCGGTCGGGTGACCATCGCCTCCATCTGCTCGGCCGGCCGGTCGCCGGCATCCAGCGACACGACGACGCGCGGAAAATCGACCGTCGGGAACAGCGACGACGGCAGGCTGAAGGTGACCACGGTCCCCACGAGGGCGGCGACGGCCAGCAGGAACAGCAGCGACCGGCGATGTTGTTCGGCCCAGGCGCTGAACGTCATTGCGCGGCTTCCTTGACGGCCATGCCGTCCTCGAGTTCGTAGTTGCCCTCCGTCACGACGGGCAGCTTCATGTCCTTGATGCCGTCGATGACCACCAGGGTCCCGTCATCCAGCTTCTTGGAGACCGCGACGCGACGCGCCTTGCCCGACGCCACCTGGAAGACGTAGTCGCCCTTCTCGTCGGTGAGCACCGCGTTGCGCGGCACGGCGACCGCCGAGACCGTGCCCACCTGCAGCAGCGCCCGCGCCTTCATCCCCGGCGCGAGCTGGCCGGCGACCGCACGCGGCAGCATCGCCACGACGTTGATCAGCTGCGTCTTCGGGTCGACCGCGTCCTGCACCTCGGACAGCGCGAGCTCGATCGGCTTGGCGTCGACCGCCGGGCCGACCACGGGCCACAGCGTCACGTGCGTTCCCGCGCGAACGCGGGCGCGATCCGCGGGCTCGATCCCGATCAGGACGCGCAGCAGGTCCGCGCGCCCGACCTGCAGGATGGGCGCGCCCGGCTGCACGCGGTCGCCCTGCACCACGGAGACGGCCGAGACCACGCCGTCGAACGGCGCGACCAGCGGGTTCGTGCCGGTGCCGCCGCCCTGCTCCTCGAGCGCCTTCAACGCGCCCTGGGCATCGAGCATGGCCTTCTCCGCCGCGTCCACCACCGACTGCGTCGCGAGGTGCGAGGCCAGCAGCTGCTTCTGGCGCTCCCATTCCCGCCGTGCGAGGCCGGCCGCGTCGACCGCCGCCTGCCAGGCCTGCTTGACGACGGGGTCCGGCGCGAGCGTCGCGAGCACCGCCCCCTTGCTGAACCTGTCGCCGACGACCACGCCCAGGCTGACGACCTGGCCGGCGCGCGGAAAGCTGAGCCCGCTGGTCTGCCCGGCGTTGACGTCGCCGACGGCGCTCAGGTCGTCCGCGACGCTTTGGACCTTCGGCAACTGGCTTCGAACGGTCGCGACCGGCGCGCTCGCCTCGGCCGGCGCCGGGGCGGCGCCGTGCTGCTTCCACCCCCAGGCCAGCCCGCAAACGGCGACCAGGGCGCTCAGCCCCCATCCAATGGAACGATTCATGAAGTCTTCTCGCCAGGATTGACGCCGGCGGCGCGTCCGTCGCGCGCCGGCAGGTTGAGTTGGGTTCCGAGCAGCGCCTGCAGCGCGATCGCCTGCTCCTGCAGCGCCTGCCAGGCCGTAATGCGCTCGAGCCGGCGCGCCAGCAGCGCGCCCTCCACGGCGGTGAGCGTCAGGGAATCGATGTTGCTGGCCGCGTGGGCCTGCGCGGCTCGATCGGCCGCGAGCGCGAGCGCGGGCAGCGACGCATCGATGTCGGCCAGTTGCCGCCGCAGGATGGCCTGCTCCTCGAGCAGGCGGTGCGACTCGATGGCCGTGGCATCCAGCCGCTGCTGGTAGTCGACGCGCAGCTTCTCGCGGGTGGCCGACTCGATGGCGATGTTGCCGCGGTTGCGGTTGAACAAGGGCAGCGAGATGCCCAGCGAGAAGCCGGCCGTGTTCACGTTGCTGGTGTCGCGGGCGCGCGTGGGCCCCACGGTGATCGCCGGGAACTGGGCGCGCAGCGCGCCCCGATACCGGTCGTCCTGCGCCTCGAAGCCCGCCTGGAGCGCGAGCAGGTCCGGGCGCCGGCGTGGGGCCTCGGCGATCGCCGCACGAACCTGGGCCTCGTCCAGCGTGGCGACTTCGGCCGATCCCACCAGCACCAGCGTCACCTCGGGCGCGATGCCCAGGAGGGTATTGAGGTCGTGGCGCGCCTGGTTGCGCTGGCGTTCCTGGTCGTTCCACTGGCGAGCGGCATCTTCATAGGCAGCCAGCTGGGGCGTCGCCGCATCGCTGGTGATGAGTCCGCTGTCGACCGCTCGCCGGGCGTCCGCCAGGCGCTGGCGCAGGCGCTCGCGCTGGCGACCCAGGACGTCCTGGGTCCGGGTGATGGAATCGAGCTTGACGAACAGCAGGCGCGCCTTGGCCACCGTCTGCCACTCCTGCCACAACAGGTCGAGGCGGATCTTGCGGGTGTCCGCATCCGCCGCCGCCTCGTTGGTGGAGTGGGCGAGCAAAGCGGCCACGTCGAGGGTCAGGCCCGCGGAGAAGGCCACCGTGGCGCCCGCGGGCGAGCCCAGTACCGCGTCGCGAGTCAGCGCCAGCTGGGGATCCGGCAGGAGCCCGGCGGAGAACGCCTGGGCCCGCGTGACGCCCGCATCGGCCCGTGCGAGCCGGAGATCCGGGCTGTCCGCGACGGCGAGCATCGCCACCTCGGTGATGTCGAGGCCGTCCGAGGGATCGAACGGATGCGCCGCCAGGGCCGCGTCCGGCATCGCCGCCGCGTCGACGGTCAACCGCCCCACGTCATGGACGAGCGCATCCGACTCGGGAAGCGCCATCGGTTGATAGCTGGCGCAGCCGGCGAGCAACGCCGACAACATGACGAGGCTTGATTTCATGCCACCTTCCGAACGTATGTGAAACGCGGGCCGCCGCGGCCATCCTGACTTCACCGCGAGCGCTCCTCGCCGGCGCGCGCATCGTTGCGCTCCACCATCCACCCGAGGCCCCGGACGTTGCGGATGCGATCGGCGCCGAGCTTGCGGCGCAATCCGTGGATGATGACGGCGACGGCGTTGCTCTCCACCTCCTCGCCCCATCCGTAGATCTTCTGCTCCAGCTGCGTGCGCGAGAGCACGGCGCCCGGTCGCATCATGAGGGCTTGCAGCAGCGCGAACTCGCGGTTCGACAACGCGTACTCGACACCGTCGACGCGCGCCAGCTTCGACGCCAGTTCGAGCGACATGAGGCCGTTGGTCAGCACCGACGTTGCCGCGCCACCCTGGCGTCGACCCAGCGCCCGCAGACGCGCCAGCAATTCGCCGACCGCGAACGGCTTGCCCAGGTAGTCATCGGCGCCGATGTCCAGGCCTTCGATGCGATCGTCGACCGTGTCGCGTGCCGTGATGATCAGGACGGGCGTCGCGTCGCCGGAGGCTCTCAGCCGCCGCAACACCTCGAGCCCGTCCCGGTTGGGCAGCCCCAGGTCGAGAAGGATCAGCTCGAAGTCATGCTGTTCCAGCGCGCCGGAAGCCTGGACGCCGTCCGATACCCAGTCGACGGCATAGGACACGTCCTGCAGCGCCTGCACGACCGCGCTTCCCAACATCTGATCGTCCTCGACCAGCAATACCCGCATCGTCATCTCCGAAAGCCTGGCCAGTGTCGCCATCGACTCTTAGCGCACGATTAGCGGAGCCGCACCGCGCGAAACCTGGTTCGCGAGGCAAAGGGCCCGGGTCACCGCGAGGCCCTGCGCAGCGTGCTGGCGCCCAGCGTCACGGACAGGGCGCCGACCAGGACGGCGCCGGCGACGCCGAGGGACATCGCGCCCAGGTGCGTGGCCGCCGCGACGGCGACCAGCACCGCGACGATGCCGACGGCCAGCCAACCATCGTCCACGAACAGGCCCCAGACCTCGCGCAGGACCGCCATCGCCACGCCGGCGTCGGAGGGCGTCGCCGCGGCGGCGCTCGTGCGTTGCGGGCGGCGACGATTCACCGACATCCGGAGGCGGCGCGACGCGATCGTCAGCAGCAGCGCCAGCACGGCGAACGCCGCCGCAAGCAGGCCGATCGAAAGGTCGCCGCCGGGCCAGTCGAGGTGGAGGCTTTCGCCGACCCAGAAGCTGCCGAATGCCGACAACAACACGCCGACACCGAACTTGAGCGCATTCTCCGGCACCGTCGAGAGCGGTCTGCGCAGCGCGAGGCCGAGCCCGACGACCAGGGCCAGCGCCAGCGCGGCGCCGACGGTTGCCGGCATCAGGAGCCGGCCGCCGGCGCCGATGGCAATGACGATGAAGACCACCTCCAGGCCCTCGAGGACGACCGCCTTGAACGAGGCCAGGACGGCCACCGTGTCGGTGCCGGTGCGCCCGGGCCCACCGTCGCGGCGCAGCGCCGCGGTCTCCAGGGCATAGGCCGCCTGCTCGTCGTGCAACGCCAGGACGCCCGCGGCGCGAAGAATTGCCTTGCGAAGCCAGCGCAGGCCGAAGAGCAGCAGAAGCGTTCCCACGACTCCCTGCAGCAAGGGAAGCGGGACCTGCGAGAGCGACGAGCCGAACAGCCCGACGAGGAGGGCCAGCAGCAGCAGGCCCGCCCCCACGCCGATGAATGCCGAGCGCCAACCGCGCACGACGCCGACCGCCAGCACGATCGTCAGCGCCTCGACGAACTCGACCGCACTGGCCATGAACGACGCGAGAACCGTCGGCAAGGTCGTCGTCAGGACGCTCATCGTCCGGGAACTCGATTGATCATTCGACGAACTCTGGACCCGCATCCTTAGCTCGGAATTAGCCGCACTTTCCTCGTTGGCGACGACTGAATTGAAGTAGCCGGGAGTTAGGGCGCGCCGCTTTTCAGCGCCATCGAATCGGCTGACACATCCCCGAAGGGTTGGCGCAAGGCTCGAAAGGACGCACCGGCGACCGTCACTGCAACGTCACGCGCGCTTCCTACCGTGCACCCGATCCCCAGAAGAACGCTGGCCGTCACGGCCGCACCCATCAACAGAAGGAAGACAACATGAACCGAACAAGCCTCCTGACCCTGGCCGCGCTCGCGGCGCTGAGCGCCAACGCCGGCGCCCAGGCCATCGCGCCCGGCAGCCTCATCGTGTCGCGCACCGTGTATGCCGGAACGGCCGGCACCGTCACCCCGGGCCAGGCGCTGCCCGGCGGCGGCAAGGCCGTGGCCGACGGCACGTTCCCCAACGTGTTCAAGAACGAAAGCGTGGATGCGTCCTTCGGCGTGACCGCGCCGATCTTCCTGGACCAGATGACCACGAGCGGCAAGAAGACCGGCACCATCGCGATCGATCCCGGCCAGCTCAGCACCAGCTTCGCATCGAAGTCGGAGCTGGGCCTGAACATCTCGCAGGACGGCAAGTCGGTGACGTTCATGGGCTACGTCTCGCCCGTCAACCAGCTGGACGTGTCCAACTCCAACACGCCCGGCGTGGTCGATCCCACCAACGCGGTGAAGACCTCGACCCAGCGCGGCATCGCCACCGTCAGCCTGGCCACTGGCGCGTTGACGGTCACCGGCATCAACGCCTACAGCGGCAACAACGGCCGCAACGCCGTCCTGGCGGGCGGCAACTACTACACCGTGGGCAACGCCGGCAACTCGGGCAAGGGCGTCAGCGGCAGCGTGCTGGCCCAGCTGAGCGACGACACGGGCGTGCAGATGATCGCGCAAGGCCAGTCGGGCAACACCACCGTCGTCGGCAAGACCTACGGGACCGCGGGCAGCACCACGGGCTACCAGCACGGCTTCTCGACCACCACCACGGGCGCGGCGGCCGACAAGACGGGCAAGGACGACAACTTCCGCGGCGAGACGCTGTTCAACAACACGCTGTACGTCACCAAGGGCAGCGGCGGCAACGGCGTGAACACGGTCTACCAGGTCGGCACCGCGGGCCAGCTGCCCACGGCCGCGACCGCCTCGTCGACGGAGATCACGCCCCTGGCCGGCTTCCCGACCTCGGGCACCGCCACCCACCCGTTCGGCCTCTGGTTCGCCAACGCGACCACGCTGTTCGTGGCCGACGAGGGCGACGGCCAGGCGAAGGGCACCGCCGGCAAGGACAGCTCCAACGCGGGCCTGGACGAATACACCTTCTTCGGCGGCAAGTGGACCGAGGTCGCGGTGTTCCAGAAGGGCCTGCTGGACCAGGCCGGCTACAGCGGCGGCCTGCCGTGGACCGTCAACGCCGATGGCCTGCGCAACCTGACGGGCGAGGTCAATGCGAACGGCACGTTCACGCTGTTCGCCACGACCTCCACCGTCAGCAACGAAGCGACGCACGACCAGGGCGCCGATCCCAACGAGCTCGTCTCGATCACCGTCGGGCCCGATTCCACGGCCTCGAACACCGCGTTCACGGTGCTCGAGACCGCGGCCTATGGCGAACGCCTGGGCGGCGTGGCGCTCGCGCCGGTTCCCGAGCCGGACAACGTCGCGCTGATGCTCGCGGGACTGGGGCTGCTTGGCTGGTGCGCGCGGCGCCGCCGCGCCTGACGCAGGCCCCGGACGGGCCGCGCGGCCCGTCCATGCCCTGTGCATGCGCCCGGCGAGTTATCCCTGACTTAGGCCGATGCCGCCTCATCGGGTATCGCGCGCCACGTCGCCGCGGTTCGCGATGTACCGATATGCTCGTCCGCTTCCCTGGAGGAGCGGACGCGTGAGGCGATTGTTGGAACGGATTGGAGGCGCTGCGGCCATCGCATCGCTGCTGGCGGGTTGCGGCAGGTCGCCCCCGGCGTCGCCCGCTTCCGGAGCCGACGGCGCGGAGCCGCCGGAGGTCACGCTCGAGACGACCGTTCGCCGCGAGCTGCCGCAGATCCTGCAGGTGAGCGGCCGCACCGAGGCCCGGGCCCTGATCGCCATCAAGGCGCGCGTCGACGGCCCCGTCGCGGAGATCGCGTACGAGGAAGGGCGGCCGGTGCGCAAGGGCCAGTTGCTGGTCCGGCTCGACGACTCGGTGCTCCGGAGCCAGTTGCATCAGGCCGAGGCCCTGCTGGCCCGCGACGAGGCGGTGCTGGAGAAGTCGCGTGCCGACCTGCGCCGCAGCGAGGCGCTCCTCGCCCAGAATTTCGTGTCGGCCAGCGCGGTCGACCAGGCTCGCTCCACGCTGCACGCCGACGAGGCGACCTTGCAGAGCGACCGCGCCGCGGCGGAGGCCACGCGCCTGCAACTCCAGTTCACGCGTGTCGAGGCGCCCGCGGACGGCGTCGCCGGCATTGCCCAGCTCACGGTCGGCGGCATGGCCCGGGCCAACGACACGACGTTGATGACCATCGCCCAGGTCGATCCGATCTACGTCACGTTCTCGCTGCCGGAGTCCCAGCTGGCCGTGCTGCGGGCCGCGCTGCATCGCGGCGACGTCCCGGCCGAGGCGACGCTCACCGGACGGCCCACCCCCTTGCACGGCCGCGTCGCCTTTCTTGACAACACGGTCGACACGACCACCGGCGCGATCACCGGCAAGGCCACGTTCGCCAACGCCGACGGCCTGGTGACGCCGGGCCAGTTCGCCACGCTGAGCCTGCAGGTCGGCAGGCTGCCCGCGGGAATGCTGGTGCCCGACACGGCGATCGAGAGCGGCAACGACAGTGCCTACGTGTTCGTCGTCGACGCCGGCCGGCACGTCCACATCCAGCCGGTGAAGGTGACGGCGAGGTCGGCCGGCATGAGCCTGGTCACCGGCCTGGCCGAGGGAGACCGCGTCGTGACCGGCGGCCAGGACAAGCTGCGCGATCACGCCGCCGTGCGCGTGTCGGGTGCCGCGTCGCGATGAGCATCTCGGCGCCGTTCATCCACCGGCCGATCGCCACCTCGCTGCTGATGGCGGTGCTGGTGCTGGTCGGCATCGCCGGCTACGCATGGATGCCGCTCGCGGCGCTGCCGCAGGTCGACCTGCCCACGATCAGCGTCTCGGCCGACCTGCCCGGCGCGAGCCCCGAGGTGATGGCGCGCGCCGTGGCCACGCCGCTGGAGCGCCAGCTCGCGCTGATCCCGGGGGTCGGCGAGATGACGTCCAGCAGCACGCAGGGCACGATGTCGATCACGGTGCAGTTCGACCTGAGCCGCAACATCGATGCCGCCGCCCAGGACGTCCAGGCCGCGATCAACGGCGCGACCGGTCTCCTTCCCAACACGCTGCCCAACCCGCCGACCTGGGAAAAGGCCAACCCGGCCGACTTCCAGATCATGACGCTCGCGGTCACGTCGGACGCGATGGCCTTGCAGCAGGTCGACGTCTACGCCGACACCTACATCGCGCAGCAGCTGTCGCGCATCCCGGGGGTGGGCCTGATCGACCTCCATGGGGAACAGAAGCCCGCGATCCGCGTGCAGGTCGACATCGACAAGCTCAACGCCACCGGCCTCAGCCTGGAACAGGTGCGTTCCGCGCTCGGTGCCTCGACCGTCTATGCGCCCAAGGGGACGCTGGACGGACCGAAGCGTTCCGCGACGGTAGACGCGACCGACCAGCTCGAAGGCGCCGACGCCTACGCCAATCTCGTCCTCGCCTGGCGCAACGGCGCGCCGATCCGCGTGCGCGACATCGGCCGCGCGATCGACGGCCCGCAGGATGTCAGGCAAGGCGCCTGGAACCAGGATCGCCGGGCGATCATCGTCGACATCCACAAGCAGCCCGGCGGCAACGTGGTCGACACCGTGGACGCCATCCGCCGCGCGCTGCCCGACCTCGAGCGCGCGCTGCCCGCCTCGGTGCGCGTGGAGGTGGTCAACGACCGCACGCAGACGATCCGCGCCAGCCTGGTCGACGTCGAGCGCACGCTGCTGCTGACGATCGCGCTCGTGGTGCTGGTGGTGTTCCTGTTCCTGCGCGGCTTCTGGGCCACGCTGATCCCGGCCCTCGCCATCCCGTTGTCGCTCGCGGGCACGTTCGGCGCGATGGCCGCGCTCGGCTACAGCGTCGACAACCTGTCGTTGATGGGGCTCACCATCGCCGTGGGCTTCGTCGTCGACGACGCCATCGTGGTGATCGAGAACATCATCCGCCACGTGGAGAACGGCGAGCCGCCCCTGAAGGCGGCGCTCGCCGGCGCGCGCGAGGTCGGGTTCACCGTGGTGTCGATGACGCTGTCGCTGATCGCGGCACTGACGCCGCTGCTGTTGATGAGCGGCGTGGTCGGGCGGCTGCTGCGCGAGTTCTCCGTCGCCGTCGCCATCGCGTTGCTGATCTCGGGCGCCGTCTCGCTGACCGTCACGCCCATGCTGTGCCGCGTGTTCCTGCACCTGGACACCGGCCGCGCGCCGGGCCGCGTCGCGCGCGCGGCCGAGCGCGCCTTCGCGCGCCTCGCGAGCGCCTACGCCCGCGCGCTGGCGCGCGTCCTGCGCCATCCGGTCGCGACGCTGTCCGTCTCGCTCGCGACCCTCGTCGCGACGATCGCCTTGTTCTGGTTCATCCCGAAGGGCTTCTTCCCGCAGCAGGACACCGGCCAGATCGTGGGTGTGAGCGAGGCGCCCACCGACATTTCCGCGCCGGCCATCGCGTTGCGGCAGATGGCGCTCGTGCGCATCGTGATGGCCGATCCCGACGTCGCCGGCGTCTACAGCTGGACGAACTCGTCGCCGCTGAACAAGGGCCGCCTCGCCATCAACCTGAAGCCGTTCGACCAGCGCCGCAGCGACGCCGGCGCGATCATGGCCCGGCTGCGCAAGGCGGTCGCCCAGGTCCCCGGCATCGAGCTGCACCTGCGCACGCGCCAGGAACTCCAGGTGGGCGGCCGCAGCAGCGCGACGCAGTTCCAGTACACGCTGCAGGATCCGCGCCTGGACGAGCTCGTCGCCTGGACGCCCAGGCTCATGGCCCGCCTGCGGACGCTGCCCGAGCTGGCCGACGTCACGAGCGACCTCGACAGCGCGGCGCCGCGCCAGATGGTCGTCATCGACCGCGATCGCGCCGCGCAGTTCGGCATCTCGCCGCAGACCATCGACAACGTGCTCTACGACGCCTTCGGCCAGCGCCAGGTGGCGACCATCTTCTCCGACGTCGACGAGTACCACGTCGTGCTGGAAGTCGATCCGTCGCAGAAGGAGGATGCGAGCGCCCTCGAGGCGCTGCGCGTGCCTTCGAGCACGGGCACGCTGGTGCCGCTGGCGGCCATCGCGCGCTTCGAGGCTTCGCGCATGCCCGTGGAGATCAACCACCAGGGCCAGTTTCCCGCCGTGACGCTGTCGTTCAACCTGGCGCCCGGCGTCGCGCTGGGCGACGCGGTCTCCGCGGTCGAGAAGGCGGTCGCGCAGGCGCCGCTGCCGCCCACGCTGCGCGGCAGCTTCGAGGGCAACGCCCGCGCGTTCAAGGGTGCCACGGGCAGCCAGCCGTGGCTGGTGCTCGGCGCGATCCTGGCGGTCTACGTCGTCCTCGGCGTGCTCTACGAAAGCTACATCCATCCGCTGACGATCCTCAGCACGCTGCCTTCGGCCGGCCTCGGGGCGCTGCTCGCGCTGTGGCTCCTGCACATCGACCTGAGCGTCATCTCGATGATCGGCATCATCCTGCTGATCGGCATCGTCAAGAAGAACGCGATCATGATGGTCGACGTGGCGCTGGAGCTCGAACGCCATGCAGGGCTATCGAGCCGCGATGCGATCGAGCGCGCGTGCCACCTGCGGTTCCGGCCCATCATGATGACCACCGGCGCCGCGATCCTCGGCGCGCTCCCGCTCGCGCTCGGCTCCGGCGCGGGTTCGGAGCTGCGCGTGCCCGTGGGCGTCGCGTTGGTGGGCGGCCTCGTCGTCTCGCAGACCCTGACGCTGTTCTCGACGCCCGTCGTCTACCTCTTCCTGGATCGGGTCAACCTCGCCCTTTCAAGGCGAGCGAAGAAGACGGCCTGAGCGCCCGCCTGTCGATGCGCGATCCGGTTCGTCCCGGCATCGATGCGCCGGAGCCGACAGCGTTGTCATCGGCGGGACACGACAAATGAATAAATTGACGCGCCCTCAACATGCCCACCCAGGCGCCGCGTCAATGAAAACCAGAATTCTCTCGCGCAACTTCCTGTTCGCGCTCTCGCCACTCGCACTCGGACTGGCTGCCGCCGGTTGCGGCGGTGATTCAGGCTCGAGCCCCGCTCCGGTCAGCATCGCGGCGCCGACCGGTGTCGGAGCCGCGGACACCGCGCCCGTCCAGGACCCGGCCACCGTCCTGCCGTTCGTCGACTACGCCTACACCAACCAGCGCGGCTACGCGCAACATGCGACGGTCGCGACCAACGCGGGCGTGCGCGTGGTCTCGGGCTTCCTCGACCTGTGGACGCCCAGCAGCCTGCTGGTCGACGCAGGGCAGTCCGCGCCGGCCGTCGGCAGCTTCCCGGCGATCACGCCGTCGACGTGGACCGGCATCCCCGGCAGCGCCAGCGACGGCCACATCGTCAACTCGAGCGTGCTCGCCGCCAACATCGCGTTCGTGGTCACCGAAACGACGGCGCGCACCGCCGACCAGGCCACCGCCGCCTACCTCGACGATCGCCGCAACAAGGGCTACAGCGTCACCGACGGCCTCGGCCCGCTGACCGCTGCCTGGCGCACCGCGGCGCGGCAGACGACGGCGATCACGAGCGTCGCGGCCGATGCCACGACCGTCCTGTACAACGACACCGGCAACAACCTGGGCGTCGGCTCCGCGGCGGGCAACACGACGTTCGGCTCCGTGGTGGACTTCGTCGGCTTCCCGCCCAACGCCTCCACCGAACCCGCCAAGCGCTTCTTCAAGTACGCGCGCCCGTTCCGCTGGAGCAGCGCCGTCGTGGTCGTGCCCGCGCTGGTGCCGGCGGAGTCGGCGACGCCCGCGACGGACAGCGGCTTCATCAGCGGCCACGCCGCCGAGGCCATGCGCGACGCGATCGGCATGGCCTACGTGCTGCCCGAACGCTACCAGGAGATGCTGGCGCGCGGGCTGGAGCTCGGCGAGAACCGCATCATCGCGGGCATGCATTCGCCGCTGGACGTCATCGCCGGCCGGATGCAGGCGCAGGCCCTCGTGGCCGCGGCCCTGGTGGCGCAGGCCAGCAAGTCGACGCCGACCCCGGGCTCGGCGGACGGCACGACGCCCGCCGGCACCAGCGTCGTCAACGACCTGCGCGCGACCGCCTACACCCAGGCGCACACCGCGCTGATGGCCGCCGCCGGCACCACGACCGAGGCCGCGTTCAGGGCCTTCGCGCATTCGGGCACGAGCGCCACCGACCGCTTCGCCGACCACGCCGCCAACGCCGCGAACTACCTGCGCCGGCTGACCTACGGCTTCGGTCCGATCGGCGACACCACCAGGCCGGCCGTCGTCCCCAAGGGCGCCGAGATCCTGCTCGAGACGCGCCTGCCCTACCTCAGCGCCGACCAGCGGCGCGTGGTGCTCAAGAGCACGGCGCTGCCTTCCGGCTATCCGGTCATGGACGACGCCGAAGGCTGGGGGCGCCTGAACCTGTTCGCCGCGGCGGACGGCTATGGCAACTTCAACGGCGATGTCAGCGTGACGATGGATGCCAGCCTGGGCGGCTTCTCCGCCGAAGACAGCTGGCGGAACGACATCGCCGGCGCCGGCATGCTCACGTTCGGCGGCACCGGCACGCTGCACCTGTCCGGCCACAACACCTACAGCGGCGGCACCACGATCAACGGGGGCACCGTGCAGGCCGATTCCGTGACGGCGCTCGGCACCGGCGACGTCTACCAGGCGGCGGGCACCTTCGTCTGCGCGGCGACGAACGGCCCGGTCGTGGATGGCGGCAACTACCTCGAGCTGGCCGGCGCCACGCTGCAGCTCTCGATGAGCGGCAGCGTCGGCGGCATGCTGTCCGTGACCAGGACGGCCAAGATCGCCGGCGCGCTGAACGTGGCCTTCGCCAATGGCTACAAGCCCGCGGTCGGAGACACGCTCCTGGTGCTGTCGGCACACGCGATCTCCGGGCAGTTCAGCCAGGTCACGGTGCAGGGCTTCAAGGCGACCGCGACCTACTCGGGCCAGGGCGTGACGCTCCACCTGGATTCGGCTGCCTGACACGGTGTGCGACGCGCTGCAGGCCGGCCGTCTGTGCAGGCCTCCGTTCAGCGGCGCAGCGGCAGCAGGCTCTGCTTGAGGCTGCGCAGCACGAAGCTGGACTTCGTGTGCGCGATGCCGGGGATCAGGTACAGGCGTTCGCGCAGCAGGCGCTCGTAGTCGCGGGTGTCGCGCACGGCGATGCGCACGTAGTAGTCGTAGTCGCCCGACACCAGGAAGGCCTCCAGCACCTCGGGGATGGCCTCCAGCGCCTGGCCGAACTCGAACAGCGCCGCCTCGGAATGGCTGTCGAGCGTCACCTGCACGATGACGGTGTCGGCCAGGCCGATCTTCTCGGCGTTGACGCGCACCGAGTAGCCGGCTATGACGCCGCTCTCCTCCATGCGGCGGATGCGTGTCCAGCACGGCGAGCTGGTGAGCCCCACCTGCGAGCTGAGTTCCTGCAGGCTCATGCGCGCGTCGCGCTGCAGGCATTCGAGGATGGCGATGTCGATGCGGTCCAGTTCCATTCCGTGAAATCCGATATCGGCAGAAGATTTTTCTGAATTCTCTCCGACTATCGGGAACTTCGGAAGCCATTTCCGCGCGGCACAGCGAAGAATGGGTGCATGGAAACGCTCCTCGCCACCGGCGCCCCGGGACATCGCCGCCCCGCTCCCGCCCCGCGCGACCCCGAGGCCGCGCCCGCCGCCGCCAACGGCGCGCAGGTGCTGATCGACACCCTGATCGCGCTGGGCGTCGACACCGTGTTCGGCTACCCCGGCGGCGCCGTGCTGCCGCTCTACGACGCGCTGTTCGACCGGCCGCGCCTGCGCCACATCCTCGTGCGCCACGAGCAGGCCGCCGTGCACGCCGCGCAGGGCTACGCGCGCAGCACGGGCCGTCCCGGCGTGGTCTTCGTCACCTCGGGCCCCGGCATGAGCAACACCACCACGGGCCTGCTCGACGCGCTGTGCGACTCGACGCCCATCGTGTGCATCTCGGGCCAGGTGGCCACGTCGGCCATCGGCACCGACGCGTTCCAGGAGTGCGACGCGCTGGGCATCTCGCGGCCCGTCACGCGCTGGAACGCCCAGGTGCGCGACGTGAACCTGCTCGAGGCCACGCTGCGCAAGGGCTTCGCCATCGCGTGCGGCGGCCGGCCCGGGCCGGTGCTGATCGACGTGCCCAAGGACGTGCAGCAGCAGTTCCCCTCGCGCGCCGCGCCCACGCGCGCATGGACGCCACCGCCGACGCCGCGACTGCCCACGGAGTCGCTGAAGAGCGCGGCGCGCCTGATCCAGGCGGCGAAGCGCCCCGTGCTGTACGGCGGCGGCGGGCTGGTCAACTCCGGCCCGGCCGCCTGCGAGGCCTTCACCGCGCTGGCGCGGCGCACGCACATGCCGTGCACGCTGACGCTGATGGGCCTGGGCGCGTTCCCCGCGTCCGACCCGCAGTGGCTGGGCATGCTGGGCATGCACGGCACGCTGGAGGCCAACCTCGCGATGCACGGCGCCGACCTGGTGGTGTGCGTGGGCGCGCGCTTCGACGACCGCGTCACGGGACGCACCGACCGCTTCTGCCCGTCGGCGAAGTTCATCCACATCGACATCGACCCGACGTCGATCAACAAGGTCGTGCGCGCCGACGCCGCGCTGGTGGGCGACTGCCACGCGCTGCTGGAGGCCTTGCTGGCCGCGCTGCCGCCGGACGCGGGGGCCGGGCGGCGCCTCGCGCCGTGGTGGTCGCGGATCGCCGGATGGCGCAACGAGGCCTCGCTGGCGTTCGACGACACGCCCGGCGTCATCGCGCCGCAGGCCCTCGTGCGCCGGCTGGGCGCCGCGCTGGAAGGGCGCGACGCGATCGTCTCGACCGACGTCGGCCAGCACCAGATGTGGGCCGCCCAGCACCTGGCCTTCGATGCGCCGCGGCGCTGGCTCACGTCGGGCGGCGCGGGCACGATGGGCTACGGCCTGCCCGCGGCCATCGGCGCCCAGGCGGCGCATCCCGGCAGGCTGGTGGTGTGCTTCAGCGGCGACGCGTCGATCCAGATGAACATCCAGGAGCTGGCCACCGCCGTGCAGCATCGCACGCCCGTGAAGGTGGTGCTGTCCAACAACGGCTACATGGGCATGGTGCGCCAGTGGCAGCAGCTGAACCACGGCGGCCGCTACAGCCACAGCTACACCGACGCGCTGCCCGACTTCGTGATGGTGGCGCGCGGCTTCGGCTGGCAGGCGCGCCGCGTGGACCGGCGCGACGAGCTCGACGACGCCCTGCGCGAATGCCTGGCAAGCCCCGGCCCGTTCTTCCTCGACGCGCGCGTGGCCGCCGAGGAGAACTGCCTGCCGATGATCCCGGCCGGCTGCGGGCACGACGAGATGCTGCTGCCGCGCGGCCGCACGTGGCCGTTGCCTTCGCGCGCCGACGCGGGCATGCTGCGGCCCTCATGACCCTGCGCCTCCTCGTCCTCGCCGCGGGCTCGGGCACGCGCTTCCACGGCGCGGGCCACAAGCTGGCGGCCCGCATCGCCGGCGACAGCGTGCTCGCCCTCACGCTGCGCCAGGCGTCGGCCACGGGGCTGCGCGTGATGCTGGTCATCTCGGCCCGGCTGCGCGACGAGATGGGCGATGCCCTCCCCGCCTGCGAGCAGGTGGTCGTCGACACCGACGCCCACCCCGCCTGGGGCATGGGCGACTCGATCGCCGCCGGCGTGGCCGCGTCGCCCGACGCCGCGGGCTGGCTGGTGCTGCCCGCCGACATGCCGTTCGTGCGGCCCGACAGCATCCATCGCGTGGCCGCGGGGCTCGCCGGTCATTCGGCGGCGTATGCGAGCCACGCAGGCCGGCGCGGGCATCCGGTGGCCTTTCGCGCATCGCTGAAGGACGAGCTGCTGGCGCTGCGCGGCGACACCGGCGCGCGCGCCGTGGTCGCCCGCGCGGACAGCGTGGCGGTGGACGTCGACGACGCCGGCACGCTGGTGGACATCGACTCGCTGGACGACCTCGAGGCGGCGCGGCGGCGCGCCACGACCTGAACCTTCAAAGACGCGCCGTCTCCGAGCGCAGGTTCTTGGCGGGTGCCACGAGCATGTCGTGCGGCACCGCCACGCCGTTCTTGGCCGCCACCACCTCGGCGAGGATGCTCACCGCGATCTCCGGCGGCGTCTTGCTGCCGATGTACACGCCCACCGGGCCGCGCAGCCGGGCGAGCGCGTCCGCGCCCAGGTCGAAGTGCTCCTCGAGCCGCCGGCGCCGCGCTTCGTTGTTGCGCCGGCTGCCGATGGCGCCCACGTAGAAGGCCGGCGTCTTCAGCGCCTCCAGCAGCGCGAGGTCGTCGAGCTTGGGGTCGTGGGTCAGCGCGATCACGACGCTGCGCTGGTCGGGCTCGAACGCGAGCACGGCGTCGTCGGGCATGCCGGGCACCAGCGTGGCGCCGGCCACGCGCCACGCCGACCGGATCTCCTCGCGCGGCTCGCACACCGCCACCTCGAAGCCGCTGAACAGCGCCATCGTGGCCAGGTATTCGCCCAGCTGGCCGCCGCCGATGAGCAGCATGCGGTAGCGCGGTCCGAAGGTGTTGAGCATCTGGTCGGCGTCGAGCCGCAGCTCCTCGGGCTGCGCGGCGTGTTCATGGACGGCGCGGCCGTCGGCGAGGGCGACCCGCCGGCGCACGAGGCCGCCACGCGCGAGTGACTGCAGCAACGCATCGAGCTCCGCCGGGTCGGGGTCATGTTCGACCAACAGCTCCAGCGTGCCGCCGCACGGCAGCCCGAAGCGGTGCGCCTCGTCGGCCGACACGCCGTAGGTCACCCGCGAGGGCACCGACGGCGCCTCGCCGTCCTTCCAGAGCTGGCGATAGCGCCATGCCAGGTCGTCCTCGATGCAGCCGCCGCTGACCGAGCCGGTGAGGCGCCCGCTCTCGGACAGCGCCAGGATGGAGCCGACCGGGCGCGGCGACGAGCCCCAGGTGCGGACGACCGTCACCAGGAGCGCGCGCTGGCCGGCACGCCGCCAATCGCGCAGGTCGCGCAGCACGAGCAGGTCGAGATTTTCCATGAGGGCCGCCCGCTTTCAGGACTCGCGCAGATGGCAGTTCCGGCAGCGCGGGCTCTGCAGCACCTTGTCCAGTTCGACGAACAGCGCGCGCGCGCGCTCGGCCGAGTCGGAGCTGGCGGCGAAGTCGCGCGGTGCCTTCAGCGGCGACGCGGCCTGCTGCGCATGCGCGGTCGAGCACGCCGTGCCCGCCACGAGGAAAAATCCGACCAGGGCCGTCTGCCGCACCGCGCATCTCCACAAAACGTACGAAGCGCGAGCATACTGCGACATCGCCGCTTGACGCAGCGCAAGCGGCCCGGCACCCCGGCGCGGTGAAATCCGGCGCGAGGAAACGTCTCCTCGCCCGCACCTCGCCCGATGCCCGCCAACGACCCGACCGAGATCCCCTCGCGCCGCCAGATCCGCTCCTGGCTCACCCCGCTTTCCGAGCGCAGCACCGTCCACGCGCTCGCGCTGGTCGCCGTCGACCTCGCCCTGTTCGCCGCGACGCTGGCCGCCGCCGTGCTGGCGCCGCGCGCCTGGATGCAGGCGCTGGCCGCCATCGCCACGGGCCTGGTCATCGGCCGCCTGTTCATCCTGGGCCACGACGCCTGCCACCAGAGCCTCACGTCGCACCGCACGCTCAACCGCTGGCTGGGCCGGCTCGTGTTCCTGCCGTCGCTGACGCCGTACAGCCTGTGGGAGGTGGGCCACAACGTGGTGCACCACGGCTACACCAACCTGCGCGGCTTCGACTTCGTCTGGCAGCCCTGCTCGCTGCAGGAGTTCGAGGCGCTGAGCCCGGCGCGCCGCGTGCTGGAGCGCATCTACCGCAGCGGCTGGGCGCCGTGGCTGTACTACCTCGTGGAGATCTGGTGGACGCGCATGCTGTTCCCCAGTCGCCGCGCCATGCCCACGCGGCGCGCGGTGTTCGTGCAGGACGGCCTGCTGGTGAGCGCCTTCGCGGCGGCATGGATCGCGGGCCTCGCGGTCGCGGCGCGCGCCACCGGCCAATCGGTGCTGTGGCTGGAGGCCGTCGCCTTCGCGCTGCCCTTCGTGTTCTGGAACGGCCTGATCGGCTTCGTGGTCTACGTGCACCATACCCACCCGGGTGTCGAGTGGCACCAGGACAAGGCCGCCTGGAGCGCCTCGCAGCCCTTCGTGTCGACCACCGTGCACCTGACCTTCCGCTCGGCCTTCGGCGCGGTGCTGCACCACATCATGGAGCACACGGCGCACCACGTGGACATGGGCATCCCGCTGTACCGCCTGAAGGCCGCGCAGGCCCTGCTGGAGAAGAAGCTCGCGGGCCGCATCGTGGTCCAGCCGTTCTCGTGGCGCTGGTACGCCGACACGGCGCGCCGCTGCAAGCTCTACGACTTCGAGCGCGGACGCTGGCTCGACTTCTCGGGGCGGCCGACCCAGGCCGCGGCCTGACTATTGGAGCGTTCCGACGACAGGAGCGAGGCACTGCTGCACGAAGGCCTCGAGCGCGCGCACGTCGGGGATGTGGATGTCGCGCCGGCCCTTGTCGACGAAGCTGATCAGGCCCTCGCGCGCGAGACGTGACAACGCGCGGCTGACCGTCTCCAGCGTCAGGCCCAGGTAGCTGCCGATCTCGGCGCGCGTCATGCGCAACATGATCTGGTCGTTGCGCAGGCCGCGCAGCGCCAGCGCCTTGAGGCTTTGGGCTTTGGGCTTTGGGCTTTGGGCTTTGGGCCGGCCCGCGCCGCAGGCAAGCTAGCCTCAGTCGCTGACCTTGACCCAGTCGTAGTACGCCGCCCCGCCGCCTCCGCTGTACGTGCCCAGGAAGTTCTTCGCGCTGGTGGAGTTGTCGCCCACCCAGTGGTTGAGCATCAGCTGCATCGGCGTGGCCACGCTGACGTTGACGCGGCGGAACTCGGTCTCCACGCCGCTGTCCGACACGCTGAACCAGCGCACGTAGGTCGGGCGCCACTCGAAGCCGATGGTACGCCAGCCGGTGGCCACCGCGAACTGCTGGTAGTTCTGCACGTCGGCCTTCCACACGTTGGTGTGCAGCGTGCGGCCGCCGTTGATGAACTCGATGTCGATCTCGTTGTGGCTGGGCGTGCCCGCGGTGCCGGTGTACAGGAAGAACGAGCTGTCGGCGCCGGCGATGGTGCCGGGCTGCAGGCGCACCACGAACTTGCCGTAGGTGAAGCTCTGCAAGGTGCGGATCTCGGCGCACTTGATGGCCGACTGGTTCGAGCTGTTGACGTTGAGGACGAGGTTGCTGTTGCCCGCCAGCCAGGCCTCGCTGTAGGCGAAGGTGCAGCCGAACGGCGAGCCGTTGGACCAGTTGGACACCTGCCAAGTCGCGGTGTTGGGGCCGCCGGTGCCGTCGAAGCCGTCGAAGAAGTTGGTGGCGTGGGCGGCGGGGGAGAAGGACGCGGCGAGCGCGATCGCGGTGAGGAATTGACGCATGGTTGTCTCCGTTGTCGTTGGAAGGATCAAGG
>JABCYW010000088.1 GCA_013289985.1 Betaproteobacteria bacterium | reverse complement strand
GTCGCGGATCAGATCAAGACGCTGCACTACGGCATGCTGATCGTCTGCACGCTGATCTTCGTCATCGTGTTCGGCTTCATGTTCTATTCGATCTTCAAGCATCGCAAGAGCGTGGGCCACAAGGCGGCCAATTTCCACGAGAGCGTCACGGTCGAGATCGCCTGGACGATCGTGCCGTTCATCATCGTCATCCTCATGGGCGCGTTCGCCACCCGCACCGTGGTCGCGATGAAGGACACCACCAACGCCGACATGGCCATCAAGGCCACCGGCTACCAGTGGAAGTGGGCGTACGAGTACGGCAACGGCGAGGCCGCCGGCATCAAGTTCTTCTCCACGCTCGATACCGCGCAGCGCGAGCTCTCCGAGGAGGGCAAGCCCGCGGGCAACGACTACCTGCTCAAGGTCGACAACCCGCTGGTGGTGCCGGTGGGCAAGAAGATCCGCATCATCACCACCGCCGAGGACGTGATCCACTCGTGGAGCGTGCCGGCGTTCGGCGTCAAGCAGGACGCGATGCCCGGCTTCGTGCGAGACACCTGGTTCCTGGCCAACAAGGTCGGCACCTACTACGGCATGTGCTCGGAGCTTTGCGGCAAGGAACACGCGTTCATGCCGATCCGCGTCGATGTGCTGTCCGCGGCCGACTTCACGGCCTGGGTCGACAAGCAGCGCAAGGCGCTGGCCGCCGCGGCCGACGATCCGAAGAAGGTCTGGGAACTGGCCCCGTTGCTGGCCCGCGGCGAGAAGGTCTACCTGGCCAACTGCGCCGTCTGCCATCGTCCGGACGGCAAGGGCGCGGGCCCGGTCAAGCCGCTCGACGCGTCGCCGGTGGTGCTCGACGCCGACAAGAACGCGCAGATCACCACGGTGCTGCACGGTCGCCTCAATGGCGCCATGCCGGCGTGGCAGGGCAAGCTGTCGGAGACCGATATCGCCGCCGCCATCACGTACACGAAGAACTCGTGGAGCAACCACACCGGCCAGCTCGTCGAGCCCTCCGACGTGGTCGCTGCCGAAGCCAAGTAAGTCGCCGAGCCGTCGATTCGCCGATAGCCCGACACACGCGTTCGCTGAAGGATTCCCCTCTCATGAGTGCTGTTCTCCCCCATCCGGCCGATCATGGCCACGAGCATGACCACGATCACGCGCACGGCCATCCCACGGGCTGGCGCCGCTGGGTGTTCGCGACCAACCACAAGGACATCGGCACCCTGTACCTGGTGTTCGCGTTCACCATGTTCCTGGTGGGCGGCACGCTGGCGCTGCTGATCCGGCTCGAGCTGTTCCAGCCGGGCCTGCAGTACTTCAATCCCGAACTGTTCAACCAGTTCACCACGATGCACGGCCTCATCATGGTGTTCGGCGCGATCATGCCGGCGTTCGTCGGGTTCGCGAACTGGATGATCCCGATGCAGATCGGTGCGGCCGACATGGCGTTCGCGCGCATGAACAACCTGAGCTTCTGGCTGCTCATCCCGGCCGCGATCATGCTCGCCAGCGGGTTCTTCCTGCCGGGCGGCGCCCCTGCCGCGGGCTGGACGCTCTACGCGCCGCTCACGCTGCAGATGGGCGCGTCGATGGACAGCTCGATCTTCGCGCTGCACCTGATGGGTGCCAGCTCCATCATGGGCTCGATCAACATCATCGTCACCATCCTCAACATGCGCGCGCCCGGCATGACGCTGATGAAGATGCCGATGTTCTGCTGGACCTGGCTGATCACCGCCTACCTGCTGATCGCCGTGATGCCCGTGCTGGCCGGCGCCATCACGATGACGCTGACCGACCGTCACTTCCACACCAGCTTCTTCAATCCGGCCGGCGGCGGCGACCCGGTGATGTACCAGCACGTGTTCTGGTTCTTCGGCCACCCCGAGGTCTACATCATGATCCTGCCGGCCTTCGGCATCGTGAGCCAGGTGGTGCCCGCGTTCGCCCGCAAGCGCCTGTTCGGCTACACGTCGATGGTCTACGCCACGTCGTCCATCGCCATCCTGTCGTTCATCGTGTGGGCCCACCACATGTACACCACGGGCATGCCGGTCACCGGGCAGCTGTTCTTCATGTACGCCACGATGCTGATCTCCGTGCCCACCGGCGTGAAGGTCTTCAACTGGCTGGCCACCATGTGGCGCGGCTCGATGACCTTCGAGGCCCCGATGCTGTGGGCCGTCGGCTTCATCTTCGTGTTCACGATGGGTGGCTTCACCGGCCTCATCTGCTCGATGGCGCCGATCGACATCCAGTTGCAGGACACCTACTACGTCGTCGCGCACTTCCACTACGTGCTCGTCGCCGGCTCGCTGTTCGGCATGTTCTCCGGCTTCTACTACTGGTCGCCGAAGTGGACGGGCGTGATGTACAACGAGTTCCACGGCAAGATGCATTTCTGGCTGTCGCTGGTCACCTTCAACGTCACCTTCTTCCCGATGCACTTCCTGGGCCTGGCCGGCATGCCGCGCCGCGTGGCCGACTACCCGATGCAGTTCGCCGACTTCAACGCGATCGCCTCGGTCGGTGGCCTGTGCTTCGGGCTGTCGCAGGTGTATTTCCTGGTGTTCGTCGTGATCCCCGTGATGCGCGGCAAGGGCGAGCCCGCCCCGCAGCGTCCCTGGGAAGGCGCCGAAGGCCTCGAATGGGAAGTGCCGTCGCCGGCGCCGTGGCACACCTACGAGACGCCGCCCAAGCTCGATCGCACCGCTACCAAGGTCATCGGCTGAGACCGCGCGGAAGGCCCATGGCACAGACTCCCGAGCAACGCCGCAAGAACCTTCGCCTGGGCGTGGCCCTGTTCTCCGTGGCGTTGATGTTCGCCCTGGGCTTCTTCGCCAAGGCGATCTGGTTCGGCCTATGAGCGACGACGACAAGGACGAGCGCCAGGAGCGGCGCGAGAAGAAGCAGAAGCGGCGCAACCGCGGCATGCTGTTCAAGCTCGTAGTGTTCGTTGCCGTCATGTCTGGCTTCGGTTACGCGATGGTGCCCATGTACAAGTCGATCTGCGAGGCGCTGGGCGTCAACGTGATCGCGCGCGGCGACGTGGGCTCGGCGTACGGCACGAAGGCCAGCGACGTCAACACGCAGGTGGACACCAGCCGCGACATCAAGGTGGAGTTCGACGCCAATGCCCGCGGCCCGTGGGAGTTCCATCCGGAACAGAACGAGGTCACGGTGCATCCGGGCCAGCTCACCACGGTGATGTACGAGTTCCGCAACACCCAGTCGCGCACGATGACGGCGCAGGCCATCCCCAGCTACGCGCCGGGCGTGGCGCAGTCGCACTTCACGAAAGTGGAGTGCTTCTGCTTCAACCAGCAGACGCTGGCGCCGGGCGAATCCAAGCGCTGGCCGGTGATCTTCGTCGTCGATTCCAAGCTGCCCAGGGACGTCAAGACCATCACGCTGTCGTACACCTTCTTCGAGGTGGGCGGCACCACGCCGCCGGCGCCGGCAGGGCAGCTCGAAGCCAAGCCGCATGCCTGAGCTCGCGATGACGCCCACCGAACCCCGCGACGACCTCCCGCCGACCGCCCGCAAGGCGAACTTCGGCCAGACCTTCCGCGCGGTGGCCTGGTCCTTCCTGGGCATCCGACGTTCCGCCGACCACGAGCAGGACGTCAAGAAGCTGAATCCGATCCATGTGGTGATCGCCGCCGTCCTCGGCGCCGCGGTCTTCGTCGTCTTCCTGGTGGTGCTGGTGCATTTCGTCATCGGCGCGGCCGCCAGTCACTGACTTTCCGTTTCAATGATCTGAAGAGTCTGGAGAAAAGAACCCATGTCCGCCGCGACTCCCCACGGAATCACCCCGCACTACTTCATCCCGTCGCCCTCACGCTACCCGGTGTGCGTGGCCGCCGGCCTGTTCCTGATGATCCTGGGCGGCAGCCAGTGGATCAACGGACATGAGTGGGGCTCGTGGAGCCTGCTCGCAGGCGTCGCGGTATGGCTTGCCACGCTGGCGCAGTGGTTCGGCACGGCCATCGGCGAGAGCGAGGGCGGGCTGTACTCCGACACCGTCGACGTGTCGTTCCGCTGGAGCATGAGCTGGTTCATCTTCTCGGAGGTGATGTTCTTCGCGTCGTTCTTCGGCGCGTTGTTCTGGGCCCGCACCATCGCGCTGCCGATGCTGGGCAACCTCGACCACCAGATCCTGTGGCCCGACTTCCATGCCATCTGGCCCAGCGCGCAGGCCGGCGTCACCGGTTCGCCGGCCGACACCATCGCGCCGTTCCGCACGATGGGCCCGTGGCCGATCCCGACGCTCAACACCGCCATCCTGCTCAGCTCGGGCGTCACGTTGACCATCGCCCACCACGCGCTGATCGCCGACCATCGCCCCAAGGCCATCGCGTGGATGTGGATCACCGTGCTGCTGGGCCTGAGCTTCATCTGCTGCCAGGCCTACGAATACCACGAGGCCTACACCGAGATGAACCTGAAGCTGTCGTCGGGCATCTACGGCTCCACGTTCTTCATGCTCACCGGCTTCCACGGCTTCCACGTGTTCGTGGGCATGCTGATGCTGCTCTTCATCACGCTGCGGCTGCAGAAGGGCCACTTCACGCCCAAGCGCCACTTCGGCTTCGAGGGCGCGGCCTGGTACTGGCACTTCGTGGACGTGGTCTGGCTGGGCCTGTACGTGATCGTCTACTGGATGTGACGGGTTCGCCGGAGGGGTCTGGCTCCGAAGGTGCCTGACCCCGATCCCCGCTCACGTTCGGGGTCAGGCATTGCCTCCCGCCGCTGCGCGGCGCGAGGAGATGCCAGACCCCTCTGACGCCGCCTCGATTTCTCGGGCGGCGTCGTCGCTTGAAAGGGAACCGCGCGACTGCTGCCGCGCTCGAAGCTCAGGTGCCGACGGGAATGCCCGACGGGTGGATCCAGCCCAGGGCCCAGGCCAGCAGGATCAGCAGGAACAACGTGACGGACAATGCGACCCGCAACGCCAGCGTGCGGGCCATGCGCTTGTCGGCGTTGGCGTCGTCGGGGCCGCGGCGCAGCATGAAGAAACCGGCGCCCGCGAGCGCGGCCAGCACGAGCAGCAAGAAGACGACGATCACGATTTTCATGACGAACGATTATTCCACCGAGGGCGCGCAGGCGCCCGCGGGTTCCTCCCCTCCCGGCGCGTCGCGCCGGGGTGCCGGCTCCCCGCGTTCGCGCGTCGTCTGGTTCGTGGTCGCGCTCGCGTGCGCGATGCTCACGGCGCGCTTCGGCGTGTGGCAGCTGTCGCGGGCCCACACGAAGATCGCCTACGCGAACCTGGTGGCCGAGCGCCTGACGATGCCGGCCGTGCCGCAGGAGGCCCTCGCACGGGACGCCGCCGCCGCCGAGCAGCAGTGGCACCGCCAGGTGGTGCTCACAGGCGAGTGGGTCGGCGCCCGCACGATCTTCCTGATGAACCGCACGATGGACGAGCGCTCGGGCTTCTACGTGATGACGCCCCTGCGCCTGCCCGACGGCAGCGCGGTGATCGTGCAGCGCGGCTGGGTGCCGCGCGACGACGCGGATCCGCTGAAGGTGCCGACCATCCCCACGCCGGCCGGCCCGGTGACCGTGACCGGCCGGGCCGCGCCCTGGCCGTCGCACTGGATCGACATCGGCCACGGCAATGGCGGGCCGGTGCGGCAGAATCTCGAACGCGAGCCCTTCCAGGCCGAGTCCGGTCTGGCGCTACGCCCCCTCACGGTGGCGGAAGAGCCCACCGACGCCAACGCACACGACGGCCTGCGGCGCGACTGGCCGGCCACGCTGGGCGGCGTCAGCGTCGTCACGAACTATGGCTACGCTGTGCAGTGGTTCGCGATGAGCATCGCGTTCCTCGGCCTGTACGTGTGGCTGCAGTTCATCCGCCCGCGCCGACCGGCGCCTCCCGACTCCGAATCCCCGATCGACGCGAGCGTCGACGGTACACGCCCCCAATGAAACCGACGCCGTCCGACGATCCCCAGGCCACCGGCAAGAACCTGACGGCCCCCATGCCCCCGAGGGGCGAGCGAGGCGCTTCGGAGCGGCCGGGCGCCAGCCTCGAGTCCATGACCTTCACCCTGCACGGCACGCCGGCGCCGATGCGCGACTACTCCGCGACGCGGAGCCGGCGCGGCCGCATCACGATGCTCGTGATCCTGTTCGCGTGCGCGTTGCCGGTGATCGCGTCGTACCTCACCTACTACGTGATCCGCCCGCAGGGCCGCACCAACTACGCCACGCTGATCGAGCCGCAGCGGCCGCTGCCCTCCCTGGACGAGGTGCCCGCGCAGGACATGGCCGGCCACTCGGTGCCGCTGACCACGCTGAAGGGCCAGTGGCTGATGATCGTCGTCGCACCGGCCACCTGCGGAAAGCAGTGCGAGGGCAACCTGTTCCTGCAGCGCCAGCTGCGCGAGATGATGGGCGCCGAGCGCGACCGCATCGTCAAGGTGTGGCTGGTCGACAGCCCCGATCCGGTCGCGCCCGCGCTGGCCACCGCCCTGTCCGCCAAGCCGGCCGTGGCCAGCTACCGCGTGGAGCGCACGGCGCTGGCGCGCTGGCTCGAGCCGGAGCAGGGCCACGCGCTGGAGGATCACGTCTACATCGTCGACCCGCTGGGCAACTGGATGATGCGCACGCCGGCCAACCCCGACCCGGTCAAGCTGAAGAAGGACGTCGACAAGCTGCTGCGCGCGTCGGCCTGGTGGAACCGGGCCAAGGACGCCCAATGAGTGCGCGACAGCCGCGAGAGCAGGGCGCTCTTCCTGGCGCAGCCCGCAGGGCGGAGACTGCCTCATGAATCCTGCACTCCGCTACGACTGGACGTCGCTGACCGGCCTCGCGCTGGTCGCGCTGGCCATCGTCTCGGTGGTGCTGATGGCGGCGTGGTGGCGCGGCGGCCTGCGCCGCAAGTCGCGCCCGCAGCGCGTGGCCGCGCTCGCGGGCCTGACGCTGTTCCTGTGCTTCGACCTCGTCGTGTTCGGCGCCTACACGCGGCTCAGCGACTCGGGGCTGGGCTGTCCCGACTGGCCGGGCTGCTACGCCACGTCCAGCCCGGTGGCCGCGGCCCGGCACATCGCCAGCGCGCAGGCGCTCGCGCCCGACGGGCCGGTGACCGAGAAGAAGGCCTGGATCGAGATGATCCATCGCTACTTCGCCGGCGCGCTGGGCATCCTGATCGCGCTGCTGCTGGCGGCCGCGATCGCCGCGCGCGAACGGCGATCGCTGGTGCTGATCGGACTGACCCTGGCCTGGTACATCGGACAGGCGTTCTTCGGCGCGCTGACGGTGACATGGAAGCTCTATCCGGCCATCGTCACGGGCCATCTGCTCGGCGGCATCGGGCTGCTGGCGTTGTTGTCCGTGCAGGTCAACCCGCGCGTGGACGAGACGCGCCTGCCCGCGCGCGACCGCTGGGCGCTGGGCCTGGCCGCGCTGGCCTTGCTGCTGCAGATCGCGCTGGGCGGCTGGGTCAGCACCAACTACGCGGTACTCGCCTGCACCGGCTTCCCGCAATGCAACGGCCAGTGGTGGCCCGCGATGAACTGGTCGGAAGGCTTCACCTTCGCCCGCGAGCTGGGCCGGCGCGCCGACGGCCAGCCGATCGCGATGACCGCCCTGGTGGCGATCCAGTGGACGCACCGGCTGTTCGCCGTCGCCTTCGTGGCGGCGATGGGCTGGCTGGTGGCACGGCTTTGGACGCACGGCCCGGCGGCGCGCCGCCGGGCTGTCATCATCGGGGCCCTGGTGGTGATCCAATTGGCCACCGGCCTGTCCAACGTCGTGCTCGGCTGGCCGCTGCTGGCCGCGCTGGCGCACACTGCCGGGGCCGCCGCGCTGGTCATCTGCATCGGCTTCGAAGTGGCCGCCGTCCTGAGAAACCGAATCCTGTCGTCATGAGTTCCGTTCCCGTCCCTTCGCCAATTCCACCCGCCCCCGCGTCGGCCCGGCCGTCGCGCTGGCGCCAGTACTACGCGCTCACCAAGCCGCGCGTGGTGCAGCTGATCGTGTTCTGCGCGGTGATCGGCATGTTCCTGGCCGTGCCCGGCTGGCCGCCGCTGGTGCCCCTGCTGGCCGGCACCGCGGGCATCTGGCTGGTGGCCGCCGCCGCGGCCGCGTTCAATTGCCTGGTGGAGCAGGAGATCGACCGCCGCATGACGCGCACCGCCTGGCGTCCCACCGCCAAGGGCGAGCTCAGCAACACGCAGGCGCTGGTGTTCTCCGCACTGCTGTGCGGCGCCGGCGCCGCACTGCTGCTCACCTGGGTCAACGCCATCACGCTGTGGCTGACGCTGGCCACCTTCATCGGCTACGCGGTGATCTACACGCTGGTTCTCAAGCCCATGACGCCGCAGAACATCGTCATCGGCGGCGCCTCGGGCGCGATGCCGCCGGTGCTGGGCTGGGCCGCGATGCGCGGCGAGGCGAGCGCCGACGCCTGGCTGCTGTGCCTGATCATCTTCCTGTGGACGCCGCCGCACTTCTGGGCGCTGGCGCTGTACCGCACCGAGGACTACCGCAAGGCCGGGCTGCCGATGCTGCCGGTCACGCACGGCCCCGACTTCACCAAGCTGCACGTGTTCCTCTACACGCTGGTGCTGTTCGCCGGCACGCTGCTCCCGTTCGTGAGCGGCCTGAGCGGCTGGTTCTACCTCGCCAGCGCCGTGGTGCTCGGGGCGATGTTCTCCGGCTACGCGTTCAAGCTCTGGCGCCACTACTCGGACGAGCTGGCGCGCCGCACCTTCCGCTTCTCGATCCTGTACCTGTCGCTGCTGTTCGCGGCACTGTTGATCGACCACTACATCCCCTACGCCCGCTGATGCTTTCGCGCCGATTCCTCTTCTCGCTGGCCGCGGCCGGTGCGCTCATTCTGTCCGGCTGCGAACGCGCCGCACCCCCCCACCGCTTCAACGCGTTCGACCTCACCGGCGCCACGTATGCCAAGGGCTTCAACCTGCCCGACTTCGACGGCAAGCCGCGCCAGCTGAGCGACTTCGCGGGCAAGCTGGCGGTGGTCTTCTTCGGCTACACGCAATGCCCCGATGCGTGCCCCACGACGATGGCCGAGCTCTCCGGCATCCTGAAGACGCTGGGCCCCGACGCCTCGCGCGTCCAGGTGGTGTTCATCACCGTCGATCCGACGCGCGACACGCCCGCGCTGCTGAAGAACTACGTCACCAACTTCCGCCCCGACTTCATCGCGCTGCGCGGCGACGAGGCGCAGACCCAGCAGATCATCCGCGACTTCAAGCTGGTGGTGGAGAAGGTGCCCGGCAAGACGCCCGACAGCTACACCATCGACCACACGGCCGGCACCTACATCTTCGATCCGCAGGGCCACATCCGCCTGTTCGCGTCGCAGAGCCTGGATCCGGCGTTGCTCACCGACGACCTGAAGGCACTGCTCGCCGAGAAGCGCTGAGGCTCCGGGGCTTACCCAGGCGCGTCGTCGGAGAGTTCTCCTTGCGATTCGCATCGGCGACCTTGCCGCCTGCGATCTTCACCCAACCCTGGATGGACTCCCCGTTGACGGGTGCCTTGCGAAACACCTTGCTGCCTTCCTTGTAGAAGTCCTCTGGCTTACGCAACATGGAGGGCCCCTTCAGGGTGACCATCGGCTTGGCGATGATGTCGTGCACGAAGGGGTCGCCAGACTCCAGGGCTGCTTGCCAGGCTTGTGGGGTGAAGACTTGCACGTTGACCGGACGACCCAGCTTGCGACCCGCGGGCTTGAAGTGCGCCTGGGCCGAAAGCCTGGACAGCTTTGGACCGATGAGCAGCAGGTCGATGTCGCTGCCCGCATTGGTTTCGCCTCGAGCAGCGGAGCCGAAGATGGCGGCGGCGTCGACGGCTTCTTCGAGACTCTCGAGCCGGGCGCGCAGCAACTGGGCCATTTCGCTGTCCTGCTGGACCAGCAACTTCAGCGGCATGAGGGCAGGGTCGCTGGACGCCTGGAAGAGGGTCTGCCCGCGCTCGGTATGGCGCTCAAGAAGGCCGATGTCCGCCCAGCGGCGCAGCCATCGAGAGGCGTTGCCGGGGTCGATGCCGGCAGCGACGGCAAGTTCACGGGTCGCGAAAGGTCGGTCAGCGAATTCGAAAAGGCAGCGCAACGCCTTGTAGCGTCCCGCGCCCCCGAAAAGCTCCGTCAACAGGGCAGTGTTCATGGATCCGAGTTGGCAAGGGTGATCGACCTGGCGAGGGGGAGCGCCATGGCAGGACTTTGCGAGGTTCCAGATGGCGATTCCACATCACATGATGTCGATTATGCATCAATAGTTGTATGATCTACATCGTCGATGTGGATCGACAAACGCCGGGCATCACGCCGAAGTCCGCTCAAATGCCGGAAATGAAAACGGACGCCGAGGCGTCCGTTTTTCGCGGGCAGTGCGGGTCAGACCCGCTGCGGCTCCAGCGTCTTGCGCATCTTCTTCAGCGCGGCCACCTCGATCTGGCGGATGCGCTCGGCGCTGACGCCGTACTCGGCGGCCAGCTCATGCAGCGTCATGCCGCCGGAGCTGTCGTCGTTGACCTTCAGGTAGCGCTCTTCCACGATGCGGCGGCTGCGCGGGTCCAGCAACTCCAGCGCTTCACCGATGCCGGCGCCGGCCAGGCGGTCGTGCGCGGCGCTCTCGATGACGCGGGTGGGCTCGTCGCGGTCGTCGGCCAGGTAGGCGATGGGCGCGTAGGCCTCCTCGCCGTCGTCGTTCTGCGACTCCATGGCGACGTCGCCGCCGGACATGCGCGTCTCCATCTCGAGCACTTCTTCAGGCTTCACGTTGAGGTCGCGCGCGACACGCTCCACCTGCGCACGCGACAGCGTGTTGCGGTGCACGTCGGCGTCGGACGCCTCTTCCTTCAGCTTGGACTTCATCGAGCGCAGGTTGAAGAACAGCTTGCGCTGGGACTTGGTCGTGGCGACCTTGACCATGCGCCAGTTCTTCAGGATGTACTCGTGGATCTCGGCCTTGATCCAGTGCATCGCGTAGCTGACGAGGCGCGCGCCCTGGTTCGGATCGAAGCGCTTGACGGCCTTCATCAGGCCGATGTTGCCTTCCTGGATCAGGTCGCCGTGCGGCAGGCCGTAGCCCAGGTACTGGCGCGAGACGGACACGACGAGGCGCAGGTGCGACATCACCAGCGCGCTGGCGGCCTTCAGGTCGCCGGTGTCGCGCAGTTGGGTCGCCAGGCGCGTCTCTTCTTCCTGCGACAGCATGGGCAGTCGATTGATGGACGAGATGTAGGCGTCGAGGTTGCCCAGCGGGGGAACCAGACTCCACGGGTCACGGACGGACAGCGCGTTGGTTTGTGTGGTGGTCATGTGCTCAGTCTGATCGGGGTTCGATCGTTCGGTTCCACGGATATTAGCACTCTCGCCAACCGAGTGCTTGCGGGCAGAAAACGCACAGAATGCCGACATTGATGAGGGTTTATCGAATGAAAACAGATAGCGATCGCTCACATAAACCTATTTCCGTATCGCGCGCTACATAAATATTTACACATATCCCGGCAACCGGCTCGCCCGGGCCGTCGCCGCGGCAGGCCCTGGACCACGGCGCCGTCCACAGATGAGGACGGCGGGCCCGACATCAAGCCCTCCCTGGTGCGGACCGCGCCCGCCAGGAGACCTTGTTCGGGGGGCGGTGCGCGCCTTTCCGTCACGCTGCCGCGCGGAGAGCCCCCGCGTATCGAAGAGCCGGCCGACAATGCCGGCATGGAAGCCATCGAATGAATTCAACGGACGTTCCCGGCAAGGTGCTGGTGGTGGAGGACGAGGCCGAGATCCGCCGCTTCATCCGGCTGGCGCTGCAGGCGGAGTCGCTGCAGGTGTCGGAGGCCGATGGCGTGCAGCGCGGACTGGTCGAGGCGGGCACCCGCCGGCCCGACCTGGTGGTGCTGGACCTGGGCCTGCCCGACGGCGACGGCATCGACTTCATCCGCGGGCTGCGCACGTGGTCGGAGATCCCCATCATCGTGCTGTCGGCGCGCACCACCGAATCCGACAAGATCGCCGCGCTCGACGCCGGCGCCGACGACTACCTCGTCAAGCCCTTCGGCAGCGGCGAGCTGCTGGCGCGCGTGCGGGCGCAGCTGCGCCGCCATCCACGCGCCAACGCCGACGTGCAGAGCATGCTTGAGTTCGGCGACGTGCGCATCGACCTGGTGCGCCGCACGGTGGAACGCGCCGGCGCGGCCCTGCGCCTGACGCCCATCGAATACCGGCTGCTGACCCATCTCGCCGCGCATCCGAACCGAGTGCTCACTCACCCGCAACTGCTGAAGGCCGTGTGGGGTCCGTCCCATTCCGAGGACACCCACTACGTGCGCATCTACATGGGCCACCTGCGCGCCAAGCTGGAGTCCGACCCGTCGCAGCCGCGGCACCTGGTCACCGAGCTGGGCGTCGGCTACCGCTTCGTCCCCTAGGGCCTGTTCACACTAAATGCGGGCACGCATTTAGTGTGAACAGGCCCTAGTTCGAGTCTCGGGCGTTTCCTCTAGCGATTTCGGGGGGCCACCCACCGATAATCACCGGTTGAGCTGGCGACGTCGCCGGCCAAGGAGTGATCCTGGTGGATGCAGTTCGACGACGCGCGGCCCTTTCCCTGATGGCGGGCGCCGCCCTGGCGCTGGCGGCCTGCGCCGCCTCCGAGCCGCCGCAGCCGACCCGGCCGCGCACGTACACCGAGACGATCTCCTCGGTGCTGGTGTCCGAGGACGGCAAGCGCATCGCCGTCATCGGCAGCAACCACCACTACATCTTCGACGCGCCCGAGGTGCTGGTGAGCGCGCTGCGCTCGCCGGTGCACCCGCAACTCGCCGCCACGTTCGCGGCGTTCCACCTCGACCGGCGCGGCACCGTCACCGGCGACTGGCTGCTCACCCTGGCGCCCGACGCCACGTCGGCGCAGCAGCAGGCCGCGCAGGCCGTGGGCCTGGCGCGCGGGGTCGACGGCGTCTGGACGGCCAGCGGGCGCCTCAAGGGCCAGCGCTTCACCGGCTGGACGTACAAGCTGCGCGGCCCGCAGGACAAGCTGAACAAGGCCTACGAGGTGGAGATCACCACCGAGGCGAGCGCCGCCGACGTCGCGGTGGACGACGCCGCCACGCCGATCCGCGTGGCCGCCGACGGCGTGCAGCTGATCTACTGGGCACCGCTGGCGCCGGTGATCGTGCCTATCCTGTTCCTGACCCGCGCCAAGGATCACTGACGCCCGGTCGGAGTCCGACGTCGCGCCCGGAGGGGGCGCGCGCCTGAAGTTCGAAGAAGACCAAGATGTCCGCCGCCGAAATCGATCACGTGGCGCTCACCGCGCTGCGATTGCTGCCCGATGAACCCGATCGCGCCATGCGGTTGTGGGACAACGCGTTCGCGCGCGCGCGCGCCTCCGGGCAGGACGACATGGCCCGGTCGCTGCTGCGCCTGCGCATCGTGCGAATGCACTACCAGTCGCGCTTCGGCGACCGCGAGGCGCTGGGGCCGCAGATGCTCGCGGCCTCGGCCGAGGCGCGCGGCCACGGCTGGCGCGTGGAATCGCTGCTGGTCGACCTGCTCGAGGTGTTCCTGGCCACGCTGGGCAGCAACCACGACGACGGCCTGGGCGACGTGGAGGCGATCCGAGCCGAGGCCGAGGCGCATCTCGACCCGATCGAGCTGAGCTGGATGGAGCTGATGGCCGGCCACTTCCGCGGCTACATGCTGGGCTGGGCGCACGAGCCCGAGCGCACCTACCGCGCGCTGAGCCGGCTCACCGCCAGCCCGCAGGCGCCGCCGGGACTCATCGCCAACGTGCAGATGAACATCGGCCACAGCCACCTGCTGGTGGGCAACGTCGACCTGGCCTCCACCTACCTGCAGGAGGCCGTGCGCCTGTACGGGCCGCTGCCGCTGACGCCGCGCAAGCTCGCCGCGGCGCGCGCCTGGGCGCAGTGCCTGTTGGCCCGCAACGAGGCGCGGCGCGCCGACGCCGTGCTGCAGCCGCTGCTGGCCTCGCGCGCCGAGCTCGCCTCGACGATGTTCCTGGCCGGCGCGCTGCTGGTGGCCGCCGAGGCGCGCGTCAAGCTGGGCGACCTGGCGGGCGCGCAGGCCTTCCTGGACGAGGCCGCCGCCAGCGCCGACCCGGCCACCGAGCCCGCGGTGCTGGTGCACGTGGCCTACGTGCGCGCGCTGCTGCTGTCCGAGCAGGGCGACGTGCCTACCGCGGCCCAGGTGGGCGAGGCCGGCTGCCGGCTGATCCCGCGCGATACCCACAAGCTGGGCGTGCAGAGCTGCCTCGAACTCACCGCGCGGCTGCAGGCTCGCGTGGGCAACTTCCAGCGCGCCTACGAGCTGCAGTGCCAGGGCGTGGCGATGCGCCACGATCTCGCCAAGAAGTCGGCCGAGGTGCGCCACGTGGACCTGCACGTCGATCACCAAACGCACCTGGCGCGCATGGAGATCGAGCACGCGCGCCGCGAGCGGGCCATCGCCGAGTCGGCCGAGGCCGCCATCGTGCAGAAGAACCAGTTGCTGGAGCAGCGCCTGCGCGAGGTGGAACGGCTGCAGGAATCGCTGCGCGAGCTCGCCAACCGCGACGCGCTCACCGGGCTGTACAACAGGCGCTACCTCGGCGAGGCCTTGCCGGGGCTGGTGTCGATGGCCTCGCGTCTTGGCAACCGCATCGTCGTCATCCTGATCGACCTGGATCACTTCAAGGCGGTCAACGACCTCCACGGCCACCACATGGGCGACCAGGTGCTCGAAGGCTTCGCCGACCTGGTGCGCGACGGTTTCCGCGCGCACGACCTGTGCTGCCGCTACGGCGGCGAGGAGTTCTGCGTGGTGATGGCCGACACCGACGACATCGCGGCCCACGAGCGCGTGGAGGAGCTGCAGCAACGCCTGGGCGAACGTGTGTTCAGGAGCGGAGAGCGCGAGCTGACGCGGGTGGGCTTCTCGGCCGGCATCGTCACCTTCAAGGCCGATCCCCGCATGGATCTCGACCTGGTGTTCCGCCGCGCCGACCAGGCGCTCTACGCGTCCAAGAACGCCGGCCGGCGCCAGATCTCCGCGCTCGAGCTGGCCTGACCGGCCGACGCTCGGGCCGTCCTGGCGCGTGCGCCGCCCGGCTCGCCGTGACGGATTTGGCGGCCAGGCATCCAGGCGTCACGCGGCGCTTCAGCCAAGGCGCCTTCATGCCGATACCTTGGCAGCACGTTCCCGCCTGGCGCTTCCGCGCGCGCGGCCGGCGTGCGCAACCGTGGAATCCGCCGTCCCATGCACGCCCGTACCGCTTTTCCTGCCGCACTGCTGTGCGCCAGCGCTGCCGTGTGCGCCGCCAACGTCGACGTGACCGTCACCGATGCGGCCGGCAGCCCCCTGGCGGACGCGGTGGTGATGCTGGAGCCCGTGGGTGCGAAGCTGCCGGTCAAGCCGATGGCGGGCGCGCAGATCGCGCAGCACGCCCTGCAGTTCAGCCCGCAGGTGAGCGTGGTCACCGTTGGCACGCCGGTGATGTTCCCGAACCAGGACACCGTCAAGCACCACGTCTATTCGTACTCGCCGGCCAAGACCTTCCAGATCAAGCTCTACGCCGGCGTGCCCCATACGCCCATCGTGTTCGACAAGCCCGGCGTCGCCGTGCTCGGCTGCAACATCCACGACAGCATGCTGGCGTGGGTGGTCGTCACCGACACGCCGCTGTGGGCGCGCAGCGCCGCCGGCCGCGCGAAGGTGGCGGACGTGCCGCCTGGCAACTACCAGATGCACGTGTGGCATTCCTCGCTGAACGACGCCGCGCCGCCGCAGCTGCTGCCGGTCACGGTGGGCGCGGCCGACGTCGAGCAGAGCGTCAAGCTCGGACCGGCCGGAATCGCGAAGTGACGAGCCTGGATCGCCGCTGGCGCGGAACACTGGCCGCACGCATCGCGCTCGTGTTCCTCGTGCTGCTGCTGGCCGTGCAGCTCGCCAGCTTCGCGGCGTTGCGCGCCAGCCTGTCGCATCACCAGCGCGACAAGCAGCCCGAGCGCGTGCGCGAGGGCGGCCTGCTGCTGCAGCGCCTGCTCCACGACAACGTGGACACCGCGGTGGCCTATGGCAAGAGCCTGGCGCGCGAGTCCGGGATCTTCGGGGTCTTCGCCACCGGCACCGCGGACCAGCCGACGATAGATTCTGCGCTGGAGAATTTCAGGACGCGGGTGCACGCGGCCAAGGTCGCCTGGCTCGATCTCGACTTCAAGGTCCGCTACACGTCCACGCACGGCGGCGCCGACGAGGTGGCGGCGGTCGTGTCGCGCCTGGACGCGGTCGACAGCTCTCCCGGCATCCGGAGCGGGATCGCGCTCATGGGCGGCCAGCCTTACCAGGCCGTCATGGTGCAGATCAGCGCGCCCCGGCCGGTGGGCTGGGCGCTGATGGCCTTTCCCCTCGACGCGGCCCTGGTCGACGACATGAAGCGCCTGGAGGGGCTGGATCTCACGTTGCTGTCGCGCGCCTCGGCCCGCGCGCCCTGGGCCGTCTACAGGAGCTCGCTCGATGCGATGAGCGCCGCGGACCTGTCGGAGCAGGCCTGGGGCGCGGCGGCGTCCATGTCGACCATGGTCCCCGTTCCGTCGCAGGGCGACGAGCTGGGGGTGCACCCGGTGGCGTTGGGCGGCGACCATGGCGACTCGAACGTGGTCGCGCTGGTGTCGGTGTCGCTCGGCGACGCCGCACGCCTGCCGGCCGACCTGCGGCTGGCGCTGATCGTCATCACCGTATTGGCGATCGGCGTGTTCGCGGCCGGCAGCGTGGTCACCGCGCGCCGCGTGACCACCCCGTTGCGCGGGCTGGCCGACGCCGCCGAACGCCTCGGCGCCGGCGACTACGCGACGCCGATGCACGGGCTCGCGCGCGAGGACGAACTGGGCGCGCTGTCGCAGTCGTTCGAACGCATGCGCGTCAGCATCGCCGGGAACCAGGCGCAGATCCTGCGCCTCGCCTACTGGGACACACTCACCGCGCTGCCCAACCGCGCGCGCTTTCGCGAGGCCGTGGGCGACGCGTTGCGCGACGCGGCCGACGCCCGCCTGGCCGCCGGCGGCGAAGCCGGCGTGGCCGTGGTCATGCTGGACCTGAACCGCTTCAAGCACGTGAACGACGTGCTGGGCTACGGCGTCGGCGACCAGGTGCTGGTGGGCATCGCCGAGCGCCTGGGCCGGGCACTGGCGCGCGACGGCGACATGGTGGCGCGCCTGAACGGCGACGAGTTCGCGATCCTGCTGCGCCGCACCGACGCGGCCCAGGCCCGGGCGCTCGCGCTGCGCATCGAGCAGTCGCTCGAGCAGCCGCTGGTGCTGGGCGAGCACAAGGTGGACATGGGCGCGGGCATCGGCATCGCGTGCTGGCCGCTGCACGGCGACGACGCCGACACGCTGCTGATGCGCGCCGAGATGGCGATGTACGCGGCCAAGCGCCGCGGCGACGGCCCGGTGACCTACGACCCGGCCATCGACGCCACCAGCGTGCAGACGCTGACGCTGATCTCGGAGCTGCGCCAGGCCGTCGACCGCAACGAGCTGCGCCTGTACCTGCAGCCCAAGCTGGCGCTGGACGACCGCAGCGTGGTCGGCGCCGAGGCGCTGGTGCGCTGGCAGCATCCCACGCGCGGCCTCGTGCCGCCGATGCAGTTCATTCCGTTCGCCGAGCAGACGGGCTTCATCCGAACGCTCACGATGTGGGTGTTCGAGGAGGCCGCGCGCTGCTGGCAGATGCTGGCCGACGAGGGGCTGCAGCTGCGGCTGTCGGTGAACCTGTCCACGCGCGACCTGCTCGACCTGGACCTCCCGCAGAAGTTCGCGGGGCTGCTGGCGCGCCACGAGGTGCCGGCCAAGGCGTTCTGCCTGGAGATCACCGAGAGCGCGATCATGGACGACCCGCAACGCGCGCTCGCCACGCTGGACGCGCTGAGCGCGATGGGCTTCAAGCTGTCCATCGATGACTTCGGCACGGGCTATTCCTCGCTCGCGTACCTGAAGCGGCTGCCGGTGGACGAGCTGAAGATCGACCAGTCCTTCGTGCGCAACATGCAGAGCGACCGCGACGACGAGATGATCGTGCGCTCGACGATCGACCTGGCGCACAACCTGGGCATCATGGTCGTGGCCGAAGGCGTCGAGACCGCGGAGGCGTGGAACCTGCTGCGCGACCTCAAGTGCGACCAGGCGCAGGGCTACCACATGGGCCGGCCGATGCCGGTCACCGAGTTCTCGGCCTGGTCGGCCAGCTGGGGCATGCGCCGCGCGGCCGGCGATGCGGACGGGGCGTTGCTGCTGCACTAGTGTCGTCGGCTGCCGCCCGCCGTCGTCAGAACTCGTGCTGCAGCCTCAGGCGCAACGTGTTCCTCGGCGAGCCGCTTCCCACCCCGAACAGCCACGCGGCATCGAAACGAACCGGCCCGCCCAGCGCGTTCGTCTTCAGGAAGATCGCCGGGCCGATCGTGTGCTGCTGCGCGTCCGCCGGCGACCAGTCGTTCCACGGGCCCATGGCGCCGAAGCCTTGCAGGCCGACCTCCACGCCGCGCGCGACCAGGCCTTTTGCCTGCCATTGATAGCCCAGCTGCCAACGCTCCGGCTGCTCGGCCCCGAGATGCTTGCCCATCGAGAGGTTCAGGTCGAGCTGCAGGTCGTCGGTGTCCATCTGCAGCGTCGGGCCGCAGCTCACGCCCAGCCGGCCTTCGCCGCGGTGGTGCGGGCGCGAGAGCTCGCACAGCAGGCCCACGTCCACCGGCCCGGAGCCCGGCGTCGTCAGCTTCAGGTGGTTGATCCACGACCACTCGTCGGGCGAGAAGGCGCCGCCGTCGTCGGCCGCCCAGGCCGCGTAGACCGAGGTGTACCAGCGCTCGGTCGGCGCGCCGCCGAGGCCCAGGGTCTGCTGGGTCTTGCGTGCGCCGTCGCGGTCGTGCTCGGTGCCCAGGCCGTAGGCCAGTTGCCACATGCCGATGTCGGCGTAGGGCGTGAAGACGTAGGCGGCCGGATCGGCGGACGCGGTCGCGGCGCCGCCGGCGAGCAACGCGCAGAGCCCGGCGCGGAGGATCGTGGCGTTCTTCTTTGGATCCATCCCCGGAGTATCGACACGGCCATACGGCGATTGAGGTCCGCGCCGCGACGGAAGTCACGACACTAGATCTGCACCCGCGTTCCCAGCTCGATCACCGAGTTGTTGGGCAGCTTGAAGAACTCCACCAGGCTGCCGGCGTTGCGCGACATCGCCGAGAACAGGCGTTCGCGCCACTGGGCCATGCCGTTGCCGCGCGTGGGCACCACGGTCTCGCGGCTGACGAAGTAGCTGGTGCGCATCGGCTCCAGGTCGATGCCGCACGCCTCGCAAGCCTTCAGGGAGGCCGGGATGTCGGGCAGGTTCATGAACCCGTAGTTGATGCATACGCGCCAGAAGCCTTCGGCCAGCGGCGTGACGACCACCGCCTCCGGGCCTTCGACATACGCCCGCTCGTCGAACACCACCGACAGGATCACGTTCTGCTCGTGCAGCACGCAGTTGTGCTTGAGGTTGTGCATCAGCGCCTGCGGCACGGTGTCGGGGTTGGCCACCATGAACACGGCCGTGCGCGGCGCGCGCTGTTCGACATGCTGCGCGAGCGACTGGATGAAGGGCAGCAGCTCGGGATCGTCCTGGCGGATCGATTCGATGAGCAGCTGGCGGCCGCGTTTCCAGGTCGCCATGACGGTGAAGATCACCAGTCCCATGACGATGGGGAACCAGCCGCCTTGAAAGAACTTGGTGGAGCACGAAGCGACCAGCAGCGCGTCCAGGCCGAAGAAGAGGGCGGTCGCCCCCCAGGCCACCGGCATCGACAGCTTCCAGGCATGGCGAACCACGAAGAATGTCAGGCCGGTGGTGATCAGCATGGTCACCGTGACCGCGATGCCGTAGGCCGCGGCCATCGCCGCCGAGCTGCCGAAGCCGATGGTGGCGGCGATCACCGCGACGAGCAGCGTCCAGTTGACCTTGGGCAGGTAGATCTGGCCGGCCTCCGCGGCCGACGTGAACACGACCTGCATGCGGGGCAGGAAGCCCAGCTGGATCGCCTGGCGCGTCATCGAGAACGCGCCCGAGATCACCGCCTGCGACGCGATCACGGTGGCCATCGTCGCCAGGATGATCACGGGAATCAGCCAGCCTTGCGGAAACAGGTGGAAGAACGGGTTGTCCAGGGCCTTGGGGTCGCGCATCAGCAGCGCGGCCTGGCCGAGGTAGTTCAGCGTCAGCGCCGGCAGCACCAGGCCCAGCCAGGCGATCTGGATCGGCCGCCGTCCGAAGTGGCCCATGTCGGCGTAGAGGGCCTCGGCGCCGGTCAGCGCCAGCACGATCGCTCCGACGGCCGCGAACACCAGGGGGCCGCGTTCGACCAGGAAGCGCAGCGCATGCAGGGGATTGAACGCCTGCAGGATCGCCGGCGTCTGGACGATCTCGTGGACCCCCGTGGCGGCCAGGAGCACGAACCACAGCACGAGGATCGGGCCGAACAGCTGGCCGACCTTTTCCGTGCCCTTGCGCTGCATCAGGAACAGGCCGATGAGCACGCCGATGGAGATCGGCAGCACGAAGCGCTTGAGCCCGGGCTCCACCACTTCCATGCCCTCGACCGCGCTGAGCACGGACATGGCCGGCGTGATCACGCTGTCGCCGTAGAACAGCGCGGCGCCGAACAGGCCCAGCAACAGCAGGATGGCCGGACGGCGGGCGCTGCCGCCGGCGGCCTGCGATGCCAGCGCCGTCAACGCCATGATGCCGCCTTCGCCGCGGTTGTCGGCGCGCAGGATCAGCAGCACGTACTTGAGCGTGACCACCATCATCAGCGCCCAGAAGATCGTCGAGGCGGCGCCGATCAGGTGCGCCTCATTCAGCGGCACGCCGCCCTCGGGCCCGAACACGGTGGACATCGTGTACAGCGGGCTGGTGCCGATGTCGCCGTAGACGACGCCGATCGCGCCAAGGGTGAGGGGCAGAAGGGCTTTCCGGCGATGGGCAGTATCCATGGGCAGGTGGGTGGTCTCGAGTCCCGCAGTGTCGCCGGGCGGGCGTAAAAAATCCGTAAAGACGGGTCCACGGTGTCTGGATTTGCATGCGCAAATGGAATGGATGTCATGCCAATTCAACGTTGGATTCTTATCAGGGAAAGCCCGATGATTCTCCTAACCCGAAACGGTGACCAACCGCCCCCTGAACAACGGGGACGAATGCGGTTGCGGAATAGGGAGCTGTCCTTAGACCGGAGACCATCATGCTGCTGACCGCCCAACGCGCCCAACTCAACCTTGCCGACGACGAAGTCGCCCGCCTGGACGACGCCTTCGATTCCCGCCTGGAAGTGACCCAGGGCTTCGTGTGGGTCACCATCGCCGGCGACCGCAACGACGTGGTGCTGGCCGCCGGCGAATCGCTGCTCATCGACACCCGCGAGGTCGTCACGGTGAGCGCCATCCGCGGCGCCGCCTCGCTGAAGGTGCGCGCCAACGCCGGTGCCGGTCGTGGCCGCCCGGCCTCGCGCACGCTGGTTCGCCCCAGCCGCTTCCAGCAGATGCTGGCCGGCATCTCGCTGAGCTCGGTCGCCGTCGCCTGACGTTCTTTCCGCCGCTACCCCATGGGGTACGCGGCCGTGCGGCGATCCGCACATTGCGTGCGTCATGGAACGAGAGGAAATAGTTCCTCGATTCGGGACGTGCAACAAGATGCACCTTCGCATACTCTCCGCACGCCCGGCCCTCCTCGCCGGGACGGGGAGAAGACGAAGTGATCCGCAACTGGCTGAAGGGCCTGACCGTGCTCGCCTGGGCCGCCGCCGGCCTGGCCCACGCCGACATCCTGATCGGCCAGACCGCCGGCTTCAGCGGCCCGGTGGCCTCCGGCGTCAAGGAGACGGCCGCCGGCGCCAAGCTCTACATCGACCACGTGAACGCCAACGGCGGCGTCAACGGCGAGCCCGTGACGCTCGTCGCGATGGACGACAAGTTCGAGCCGGCCGATGCCGCGGCCAACGCGCGCGAGCTCATCACGAAGAAGAAGGTGCTGGCGCTGCTGCTCACGCGCGGCACGCCGCACAACCAGGCCATCCTGCCGCTGCTGTCGGAGTTCGGCGTGCCGCTGGTGGCGCCGTCCACCGGGGCGATGGTGCTGCACAAGCCCGTCAACCCGTGGGTGTTCAACGTGCGCGCCAGCTACCAGCACGAGGCCAACCGCGCGATCCGCCACCTGAGCCTGGTGGGCCTGGGCCGCGTGGCCATCGTGCAGGTGAACGACTCGTTCGGCACCGACGCGATCAAGGGCGCGCTCGAGGCGTTCACGCAGGTCAACGGCGCGCCGGTGTTCACCGAGGCCTACGACCGCGAGAAGCCCGACTTCACGAAGATCCAGGCGGAGGTCACGGCCAAGAACCCGCAGGCGATCCTGTTCCTCGGCTCGGGCAGCGCCGTGGTCAACGGCGTCAAGGCGATCCGGGCCACCGGCTCGCGCGCGCAGATCGTCACGCTGTCCAACAACGCGTCGGACGGCTTCATCAAGGCCATGGGCGACAACGCGGCCGGCACCATCGTCACGCAGGTGTTCCCGTACGAGCGGTCGCTGGCCAATCCGATGGTCAAGCAGGCGCGCGAGTACGCGAAGGCGGCCACCGGCGACGACCGCGTCACGCCCGCGATGCTGGAGGGCTTCGCCGGGGCCAAGGTGCTGGTGGAAGGGCTGCGCCGCGCCGGCAAGCAGCCCACGCGCGAGAAGCTGCGCGAGGCGCTGGAATCGCTGCACCGCTACGACATCGGCGGGCTCGAGGTCTCGTTCAGCCCCGCGAGCCACAGCGGGCTGGACTACACCGACCTGTCCATCATCGGGTCGGACGGCAAGTTCCAGCGCTGAGTCGCGGCAATGAAAATAAGGTTCATCGCCGATCTGCGGGGTGTCTTGGTTTGCGGTTTGCGGTGAGCGCTGGGTCAGGCCCGACTCACCGGGGGAGTCTGTTTTGTTCGTGTCCCCCGTCGGCCTGCGGCCTCCTCCTCCTTAACCTCACAAAACAGACTCCCCCGCCTCGCCGTGCCGGGCACGGCGGGCCGGCAGACAACATTCGCGGGGGAGGAGTTCGCGAATTTGTTTGAGGGTGTTTGGCATCGTCGGGCCATCGAGGCCGCGACGATGCCCGCGGCCAACGTCGATGCGGGTCGCCGGGCCTGACGCGAATCGCGAATCGAGCTGCCGGCGCTCCTTGTCGTGATGGACGATCGGCGCCGCATCGTCATTCCGTGCGCAGTCGTGGAATCCCCCTGAGACAGCTCATTGGCCGGCGTGGATCCGCGACTTAGCACAGGATGACACCGTTGGCGAAGGGACGTCCCCCTCGGTGGTCACGAGAAGAAGCGCCGGCATCGCGACGCGAGGTTCGCGTCAAGTCCGATGGCGCGTGGAAACGCCGGCCGCGGGTATCGTCGCGGCCTCGATGGCCCGACGATGCCAAACACCCTCAAACAAATTCGCGGACTCTTCCTCCGCGAATGTTGTCTGCCGGCCCGCCATGCGTGGCACGGCGAGGCGGGGGAGCTTGTTTTGTGAGGTTAAGGAGGAGGAGGCCGCAGGCCGACGGGGGACACGAACAAAACAAGCTCCCCC
>JABCYW010000087.1 GCA_013289985.1 Betaproteobacteria bacterium | reverse complement strand
GCCATGAGCGCCGACCAGCCCGTGATCGGCCTGATCACCAAGACCGACACCAACCCCTTCTTCGTGAAGATGAAGGAAGGCGCCACGCAGATGGCCAAGGATCGCGGCGCCAAGCTGCTGACCGCCGCCGGCAAGCAGGATGGCGACAACGCCGCCCAGGTGACGGCCATCGAGAACATGATCACCGCCGGCGCGAAGACGATCATGATCACGGCCAACGACTCCAAGGCCATCGTGCCGGCCATCCAGAAGGCGCGCGCCAAGGGCGTGATGATCATCGCGCTGGACAGCCCCACCGACCCGCAGGACGCCACCGACGCCCTGTTCGCCACCGACAACTACAAGGCCGGCATCCTGATCGGCGAGTACGCGAAGGCGGCGCTCGGCGGCAAGCCGGCGCACATCGTCACGCTGGACCTGTTCCCCGGCCACCCGGTGGGCGCGCAGCGCCACAACGGCTTCATGAAGGGCTTCGGCCTGGCCGCGCCCGACGCCAAGGTCAACGAGCTGGGCAAGGCGCCCGAGATCATCTGCCAGGCCGACAGCTACGGCGACCAGGCCAAGGGCCAGACCGCCATGGAGAACTGCCTGCAGAAGAACCCCGACGTCAACATCGTCTACACGATCAACGAGCCGGCCGCCGCGGGCGCCTTCAACGCGCTCAAGCGCGCGGGCAAGGAAAAGGGCGTGATCATCGTGTCGGTGGACGGCGGCTGCGCGGGCGTCCGCAACGTCAAGGCCGGCATCATCCAGGCGACCTCGCAGCAGTACCCGCTGAAGATGGCCTCCCTGGGCGTCTCCGCCGGCGTCGACTACGCCACCAAGGGCACCAAGGTCAGCGGCTACACCGACACGGGCGTCACGCTGATCGCCGACAAGGCCATGCCGGGCGTCGAGAGCAAGGACTCCAAGGTCGGCGAATCGCTCTGCTGGGGCAAGTGACATGAGCGCCACCACGACCGACGCCGCGGGCAGCGTGCCCGGCGCCCCCGGGCCGCGCTGGCCGGCCGGCCTCAGCGTGGCCGTGCTGGGCCCGGTGATCGCGCTGGTGCTCGCCTGCGCGTTCTTCGCCACGCAGAGCGACCACTTCCTGTCGGGCGGCAACTTCTCGCTGATCCTGCAGCAGGTGGCCGTCGTCGGCGTGATCGCCATCGGCCAGACGCTAGTGATCCTCACCGGCGGCATCGACCTGTCCTGCGGCATGCTGATGGCGCTCGGCGGCATCGTGATGGCGCGCTTCGCCACCACCCTGGGCATGCCGCCGGTCCTGGCGATCGCGTGCGGCATCGGCGTCACCGCGCTGTTCGGGCTGGTCAACGGCCTGCTCGTGACCCGCATCCGCCTGCCGTCCTTCATCGTCACCCTGGGCACGATGAACATCGCGTTCGCGGCCACGCAGCTGTACTCCGGCGCGCAGACCGTCACCGACCTGCCGCCGCTGATGACGGTGCTCGGCGACACCTTCTCGGTCGGCGGCACGCAGTTCGCGTGGGGCACGGTGGCGATGCTCGCCCTGTACGCCGTCGCGTGGTACGTGCTGCGCGAGACGGCGGCCGGACGCCACGTCTACGCGGTGGGCAACAACCCCGAGGCCACGCGCCTGGTGGGCATCCCCACGCAACGGGTGCTGCTGGTGGTCTACGTGGTGGCCGGCGCGTTGTACGGCGTGGCCTCGCTGCTGAGCGTCGCGCGCACCGGCGTGGGCGACCCGAACGCGGGCCAGACCGACAACCTCGACGCGATCACCGCCGTCGTGCTGGGCGGCACCAGCCTGTTCGGCGGGCGCGGCGTGGTCGTGGGCTCGCTGGTGGGCGCGCTGGTGGTTGGCGTGTTCCGCAACGGCCTCACGCTGATGGGCGTGTCGTCCATCTACCAGGTGCTGGTCACCGGGGTGCTGGTCATCCTCGCGGTCACGGCCGATCAACTCTCTCGACGCGGAGCCCGCTGACATGAACGCCACCGCACAACCCCGCGTCGTGATGCAGGCCACCGCGCTCGTCAAGCGCTACGGCCAGGTCGTCGCCCTCGACGGCTCCGACTTCGAGCTGCGCGCCGGCGAGATCCTCGCGGTGATCGGCGACAACGGCGCCGGCAAGTCCTCGCTGATCAAGGCCTTGTCGGGCGCGACCACGCCCGACTCCGGCGAGATCCGGCTCGACGGCGTCGTCACGAAGTTCAGGAGCCCCATCGAGGCCCGCCGCGCCGGCATCGAGACCGTCTACCAGGACCTCGCCGTCGCGCCCGCGATGACCATCGCCGAGAACCTGTTCCTGGGCCGCGAGATGCGCCGGCCCGGCTGGCGCGGCAGCGTGCTGCGCCAGTTGGACAAGCGCCGCATGATCGAGGAGAGCATCGCGCGGCTGGCCGAGCTGAAGGTGGGCATCCGCTCGATGTCGCAGGCGCTCGAGACGCTGTCCGGCGGCCAGCGCCAGTGCGTGGCCGTGGCACGCGCGGCCGCGTTCGCCAAGCACGTGGTGATCATGGACGAGCCGACGGCGGCGCTGGGCGTGAAGGAAGGCGGCATGGTGCTGGAGCTGATCCGGCGCGTGCGCGACCGCGGCCTGGCCGTGGTGCTGATCTCGCACAACATGCCGCATGTGTTCGAGGTGGCCGACCGCATCCACGTGGCGCGCCTGGGCAAGCGCGGGTGCGTGCTCGACCCGAAGAAGATCGGCATGAGCGATACAGTGGCGGTGATGACCGGCGCGCTCCGCCCCGAGGACCTGCCGCCCGGCGCCCTCGCCCACTGACCTTCGCCGCCCCCGTGACGACCGACTCGCCCGCCCGCGCCGAAAGCGCCCACCTGCGCCCGCGCGGATCGAGCCAGGGCGGCCTGCGCCAGTACAACGAACGCGTGGTGCTGCAGGCGATCCGGCTGCACGGCGCGCTGCCGGGCGCCGAGATCGCGCGGCTCACGGGGCTCACCGCGCAGACGGTGTCGATGATCACCAAGAGCCTCATCGACGACGGCTACCTGCGCAAGGGCGCGCCGATGCGCGGCAAGGTGGGCCAGCCCTCGGTGCCGCTGTCGCTCGATCCCGACGGCGCGTTCTCCATCGGCATCAAGGTGGGCCGGCGCCGGCTCGACACGCTGCTGATCGACTTCTCCGGCAAGCCTTGCGCGCGCTGGTCGCTGGACTACCGCTTCCCCGATCCCGAGGACGTGCTGGCCGAGCTGCGCCTGCGCTTCACCGCGATCCGCCGCAAGCTGGGCCCGCTGCGCCGCGACCGGCTGCAGGGCGTGGGCCTGGCCGCGCCGCTCGCGCTCAGCAGCTGGCAGTCGCTGCTGGGCGTGACGCCCGCCGCGGCGCAGCGCTGGAACGAGCTGGACCTGCGCGAGGCCGTCGCCGGCCTGTGCGACTGGCGCGTGCACTCGATGAAGGACACCGCCGCCGCGTGCGTGGCCGAACTCGTGCAGGGCCGCGGCCGCGGCATGCACAGCTTCCTCTACATCTTCGTCGACACCTTCATCGGCGGCGGCCTGGTGATCGACAGCCACCTGCGCAACGGCCTCACCGGCAACGCCGGCGCCATCGGCTCGATGCCGCTGGGCCTGCCCGACGGCCACGGCGCGCCGCCGCAACTGCTCAGCGTGGCCTCGCTGCACACGCTGGAGCAGGCCTGGGGCGACGCGGGGCTGGCCGATCCGGGCTTCGACGGCCCCGAGGCCCTGCAGGCGCCGTGGCGCGACGTGACGCGCGCCTGGCTCGCGCGCGCCGCCGCGGCCATCGCCCACGCGATCAACGGCGCCACCTGCCTGCTCGACCTCGACGGCGTCATCGTCGACGGCGCCGTCCACCGCGGCCTGCTCGACGAGCTGATCGCCGCCACGCAAGCCGCGATGCGACGCTCGAACTGGGAAGGCGTGAGCGCGCCGCGGCTGCTCGCCGGCACCATCGGCGCCGACGCCGGCGCACTGGGCGGCGCGCTGCTGCCGCTGCACGCCAACTTCGCACCCGATCGCGACCTGTTCATCAAGGAGCACGGCTGATGGCTTCCTCGTTGCAAGGCCAGGTGGCCGTCGTCACCGGCGCCGCGTCCGGCATCGGCCTGGCCAGCGCGCGGGCGCTGGTGGCCGCAGGCGTGCGCGTGGTGATGGTCGACCGCGACGCGGCCGCGTTGACGGCGGCGTGCGCGCCGCACGGCGACGCGATGATCCCGCTGGTGGTCGACCTGCTCGACGCCAAGGCCTGCGCGGCCATGGTGCCGGCCGCGCTGGATCTCGCGGGCCGCATCGACATCCTGCATGCCAACGCGGGCCTCTACCTCGGCGGCGACCTCGTCGACGCGCAGGCCGACGCCATCGACCGCATGCTCAACCTCAACGTCAACGTCGTGATGAAGAACGTGCGCGACGTGCTGCCGCACATGATCGCGCGCGGTTCAGGCGACATCCTCGTCACCAGCTCGCTGGCCGCGCACTTCCCCACGCCCTGGGAGCCGGTCTACGCGTCGTCCAAGTGGGCGATGGACTGCTTCGTGCAGACCACGCGGCGGCAGGTGTTCAGGCACGGCCTGCGCGTGGGCGCGATCTCGCCCGGGCCGGTGGTGACCGCGCTGATCGCCGACTGGCCGGCCGACAAGCTCGCGCAGGCGCGCGCGTCGGGCAGCCTGCTCGACCCGGGCGAGGTGGCGGAAGTGATCCTGTTCATGCTCACGCGGCCGCGCGGCATGACGATCCGCGACGTGGTGATGCTGCCGACGAACTTCGACCTGTAGGCCGGCGCGCGGCCGCGGGATCCACGGCGCCCCGCCAGCTCACTTCGGCTGCTCGTTGCCGTAGGTCTTCGCGAGGTAGTCGACGATCTCGGGCATGTCCTCGTCGGCGATGGGTGCCTTGAAGACGGCCTTCATGCGATGCACCATCGCGTCCCAGTATGGCCGCGCCGCGTTCGGCGGCTGGTAGCGCATGTACTCGGCCGAATGGCACATGGTGCAGCTGGCCTGCGCCTTCGCGAATCCGGGCAGCGGGCTGGGCGTGAGCTGCACGCCGTCGGGCAGCAGCGTGATGTCCTTCGCGGCGGCCGGCAGGACCAGCACGGCGCAGGCGACGAGGGTGGCGATCATGGAAGATTTCATGTGCGCTCCTCAGCTGGCCACGACCTTGACCGACTCGACCACGTTGCGCATGTAGCCCGCGGGCTGCCACAACGGCTCCATCGGCTGGCTCTCGCCCGATCGGTTGAACGCGCGCACGCGCAGGTCGTGCGCGCCGGCCTGCGGCGTGAAGCCGAACGTGAATTCACGGAACGAGAAGCGGCCCAGCTCCTCGCCGAGCGCCGCCTCGCGCCAGCTCTGGCCGCCGTCGGTGCTGTACGCCACCTCGCGGATGCCCTGGCCGCCGTCGAAGGCGATGCCGCGCACCGCGAGCGGCGCGCCGGCATGCACGCGCGCGCCGTCGCTCACCGAGGTGATGAACGAGCGCACGTTGAGGCGCCCGATCGGCCGCGTGGCAGCCGGCGCCGTGCCGGGCTCGACGCAGGCGCAGGCGTTGTCCGGGACACGGTAGGCGGGCTTCATCCAGAAGCCGTCGAACACCGAGTCGATGACCTGGATCTCGGACAGGTGCTTGACCCAGTAGGTGCCGTAGTACCCGGGTACGACGAGGCGCACCGGATAGCCGTTGAGCAGGGGCAGGTCGGCGCCGTTCATCTGGTACGCCACCATCACCTCGCCGTTGGCGGCCTGCGCGATGTCGAGCGCCTTGACGAAGTCGCCGCCGCCCATCAGCGCCAGGTCGAGGCCGTCGAAGGTCACCTGCCGGGCGGTGTTCTTCACCTCGGCGCGGGCCAGGATGTCCTTCAGCGGAACGCCCACCCAGCGCGCGTTGCCCATCGCGCCGTTGGTGAGCTGGCCGCCCGTCACGCGCGGGTTGAACAGCGCGCGCCCGTTGCCGGAGCACTGGTTGACGGCCACCAGTTCGACCGGCTTGAACTGCGTGCGCAGGTCGGCCAGCGTCAGGGCCAACGGCTTGCCGCAGGCGTTGCCACCGACGTTGATCACGTGCTTGTCGCCGTCGATCGAGGTGGGGATGCCGGCGTTGTGATAGCGCACGAAGAACGCGTCGTTGGGCGTGATCAGGCCGTCGTTGAAGACCTCGAACGGCGTCTCGAGCTGCGGCGGCCGCGAGGTGAGCACGATCAGCGGGCGCTTCTCGGGATAGGCGACCAGGTTGCGATGGCCGTTGACGATCGGCAGGTCGAGGCTGCTGGCCGCCGTCGTGGCGGCGCGGGCGATCCGCCCCCACCCCGCCGTGGCGATGCCGGCGCCGCCGGCGACGAGAAGCCTGCGGCGCAGGCGGTTCCTGGGAGCGTTCGTCATGCGGGTTCCTTGGACTGGGCAGCGACGGAAACAGAGTCTTACATCCCGGCGCTTGATCGGGTCGCGGCGCGAACGAAGACAACGTGTCGGCGAAGTGTAGCCCCGGCTCGTGACTGCCCAGAGCCTGTTGCGCTTGGATACAGCACAGGGTATTCACGACGTCTACGATGATCCGTGCGTCCGCATGAGGGAAGGAAGCCCCGGGGCCCCTGGCACCGAGAGAGTTTTCCGCGTCGCATCGAACCGGCCATCCACCATCCATCGATCGTTATCGCTGTCATGAGGACGAAAGACGTGAAACATTTCACCGCACTCCTGCTGTCCTGCCTGCTTAGCGCGCAGGCGCTCGCCGACGTGTCGGCCCTCGTGGTCATCGAGCCCAGCAATCGCAAGGACGGCCTGATGGTGTCGCGCGACGCGCTCGAGGCCAGGCTGACCAGGGCGCTCGGCGAACACGTCAGCGTCACCGTCTCCAACGACATGACCGACGCGATGCGCGCCACGCGCTCGGGCGGCTACGACGTGTTCATCTCGCCGCCCCAGGTGGCCGCGTCGGCGCTCGCGCACGGCTACTCGCTGGTGGGCGTCACCGACGCCGACGAACAGTACGTGCTGGTGGGCCGCAGCGACGTCGCGTCGGTGGGCAACCTGCGCGGCACGCACATCTACCTCCCGCAGCAGGATTCGATCTATACCTATCTCGCGCGCGGCCTGCTCAACGCCAACGGCCTGAGCTTCAAGGACATGAAGAACGTGGAGTTCGCGCACTACCCGCAGGCGGGCCTGTACGCGCTGCTGCTCAACACCTCGGAAGCCACCCTGGTGCGGCGCGCCGAATGGGAAGGCTTCGACAAGGAACACGCCGGCGTGGGCAAGGTGCTGGCCGTCTCCAGCACGGTGCCCGGCGGCCTGTCGGTGGCCCTGCGCACGAAGCTGCCCGCCGACACGCGCGCGCACCTGGCCCGCTGGTTCGAGACCGACGCCCCGTCCTGCGGCCTGAAGCCCATCAACGCGCACCCCGACCTGGCGCCCTACACGCGCGTCGCGGAGCTGGGCACCTTCACGCCCAAGGCCCTGCCCGGCGCCACGGTGGTCAACCTCGAGGCGATGAAGGCGCTGGTGGCCCACGGCGCGGTGCTCGTCGACACGCGCATCGAGTCCGAATACAAGGACAAGCACATTCCCGGCGCGCTGTGGCTGCCCTATGGCGAGAAGAGCCTGAAGGACGTCGCCTTCGATCCCCACGCCGACAGCTTCCCGGGGCTGGCGCGCCTGAGTCCCGACAGGAACATCGTGTTCCAGTGCAACGGCCCCGAATGCTGGAAGTCGTACAAGGCCAGCCGCACCGCCCTCGCCGCCGGCTACAAGCACGTCTACTGGTTCCGCGGCGGCATGCCCGAATGGGAGATGGCCGGCGAGCGCACCGAGAGCACCCAGACCCTGGCCCTGGCGAACTGATTCCCGCCGCCCGCTCGACACGCGGGCATACTCCGTCCACCACGACCGACGGAGCGCACGACCATGGCAGCGGAGACGATCACGTTCGACGACGGGGCGGCCTACGAGGAATTCATGGGCAAGTGGAGCCTGCTCGCGGGCCAGGCGTTCCTGGAGTGGCTCTCGCCCGCCTCCGGCCTGCGCTGGGTCGACGTGGGCTGCGGCAACGGCGCGTTCACCGAACTGCTGTTGCAGCGCTGCGCGCCAACGGAGGTCCAGGGCGTCGATCCGTCCGAGGAGCAGCTGGCCTTCGCCCGCAGGCGTCTCGCGCGGGCGCCCGCCACGTTCCGCGTGGGCGACGCCATGGCGCTGCCGTACGCCGACGGCCAATTCGACGCCGCGGTGATGGCGCTGGTGATCTTCTTCGTGCCGGAGCCGGCCAGGGGGATCGCGGAGATGGTGCGCGTGGTCCGGCCCGGCGGCGGCGTCTGCGCCTACGCCTGGGACATCCTGGGCGGCGGCTTCCCCTACTTCGCGCTGCAGGACGAGATGGCGAAGCTGGGGCAGCAGCCGCTGTGGCCGCCCAGCGTGGCCGCCGCGCGCATGGACGCGTTGCGGCAGTCGTGGACGGACGCGGGCCTCGTCGATGTCGAGACGCACGAGATCGCCGTCGAACGCACCCATGCCGACTTCGAGGCGTTCTGGGCGGCGGCGCGCAAGGGCCCGCGCATCGCGCCGCGGCTGTCCGAACTCGGGGCCGGCGGCGCCGACGTGCTCAAGGAACGGCTGCGTGAGCGGCTCGTGGCGGCGGCGGACGGCAGCATCACGATCGAGGCACGCGCCAACGCCGTGCGCGGACGCAGGCCCGGCTGAGGCGACTCAGGCCTGCGGCCCGAACTCGAACGTGAAGCAGGCCCCGCCCAGTTCGCCGTCGACGACGTTCACCGTGGCGCCATGCAGCGTCGCGACGTCGTGCACGATGGCCAGGCCCAGGCCGGTGCCTTCCCAGCGCGGACGCGAGCCCCGCGCGTAGCGTTCGAAGATCACCCGCCGCTCGGACGGCTTGATGCCCGGCCCGCTGTCGCCGATGCGCAGGCCCGGCGGCGATTCGATGACGGCCACCAGCACCTGGCCCTTGCGGCCGGCGGCCTTGAGCGCGTTGTCGATCAGGTTGGCCACGGCCTCCACCAGCAGGTCGGACTGCGCGACCACCATCACGGGCACGGCCGGCACCTGCAGCTCGAGGTCGACGTGCTGCTCCAGCGCCACCTCGGCGAACAGGCCGCACACGTCGCGCCCGATGTCGCGCAGGTCGACCGGCGCGCGGTCGACGTCGCCGCGGCCCTCGGGATCCAGCCGGCCCAGCAGCATCAGTTGCTGCACCAGCCGGCCGGTGTGCTCGGTCACCTGCATCAGCTCGTCGAGCACCGCGCGGGCGGTTTCCAGGTCGGGGCTGTTGCGCGCGCGGGTCATTCCCAGGCGCAGCGCGGTGAGCGGCGTGCGCAGCTGGTGCGCGGCGGCGGCCGCGAACATGCGCTCGCGCACGAGGATGTCACGGATGCGCGACAGCAGGTCGTTCAGCGCGGTGGCGAACGGCGAGAGCTCGTGCGGCAGGTCGTCCTCGGGGATCGGCCGCAGCGAGGCGTGGGCCTGGCGGTTCCAGCGGTCGGCCATCGCCTCCAGGGGCCGCACGGTGCTGCGCACGGCGATGTAGATGGCCGAGCAGGTGACGACGAGCATCAGTCCCAGCGGCATCAGCAGCCACTGCACGACACGGTTGGAACGCTGGCGCTTGAGCGTGGTCTCGGCCACCAGCACCACCACGCGCTCGCAGCCGGCGCACGGCGCGCCGACGGCGGCCACGCGCACCGGGGCGCCCTGGTAGACGGCGTCGAACGCGCGTCCGTCGGCGTAGGCCTGGGTGTTGGTGCCGCTGCTGGGGATGCCGCTGCTGCCGATCAGCATGCGCCCCCCGTCGGTGACGCTGAACCAGGTGTGGTCGATCTCGTCGTACGCCAGCATGGTGCGCGCCGCCTCGGGCAGCTCGATGGCGTTGGCCCTGCCGCCGTTGCCGCTGCGCACCTGGTCGGCCAACGACACCGCCGCGTCCAGCAGCCAACGATCGAACACGGTGGCCGACTCGGAGCCGGCGCTGTACATGCCGATCGCCCCGACGACGGTCACGATCAGCACCAGCGGGATCATCAGCCGCAGCGTGAGCTGCCGATACAGGATCGGCCGCGCGCGCTCGGCCTGCCGCGTCACTGGGAACCTTCCGGCGCGCCCCCCGGCGCCGGAGCGGAGATGGCCAGCTGGTAGCCCACGCCGCGCAGCGTGCGGATGCCGGTGCCGGTGCCTTCGAGCTTCTTGCGCAGGCGCGACACGTAGAGCTCCACCGCGGCGTCGTTGAGCTCCAGGTTGCGTTCGGACAAGGCGTCCACCAGCGCGCGCTTGGCGACGAGGCGCGGGGCGGCGCGCATCAGGATGAACAGCAGTTCGTACTCGCGCGGCGACATGTCCAGCCGCTTGCCGTCCAGCAGCACCTCGCAGGTCTCCTGCAGGAGGTCGAGGCGCCCGAAACGGATCGCCGGCGTGCGCGAGATGTTGGCTCGGCGCACCAGCACGTCGATGCGGGCATCGAGCTCCTCGGGCGCGAACGGCTTGACGAGATAGTCGTCGGCCCCCAGGCGCAGGCCCTTGACGCGGTCGGCCACGCGGTCGCGCGCTGTCATCACCAGCACGGCGCCGTGCGGATCGCGCGCGCGCCAGGCGGCGAGCCAGTCCATGCCGTCGCCGTCGGGCAGGCCCAGATCGAGCAAGACGATGTCGAAGGTGGCCTCCGCCAGCGCGGCGTCGGCCTGGGCCAGGTCCGCCGCGTGCTGCGCAAGGCGGTCGCTGTCACGCCAGCGCAGCAGCAGTTCGCGCGCGATGTGGATGTCGTCTTCGATCAGCAGGAGTCGCATGGCGAGACATTGTCACCCGCACGGCGACGGGCCGCTGCCGCGGGTTGGATCCCTGCCTTTGATGCGTCAATCCGACATGTCGCGGATACAATTCGGAAACATTTCCGACTGGGACGTGGGGGGATAGGGATCCGACAGGTGAACTTTCCACACTCGCACGCTCAGAGAGCGGGCTTCCGCTCGGCACCGATGGATTCCATGCTTCTCACTTCTCTCGACACTTCCGGCGCCAGTTCCGCCGCGGGCACGCTGGCCTGGCCCGACGCCCGAGCCATGTTCGACGGCGCGTTCGAGCTGAACCTGGAACGCCGGATCAAGTACCTGTGGCGCCTGGCCCTGACCTGGAACGTGCGCGGCCGCCTGCTGCGCGAGTTCGACGGCCAGGCGATGGCCACCGCCCTGTTCCGCGCCCAGCCGCGCGCGTTCTATCCGGTGATGAACCACCTGATGGACCGCCGCATGAGCGCGCAGGCGCGCCTGGGCACCACGCTCGCCAGCCTGCGCGTGGTGAGCCAGTCCGTGGGCGACGACGCCAACGTCACCAGCCTGCTGACGCAAGGCCTGACGCTCGTGGAGCTCACCGACCAGACCCGCGTGGTGTTGTCGCTCAACGACGTGAGCTTCCACGAAGGCCTGTGGCAGGTCGGCCTCCTCGGCGCCGACGGCGTGCGCCTGTACAGCATCGGCTTCGGCTTCACCGACGAGCACACGCTGCTGATGGGCAACGTGCAGGGCCCGTCGCTGAAGGACGAGGGCCTCGACCGCATTCGCGACGTCACGCACGCCGCGCACGGCATGCGCCCGGCGCACCTGCTGGTGCACACGCTGCGCGTGCTGGCCGCCCATTGGGGCGCGACGCGCCTGGAGGGCGTCGATCCGGAGAACCACGTCAAGGGCCGCTGGAACCTGCGCGACTCGCGCCTGCGCTTCGACTACCGCGCGTTCTGGCAGGAGCACGAGGCCGTCCGCGACGCGAGCGGCAACTGGTCGCTGCCGCTGGACACGGCGCTGCGTCCGCTGGAAGAGGTGCCCACCAAGCGCCGCGCCATGTACCGCCGCCGCTACGCGATGCTGGAAGCGCTGCAGCTCGCCGTGTCGACGCTGGCCGACGCGCGCCACGCCGGGCAGCCGGAATCGGCGGGGCCGCCCGAACTCGCGCTGGACGCGGCGAACGCGTCGACGCTGGAGCCGGTGCTGGTGGCCTGACCCTGCCGCGTCGTCATCCTGCGCGAAGTCGCAGGATGATTTCAGGCTGCCTTGGCCGAGCCGAACGCCGGCAACGCCTCGGCGGCCACCGTCGGCAGCGCCACGCTGAACGTCGAGCCTTCGCCCAGCGAGCTCTCCACGCTGATCGTGCCGCCGTGCGCCTCCACCAGCTGCTTGGTGATGTACAGGCCCAGGCCGAGGCCGGACGTGCGCAGGCGCTCGCCCACGCGCACGAACTGATCGAACACGCGGGTGCGATCCTCGGGCGCGATGCCCACGCCCTGGTCGCTGACACGGATGGCCGCCGCGCCGGGCAACTGCGCGAGCTCCACACGGATGGGCTTGCCGGCGCCGTAGCGCAGCGCGTTGGTGAGCAGGTTCACCACCACCTGCTCGAGGCGGAACTCGTCCCACTCGCCCAGCAGGTCGACGTTGTCCACCTTCAGCGAGATGGGCACGTCGCCGCGCTGTCCCTGCACCTCGGACACCACGCGCCTCAGCATCGCGCCGAGGTCGCAGCGGGCGCGCCGGATCGACAGCTTGCCGTGCTGGATCTGCGACACGTCCAGCATGTCGTCGATCAGCCGCGTGAGGCTGCGCACCTGGCGCTGGTCGCGCTCGAACATCTTCGACAGGTTCTCGGGCGCGAAGAAGGTGGCGCTCCCGGCGGCCACCTGGTGCTGGCGCACGCGCACCTCCATGGCCAGCACGCTCAGCGGCGTGCGCAGCTCGTGCGCCACCATCGACATGAACTCGTCGCGCATCTGCAGCGCGCGCTTCAGCTCGACCTGCGCCGTCTGCAGCTCGGAGACGAGCGCCTGCTGGTACCGGCGCGATTCCTCCAGCGCCGCCAGTTGCCGGCGCTGCTCGGTGCGCTGGCGGTACAGGTCGGCGAACACCTGCACCTTGCTCTTGACCACGTAGGCGTCGAGCGGCTTGTGGAGGAAGTCGACCGCGCCGTTCTCGTAGCCCTTGAACGCGTAGTCGAGCTCCTTGCCCGCCGCGCTGACGAACACGATGGGCAGGTGCCTGGTGCGCGCCATGCCGCGAATGAGCTCGGCCAGCTCGAAGCCGTTCATGCCGGGCATCTGCACGTCGAGGATGGCCAGCGCGAAATCGTGTTCGAGCAGCAGCGCCAGCGCCTGTTCGCCGGAGGAGGCCTGGTGGATGCTGTAGCCGTCGTCGCGGATCGAGGCCTCGAGCGCCAGGAGGTTCTCGGGCAGATCGTCGACGATCAGGAGCTTGATGCCGGGGTCTGTCGTCATTGCGGTTGTCCAAGCCTGCACAGCAAGGCGTTGATCCCGGCGAGCGGGAGGATCAGGTCGGGGGTCATTCGGCGGAGGGCGGCCTCGGGCATCGTCGGCACTTCGGCGGTGGCCGGGTCCTGGACGATGGTCAATGCACCGGCAACCCGCATGCCCGCGAGGCCCGCGGCGCCGTCGTGGTTTGCCCCGGTAAGGAGGATCCCCGCCAGGGACTCCCCGCAGGCATCGGCCGCGGAGTCGAACAGCACGTCGATGGACGGGCGCGCGAAGCTCACGCGTTCCTCGCAACTGAGCGAGAACGAGAAGTCGGCCTCGATGGACAGGTGGTAGCCCGGCGGCGCGAAGTACAGCGTGCCGGGCTCCAGCGATTCCTTGTCGCGCGCCTCGCGCACCCGCAGCGCGAGCCGGTGGCCGAACAGCTCCGCGAGCCGGCTCTCGTGGTTGTCCGGCAGGTGCAGCACGGCCACGAGCGGCATCGGGTAGCTCGCCGGCAGGTCCTTGGCGATCGCCAGGATGGCCTCGAGCCCGCCCGCGGACGCGCCGATCGCCACTGCCCGGATGCGGCGGGACGCCGCGGCGGCGACGGCTTCGGCGGACGAGCGGGTCATTGCTGCGGCGCTCACGTCTTGCGGAACAGGCGATCAAGGCTGGACACCGGCTCGAACTTGTCGGCGAAGCTGGAGAAGTCCAGGCTTTCCTTGCTGCCCAGCCCCAGGAAGCCCCGGTGGCACAGCGACTCGTGGAACAGGCCGAAGGCGCGGTTCTGCAGCGCCTTGTTGAAGTAGATCAGCACGTTGCGGCACGAGACGAAGTGCGTCTCGGAGAACACCGTGTCGGTGGCCAGGCTGTGGTCGGCGAACGTGACGTTGCGGATCAGTTCGGGGTCGAACCGCGCCGAGTCGTAGGCGGCGCTGTAGTAGTCGGAGAACGCGCGCTTGCCGCCGGCGGCCTGGTAGTTGGCCGTGTGCCGGCGCACCGCGGCGATGGGGAAGATGCCCTGGCGCGCCTTGTCCAGCGCCGCCGGGTTGATGTCGGTGGCGTAGATCAGCGCGCGCTCCAGCAGCCCTTCCTCCCGCAGCAGGATCGCCAGCGAGAACACCTCCTCGCCGCTGGCGCAGCCGGCCACCCACACCTTCAGCGACGGGTAGGTGCGCAGCAGCGGCGCCACCTGCTGGCGCAGCGCGAGCCAGTAGCCGGGGTCGCGGAACATCTCGGTGAACGGGATCGTGAGGATCTCCAGCAACTGCTGGAACACCACGGCGTCGTGCAGCACCCTGGACTGCAGCTGCGAGATCGTGTCGCAGTCGAATTGCCGCAACGCGTGCTGCACGCGGCGCTTCAGCGACGCGCCGGAGTAGTCGCGGAAGTCGTGGCTGTACTTCGCGTACACGGCCTCCAGCAGCAGGCGCATCTCGATGTCGGCGGCGTGGGGCACGGGCCGGGCGCTTCAGAGACGCTCGATGCTGGGCATCCACACGCGCATCAGCGAGAACAGGCGGCCGAGGTCGATCGGCTTGGCGAGGTAGTCGCTGGCGCCGGCGCGGCGGCACTGCTCCTGGTCGTCCTTCATCGCCTTGGCGGTGACCGCGATCACCGGCAGCTGCGCGAACCTCGGGTTCGCGCGGATGCGGCGCGTGGCCTCCAGGCCGTCCATGCCGGGCATCATCAGGTCCATCAGCACGAGGTCGATGTCGGGCACCTCGGCCAGCCTGGAGAGCGCCTCGAAGCCGTTGCGGCCGACCTCCACCTGCAGCCCCTTCTGCTCCAGCGCGCTGGCGAGCGCGAAGATGTTGCGCACGTCGTCGTCCACCAGCAGCACCTTGCGCCCCTCGAACACCTTCTCGCGGTTGCGCGCGCTTCGCAGCATGGTCTGGCGTTCGGCCGAGAGCCGGGACTCCACCGTGTGCAGGAACAGCGTCACCTCGTCGAGCAGGCGCTCGGGCGAGCGCGCGCCCTTGATGATGATGGAGCGCGAGTACTTGTTCAGCCGTGCCTCCTCCTCGGGCGTGAGGTTGCGGCCGGTGTAGACGATCACCGGCGGGAACGAGCAGATGTCCTCGGCGGTCATGCGCTCGAGCAGCTCGCTGCCGTCCATGTCGGGCAGCTTCAGGTCGATGATCATGCAGTCGTAGACCGTGGCCTTGAGGAGCTCCAGCGCCTCCGCGCCGGTGGCCACGGCGGCGATGTCGATGTCGTCTTCCTTGATCAGGTGCACCACGCTGTCGCGCTGGCGGGCGTCGTCCTCCACGACCAGCACGCGCTTGACCTTCCTGGCGCCCTTGTCCTCCAGGCGCTGGAAGATCTCCCTCAGCTCGTCGCGCGTGGTGGGCTTGACCGCGAAGCCGATCGCGCCCATGTGCAGCGCGATCTCGGAGAAATCCTCGCCGGCGACGATGTGCACGGGGATGTGGCGCGTGCGCGGGTCGTCCTTCAGGAACTGCAGCACGCTGAGGCCCGAGTCGTCGGGCAGGCGGATGTCCAGCAGGATCGCGTCGGGAAGGCGGGTGGTGGCGAGCTCCAGCGCCTCGCCGGCGCTGGCGGCCACCAGGCAGCGGTAGCGCATCTCATGGGCCAGGTCGTAGAGCACGCCGGCGAAGGTCTCGTCGTCCTCCACCACCAGCAGCACGCGGCCCTTCTCCGGTGCCGGCGCATCGCGGTCGTCGGCGAAGGCGGCGGCCGCGCGCGGCGTCGGCGCGGGTGTCGCGACCGCGACCGCGAGCGCGGAGGCGTCGGCCACAGGCTCGGGCACGTCCGTCCACTTGGCCGGCAGCGTCAGCGTGAACGTGCTGCCCTTGCCCGCGACGCTCTCCACCGTGATCGTGCCGCCCAGCAGGCGCGCGAGCTCGCGCGAGATCGACAGGCCCAGCCCCGTGCCGCCGTAGCGGCGGTTGATGGTGCCGTCGGCCTGGCGGAAGGCCTCGAAGATGACGTCCTGCTGGCCTTCGGGGATGCCGATGCCCGAGTCCTCGACCGCGAACGCGACGCGGTCGCCCGGCCGCGAACTCACGCTCAGCACCACGCCGCCCGCGTCGGTGAACTTGATCCCGTTGGACAGCAGGTTCTTCAGGATCTGCTCCAGGCGCAGGTTGTCGGTGACCATCGAGGCCGGCGCGTCCGGCGCCACATGCACCTCGAACGCCAGCTTCTTCTCGTTGGCCAGCGGCGTGAACACGCGCTGCAGCGATTCCGTCAGGCGTGGCACCGACACGAACTGCGGCTGCAGGTCGAGGCGGCCCGCCTCCACCTTGGACAGGTCGAGGATGTCGTTGATCAGGTTCAGCAGGTCGTTGCCGGCGCCGTAGATCGTCTGCGCGAACGTCAGCTGCTCCGCGCTGAGGTTGCCCTCCTTGTTCTCGCAGAGCAGCTTGGCCAGGATCAGCGAGCTGTTGAGGGGCGTGCGCAGCTCGTGCGACATGTTGGCCAGGAACTCCGACTTGTAGCGGCTCGCGCGCTGCAGCTCGTCGGCGCGCTCCTGCAGCGCGGCCTGGGCCTCGTTGAGCGCCTCGTTCTTGCGATCGAGCACCCCCGCCTGCTCGGCCAGCTGCGCGTTCGTGGCTTCCAGTTCGGCCTGCTGCCGCTCCAGGTGCTGCTGCGATTCGGTGAGCACGCGCGACTGCTCGCCCAGTTCCTCGTTGGCGGTGCGCAGTTCCTCCTGCTGCACCTGCAGTTCCTCGTTGAGCTGCTGGGTCTCCTCGATGGAGTCCTGCAGGCGCTTGCGATACAGCGCCGAGTCCAGCGAGGCGCCGATGGCGGAGGCGATCGACTCGAGCAGTTCCCGGTCGCGCGACGTGACGGGCCGCATGAAGCCCAGCTCGATCACGCCGTTGGTGACGCCGTCGTTGCTGGTGGGCGCGATCACGAGTTCCGCCGGCGCGGTCTCGCCGATGCCGGAGCCGACCTTGAAGTAGCCGCCCTTGAGGTTGGCGACGTGGTTGATGCGCCCGTCGCGCAGCGCCTGCCCCACCAGGCCGTCGCGCGCCGCCGCGACCCGCGCGCCGTCGTCGGCGTCCTCGAAGCCATGCGTGCACACGCGCTGCAGGGCGCCGGCGCCGTCGCGCACGTACATCGCGGCCAGCACCGGATCGAGGTAGCGGGCCGCGAAGGCCAGCACGCCGCGGCCCACGGCGGCGAGCGTCTGCTGGCCGATCAGCGTCTCGGCGAGCTGGGCCTGGCCGTCGCGCACCCAGGCCTGCTCCGACAGCACGTCGGTCGCGTCGGTCTGCGCCTTCAGCGCGCTGCCGAAGTCGTTCGACAGCTGGTTGATGTCGCGCCGGCCCGCCCAGGCGATGTAGCAGTTGACGATGATGATAAACAGCAAGTACGAGCCGATGCCGAACCAGGTGACCGCCTGGAGCGAGTCGAGCCTGTCCTTCAGCAGGGCGTTCTCCATGGATCGCGCCGCGACGATCTCGCTGCGCACGCCGACGGCGATCTGCCGGCCGTCCAGGCTCTTGATCGCCTGCTGGATGTCTGCATGAGGGTCGCGCTTGAGCGCCACCACCTTCTCGGCGTAGTCCTGCCACGCCTGCTGCAGCACCTGCACCTTGCGCAGGCGGTCGGTCTGGGCGGGGTTGTCGGAGGTCGACTTCACCAGGTCGTCGATCTGCGCGCTGAACTCCGGCTTCGCGACCCGGTACGGCCCGAGGAACACGTCGTCGCCGGTCAGCAGGTAGCCGCGCACGGCGGCCTCCATGTCCCCCTCGAGCGTGGTCAGCTCGTTCATCTTGCCGATCACCTGGTGCGTATGGTCGACCCAGCTCGATACCGACAGGAAATACAGGAAGAAGCCAAGGAACGACGCGGCGCTGACGAGCCCGACGATCAGCGGCAGCGAGACGTTGCGGCGCGCGATGCGGTTGAACTGCGCGGTGTCGAGGGCGGCGTTTGCGGGCATGTGGGGATTCCGTGCGGTCGGTGACGGGCGAGCGGAATCATAGGAGCAGCCGGCCTGTCCCGCGGGAAGGATTCCCCGCGATGCCGGCGACGGGCGCGCGCGGGGCGCCCGCTCGACCATGGGAGCCCACAGCAAGCAGTGTGCCTGCCTGGTTTCGGGCAGCACGCCGATTCAGAGGAACAGTTCCTGGAGGTCGTTCAGGAAGTCGAAGCCGCGCTCGGTGGGCCGGATCCACTCGGCGCCGGGCGGCCCGGTGCGCGCGACGAGGCCGCGTCGCTCGGCCTCTTCGAGCGGCCTGGCGATGGCCGACGAGGGCAGCCCGCAGCGCTCGGTGAACAGCGCCAGCGCGAAGCCCTCGCGCAGGCGCAGCGCGTTGAGCATGAACTCGAACGGCAGCTCCGCGCGGGCCACGTCGTCCTCCCTGGACACGCCCTGCCCGCCGAGCGAGCGATCCATGTACATGCCCGGCTCGCGCCAGCGCACATGGCGCGTCACGCGATGCGCGAACGACAGCTTGCCGTGCGCGCCGGCGCCGAGTCCGAGGTAATCCCCGAATTGCCAGTAGTTCACGTTGTGACGGCAACGATGGCCGGACCTCGCGTAGGCCGACACCTCGTAGCGCTCGAAGCCGCCGCCCGCGGTGCGCTCGGTGACGCGATCGAGCATGTCGTAGGCGGCGTCGTCGTCCGGCAGGTTCCCGGGCGGGTGCTTCGCGAAGACCGTGTTGGGCTCCAGCGTGAGGTGGTACAGCGACAGGTGCGGCGCGCCCAGCGCGAAGGCGAGGTCGAGGTCGGCGTCCAGGTCGGCCAGCGTCTGGCCGGGGAGCGCGTACATCAGGTCGAGGTTGAAGGTCTCGAAGCTGCGCGCCGCCTCCTCCGCGGCCGCGCGCGCCTGCGCGCCGTCGTGCACGCGCCCGAGCGCGCGGAGCCGTTCGTCGTCGAAGGTCTGCACGCCGATCGACAGCCGGTTCACGCCGGCCTGCGCGAAGGCGCGGAAGCGCTCCTTCTCGAAGGTGCCGGGGTTGGCCTCCATCGTGATCTCGCAGTCGGCGGCCAGGGGCAGCAGCATGCGCAGGTCGGACAGCAGCCGCGCGATGCCGTCCGGCGAGAACAGCGAGGGCGTGCCGCCGCCGATGAAGATCGTCTGGATGGTGCGGCCCCAGACGATGGGCAGCGAGCGCTCGAGGTCGGCACGGACCGCGTCGAGGTAGCGCTGTTCCGGCAGCTCCTTCGGGGTCGCGCCGGCCGTGCCGACCTCGTGCGAGTTGAAGTCGCAGTACGGACACTTCTTCAGGCACCAGGGCAGGTGCACGTACACCGACAGCGGCGGCGGCGCGGGCAGGCTCAGCGTGCCGGGGCGGTGGTACCACTGCGGGTCGCGCAGCGGCGCGCCGGCGAGCGTCTCTCCGTTCGCAGCGCCTTCACCGGACTCGCCGCCGGCGGCGTTGACCGGGTGGATGCGGACGATGCTCATGGGCTCAGAGGTGCCAGGCCTGCTGCATCAACGCGCGCATCTGCGCCGCCGCGATCGCCCGATGGCTGTGCGCGTTCTTCACGTCCTTGGCGAGCGACGCCACCGTCGCGCCGAACGCCGGAATGAACATCAACGGGTCGTAGCCGAAGCCGCCCTGCCCTTCGCGCGCGCGCAGGATCTCGCCGTTCCAGCGGCCCACGGCCACCAGCGGCGACGGGTCGCCGGCCGAACGGATGGCCACCAGCGTGCAGGCGAAGTTGGCGCGGCGGTCGTCGGCGTCGCGCAGCTTCTCGAGCAGCAGCGCGTTGTTGGCCTCGTCCTGGGTCTCGCGAACGGTCTCGCGCGCGAGCGCCTCGCCCGTGCGCGCGACCACCGTCGCATAGTTCGCCGAGATCACGCCAGGCATCCCGCCCAGCGCATCCACGCACAGCCCCGAGTCGTCGGCGATGGCCGGCAGGCCGGTGGCCGCCGACGCGTGGCGCGCCTTGGCCAGCGCGTTCTCGATGAAGGTGACGTGCGGCTCCTCGGCCTCGGTCACGCCCAGCTCGCCCTGGCGCACGAGCTCGATGCCCAGGCCGTCGAACAGCGCCTGCAGTTCGGCGAGCTTCTTGGCGTTGTTGGAGGCGAGGACGAGCTTCATGTCAGAGCCCCAATGCCGCCTTCTGGGCGACGATCAGCTGGCGGATGCCCGCGTCGGCGAGATCGAGCAGCTGGTTCATCTCCACGCGCGAGAACGCGGCGCCCTCGGCCGTGCCCTGCACCTCGATGAAGTGGCCGGCGCCGGTCATCACGACGTTCATGTCGGTGTCGCAGGCCGAGTCCTCGACGTATTCGAGATCGAGCAGCGGCGTGCCCTCGACGATGCCCACCGAGACGGCGGCCACGAAGCCCGTGAGCGGCGTGCGCTCGATCTTGCCGGCGGCCAGCAACTTGGCGATGGCATCGTGCGCCGCCACGCAGGCCCCGGTGATGGCCGCGGTGCGGGTGCCGCCGTCGGCCTGCAGCACGTCGCAGTCGAGCGTGATCGTGCGCTCGCCCAGCAGCTTGAGGTCGAACACGGCGCGCAGCGAGCGGCCGATCAGGCGCTGGATCTCCTGCGTGCGGCCGCTCTGCTTGCCGCGCGCGGCCTCGCGGTCGGAGCGCGTGTGCGTGGCGCGCGGCAGCATGCCGTATTCGGCCGTGACCCAGCCTTCGCCCTTGCCCTTGAGGAACGGCGGCACGCGATCCTCCACCGAGGCCGTGCACAGCACGCGCGTGGCGCCGAACTCCACCAGCACCGAGCCTTCGGCGTGGACGGTGAAGTTGCGCGTCAGCTTGACTGGGCGCAGCTGGTTGACGGCGCGGTCCTGGGTGCGGGCGAAGGTCATGGAGGTTCCTGGAAGGGGTCTGGCTCCTTTCGCATCCGCGAGATGGCGCGGATCGAAGGAACGATATGGATTGCGGATGGGAAAGGTGCCTGACCCCGATCGTGCGTGGAGGTCTCGGCGGGGGATCGGGGTCAGGCACCCGCCGGTACGGTCGTCAGCCGCTGGGCGATGTCCTCTGGCGGGAGCCAGACCCCTTCGACCTTAGGTCTTGCGCGGTCCCGAGCGTTGAATGGCCTCGTTGATCTCGCGGATGGAACGCTCGATCTCGTCGTCGTCGATGTCGGGCAGGAACGAGTCGCCGCTCATGCTGGCCTGGATGGTGGACGCGAACACGTCCTCGCCCAGCGTGCGGGTGGAGACGTTGCCGTTGGCGTCGTCGTCCTCGGACGCTTCCCATTCGACGGCCAGCGCCGTGACGTTGTCGCTCTTCTCGCCGGCGTTGCGCAGCGCCTGCTCCACGATCTCGGGCACCGAGTCGTGGATGGGGAAGCCGGACAGCATCTTGACGATGTCCGGATCCTCCACGCTGCTCCACAGGCCGTCGGAGCACAGCAGCACGCGGTCGCCGGTGCGCAGCACCATCGGGCCGGCGCTGTCGATCACCGGCTTGCCGGGGCTGCCCAGGCAGGTGAACAGCACGTTGCGGTTGACCTTCTCGTCGAGCGGCACCACGTGCGACAGCGCCTCGCGCAGCTCGGAGTAGGAGTGGTCGCGCGTGCGGGCGATGAGGCGGTCGCCACGCACGAGGTACAGGCGCGAGTCGCCGCAGTGGGCCCAGTAGATGTTGCCGCCCTGGATCACGCAGGCCACGATGGTGGTGCGCGGGGTGTCGGTGAGGCCGCGGTCGGTGGCGTAGCGCAGCAGCTGGTGGTGGCCGGCGAGGATGGCGTCCTGCAGGAAGCGCTGCGGATCCTTCAGGTCGGTCTTGGCTTCCTTCTGGAAATACGCGGCGATGGTCTGCAGCGCGAGCTGCGAGGCGACCTCGCCCTCCGGATGGCCGCCCATGCCGTCGGCCAGCGCGAACAGGCCCGAATCCCGCGTGTAGCAATAGCCCATGCGGTCTTCGTTCTTCTCGCGGCCCCCCTTGCGGCTGACCTGGTAGGTTCCAAACTTCATCTGTTCTGCTCCAGACCCGGATCAGGGGTGGGTTCCGGACTTCAGGTTCTCGATCTGCAGCTTGAGCCGTTCCGAGAAGCTGAGCGTGGTGTAGCGGCGTTCGATCTCGCGCGAGAGTTCCTTCTGCAGGGCGAACACGCTCTGCGGGCGCGACAGCGGATCGAGCGCCATGCACCACTCGATGACCTCGATGAGGTTGTCCGAGTAGACGTTGCGCAGGCGCGAGAGCGACAGCGGCAGGCGATCCTTGTCGATGCGCTGCGGCGCGTCGTTGGGCGGGTAGCCCTGCATGCAGGCGTACAGGCAGGCGCCGATGGCGTAGATGTCGGTCCACGGGCCCAGCGAGCCGTCGCGGCGGTACATCTCCGGCGCGGCGAAGCCCGGCGTGTACATCGGCCGGATGAACTGGCCTTCCTTGCTGAGCACTTCGCGGGCGGCGCCGAAGTCGAGCAGCACGGCGCGGTTGTCGTTCGTGATGAAGATATTCGCGGGCTTGATGTCCAGGTGCAGCATCTTGTGCTGGTGGACGATCCGGAGCCCGCGCAGGATCTCGTCGAACAACGAGCGAATGGTGGATTCGCGCAATACCTTTTCGCGCTTCAGGTCGCGCGCGGTGACGATGAAATCCTGCATGGTGTCACCCTGCAGATAGTTCATCACCATGTAGACGGTTTCGTTCTCGCGGAAGAAATTCAGCACCGAGACGACGCTCGCATGCGAAATCTGTGCAAGTGAACGGCCCTCTTCGAAGAAACTTTTCAGCCCCAGGCGGTACAGTGGCTGCTTTTCCGGCTTCACGCGCGGAATCAATTCACCTGGCGATCGATCGGCCAGCGAGGCGGGAAGATATTCCTTCAGCGCGACCAGATGACGTGTTTCATCTTCGGCCAGGTACACGATGCCGAAACCGCCGGCGGCGATCTTCTTGACGATCTGGTAGCCGCCAACCACAGTCCCCGAAGGAAGCGGGGCGGGTTTTGGCTTTGACATAATCTCTTTTTGCAACCTGGCACTCGCGATATGGCAGTCTACAGCATGACCGGCTTCGGCAACGCCTCGGCGACCGCAGCATCCGCCGCCTCCTCCGAGGGCGCCGCCGCCACGGATTCCGCGGCGGTCACCGTCGAACTGCGATCGGTGAACAGCCGGTTTCTCGACATCTCGTTCCGCATGCCCGACGAGCTCCGCCAGCACGAGGCGGCGTTGCGCGACCTGATCACCGCCGGATGCCGGCGCGGCAAGATCGACGTCCGCGTCAGCGCGGCCAAGAGCAGCGGCGACGACTGGCCCCAGCCCACGGCCGACCAGCTCAACCGATTGTCACGCCTGGAAGGCACCGTGACGTCATGGATGTCCAAGGCCGCGCCGCTGAGCGTGAACGAAGTCCTGCATTGGTGCCGCTCGGCGCCTGTGGCGACGGGCGGCCGGGTCGATGAAGCCCTGATGGAGGCCGGCAGGCGCGCCGTCGCCGCGCTCAAGGAGGCCCGCGCCCGCGAGGGCGACAAGCTGGTGGCGATCCTGATGGAGCGCATCGTGCGCCTGCGCGAGCTCGCCGCCCAGGCCGAACCCCTGGTGCCCGCCGTGGTCGAACGCCAGCAGCAACGCTTCCTGGAACGCTGGGCCGAGGCGCTGAAGGCGACCGGTGGCATCGACGCCACCAGTTCGGCCGGCAGCGTCCCCACCGAGGCGCTGCGCGAACGCGCGATGAACGAGGCCGCCACCTTCGCGCTGCGCATCGACGTCGCCGAGGAACTGTCGCGCCTGCGCGCCCACCTCGAGGAGATCACCCGCCTGCTCAAGGCCGGCGGCGAACTGGGCAAGCGGCTCGACTTCCTGATCCAGGAACTGCACCGCGAGGCCAACACGCTGGGCTCGAAGTCCGCCGCGCTGGAACTCACCGGCGTGTCGGTGGAGATGAAGGTGCTGATCGAGCAGATGCGCGAGCAGGTGCAGAACGTCGAGTGACCTTGCCCCTGGGAGCCGCATCCCACGGCCGGTGGCGTTGCGCGGCTCGCTTTTCCCGGGCAGCGAGCCGAGCCCGTTCGAATTGCATCGGGCTGCCACCGGTGTGAGCGAATCGCTGCAGGGCTCCGAGGTTTCCGATCACGTGCGGGGCCATGGATCGGGCGGGAAGCGATGGGCCGTCTCTTGAGTTTGTTCTCGCATTACTTGCCAATTAGTAGTGCGACTAATAAACTCCGTCCGTGCAATCAAGTCAGTCCGACCAGATCCTCCAGTTCGCGCAGCGGCAAGGCCTGCTGCGTGCGGCGGACGTCCGCGCGCAGGGGTGGTCTCCACAACTGCTGCTCAAGCTCCACCGGGCAGGCAAGCTGGAGCGCGTCGCAAGAGGCCTCTACAGCCTGGCAACCACCGAGCACACGGAGCA
>JABCYW010000086.1 GCA_013289985.1 Betaproteobacteria bacterium | reverse complement strand
CGGCGCATGGGACGGCGACACCCTGGTGGGCTGCGGCGCCGTGCGCCTGATGGCCGCCGAACCCGCGACGGACGGCCAGCCCTACGGCGAGATCAAGCGCATGTTCGTGTCGCCCGCGCGGCGCGGGCAGCGCATCGGCGCGCAGGTGCTGGACGCGCTCGAGCGCGAACTGCGGCAACGCGGCATCGATCGCGCGCTGCTCGAGAGCGGCCCGCCGCAGCTCGAGGCGCTGAAGCTCTACACGCGTTGCGGCTACGTGCCGCGGCCCGTGTATGGCGACTATCCCGACAACGCCGAGGCGTCCGTCTTCATGGAGAAGCGATGGACGCCGGCCTGAGCCTGCAGGACACCGATTTCGCGTTGTTCGGCCTGCCCGAGCAGTTCGCGATCGACCTCGCGCGCCTCGACGCGAAGTGGAAGCAGCTGCAGGGCGCCGCGCATCCCGACCGCTTCGCCACCGAGACGGCCGCCGCGCAGCGCGTGGCGATGCAGTGGGCCATCCGCATCAACGAGGCGTATCGCCGCCTGAAGGATCCGCTGGCCCGCGCCGCGTACCTGTGTTCGCTGCACGGCGCCGACCTCGAGGCCGAGAGCAACACCGCGATGCCCGGCGCGTTCCTGATGCAGCAGATGGAATGGCGCGACGCGCTGTCCGAGGCGACGTCGCTGGATGCGGTGGACGCGTTGTCCGACGAGGTCACGGCCTCGCGCGACGCGACGCTGAAGTCGCTGCAGGCGCAGATCGACGGCGCCGCGAGCGTCGACTGGCGCGCGGTCGCCGGCACCGTGCGCGGCCTGATGTTCGTCGACAAGTTCATGAGCGACATCGACCGGCGCGTCGATGCGCTCTCATAAAAAAGAAGACATGGCACTGCTCCAGATCTCCGAACCCGGCCAGGCGCCCGACCCGCACCAGCGTCGCATCGCCGTGGGCATCGACCTCGGCACCACGCACTCGCTGGTGGCCGCGGTGCGCCACGGCGTGGCCGAGTGCCTGCCCGACGACCAGGGCCGCGTGATCCTGCCGTCGGCCGTCCGCTACCTCGATGGCGGCGGCCGCCAGATCGGCCACGACGCGCTCGCGGCACAGGGCGAGGACGCCGAGAACACGGTCGTCTCCGTCAAGCGCTTCATGGGCCGCGCGCTGGCCGACGTGGAGGGCCATCAGCGCCTGCCGTACCAGTTCGTCGACCAGCCCGGCATGGTGGGCGTGCGCACGCGCGACGGCGTGAAGACGGCGGTGGAGGTCTCGGCCGAGATCCTGGCCACGCTGCGCTTCCGCGCCGAGGACACCTTCGACGACGACGTCCACGGCGCGGTCATCACCGTGCCCGCGTACTTCGACGACGCGCAGCGCCAGGCCACCAAGGATGCCGCGCAGCTGGCGGGCCTGAACGTGCTGCGCCTGATCAACGAGCCCACCGCCGCGGCGATCGCCTACGGGCTCGACCAGGGCGTGGAAGGCCTCTACGCCGTCTACGACCTGGGCGGGGGCACCTTCGACGTCTCGCTGCTGCGCCTGGCGCGCGGCGTGTTCGAGGTGGTGGCCACGGGCGGCGATTCGGCGCTCGGCGGTGACGACTACGACCAGCGCCTGGCCAGCGCGCTGCTGCAGCGGGCCGGCCTGAAGGCGCTCGAGGCGCTCACGCCGCGCGAGCGCCGCCGCGTGCAGACGGCGGCTCGGCACGCCAAGGAGGCGCTGAGCAGCGTCGACGAGGTCAGCGTGAGCTTCGAGATCGACGGTGTCGTGCACGACCTCGACGTCGACCGCACCGAGTTCGACGTCGCCACCTCCGAGCTCACGGCCACCACGCTGCGCCTGATCAAGCGCGTGCTGCGCGACGCCAAGGTGTCCGCGGAAGACGTGCAGGGCGTGGTGATGGTGGGCGGCTCCACGCGCATGCCGGCCGTGCGCCAGGCGATGGCCACGCTGTTCGGCAAGCCGCCGCTGACCAACCTGGATCCGGACGAGGTCGTGGCACTCGGCGCCGCGATCCAGGCCAACGCGCTGGCCGGCAATGCCGCCAGCGGCGACCTGCTGCTGCTGGACGTCACGCCGCTGTCGCTTGGCCTCGAGACCATGGGCGGCCTGGTGGAGCGCGTGATCGAGCGCAATTCCACGATCCCCACCGCCAAGGCGCAGGACTTCACCACCTTCAAGGACGGCCAGACCGCGATGGCCGTGCACGTGGTGCAGGGCGAGCGCGAGCTCGTGTCCGAGTGCCGCTCGCTGGCGCGCTTCGAGCTGCGCGGCATCCCACCGATGGTGGCCGGCGCCGCGCGCATCCGCGTCACGTTCCAGGTGGACGCCGACGGCCTGCTGAGCGTCAGTGCCAAGGAGCTCGGCTCCGGCGTGGAGGCCGCGATCGTCGTCAAGCCCAGCTACGGCCTCACCGACGAACAGGTGGCCGGTATGCTCAAGGACGGCTTCGCGACCGCCGAGTCCGACATGGCCGCGCGCAGCCTGCGCGAGGCCCAGGTGGACGCCGAGCGCATGATCCTGGCCACCGAGTCGGCGCTTGCCGCCGACGGCGACCTGCTGGCGGCCGATGAACGTGCCGCGGTCGACGCGCTCGTCGCGCGCGTGCGCGCCACGGCGCGGGACGCAGGCGAGCCGCGCGCGATCGAGGCCGCCGTCGAGGCGCTCGCCGATGGCACGGAGGGCTTCGCAGCCGCCCGCATGAACCGCGGCATCCGCGACGCGCTCGCCGGCCGCAACGTCAACGAACTATGACCACCATCAAGATCCTTCCCCATGCCGCGCTGTGCCCCGAGGGCAAGACGATCGCCGTCGCGCCCGGCACCTCCGTGTGCGAGGCGCTGCTGGAGAACGGCGTGGCCATCGAGCACGCCTGCGACATGAGCTGCGCCTGCACCACCTGCCACGTGATCGTGCGCGAGGGCTTCAACTCGCTGGGCGAGGCCGACGAGACCGAGGACGACCTGCTGGATCGCGCCTGGGGCCTGACGCCGCAATCCCGCCTGTCCTGCCAGGCGATCGTGGCCGCGACGGACCTGGTGATCGAGATCCCGAAATACACGATCAACCACGCCCGCGAGAATCATTGAAGCCTTGCGCCGAGTTGTCACATTGGCGTCAAACTCGGACCAGCCAAACAAAAAGCGGCCCGGAGGCCGCTTCGCGTTGAAGGCAGGGGAGGCTGCCGTCGGGGGATTTCAGCGCCACTCGCGGACCATGCCGCGCACGGCGGCGACGGGCCACCACTGGTGCCAGGCGCTGGACTGGTTGACCGACTGCGGCATGGCGCGCGCCATGAGCATGCCGTCCTTCTCCAGCTTCGCGATGAGTTCCTCGATGTCGCGGGTGCTGGCGCCGCAGCTGCGGGCCAGGTCGCGCACACTGACGAAGCGCTGCGACAACTCGCTCACCACGCGGCGCATGGCGGTGGTATGGAATCGCGGCGTGAGGTCCGGCCAAGCAGTGAGTTTGTATTGCTTCATGATTCCCAACGACTGTCGACGGCCGTGTGTATTGTTTGGTCGGAGCATTGTCCGCCAGCGGGTGAGGCCGAATATCACCACGTGCCCGATTAAAACCGCTCATTTCGATTTTCGGAAGCGGACGGGCATCGAGGTTGTAACGAACTGAGTCGATTAATGCACACTTACACTGCCTCATGATCGTTCTGGGCATCGAATCTTCCTGCGACGAGACCGGCGTGGCGCTGGTCGAAACAAACGTCGGCGGCGTACCACTTTTACGCTCCCAGGCCTTGCATAGCCAGATCCGGATGCACCAGGCCTATGGCGGCGTGGTGCCCGAACTGGCCTCGCGCGACCACGTGCGGCGGGTGCTGCCGCTGCTCGAATCGGCGCTGGCCGACGCGGCGCTGGCCAAGGAGGACATCGACGTCGTCGCCTTCACCCGTGGTCCCGGCCTGGCCGGCGCGCTGCTGGTGGGGGCGGGCGTCGCCTGCGCGCTGGCGGCCTCGCTGGGCAAGCCCACGCTGGGCGTGCACCACCTGGAGGGGCATCTCATGTCGCCGTTCCTGTCGGCGGATCCGCCGGAGTTCCCGTTCGTGGCGCTGCTGGTGTCGGGCGGCCACACCCAGCTGATGCGGGTGGACGGGGTGGGGCGCTCCGAGATGCTAGGCGAGACCATCGACGACGCCGCGGGCGAGGCCTTCGACAAGTCGGCCAAGCTGCTGGGCCTGGGCTATCCCGGCGGCCCGGCGCTGGCCGCGCTGGCCGCGCACGGCGACCCCGAGGCGGTGGACCTGCCGCGTCCCTTGCTTCACAGCGGCGACCTCGACTTCTCCTTTTCAGGCCTGAAGACGGCCGTGATGATCGCGGTGAAGAAGCTGGGGCCGGGTCCGGGCGAGCAGCAGCGCGCGGACATCGCGGCCAGCACGCAGGCCGCGATCGTCGAGGTGCTGGTGAAGAAATCGCTGCGGGCGCTGCAGGAGACGCGGCTGTCGCGCCTGGTGGTGGCCGGCGGCGTCGGCGCCAACACGCGCCTGCGCGAGCAGCTGAACGCCGCCGCCGCGCGCCGCGGCCTGCGCGTGCACTACCCGGAACTCGCGCTGTGCACCGACAACGGCGCCATGATCGCGCTGGCCGGCGCGCTGCGGCTGCAGGGCGATCCGGGCCTGGCGCAGGCGAACTACGCGTTCGACGTGAAGCCGCGCTGGCCGCTCACGCAGATCTGAGCCGGCGAAAAAAAGCCCCTCGCACCGTCGGCGCGAAGGACTCGTGGGCAGCGGAGTCCCCAGGACCCGCCGCAAGGCCGTGCGCGAGGCGCGGCCGTTCGAGGAACTCAGTTGACGGTCAGCCGGCTCGTGGCGGGCTGGCGCTTGGTGAGCGTCAGCGTGAGCACGCCGTTGTCGAGCTTGGCCTGCGACGACGCCTGGTCGATCTCCGATTGCAGCGTGAAGCTGCGGGCGAAGCTGGCGACGGCGCGTTCGCGCAGGATCACGCGCTCGGCCGGCCTGGCGGCCTCGGCGCCTTCGGTGGCCGGGGTCCCGGCGGCGGCTTCGGTGGCGCGCGCCTCGGCGACGATGCTCACGCGTCGGCCGTCGATGGACACCTTGACGTCCTCGCGGGTCACGCCCGGCACGTCCAGCGTCACGACGTAGCCAGCGTCGGATTCGGCGACGTCGATGGCGGGGCGGCGCACCGGCGCGGCGTCGGAGGGCTGCACGAAGAGCTGGTCGAGCGCGCCGTCGAACAGGCGGTCGAAATGACGGGCGCGGGCGGCGGCGTGGCGGGAAACGGGAACGATGAACATGATGGATTCCTTTCGATGGAAGAGTCGTGGACGTCGTCCTGGCCGGATTCGGCGCGGCGGCAGCGTCGCATGACTCCCCACTTGGCCGCGCCCGAAAACATTTCAAGAGGCGATATTTTTCGGTTCGCCGCATTGAAATTCGAGTCACCGCGCCCACCGTCCGCGCCGGCTCCGGGCCCGCAGCTCGACGGCCGCGTCGCGCCTGGCTCGACCGCGGCGCGGTTTGCGGCGGCCCCTCGCGTTCGGCTATAATCCCATTCTTGTCTTCGGAGCAACCTGCCTTGGTGGGTGGTTCCGTTGGCAGATCCAGCACGCCCCGGGTCGGTTTCACTCGGGTGCGCAAGTCGTCAAGGAAACCGAGCAGGCCCCGTCGCCCCCAGCGGACGCGTCGTGGCTGCGAATCCGGGCCGCGTCCCGGGCCAGCGCTGCCGGTTTCCGATTCAACATCACAGGAAATCCGCATGGCTGACATCAACACCGCAGAAATCATCGCCGCCCACGCCCGTGGCACGGCCGACACCGGATCCCCGGAAGTCCAGGTCGCACTGCTGACCGCCCGCATCAACGCGCTGACCCCCCACTTCAAGCAACATGCCAAGGACCACCACGGTCGCCGCGGCCTGCTGAAGATGGTCAACTCGCGCAAGAGCCTGCTGTCCTACCTGAAGAAGACCGACGCCCAGCGTTACCTCGCCCTGATCGGCAAGCTCGGGCTGCGCAAGTAAGGCACTGATGCAACAAGAGAGCCTGTCTGGAATCCTCCAGGACAGGCTCTTTGCGTTTGGAGTTCGCACCGTTGCCCCGCCGGCGCCGATGTGTCATTCCACCGCGGTTCGAGTGAGCCGCGCTGGAATGGCATCACGCCACCGAACGGTCGCCTCCCGTCTCCCGCGCCACGTTACGGCGCCATGTAAAAACACTGGAGAAAGAACAACATGAGCATGTTCAACAAGGTCACCAAGTCGTTCCAATGGGGCGCGCATACCGTTCGCATGGAAACGGGCGAGATCGCCCGCCAGTCCACCGGCGCCGTGCTGGTCGACATCGAAGGCACCGTGGTGCTGGCCACCGTCGTGGCCAAGCGCGAAGCCAAGCCGGGCCAGGACTTCTTCCCGCTGACCGTCGACTACATCGAGAAGACGTATGCCGCCGGCAAGATCCCGGGCAGCTTCTTCAAGCGCGAAGGCCGCCCGAGCGAGCTCGAGACGCTCACCTCGCGCCTGATCGACCGCCCGGTGCGCCCGCTGTTCCCGGAAGGCTTCTTCAACGAAGTGCAGATCGTCGTGCACGTGATGTCGCTGAACCCCGAAGTCGACGCCGACATCGCCGCGCTGGTCGCGTCGAGCGCCGCGCTGTCGATCTCCGGCATCCCGTTCGCCGGCCCGATCGGCGCCGCGCGCGTGGGCTATATCAACGGCGAGTACGTGCTGAACCCGGGCAAGACGCAACGCATCGATTCGAAGCTGGACCTCGTGGTCGCCGGCACCGAAGCCGCCGTGCTGATGGTCGAGTCCGAAGCCGACCAGCTGCCGGAAGACATCATGCTGGGCGCCGTGGTGTTCGGCCACGACCAGGGCAAGATCGCCATCAACGCGATCCACGAACTCGTGCGTGACGCGGGCAAGCCGCTGTGGCTCGAGACCGGCGAATGGACGCTGCCTGTCAAGGACGAGGCGCTGATCGCCAAGATCGGTGGCCTGGCCCAGGCCAAGATGGAAGCCGCGTATCAAGTGCGCAGCAAGCAGGCCCGCACCCAGGCGCTGCGCCTGGTGACGTCGGAAGTGAAGGCCGCGCTGGCCGCCGAGGACGCCAAGGTCGACTCGGTCAAGGTCGATGCGCTGTTGTTCGACATCGAAGCCAAGATCGTGCGTGACCAGATCCTGGCCGGCGAGCCGCGCATCGACGGCCGCGACACCCGCACCGTCCGCGCCATCGAGATCCGCACCGGCGTGCTGCCGCGCGCCCACGGCTCGGCCATCTTCACCCGCGGCGAGACGCAGGCCGTCGTCGCCACGACGCTGGGCACCGAGCGCGATTCGCAGACCATCGACGCGCTGGCCGGCGAGTACTCGGAGCGCTTCATGCTCCACTACAACATGCCCCCGTTCGCCACCGGCGAGACCGGCCGCGTCGGCAGCCCGAAGCGTCGCGAGATCGGCCACGGCCGCCTCGCCAAGCGCGCGCTGGTCGCCGTGCTGCCGTCCAAGGAAGAGTTCCCGTACTCGGTGCGCGTCGTCTCGGAAATCACCGAGTCGAACGGCTCCTCGTCAATGGCCTCGGTCTGCGGCGGCTGCCTGTCGCTGATGGACGCCGGCGTGCCGCTGAAGGCGCACGTGGCTGGCATCGCCATGGGCCTGATCAAGGACGGCTCGCGCTTCGCCGTGCTCACCGACATCCTGGGCGATGAAGATCACCTGGGCGACATGGACTTCAAGGTGGCCGGCACCACGCAAGGCATCACCGCCCTGCAGATGGACATCAAGATCCAGGGCATCACGAAGGAAATCATGCAGGTCGCCCTGGCGCAGGCCAAGGAAGCGCGCCTGCACATCCTGGGCAAGATGGTCGAGTCCGTCGCCGGCGCCAGCGCCGAGGTGTCGGAATTCGCGCCGCGCCTGTACGTGATGAAGATCAACCCCGAGAAGATCCGCGACGTCATCGGCAAGGGCGGCGCCACCATCCGTGCGCTGACCGAGGAAACCGGCACGCAGATCAACATCGAGGAAGACGGCACCATCACGATCGCCTCCACCGATTCCGAGCGTGCCGCGCACGCCAAGAAGCGCATCGAGGAGATCACGGCCGAAGTGGAAGTGGGCAAGGTCTACGAAGGCCCGGTCACCAAGATCCTCGACTTCGGCGCGCTGGTCAACCTGCTCCCGGGCAAGGACGGCCTGCTGCACATCAGCCAGATCGCGCACCAGCGCGTCGAGAAGGTCACCGACTTCCTCAAGGAAGGCCAGATCGTCAAGGTCAAGGTGCTCGAGACCGACGAGAAGGGTCGCGTCAAGCTGTCGATGAAGGCCCTGATCGACCGCGAAGAGGGTGATCGCGCGCCGCAATAAGCGGTTCGCGAGTCGACGACGCCTTCCGTGAGCACCTCCGCCGCCAACGCGACGACCATGCGCGCCATCGAGATCGCCGGCTTCGGCGGTCCCGAGGTGTTGCGCGAGGTCGTGCGCGAGCGCCCGGTCGCGGGTGCGGGCGAGGCGCTCGTGCGCGTGGCGGCGTCGGGCGTCAACCGGCCCGACGTGCTGCAGCGCAAGGGGCACTATCCGGTGCCGCCGGGCGCGTCCGACATCCCCGGCCTGGAGCTGGCGGGAACGATCGTCGACGGCGATGCCGCGGCCCTGGCGGCCGGCGGCTTCGCGATCGGCGACCGCGTCTGCGCGCTCGTGGCCGGTGGCGGCTACGCCGAGTACTGCACGGTGCCGGTCGGCCAGATGCTGCCCACGCCCGCGGGCTTCGGCGACATCGAATCGGCCGCGCTGCCGGAGAACTTCTTCACCGTCTGGTCCAACGTGTTCGACCGCGGCCGGCTGGCCGCCGGCGAATGGCTGCTGGTGCAGGGCGGCGCGAGCGGCATCGGCGTGACCGCGATCCAGCTGGCCAAGGCGTTCGGCGCCCGGGTGATCGCCACCGCCGGCTCCGACGACAAGTGCAGGCGTTGCGTCGAGCTTGGCGCCGACGTCGCCGTCAACTACCGCACCGAGGACTTCGCGGCGCGCGCGCTGGAGATCGCGGGCGGCAAGGGCGTCGACGTGGTGCTGGACATGGTGGCCGGCGACTACATCGCCCGCGAGCTGTCGTGCCTGGCCGAGGACGGCCGCATCGTCGTGATCGCGGTGCAGGGCGGCGTGAAGGCCCAGGTCGACGCCGGGCTGGTGCTGCGCAAGCGGCTCACGCTCACGGGATCGACGCTGCGTCCGCGGCCAGTCGCGTTCAAGGCGGCCATCGCGGCGGCGCTGCGCGACAAGGTGTGGCCGCTGCTGGAGCGCCGTCAGGTGCAGCCGGTGGTGCAGGAGGTCTTTCCCGCTGCGCAGGCGTCACGCGCGCATGCGGCGATGGAAGAGGGCCACCACGTCGGCAAGCTGATGCTGTCGTGGACCGAACAATAACCAACGACGAGACAAACGATGCGCAAGAAACTCGTTGCCGGAAACTGGAAGATGCACGGCTCGCATTCGGCCAACGCCGAGCTGCTGGCGGGCATCCTCGCCGCGCGCCCGTTCGCGTGCGACGTGGCCGTGTGCGTGCCGTTTCCGTACCTGAGCGAGGCCGCGGTCGCGCTCGCGGGCAGCGACGTTCGCTGGGGCGCGCAGGACTGCTCGCCCCACGACAAGGGCGCGTTCACCGGCGAGGTCTCGGCCTCGATGCTGGCCGAGTTCGGCTGCCGCCACGTGATCGTGGGCCACTCCGAGCGCCGCGCGATGCACGGCGAATCGGACCAGCTCGTGGCCGACAAGGCCAAGGCGGCGCTCGCGCGCGGGCTCACGCCCATCGTGTGCGTGGGCGAGACGCTGGGCCAGCGCGAGCAGGGCACGGCGCAGGCCACCGTCAAGCGCCAGCTGTCGGCCGTCATCCATGAGCTGGGGCACTGCGTGGGCGAGATGGTCGTGGCCTACGAGCCCGTGTGGGCCATCGGCACCGGCGTCGTCGCCACGCCCGAGCAGGCGCAGGAGATGCACGCGCTGATCCGCGCCCAGCTGCGCGCGGCCACGCCGCACGCCGACGCCATGAAGCTGCTGTACGGCGGCAGCATGAAGCCCGAGAACGCGGCTTCGCTGCTCTCGCAACAAGACATCGACGGCGGGTTGATCGGAGGCGCCGCGTTGAAGGCCGCCGATTTCGTCGCCATCTGCCGCGCGGCCAGCTGAGCCGCGCCCCATTCGAACAAAGATTTCCTGGAGTTCCACGCAAATGCCGTTCCTGACCAACCTCCTCTTCATCCTGCAGATCCTCTCGGCGATCGCCATGATCGGCCTCGTGCTCATCCAGCACGGCAAGGGCGCCGACATGGGCGCATCGTTCGGCAGCGGCGCCTCGGGCAGCCTGTTCGGCGCCACCGGCAGCGCGAACTTCCTGTCGCGCTCCACCGCGGTCTGCGCGACGATCTTCTTCGCGGTCACGCTGGGCATGTCGGTGCTGTCCACCGGCCGTGGCGCGCAGGGTGGCGCCGAGGTCAATCGCCTCGACCAGGCCACCCCGCCGGCCGTCGTCGCCAGCGCCCCGGTGGGCGCGGCTTCGGCCGCCAGCGTGGCCCCGGCTTCGGCCCCCTCGGGCGTGCAGGGCATCCCGACGCGTTGATGCGACGATCGCGTCATTTTTCTGTAGCGGATACGGGTAAGCGCTGTATTTTTCGCTATAGAATGTGAGGCTGTTCAGTGAGCTACATCCCTCACGCAAACTGAACTGATCAGGTATTACCGGATGATCATCGATCATTCAGGCCGACGTGGTGAAATTGGTAGACACGCTATCTTGAGGGGGTAGTGGCGAAAGCTGTGCGAGTTCGAGTCTCGCCGTCGGCACCAAGGTTTTTTGCAATATCGAGAGGGTCGCGCGTTCATCGTTGAATGGCGCGGCCGACGCGCCCTGCGTCATTCATCCAGAATGTTCACGGCGAAACGTGCGGGCGCACTCGGGATCAGCAAGCTGTGATCTGTCGAGGCGCTCTTTTTTCTGCCCCCAGACAAACGACGCAGCCTGCAAACGACACGAAGCTAGCCATGGACCTGTCTGCCTACCTCCCCGTCATCCTGTTCATCCTGGTCGGGGTGGGCATCGGCGTCGCGCCCCAGGCGCTCGGCTTCCTCCTGGGCCCCAAGCGGCCCGACGCGCAGAAGAACTCTCCGTACGAGTGCGGATTCGAGGCCTTCGAAGATGCGCGCATGAAGTTCGACGTTCGCTACTACCTCGTGGCGATCCTGTTCATCCTCTTCGATCTCGAGATCGCATTCCTGTTCCCGTGGGCCGTCGCTTTGAAGGACATCGGCGCCACTGGCTTCTGGGCAATGATGATCTTCCTGGCGATCCTGGTCGTCGGCTTCATCTACGAATGGAAAAAGGGCGCGCTGGACTGGGAGTGATCCCCTGCCGGAGCGACAACACCATGGCTGCACCCAAAGGCAATGAAGGCCTCCTGAAAGAGGGATTCGTCACCACCTCGGTCGACGTCCTCGTCAACTGGTCCAAGACCGGCTCCCTGTGGCCGATGACGTTCGGCCTCGCGTGCTGCGCGGTCGAGATGATGCACGCGGGCGCCGCCCGCTACGACATCGACCGCTTCGGCATGCTGTTCCGTCCCAGCCCGCGCCAGAGCGACCTGATGATCGTCGCCGGCACGCTGTGCAACAAGATGGCGCCGGCGCTGCGCAAGGTCTACGACCAGATGGCCGAGCCGCGCTGGGTGCTGTCGATGGGCTCGTGCGCCAACGGCGGCGGCTACTACCACTACAGCTACTCGGTGGTGCGCGGCTGCGACCGCATCGTGCCGGTCGACGTCTACGTGCCGGGCTGCCCGCCCACGGCCGAGGCGCTGCTGTACGGCATCCTGCAGCTGCAAGCCAAGATCCGCCGCGAAAACACGATCGCCAGAGCCTGACCGTTCTCGCCATCCTCACGACGCAGCCGCCCCTCCCGCACTGCACAGGTAGACAGCCCACATGACCCAACGACTCGACGCCCTGCAGGCCGCCCTCGAAGCCGCCCTCGGCGCCCGCATCACCCACTTCAAGCGTGAGCGTGGCGAGATCACGATCACCGTGTCGGCCGCCGACTACCTGGCCGTGGCCAGGCAGCTGCGCGACGACAGGACGCTCGGCTTCGAGCAGCTGATCGACCTGTGCGGCGTCGACTACTCGTCGTACAAGGACATGCCCTGGGACGGCCCGCGCTTCTGCGTCGTCTCGCACCTGCTGTCCCTGTCCAACAACTGGCGCGTGCGCCTGAAGGTGTTCGCCACCGACGACGACCTGCCCGTGGTGGCGGCCGTCACGCCGGTATGGAACGCGGCCAACTGGTTCGAGCGCGAAGCGTTCGACATGTACGGCATCATCTTCGAAGGCCACGACGACCTGCGCCGCATCCTGACCGACTACGGCTTCATCGGCCACCCGATGCGCAAGGACTTCCCGGTGACGGGCCACGTCGAGATGCGCTACGACGCAGAGCAGCGCCGCGTGGTCTACCAGCCCGTCACGATCGAGCCGCGCGAGATCACGCCGCGCGTCATCCGCGAAGACAACTACGGCGGCCTGCGTTGATGCGCGCCGCTCCTCACGCCTTCCGCTCCTGCCTTTGCGTCCGCTCTTGCGCAGGAACTGACCGGACCGCACTCCATGGCTGAAATCAAGAACTACACGCTCAATTTCGGGCCCCAGCACCCGTCCGCGCACGGCGTGCTCCGCCTCGTGCTGGAGCTCGACGGCGAAGTCATCCAGCGCGCCGACCCGCACATCGGCCTGCTGCACCGCGCCACCGAGAAGCTGGCCGAGACCAAGACCTACATCCAGTCGCTGCCCTACATGGACCGCCTCGACTACGTGTCGATGATGTCCAACGAGCACGCGTACTGCCTGGCCATCGAGCGGCTGCTGGGCGTCGACGTGCCCGAACGCGCGCAGTACATCCGCGTGATGTTCGGCGAGATCACCCGCCTGCTCAACCACCTCATGTGGCTGGGCGCGCACGCGCTCGACTGCGGCGCGATGAACGTGCTGCTGTACGCGTTCCGCGAACGCGAGGACCTGTTCGACCTGTACGAGGCCGTCTCCGGCGCCCGCATGCACGCGGCGTACTTCCGTCCGGGCGGCGTCTACCGCGACCTGCCCGACACGATGCCGCAGTACAAGGCGTCCCGCATCCACAACGCCAAGGCCATCGCTCGCATGAACGAGAACCGCCAGGGCACGATGCTGGACTTCATCGACGACTTCTGCCGCAAGTTCCCGGGCCGCGTCGACGAGTACGAGACGCTGCTCACCGAGAACCGCATCTGGAAGCAGCGCACCGTGGGCATCGGCGTCGTCACGCCCGAGCGCGCGCGCAACCTCGGCTTCACCGGCCCGATGCTGCGCGGCTCCGGTATCGAATGGGACCTGCGCAAGACGCAGCCCTACGACGTCTACGCCAAGATGGACTTCGACGTGCCCGTGGGCGTCAACGGCGACGTCTACGACCGCTACCTGGTGCGCGTGCAGGAAATGCGCGAGGCCAACAAGATCATCCAGCAATGCAGCAAGTGGCTGCGCGCGAATCCGGGTCCGGTCATCACGACCAACCACAAGGTCGCGCCGCCCACCCGCACCGAGATGAAGTCCAACATGGAAGAGCTGATCCACCACTTCAAGCTCTTCACCGAAGGCTTCCACGTGCCCGAAGGCGAGGCGTATGCCGCCGTCGAGCACCCGAAGGGCGAGTTCGGCATCTACATGATCAGCGACGGCGCCAACAAGCCGTACCGCCTGAAGATCCGCGCGCCCGGCTTTTCCCACCTGGCCGCGATGGACGAGATGTCGCGCGGCCACATGATTGCCGACGCCGTCGCCGTCATCGGCACCATGGACATCGTGTTTGGCGAGATCGATCGATGAACCAGCCCACCACCCCTCACGTGCCGCTCGCGGCCGCCACGCTGGAGCGCTTCGCGCGCGAAGTCGCCAAGTTCCCCGCAGCGCAGAAGCAGTCGGCCGTGATGGCCTGCCTGTCCATCGTGCAGCAGGAACGCGGCTGGGTCTCGCGCGAGTCGGAAGACGAGGTCGCCGCCTACCTCGGCATGGCGCCCATCGCCGTCTACGAGGTCACGACGTTCTACAACATGTACAACCAGCAACCGGTTGGCAAGTTCAAGATCAACGTCTGCACCAACCTGCCGTGCCAACTGCGCGACGGCCAGCAGGCCCTCGCCCACATCTGCAAGAAGTTGAACGTCGCCGTCGGCGGCACCACGGCCGACGGCCAGTTCACCGTGCAGCAGAGCGAATGCCTCGGCGCCTGCGCCGACTCCCCGGTGATGCTGATCAACGACCGCGAAATGATCAGCTTCATGAGCAACGACCGGATCGACGATCTGCTCGACACGCTCGCGCAGGCCAAGTGAGAGGCTGAGAAAATCGTATGGTCGATCTTTCCCGATTCAAGTCGCAAGGCGTCGAGACCGCCTTCCATGACCGCCACATCAACCCGCAGATCATGGCGGGCCTGGACGGCAAGAACTGGCGCCTGAAGGACTACGAGGCGCGCGGCGGCTACCAGGCCATCCGCAAGATCCTGGCAGGCGAGGGCGGCATGACGCCCGACCAGGTGGTGGCCGAGGTCAAGGGCTCCGGCCTGCGCGGCCGCGGCGGCGCCGGTTTCCCCACCGGCCTGAAGTGGAGCTTCATGCCGCGCCAGTTCCCGGGCCAGAAGTACCTCGTCTGCAATTCCGACGAAGGCGAGCCGGGCACCTGCAAGGACCGCGACATCCTCGCGTTCAACCCGCACATCGTCATCGAGGGCATGATCATCGCGGCCTACGCGATGGGCATCTCGGTGGGCTACAACTACATCCACGGCGAGATCTTCGAGATCTACGACCGCTTCGAGGAGGCGCTGGAAGAGGCGCGCGCCGCCGGCTACCTCGGCGACAACATCCTCGGCTCGGGCTACAACTTCCAGCTGCACGGCTTCCACGGCTTCGGCGCCTACATCTGCGGCGAAGAGACCGCGCTGCTGGAGTCGCTCGAAGGCAAGAAGGGCCAGCCGCGCTTCAAGCCGCCGTTCCCGGCCAGCTTCGGCATCTACGGCAAGCCCACCACCATCAACAACACCGAGACCTTCGCGGCGGTGCCCTGGATCATCCGCAACGGCGGCCAGGCCTACCTCGAGTGCGGCAAGCCCAACAACGGCGGCACCAAGATCTACTCGGTGGTCGGCGACGTCAACAAGCCGGGCAACTACGAGATCCCGATGGGCACGCCGTTCTCGACGCTGCTCGAGCTCGCCGGCGGCGTGCGCACGGGGCGCAAGCTCAAGGCCGTGATCCCCGGCGGCTCCTCGGCGCCGGTGCTGCCCGCGTCGATCATGATGGAGCTCACGATGGACTACGACTCCATCGCCAAGGCCGGCTCCATGCTGGGCTCGGGCGCCGTCATCGTGATGGACGACTCGCGCTGCATGGTCGAGAGCCTGCTGCGCCTGTCGTACTTCTACCAGCACGAATCCTGCGGCCAGTGCACGCCGTGCCGCGAAGGCACCGGCTGGCTGTGGCGCATGGTCGATCGCATCGAGCACGGCCACGGGAAGATGGAAGACATCGAGCTGCTGAACTCGGTGGCCGACAACATCCAGGGCCGCACCATCTGCGCGCTGGGCGATGCCGCTGCGATGCCGGTGCGGGCGATGATCAAGCACTTCCGCAGCGAGTTCGTTCACCACGTTGAACACAAGACCTGCCAGGTTCCGGCGTCGGTCTGAGCTAGGCGAACACACTCATGATTGAAATCGAACTCGACGGCAAGAAGGTTTCCGTTCCCCCGGGCAGCATGGTCATGCATGCGGCCGACGCGGCGGACACCTACATTCCGCACTTCTGCTATCACAAGAAGCTCTCGATCGCGGCCAACTGCCGCATGTGCCTGGTGGACATCGAGAAGGCGCCCAAGCCGATGCCCGCCTGCGCCACGCCGGTGACGCAGGGCATGATCGTGCGCACCAAGAGCGACAAGGCCATCAAGGCACAGCAGAGCGTGATGGAGTTCCTGCTGATCAACCATCCGCTCGATTGCCCCATCTGCGACCAGGGCGGCGAGTGCCAGCTGCAGGACCTGGCCGTGGGCTACGGCGGCTCGGCCTCGCGCTACACCGAGGAAAAGCGAGTCGTCTTCCACAAGCCGGCCGGCCCGCTGATCTCGATGGAAGAGATGAGCCGCTGCATCCACTGCACCCGCTGCGTGCGCTTCGGCCAGGAAGTGGCCGGCGTGATGGAGCTGGGCATGGCGCATCGCGGCGAGCACGCCGAGATCCAGACCTTCGTGGGCCGCTCGATCGACTCCGAGCTCTCCGGCAACATGATCGACATCTGCCCCGTCGGCGCGATCACGTCCAAGCCGTTCCGCTACCAGGCCCGCACGTGGGAACTCTCGCGCCGCCGCAGCGTGAGCCCGCACGACTCGGTCGGCGCCAATGTCGTCGTCCAGGTCAAGAACAACCAGGTGCTGCGCGTCGTCCCGTACGAGAACGAGGACGTCAACGAGTGCTGGATCGCCGACCGCGACCGCTTCTCGTACGAAGCCCTGAACTCCGACGCCCGCCTCACCGCCCCGATGATCAAGCAGGGCGGCCAGTGGCAGACGGTGGACTGGCCCACCGCGCTGAACTACGTCGTCGACGGCGTCAAGCGCGTCAAGGGCGAGTTCGGCGTCGCCGGCATCGGCGCGCTGGGCCACGCCGGCTCCACGGTGGAAGAACTGCACCTGCTGGCCAAGCTGATCCGCGCCCTCGGCAGCGAGAGCGTCGACCACCGCACGCGCCACGCCGACTTCGCGCACACCGGCGGCGTGCGCTGGCTGGGCACGTCCATCGCGTCGTTGTCCAAGCTCGATCGCGCGCTCGTGGTGGGCTCGTTCCTGCGCAAGGATCACCCGCTGTTCGCGCAGCGCCTGCGCCAGGCCACGCGCCAGGGCGCCGAGATCCACAGCGTCAACGCGCTGGCCGAGGACTGGCTGATGCCCGTCGCCACGCAGCTCACCGTCGCCCCGAGCGGCTGGGTCGGCGCGCTGGCCGCGATCGCCCTCGGCGTCGCCAAGGCGCAGGGCACGACCGCGCCCTTCGCCGGCGAAACGACGGAGCAGGGCGATGCGATCGCCGCCTCGCTGCTCAATGGCAGCGCCAAGGCCGTGCTGCTGGGCAACGCCGCCGCGCAGCATCCGCAGGCCTCCACGCTGCTGGCGCTGGCCGGCTGGATCGCCGCGGCCACCGGCTCCACGGTGGGCTACCTCGGCGAAGCCGGCAACAACGTCGGCGCGCAGCTGGTCAACGCGCTGCCGGGCGCCGGCGGCCTGAACGCCGGCCAGATGCTGTCGCAGCCGATGAAGGCGCTGTTCCTGCTCAACGTCGAGCCCGAGCTCGACGCCGCCAACGCCGCCGCCGCGCGCGCCGCCCTCGGCGGCTCGGGCCTGGTCGTCGCGCTGACCCCGTTCCGCAACGCCGCCGCCGATGTCGCCGACGTGCTGCTGCCGATCTCGCCGTTCACCGAGACCGCGGGCACCTTCGTCAACGCCGAGGGCCGCGTGCAGTCGTTCCAGGGCGTGGCCCGTCCGCTGGGCGAGACCCGTCCCGCCTGGAAGGTGCTGCGCGTGCTGGGCGACATGCTGGGCCTGCCCGGCTTCGGCCAGCAGTCGGCCGACGAGGTGCTGGCCGAGGCGCTGGGCGACCGCACGACGCTGGCTTCGCGCCTGTCCAACGACGCGGCGCTGCCCGCGGCGCTGCACGCGGAGGCCGCCGCCGGCTTCGAGCGGAGTTTCGAACGGATTGCCGACGTGCCCGTGTACGCCACCGACAGCCTGGTGCGTCGCGCGCTCTCGCTGCAGCTCACCGCCGATGCCCGCGCGCCGCAGGCCTCGCTGCCCAGCCGGCTGTGGGTCGACCTCGGCCTGGCCGCCGGCGACAAGGTGCACGTCACGCAAGGCGAGGCGCATGCCGTGCTCGTCGCGCGCCTGGACAAGACGCTGGCGCCAACGGTCGTGCGCGTGCCGGCCGGCCACGTGCTGACCGCCGGCCTCGGCGCTTCCTTCGGCGCGATCAGCGTCGTCAAGGCCTGAGCCCGGAACGGAACCCTCCATGATCCAATTCCTCATCGACACCTGGCACGCGGCGCAGGGCCTGTATATCTGGCCCGTGATCTGGGCGATCATCCGCATCCTCGCGATCATCCTGCCGCTGCTGGGCCTCGTCGCCTACCTGACGCTGTGGGAACGCAAGGCCATCGCGTGGTCGCAGATCCGTCCGGGTCCGAACCGCGTGGGCCCGCTGGGGTTGCTCACGCCGATCGCCGACGCCGTCAAGCTGATCTTCAAGGAGATCATCCGCCCGACGGCTGCCAACAAGGGCCTGTTCTTCGTCGCCCCGGTGATGACGATCATGCCGGCGCTGGCCGCCTGGGCCGTGGTGCCGTTCGATCCGGGCGTCGTCCTGGCCGACGTCAACGCGGGCCTGCTGTTCGTCATGGCCATCACGTCGCTGGAAGTCTATGGCGTGATCGTGGCCGGCTGGGCCTCGAACTCGAAGTACGCGTTCCTGGGCGCGCTGCGCGCGTCCGCGCAGATGGTCAGCTACGAAATCGCGATGGGCTTCTGCCTGGTCGTGGTGCTGATGGTCTCGGGCACGATGAACCTCGGCGAGATCGTCAACCAGCAGGGCAGGGGGATGATGGCCGACCACGGCCTCAACTTCCTGTCGTGGAACTGGCTGCCGCTGCTGCCCATCTTCTTCGTCTACTTCATCTCGGGCCTGGCGGAAACCAACCGGGCGCCGTTCGACGTCGTCGAGGGCGAATCGGAAATCGTGGCCGGCCACATGGTCGAGTATTCGGGCATGGCGTTCGCGATGTTCTTCCTGGCCGAATACGCCAACATGATCCTCGTGTCCACCTTGTGCGTGGTCATGTTCCTGGGCGGCTGGCTCGCCCCGGTCGGCGGCCTCGAGTTCGTGCCGCACTTCATCTGGCTGTTCGCCAAGGTGTTCTGCGTGGTCTCGATGTTCCTGTGGGTGCGCTCGACGTTCCCGCGCTACCGCTACGACCAGATCATGCGCCTGGGCTGGAAGATCTTCATCCCCGTGACGCTCGTCTGGCTGGTCGTCATCGGCCTGTGGATGCAATCGCCCTGGTCGATCTGGAAATAAGGCGAGGCTCAAAAATCATGTCTGCTACCACCACCGCCACGCCGTCGTTCTCGTTCAAGGACTTCTTCTCGAGCTTCCTGCTCGTCGAGCTGTTCCGCGGGATGCGCCTGACCGGCAAGTACTTCTTCTCGCCCACCATCACGGTGCAGTTCCCCGAAGAGAAGACGCCGATGTCGCCGCGCTTCCGCGGCCTGCACGCGCTGCGCCGCTACGACAACGGCGAGGAACGCTGCATCGCCTGCAAGCTGTGCGAGGCCGTGTGCCCCGCGATGGCCATCACGATCGAGTCCGACGTCCGCGCCGACGGCACCCGCCGTACCACGCGCTACGACATCGACCTCACCAAGTGCATCTTCTGCGGCTTCTGCGAGGAGAGCTGCCCGGTGGACTCCATCGTCGAGACGCACATCTTCGAGTACCACGGCGAGAAGCGGGGCGACCTGTACTTCACCAAGGACATGCTGCTCGCCGTGGGCGACCGCTACGAACGCGAAATCGCCGCCGCCAAGGAGGCCGACGCCAAGTACCGCTGAAGCGCGCCGCGCTTTCAGGGGTCACAGGCCAAGCATTGCCATGACAACCATTTCCGCCCTGTTCTACCTTTTCTCGGCCGTGCTGCTGGCCTCGTCGTTCGGTGTGATCACCGCGCGTTCGACCGTGCACGCCGCGCTGTTCCTGGTGCTGGCGTTCTTCAACGCCTCGTGCCTGTGGATGATGCTCAAGGCCGAGTTCCTGGCCATCACGCTCGTCCTCGTCTACGTCGGTGCCGTCATGGTGCTGTTCCTGTTCGTGGTGATGATGCTCGACATCAACACCGAGGAACTGCGCGTGGGCTTCTGGAAGGCGTTCCCGCTCGCCGCGCTGGTGGGGGTGCTGATCGCCCTCGAGATGGCGCTGGTGCTGATGGGCGGCTTCCGGGTCGCCGACGCGCCGATCGACCCGCAGGTGGCCAAGCTGGGCAACACCCGCATGCTGGGCATCGAGGTCTACACCAACTACCTGTACCCGCTGCAAGTGGCCGCGGTGCTGCTGCTGGTGGCGATCATCGCGGCCATCGCGCTGACCCTGCGCGAGCGCAAGGACAGCAAGGCGATCGACCCGAACCTCGCGCTGCGCGCACGCAAGGCCGACCGCCTGCGCATCGTGAAGATGGCGCCGGTCATCGAGGTGGCGTCGGTGCCGCCCGCACCCCCCGCGGAACCCGCCAAGGACGGAGGCAAGGCATGAACATCGGTGACGTTTCCCTCGCGCACTACCTCACGCTGGGCGGCATGCTGTTCGCCATGTCGGTGGTCGGCATCTTCCTGAACCGCCGCAACCTGATCGTGCTGCTGATGGCCATCGAGCTGATGCTCCTGGCCGTCAACATGAACTTCATCGCCTTCTCGCACTACCTGCCGCTGGCGCAGGACCGCATGGCGGGCCAGGTCTTCGTGTTCTTCATCCTGACGGTGGCCGCGGCAGAGTCCGCGATCGGCCTGGCCATCCTGGTCGTGCTGTTCCGCAACCGCGCCACCATCGCCGCCGACGAACTCGACGCGCTGAAGGGCTGATAAAAAAACATGTCTGCCAATCTCTCCCTCACGCAACTGGTCGCGGTACCGGTGGCGCCGCTGGTCGGCGCGATCGTCGCCGGCCTGTTCGGCAAGCAGATCGGTCGCGCCAACGCGCACCGCATCACGATCCTGGGCGTGGCCATCGCCTTCGTGATCTCGTTCATGACGCTGCTGTCGGTCGTCAACGACGGCGCGCACTTCTCCGGCACCGTCTACGAGTGGATGAACGCCGGCGGCCTGAAGATGGAAGTCGGCTTCCTCATCGACGGCCTCACCGCGATGATGATGTGCGTCGTCACGTTCGTGTCGCTGATGGTGCACGTCTACACCATCGGCTACATGGAAGAGGATCCGGGCTACCAGCGCTTCTTCTCCTACATCTCGCTGTTCACGTTCTCGATGCTGATGCTCGTGATGAGCAACAACTTCCTGCAGCTGTTCTTCGGCTGGGAAGCGGTGGGCCTCGTCTCGTACCTGCTGATCGGCTTCTGGTTCAAGCGCCCGACGGCCATCTTCGCCAACCTGAAGGCCTTCCTGGTCAACCGCGTCGGCGACTTCGGCTTCATCCTGGGCATCGGCCTCATCGCCACCTCCGCGCACACGCTGAACTACGGCGAGGCGTTCGATGCCTTCACGAAGAACAGCGCGCTGGCGCTGTCCACGGTGCCGTTCACCAGCTGGTCGCTGATCACCGCCACCTGCATCTGCCTGTTCATCGGCGCGATGGGCAAGAGCGCGCAGTTCCCGCTGCACGTGTGGCTGCCCGACTCGATGGAAGGCCCGACCCCGATCTCCGCGCTGATCCACGCCGCCACCATGGTGACGGCCGGCATCTTCATGGTCACGCGCATGTCGCCGCTGTTCGAGCTGTCCGACACCGCGTTGAGCTTCGTGCTGGTCATCGGCTCGATCACCGCGCTGTTCATGGGCTTCCTGGGCATCATCCAGAACGACATCAAGCGCGTCGTCGCGTACTCCACGCTCTCGCAGCTGGGCTACATGACCGTGGCGCTGGGCCTGTCGGCCTACCCGGTGGCCGTGTTCCACCTGATGACCCACGCGTTCTTCAAGGCGCTGCTGTTCCTCGCGGCCGGCTCCGTGATCATGGGCATGCACCATGACCAGGACATCCGCAACATGGGCGGCCTGCGCAAGTACATGCCCGTCACGTACTGGACCTCGCTGGTCGGTTCGCTGGCCCTCATCGGCACGCCGTTCTTCGCGGGCTTCTACTCGAAGGACTCGATCATCGACGCGGCCTACGCGAGCCACCTGTACGGCGCGACCTTCGCGCAGTGGGCGGTGACGGCGGGCGTGTTCGTCACGGCGTTCTACTCGTTCCGCATGTTCTTCCTGGTCTTCCACGGCGAGGAACGCTTCCACCACAAGCCGTTCCCGCCCGAGATCGATGGTCCGGAGCCCGAGCTGGAAGAAGACGACGCGCACGGCCATGGCGACCACGGCCACGCGGTGGTGCACGATGCGCACGCGCATGACGACCACGCGCACGGGCACGACGAACACGGCCACGGCGACCACACGCCGCACGAGTCGCCGCTGGTCGTCACCGGCCCGCTGGTCCTGCTGGCGATCCCGTCGGCCATCATCGGGTTCTTCACGATCAAGGCGATGCTGTTCGGCAGCTTCTTCGGCAGCTCGATCTTCTACAACACCGAGAAGCATCCGGCGATGGAAGAGCTGGCCAAGGAATTCCACGGCCCGGCGGAGATGGCAGTCGCCGCCTTCGCCCATCCGACGATCTACCTGGCGATCGCCGGTGTGTTGCTGTCGTACGTCATGTACATCGTCAAGCCGTCGCTGTCCGATGCCGCCGCGAAGATCTTCGCGCCGATCATCAAGATCCTCGAGAACAAGTACTACTTCGACTGGTTCAACGAGAACGTCCTGGCCGCCGGCGCCCGGCTCCTGGGCCGCGGCCTGTGGAAGGGCGGCGACCTGGGCCTGATCGACGGCCTGTTCGTCAACGGTTCGGCGCGGCTCGTCGGCATGGTCGCCGGCGTCGTCCGCCTCGTGCAGACCGGCCACCTCTACTGGTACGCGCTGGTGATGATCCTGGGCGTGTTCGGCCTGCTCACCTGGCAGCTCGGCCCGTATCTTCAAAGTGTCGTCCTGGGCATCGCCCACTGATCCAGCCGGCGGAGAACAACAATGAGTTTCCTGAGTCTTGCCATCTGGCTGCCGATCCTGGCAGGGGTGGTCCTGCTGGCGCTGGGACGCGACGACAACGCGCGTGCCGTGCGCTGGTTCGCGCTCGTCGCGGCCATCGCGGCCTTTCTTGTCACGATCCCGCTGATCACCGGCTTCGACACCACGTCGGCCGCGCTGCAGTTCCAGACCAACCTGCCGTGGATCGAGCGCTTCCACGCGAACTACCACCTGGGCGTGGACGGCATCTCCGTCTGGTTCGTGCTGCTCACCGCCTTCGTCACGGTGGTCGTCGTGATCTCCGCGTGGGAGGTGATCACCGAGCGCGTCAACCAGTACTTCGGCGCGTTCCTGATCCTGTCGGGCCTGATGATCGGCGTGTTCGCCGCCGTCGACGGCCTGCTGTTCTACACGTTCTTCGAAGCCACGCTGATCCCGATGTACATCATCATCGGCGTCTGGGGCGGCCCGAATCGCATCTACGCGTCGTTCAAGTTCTTCCTGTACACGCTGCTGGGCTCGCTGCTGATGCTGGTGGCGCTGGTCTACCTGTACATCCAGTCGAACGCAAGCTTCGAGATCCTCGCCTGGCACAAGCTGGCGCTGTCCATGCCCGCGCAGACCGCGCTGTTCTTCGCGTTCCTCGCCGCGTTCGCGGTGAAGGTGCCGATGTGGCCGGTGCACACGTGGCTGCCCGACGTGCACGTCGAGGCGCCCACCGGCGGCTCCGCCGTGCTGGCCGCGATCATGCTGAAGCTGGGCGCGTACGGCTTCCTGCGGTTCTCGCTGCCGATCGCGCCGGACGCCAGCCACCACTGGGCCTGGCTGATCATCGTGCTCTCGCTGATCGCCGTCGTCTACATCGGCCTCGTGGCCATGGTGCAGACCGACATGAAGAAGCTGGTTGCCTACTCGTCGATCGCCCACATGGGCTTCTGCACGCTGGGCTTCTTCATCTTCAATTCGCTGGGCATGCAGGGCGCCATCATCCAGATGATCTCGCACGGCTTCGTCTCGGCCGCCATGTTCCTGTGCATCGGCGTGCTGTACGACCGCGTCCACTCGCGCGATATCTCGGCCTACGGCGGCGTCACGAACACGATGCCCATGTTCGCCTCGTTCGCAGTGCTGTTCGCGATGGCCAACTGCGGCCTGCCGGGCACCGCCGGGTTCGTGGGCGAATGGATGGTCATCCTGGCCACCACCGGCTTCAACTTCTGGGTCGCGGCGCTGTCCGCCACCGCGCTGATCTTCGGCGCCGCCTACACCCTGTGGATGGTCAAGCGCGTCTACTTCGGCCCGGTCACCAAGGGCAGCGTCAGCCGCCTGAAGGACATCAACCCGCGCGAATTCCTCATGCTCGCCCTGCTGGCAGCCGCCGTGCTGGCGATGGGCCTCTACCCGAAGCCCTTCACCGACGTGATGCAGGTTTCTGTGGACGCGCTGTTGAAGCACGTCGCCCAGTCCAAGCTGATCTGAGCGCCGCGGAAAGAACAACATGATTCAACTGACCTCGTTGCCGATCGTCTACCCCGAGATCTTCCTGCTGCTGATGACCTCGGTGGTCGCCCTCGTCGGCGTCAACGCCTCGGAAGCGCGCCTGAAGTTCACCTTCGGCCTGGCCCAGGCCTCGCTGGCGGTGCTCGCGCTGCTGCACCTGAACGAACTGCAGGCCGGGCGCACCGTCTACGGCATGTCGCGCATGGTCGTCATCGACCCGCTGGGCCACCTGCTGGCGCTCGCGGCCACGCTGGCCACCATGATCACGCTGGGCTTCGCGCGTCCGTACCTGAAGTCGCGCGACCTGCTCAAGGGCGAGTTCCTCACGCTGGCGATGTTCTCGCTGCTG
>JABCYW010000085.1 GCA_013289985.1 Betaproteobacteria bacterium | reverse complement strand
CTGCGTGTCGCGCACGTGCGATTCGATGGAGTCGTCCGAGCCCAGCACGCCCACGATGCCGCCCTGCGCCCACGACGTGGCACCCTCGCTCAGGCCGCGCTTGGCCAGCACGATCACGCGGCGGCCGTGGCGCGCCAGGTGCAGCGCCACGGTGAGGCCCGCGAGGCCGGCGCCGACGATGACGACGGGGCTGCCCGGGGAGGATTCTCGCGAGGAGGCGGCGGAGGCGAACGAGGTGGACATGAACGAAGGTCTCGGGACGGCTGCGGGGCGGTGCCGAGCGCCCGATCCTGCCGCGTTCGACGCGACGATTCTACGAACTGCGCCAAACCCTTGCGGCCGGCCTGCCACGGCACTGTTTCAACCGCGTGACGACGCGGCGGCAGCCTTGCGCGCCACGGCGCCGTCGTCGATCGGCCAGTTGCGGGAAACGCGACCTCAATCGACCGGAATGCCCTTCGTGGCGAGGGCGTCCTTGATCTTCAGAAGCATCATCTTGCGATGGCGGTCATCGGCCTTCACGCCCCGGAGCCATTCGGCCGTGATGCTCGCGACCGTCCGGCCCCGTCCGTCAGGCAGCCTGGCGTCGACCTCGGAGTTCTCGAGCAGCCAAAGCACCGTTTCATAGCCCGACAGGCTCATGTTGCTGGTGAGCAAGGTGCCGCCGCCGCGCTCGGGCATCTGCAGGTTGAAGTTCGGATGGTATTTGCTTGCCACCCGCAACAAGGTCGGATCGAGTCGATACTCCGTTTCCGACAACCAGTGGTTGACGGTCTTGATTTTCGGCAGGTCCGCAAGGCGCCGGGCCTGTTCGGCGTCGGTCATCTTCGAGAACGGAATGGCCTGAAGGAGGATATCCAGGGCGTCCGCCCGCTCGAACTCGGAGGCGAAGCGAAACGAGTCGAAGTAGAAACTTCCCTTGGCGTTCGGATTCGCCCCCAGCTTCAACGCGAGGCGAATCGCCGGCAGGTCATCGTTGGCGATGAAGAAATTGAGGATGGTGAGCGTTTCATCCGCGCGACCGCCCGACGGTGCCGGGGTCAGCGCGTCAGCCCTTTTTCGCTGGAGCGGCGAGAGCCCGAAGATCCGCTTGAAATCGAACGTCGCCGGCGGTGCCACCGGTTGGTCGAGATCCAGTCCCGCCGCGATCTTCTTGCGTGCCGCCGCCTCGTCGCCCGCTTGGATGTCGAGCACGAGCCCGAGTTCGGGCTCGGAAAACGTCTCGCCTGCCGAATAGATCTGGTCGGCCCGCGCCGCGCCGTGCGCCATCGTCAGACACCCGAGAAGCAAGGCCACGATCGATCTGGGCATCACCACCCCTGCGCTTCAGCCACCGGAGGCGGCCTTGCGCTCTTCGCGCCGCTGCTTGGGGCTCCTTGCGGGGAATTGCGCGCCACGCTGTGCGGCCATCTGCTTGAGTGCGAGCACCTTCTGGTAGGGGGGCGAACCCGGCTTGTACTTGGCCAGATGGAACTCGAGACTCCAGGCAACCGTCCGGTCGTGCGCGTCGAGGGTCGCGGAGGCCCCCTGCTCCATCAACCATGCAGCCAGGTCGTAATCCTGCGCATCGATGGCGTCCATCAACACGTTGGCGCCGGTGTCGTCCGGGTAGTCGATCGGAACGCCGTGCCTGATCACGACTTCCAGACAGCGGGGACGTCCAACCGTCACCGACCGGAACATCAGCAATTTCTTCGTTCGCGGCTGGAGGGTGCCGACCGGATGCAGGTCAAGCATCAAGGACAGCAACTCCGGCTTGTCCAGGTTCATCGCAAACAGCAGTGGCAACGACGCCGACCCCAACGTGTCGATTTCCGGGTTCGCGCCGACGGCCATCAACGTGCGAATGCCAGGGACGCTCTCCGCCGCGATGGCGTAGTGAAGCAGGCGCAGATGGTTGTACGGGTTGTCCTTGGGGCCTTCGGCGTCCGGCGACGCACCGCGTGCGACGGCGGCCCTGGCCTTCTCGAGGTCACCGGCCAATGCAGCGGCCAGCAGCAACTGCGTCAGCGCGTCATCGAAGTAGGCGGAGGGCGCATCGAGATTGAACTTCAACGCGGGCGTCGAGGGAGGCATGGGTGCGGCCATGGTGAGCGATCCTGTCAGTGCGAGAACGGCTGCGACGGCGATACGCCGCCAAGACCTCGGCAATGAATCAGACAGCGCCGCCACCGCGCTCAGCCGCCCGACGACGCTGCCTTGCGCTCCTCGCGCCGCTGCTGCGGGCTCTTGGCCGGGAATTGCGCGCCGCGTTGTTCAGCCATCTGCTTGAGGACGAGTACCTTCTGATACGGCGGCGAACCCGGCTTGTATTTGGCCAGATGGAATTCGAGGCTCCAGGCGATCGTCCGATCGTGCGCCACGAAAGTGACGGAGGCACCCTGCTCCATCAACCAGGCGGCGAGATCGTAGTCCTGGCTGGAGATGGCGCTCATCAAGACCGTGTTGCCCGCGTCATCCGGATAGTCGATGGGTACACCATGGGCCATGACGACCTCCAGACATCGGGGTCGGCCTTCGGCCACGGCATGGAACATGAGCAGTTTCTTCGTGCGTGGCGCCAGCGTGTCGACGGGCCGCAGGTCGAGCATGAGGGACAGCAACTCCGGCTTGTCCAAAGTCTCGGCGAACAATAGAGGCAAGCCGGCGGCCCCCAGCGTGTCGACCTGCGGATCCGCACCTATCGCCAGGAGCGTGCGGATGCCCGGCACACTGTCCGCGGCAATCGCGTAGTGAAGCAGTCTCAGGTGGTTGTAGGGGTTGTCCTTGGGCCCCTCGGCATCGGGCGATGCGCCGCGACCGATGGCCGCCTTGGCTCGGGCGATGTCGCCGGCCAGCGCAGCGGCCAGCAGTTCCTGGGTCAGGGCGTCAGCGAAGTACTTTGCCGGCTCATCCAGCTTGAACTTCGGCGCGGGCAACGAGGGCGGCAGAGGCAGGGCCATTGGTTCTGTTCCAGTCAAGATGAGTGCGAGCACGACGATGGGCAGCCGCCATCGCCTTGCAAGGATGCGGATGGATCCCGGGTTCATGGAGACGCTTTCGCCGCGCACGCCTTCAGCGTGGCCTCATCCGACGTTTTCTCCTTCTCCATCGAGCCGATGACCTCGTCCATGCCGTGCAGGTAGGTGGAATAGTCGTCGCCCGCCGCCGCCTTGCCCTCCGCCTTCAACGCATCGAGGTAGGCAGGGTCGTGCACCGGATCGATGTCCCGCTTCGTGCCGACCGCGGAGTTGGCCATGAGCGACAGGCCCTTGGAGCCGAACAGGCTTTCCTGCGTCTTGGTGAGAACCTCGCCCTTGACGCGGATGGCCGTGATCGACGCAGGATCCGCCGCCATGTGGCTGGCGTCGTTGCTGTAGTTCGCAACCGTCGACGAATTGAGACCTGCCGCATTGTAGGTAGACGCCGGCAGCCCGCTGCCGCCCTGCGCCGCGCTGGCAAGGCCCCCGCCCAGGGAGTGTCCGACCAAGCGCGCGTCCGTGCCGTTGTCCGCCAGCGTGTTGCCGATATCGACTGCTCGCCGATAGTATGGTGCGTCCATGTTGGCGTCCTGGCGAAAGTTGTTCTTCCAATCCTCGTCAGCCGGCGTCGAACCGCGAAATGCCACGATGGTGGGCGGCTCCATGTCGTCGCCCCAAACGGCTGGATCCTTCATGTAGACCGCCGCCTTGAAGTCGCTGCCGGGCGGGGTGAGCTTATCCTGATCAAGGCCCATGTCGGCCAGTTGCTCCGGCGTCGCCTTCGTGAACCCGATCGGCGCCCCCGTCTTCAGGTCGGCCGGCGCGTTTGGATCGTTGTCGATGTAGACCTGCTTGGCGCAGCGCATGTTCTCCACCTCGTCCATGTCGCCGCGCAGCCGCTGCGCCTCGGCGGCGTGCTCGGGGCAGTTCAGCATGGAGTCGTTGACGAGCTTCAGGCGATCCGCGCGCCGTTGCGCCTTGGCGTTGGCCATGCACTGCGGGCAGCCGGCGATGGGCGTGTTGGCGAAGTCACCCAGCATCGACTGCCGTGCGGCATCGTAATCCTGTGCGCGGATGGCGTCGGTCTTGGCGGCCGCGCCGGCCTGCATCTCCTTGGCCTTGGAATCGGCGAGCTTGTCCGCCAGCTTGCTCTTGATGTAGTCGCGAAGTCCCATGCGTTCCCTCGTGTCTCAGGCGCGCCTGGCGGCGCCGCGGCCCCAGGCGTGCGTCATGTCGAAGGCCTTGCGCAACGCGTCGTCGGCGCCCGCGGGGTCGCCGGGTGCCGCGATGGTGGCGCCGACCCAGGCGTTCATCGCGTGCAGGCGACGGAACTCGGGGATGCCGCTCTTGAACAGCGCCGACAGCAACGCGCTGCGCGCCTCGAAGCCGGGCTCCAGGTACCAGGCGCCGAGCACGTAGCCGGCGGCCCCCTGCTCGGTGACGAAGCCGGCGTCCTCGGCGTCGTCCAGCGCCAGCGTGAGGAAGTCGTCGCGCAGCGCCTGGCTGGCGCCGCGGTACTCGGGCACGGACTTGCGGAGCGCGCCGTCGACACGCTGGCGCCAGTAATCCGCGACCATCAGGTCGAACTGGGCGTTGGAGATTCGCATGCGGTGAGGGGTATCGGCCGAGGCCTCCCGGATAGGGGTGCACGCATCCTACCTTCAGTTTGTGAAAGTCGCGATCAGCGGCAGAACGCCGCCAGCGCCCACACCGCCATCACGCTGTCGGGGCGGAGCCAGGCGGCCGCGAGCAGGGCGCAGCCGGCGGCGAACGCCAGGCCGCCCGCGCCCCACGCCAGCGCGCGCCTCACGCGGCCCCGCGCGCCGGCACGCCCTCGCGCGCGAACTCGCGGTCGTCGATGGGCCAGTGCAGGGCCGCGGCGAGCACGCCCAGCGCCATCGCGATCAGCCACACGACGTCGTAGGAATGGGTGTGCACGTAGACGACGCCGCCCAGCCACACGCCCAGGAACGAGCCGGCCTGGTGGCCGAAGAACACCAAGCCGAACAACGTGCCGATGTAGCGCACGCCGAAGACCTGCCCCACCAGCCCGTTGGTCAGGGGCAGCGTGCCCAGCCAGATGAAACCCATCACGGCCGCGAACGCATACAGGCTGGCGGCGCTCAGCGGCAGCAGCACGAACAACGCCATGGCCGCCGTGCGCGCCAGGTAGATGGCCGACAGCACGTTCTTGCGCCGCAGGCGGGCGCCCAGCAGCCCGAAGACATAGGTGCCCACGGTGTTGGCGAGCGCGATGATGGCCAGCGCGGCGACGGCGTCGGCGGGCTGCAGGCCCTTGTCCAGCAGGTACGCGGGAAGGTGCGTGGCGATGAACGCCAGCTGGAAGCCGCAGGCCGTGAAGCCGAGGTTCATGAGCCAGAAGCCGCGGTGCCCGGCGGCCTCGCGCAGCGCGGCGCCGAGGCTGGGCGCGGGTGCCGACGCGGGAACTGCCGGCTCGCTCGTCTCTCGTGTCTCTCGAAGTGGCCATGCCAAGGGAAGCAGCGCGGCCATCGCCATCGCCAGGGCGAGCAAGGCGCCACCCCACCCTACCCCCGCGATCGCGGACTGCGCCATCGGCACCAGCGCGAACTGCCCGAAGCCGCCCAGCGCGCCGGCCAGGCCCATCGCCCAGCTGCGCCGCTCCGGTGGCAACAGGCGGTTCAGCGCGCCGTAGACCGCGCCGAACGCGGTGCACGACAGCGCCACGCCGATGCAGACGCCGGCGCTCCACACGAAGGCCTGCGGCGTGACCGCCCGGGTCATCGCTGCCAGCCCGAGCGCGTAGAGCACCAGGCCGGCGGTGATCACGCGGGCCGCGCCGAAGCGATCGGCGATCATGCCGGTGACGGGCTGCGCGACGCCCCAGGCGAGGTTCTGCACGGCCAGCGCGAAGGCGAAGGTCTCGCGCGTCCAGCCGCGGTCGGCCACGATGGGCAGCTGGAACAGGCCCTGCACGTAGCGCACCCCCAGCGACAGGCCCATGATGGCGCCGCCGCATAGGACGATGACCCAGGGCTCGCGCCACCAGGCGGGCGGCGGCGCGTTCGACGGCGGGACGGCGAGGGACATGCGGGGCTCCAGGAGTCTGCCGGCAGGAAGGCCGGTGCTGCCATTGAAGGACATCGCGGCCCGTGCTTCAATCGATCAATCCGCCGCTTCGCATGCGTTCAAGGAATGTCACTGCCTCTCGTCAAGCTGTCCTCGCTCGATCTCGTCCGCGGCTTCGTCGCCGTGGGCCGGCGCATGAGCATCACACACGCGGCCGAAGACCTGTGCCTCACCCAGTCGGCCGTCAGCCGGCAGGTGGCCGCGCTGGAAGAGCAGCTGGGCGTGCGCCTGTTCGCCCGCGGCTACCGGGCGATCGCGTTCACGCCCGAGGGCGAGCGGCTGTTCCGCAGCGCCGACGGCGCCGTGCAACAGCTGCAGGACGCCATGGGCGACCTGCGCGCCGGCGGCGAGGCCGCGCCGGTGGTGCTCAGCGCCAGCATCGGCGTCACGGGCCTGTGGCTGCTGCCGCGGCTCAGCCGCCTGCAGGCCGCGCATCCGGGCGTGGAGCTGCGCGTGTCCGCCAGCGACCGCGTGGCGGACCTGCGCAACGACGACATCGACCTGGCCATCCGCTACGCGCCGGACACGCCGCCCACCCCGGACGCGCGGCGGCTGTTCGGCGAGACGGTGGTCGCCGTGGCGCACCCGTCCTTCGGCGCCGACGCGCTGCGCACGCGCCAGGCGCTGGCCCGGCTCACCTTGCTGGAGATCGATCCGCCGCGCGGCCACCTGCGCCCCGCCTGGCTGCGCTGGGCCACCTGGCTCGACAGGCGCGGCTGGCCCGGCGCAAAGCCGCGCGCGATGCTGCGCTTCAACCAGTACGACACCGTCATCCAGGCCGCGCTCGCCGGCCAGGGCGTGGCGCTGGGGCGCCTGCCGCTGCTGCAGCCGCTGCTCGACGACGGCCGGCTGGTCGCCGTCGATCCCGCGCGCACGGAGACCGACTACGCCTACTGGCTGCTGCAGGCCGACGCGGCGCCGCGCGCGGCCGTGCGCACGGTGGCGGCGTGGGTGGTGTCGGAATCCGAGGGGTCTGGCATCCCGAATCGCGCCAGGGCCGTCGGCGTGAGCGAGGTCGGCTGACGCGATTCGGCGTGCCTGACCCCGATCAACGGCTTGGTCCACGATCGGGGTCAGGCACGCGCCCGAACCGGCGTCGGCTTTCGGCGAAAGGGTCTGGCGCGAGCCAGACCCCTCCCCCATCAGTGCACCGTCCGCCCGAAGCTGAACTCGCCGTCCGCGACGTCCACCGGGATCACGTCCTTGGGCCCGAAGCGGCCCTCGAGGATCAGCCGTGCCACCGGGTTCTCGATGCGCTGCTGGATCGCGCGCTTCAACGGCCGCGCGCCGAACACCGGGTCGAAGCCGACCTTGGCGAGCTCGCGCAGCGCCGCGGGCGACACCTCCAGCGTCATGTCCATCTTGCGCACGCGCTGTTCCAGCGTGGCGAGCTGGATCTTGGCGATGGCCTCGATGTTGGCGCGATCCAGCGCGTGGAACACCACCGTCTCGTCGATGCGGTTGAGGAACTCGGGGCGGAAATGCGCCTTGACCTCCTCCCACACCGCGTCGCGGATCTCTTCCGACGGCTGGCCGGCCATCTGCATGATCATCTGCGAGCCGAGGTTGCTGGTCATCACGATGACCGTGTTCTTGAAGTCGACCGTGCGGCCCTGGCCGTCGGTGAGGCGGCCGTCGTCCAGCACCTGCAGCAGCACGTTGAACACGTCCGGGTGCGCCTTCTCCACCTCGTCGAGCAGCAGCACGCTGTAGGGCTTGCGGCGGATCGCCTCGGTGAGCGTGCCGCCCTCGTCGTAGCCGACGTAGCCGGGCGGCGCGCCGATGAGGCGGCTCACCGAGTGCTTCTCCATGAACTCGCTCATGTCCACGCGGATCAGGTGATCCTCGCTGTCGAACAGGAAGCCGGCCAGCGTCTTGCACAGCTCGGTCTTGCCCACGCCCGTGGGGCCCAGGAACAGGAACGAGCCCAGCGGGCGGTTCGGGTCGGACAGGCCCGCGCGCGAGCGGCGGATCGCGTCGGAGACGACCTTGATCGCCTCGTCCTGCCCAACACGCGCTCGTGCAGCTTGGCCTCCATCTGCAGCAGCTTGTCGCGCTCGCCCTGCATCAGCTTGGCCACGGGGATGCCGGTGGCACGGGCGACCACTTCGGCGATCTCCTCGGCGCCCACCATCGTGCGCAGGAGCTGCGGCGCCTTCCCTTCACCATTCGCCGACTTCGTCTTTCCGGCCTCGACGGCCTGCGCCTCGGCGAGCTTCTTCTCCAGATCCGGCAGCTTGCCGTACTGCAGCTCGGCGACGGCGTTGAAGTCGCCCTTGCGCTTCAACTCCTCCATCCGGAAGCGCATCTTGTCGATCTCCTCCTTCAGGTGCGCCGAGCCCTGCGCCGCGGCCTTCTCGGCCGTCCAGATCTCCTCCAGGTCGGCGTACTCGCGGCCCAGGCGCTCGATCTCCTCCTCGATCAGGCCCATGCGGCGCTGCGAGGCCTCGTCGGTCTCGCGGCGCACGGCCTCGCGCTCGATCTTCAACTGGATGATGCGGCGGTCGAGCCGGTCCATCACCTCGGGCTTGGAGTCGATCTCGATCTTGACCTTGGCCGCGGCCTCGTCGATGAGGTCGATGGCCTTGTCGGGCAGGAAGCGGTCGGTGATGTAGCGATGGCTCAGCTCGGCCGCGGCCACGATGGCCGGGTCGGTGATCTCCACGCCGTGGTGGACCTCGTACTTCTCCTGCAGCCCGCGCAGGATGGCGATGGTCGCCTCCACGCTGGGCTCGGCCACCAGCACCTTCTGAAAGCGGCGTTCCAGCGCGGCGTCCTTCTCGACGTACTTGCGGTACTCGTCCAGCGTGGTGGCGCCGATGCAGTGCAGCTCGCCGCGCGCGAGCGCCGGCTTGAGCATGTTGCCCGCGTCGATGGCGCCCTCGGCCTTGCCGGCGCCCACCATGGTGTGGAGCTCGTCGATGAACAGGATGATGCGGCCTTCGTCCATGGCCACTTCCTTGAGCACCGCCTTCAGGCGTTCCTCGAACTCGCCGCGGAACTTGGCGCCGGCCAGCAGGCCCGCCATGTCCAGCACGAGCACGCGCTTGTTCTTCAGCGTCTCGGGCACCTCGCCCGCGACGATGCGCTGGGCCAGCCCCTCGACGATGGCGGTCTTGCCGACGCCCGGCTCGCCGATCAGCACCGGGTTGTTCTTGCTGCGGCGCTGCAGCACCTGGATGGCGCGGCGGATCTCGTCGTCGCGGCCGATGACCGGGTCCAGCTTGCCCTTGCGCGCGCGCTCGGTCAGGTCCAGCGTGTACTTCTTCAGCGCCTCGCGCTGGCCTTCGGCCTCGGCCGAGTCCACGGTGGCGCCGCCGCGCACCGCGTCGACGGCCGCCTCCAGCGCCTTGCGCGTGAGGCCGTGGCCGCGCACGACGCCGCCGATGTCGGACTTGGAGTCGGCCAGCGCCACGAGGAACATCTCGCTGGCGACGAACTGGTCGCCGCGCTTGCCGGCCTCCTTCTCGGCCTGCTGCAGCAGCTGCAGCAGCTCGCGGCTGGCGGACACCTGCCCGCCGCCCTGCACCTGCGGCAGGCCGGCGACGAGGCCGTCCATGGCCGTCTTCAGGCCGGCGGTATTGGCGCCGGCGCGGTCGAGCAGGGACTTGGGGCCGTCCGGCTGGGCCAGCATGGCCGCCAGCACGTGGGCCGGTTCGACGTAGGGGTTGTCGCGTGCGACGGCCGTGCTCTGGCCGTCGGCCAGGGCCTGCTGGAACGCCGTCGTCAACTTGTCGAGTCGCATCTTGAAAATCCTTTCAAACTGCCACGCAAATGGGTGCGGCGGATGAGTTTTCAAGCGCCGGCAACGTGCTGCCGGAGCGCGCCCCGAGTGTGGACCTTGCGGCGGCCGCGATCAATGCGCGGGATCAAGGCGGCGCCGAACCGCGCCTTGCAACGGAGGCTACTCCGCGTCCTTCAGCGTGCGGTAGTGCCCCGCGTGGTAGACCAGCGGCGTAGCCGCCGAGCCGCCGATGCGCTCCACCTCGCCGATGAACAGCACGTGGTCGCCGGCCGCGTGGTGGCTGCGGCGGCGGCACTCGAAGACCGCGACGCAGCCGGCCAGCAGCGGTGCGCCGCCCTGCCCGTCCGTCCACTCGCCGGCGTCGAACTTGGCGCTAGACGGCCGCGCGAAGCGGCGCGACAGGTCGACCTGGTCGGCCGCCAGCACGTTGATCGCGAAGTGGCTCGCGCCGGTGAACGCCGAGATGGTGGAGCTGGCCTCGCGCAGCGACCACAGCACCAGCGGCGGATCCAGCGACAGGGCGTTGAAGGAATTGGCCGTCAGGCCCACCGGCGCGCCGTGCTCGTCGCGGCAGGTGACGATGGTGACGCCGGTGACGAAGCGGCCCAGCGCCTGGCGCAGCTCGTCCGGGGCGAGCTCGCTCGCGGCCAGCTCGGGCACCGGCACGCCGGCAACGGGTTCGGGGTGATCGGCCATGCGCTGCGGGCTCAACCGAGGATCCAGCGGCCGATCGTCCAGCCCAGCGTGGCCGCCAGCAGCGCGCCGAACACGTGGACCAGCGTGTGCACGACGGCGACGCCGACCTGCCCCTTGATCAGCAATCCCAGCGATTCGGCCGTGAACGCGCTGAAGGTGGTCATGCCGCCCAGGAAGCCGGTGACCGCGAGCAGGCGCCAGGCGTCCGAGGGCATGCGGATGAGGACGACCAGCATGAAGCCGATCGCCAGCCCGCCGATCACGTTGACCGCCAGCGTGCCGGCTGCGATCGGCCAGGGCAACGTATTGAGCCACACGCCCATGCGCCAGCGCGCGAGGCAGCCGGCGACGCCGCCGACGGAGACGAGGGCGGCCTGGGTCCAGGTCGTCAAGGGGGCCAGCACGGGAGAGGGAACGGTCATCGCGGCAACAGGGGGCGGGAAACGGTGGCGCGGGCGGCCGCCTCGGCGCATTGTCGCAGGGGCCGCGTCCTGCCGCGCATCAGTCGCCGCCCGGCGCGTCCGGCGCCGCGTTGGCCGAGGCCAGGCCCCAGCGCGCCAGCGCGGCGTCGTCCGCCACGCGCGCGTCGACCCAGCGCTCGCCCTGCGGCGTGGTCTCCTTCTTCCAGAACGGCGCGTGCGTCTTCAGGTAGTCCATCAGGAACTCGCAGGCCTGGAATGCCTCGCGCCGATGCGAGGCGGCCACGGCCACCAGCACGATGCGCTCGCCCGGCAGCAACCGGCCGACGCGGTGGATCACCACGGCCTCCCGCACGCCGAAGCGCGCCTCGGCCTCGCCTATCATCGCCTCGATGGCGCGCTCGGTCATGCCCGGGTAGTGCTCCAGCGTCAGCGCCGAGACGTCGTCCTCGCGCGTGTGCCCGCGCACGAGGCCCGTGAAGCTGGCGACGGCGCCGATGTCGGTGCGCGCGCCCTGCAGCGCGGCGAGCTCGGCGCCGACGTCGAAGTCGGCCTCCTGGATGCGGACCCGGGCCGGCATGTTCAACCCCCGGTGACCGGCGGAAAGAACGCCACCTCGGCCCCGTCGCGCAGCGGTGCCGCCTCGTCGGCCAGCGCCTGGTCGACGGCCACGCGCACCGCGCGCCCGGGTGCCAGCGCCCGCGCATGCGCGTCCGACTGCGCGCGCAGCCACGCGCGCAGCGCGGCGGCCGTGGGTTCGCCCTCGGGCGTCCACTCCAGCGCGCCGCCGGGGCCCAGCGCCTCGCGCAGCGACGCGAAGTACTTCAGCGTCAGCCTCATGGCGCCAACTCCGCCAGCGATAGGAAACGCACCAGGTCGCCGGGTTGCACGGCCTGCCCCGGCGCGATGTCGGCCAGGCCGTCGCCCCAGGCCAGCGAGGTGAGCACGCCCGAGCCCTGGTTGCGGTACAGGTCGAGCCCGCCGGCGTCGTTGCGCCGCACCCGCAGGAACTCGCGCCGCTTGTCCGGCCGGGGCCAGGCGAAATCGGCACGCACCGGCAGGCCGACGGGCAGCGTGGCCTGCGCCCCTTGCAACCGGGCCAGCACCGGCCGCACGAACAGCGTGAAGGTGACGTGGCTGGAGACCGGGTTGCCGGGAAGCCCGATGAACCAGGTCTCTCCGCCCTCGCGGCGCACCGCGCCGAACGCCAGCGGCTTGCCCGGCTTGATGGCGATGGCCCAGAGGTCGAGCCGGCCTTCGGCGGCCAGCGCCGGCTTGAGGTGATCCTCCTCGCCGACCGACACCCCGCCCGAGCTCAGGATCAGGTCGTGGCCCTGAGCCGCCTCGCGCAGCATCGCCCGCGTGGCGGCCAGCTGGTCGGGCACGTTGCCCAGGTCGGTGACGAGGCAACCCTGCCCGCGCAGCAGCGCGCCCAGCATGAAGCGGTTGGAGTTGTAGATGGCGCCGGGCGGCAGCGGCTCGCCGGGCATCACCAGCTCGTCGCCGGTGGAAAACAGCGCCACGCGCGGCCGCGCGGCGACGTCCAGCCGTGCCATGCCCACCGTGGCGGCCAGGCCGATGGCGGCGGCGTCGAGCCGGTGGCCGGACGTCAGCACGACGTGGCCCTTCATCACGTCCTCGCCCTGGCGACGGATGGCCATGCCCGGCGGCGGCAGCTCGTTCACGCGCACGGCGCCGGACGGCGTGCCGGGGGCGATGGCCTCGCAGTGTTCCTGCATCACCACCGCGTCGGCTCCGGCGGGCACCTGCGCGCCCGTGAAGATGCGCGCCGCGGTGCCGGCGGCCAGCGGCTGGCCGGGCCGGCCGGCGACGATGCGCTGGCTCACGGGGAGCAGCGTGCCCGCGGCGCCGCCGAGGTCGGCCAGGCGGATGGCGTAGCCGTCCATGGCGCTGTTGTCCTCGGGCGGCACGTTCACGGGCGAGACGACGTCCTGCGCGAGCACGCGGCCCCAGGCGTCGGGGGTGGCGACGTTCTCGGTGCGCTCCAGCGGGGAGACGGCGGCGAGCAGGCGGGCGAGCGCGTCGTCGGCGCTGATGAGCGGGCCGCGGGCCGGAGGGGGCGGTGAAGGTGCGGTCATGGAACGCCAATGATGCAACGAGATGGGCGGCAATGGCGCGCGATCGGGGCCAGGCACCGGCCGGGAGCGTCGCCGCCACGGCCGTCCTGACTCTGGCACCCCTATGCGTGCGCCTCGACGAAGGCCTTGATGACGTCCACGTCTGCCTTGACGACGGTGAAGCGTTTCGGGCGCGACTCGAGATCGGCCAGCGCCGCCGGCAGCGCGGGCCTGCGGCCCAGCGCCTCTTCGATCGTGTCGGCGAACTTCACCGGCAGCGCGGTCTCCAGCACGAGCATGGGCACGCCCTGCTGCAGGTGCTCGCGCGCCACCTTCAGGCCGTCGGCCGTGTGGGTGTCGATGACGACGCCGAAGCGCGCGTCGGTGTCGCGGATCGCGGCCAGGCGGTCGGCGTGTGTGCTGCTGCCCGAGACGAAGCCGAAGCCCGCGATGCGCGCCTTCTCGTCGGCCGACAACGTGAACGCGCCGTCGCGCTGCAGCGTCGCGCCGAACAGTTCGCAGGTGCGCGCGCCGTCGCGGCCCAGCAGGTCGAACACGAAGCGCTCGAAGTTGGACGCCTTGGAGATGTCCATCGACGGGCTCGAGGTCTCGAAGGTCTCGGCCGAGCCGCGCACGCGGTACGTGCCGGTGCGGAAGAACTCGTCGAGCACGTCGTTCTCGTTGGTGGCCACCACCAGCTGCGCGATCGGCAGGCCCATCATGCGCGCGACGTGGCCGGCGCAGACGTTGCCGAAGTTGCCCGAGGGCACGGCGAAGCTCACCTTCTCGGCGTTGGTCTTCGTCGCCTGGAAGTAGCCGGCGAAGTAGTACACCACCTGGGCCAGCAGGCGCGCCCAGTTGATGGAATTGACCGTGCCGATGCGCCACTTGCGCTTGAACGCGAGGTCGTTGGAGACGGCCTTGACGATGTCCTGGCAGTCGTCGAACACGCCTTCGACGCTGAGGTTGTGGATGTTCTCGTCCTGCAGGCTGAACATCTGGGCCTGCTGGAACGGGCTCATGCGGCCGTACGGGCTCAGCATGAACACGCTGACGCCCTTCTTGCCGCGCATCGCGTGCTCGGCCGCGCTGCCGGTGTCGCCCGAGGTGGCGCCCAGGATGTTGAGCGTCTCGCCACGGCGGCCCAGTTCGTACTCGAACAGGTTGCCCAGCAGCTGCATCGCCATGTCCTTGAAGGCCAGCGTCGGGCCGTTGGACAGCGCCTCCAGCTGCACGCCGGGCTCCAGCGCCCGCAGCGGCACGATGGCCTCGGTGCCGAACACCGCGGCGGTGTAGGTCTTCGCGGCCAGCGCCTTCAGGTCGGCGGCAGGAATGTCGTCGATGTAGAGCGACAGGATCTCGAACGCCAGCTCGGCATAGGACAGGCCGCGCCAGCGCGACAAGGCGGCGTCGTCGACCTTCGGGTAGTGCTCGGGCAGGTAGAGCCCGCCGTCGGGCGCGAGGCCTTCCAGCAGGATCTCGCTGAAGCTGCGCGGGGTCTGGTCGCCCCGGGTGCTGAGGTACTTCATGGTCAGGCCAGGTCTTCCTTGCGCAGCGACACGATCGGCGCGAGCACCGTCGGCAACGCCTGCATCTTCTCGATCGCCTGGCGCATCTTGCCCTCGACGGTGTTGTGCGTGAGGATGATGAGATCCTGCTCGCCGGCCTTCGGGTCGGGGCTGGGGCGCTGCAGCACGGCGTCGATGGAGATGTCGTGCTCGGCCAGCGCGGTGGTGATCCGCGACAGCACGCCCGCCTCGTCGGCCACGCGCAGGCGCAGGTAGAACGAGGTGACGACGTCGGCGATGCCCAGGATGGGTGTGTCGGCCAGCGAATCGGCGCGGAAGGCCAGGTGCGGCACGCGGTGGTCGGGGTCGGCCGTGTGCAGGCGCGTGATGTCCACGAGGTCGGCCACCACGGCCGACGCGGTGGGCTCGGCGCCCGCGCCCTTGCCGTAGTACAGCGTGGTGCCCACGGCGTCGGCCTGCACCACCACGGCGTTCATCGCGCCCTCCACGTTGGCGATCAGGCGCTTGGCCGGCACCAGCGTCGGGTGCACGCGCAGCTCGATGCCGCCGGCGTCGGGGCGGCGGCGCGTGATGCCCAGCAGCTTGATGCGGTAGCCCAGCGCCTCGGCGTGCCTGATGTCGACCGCCTGCAGGCCCACGATGCCCTCCACGTGCGCCTTGTCGAACTGCACCGGGATGCCGAACGCGATGGCGCTCATGATCGTGGCCTTGTGCGCGGCGTCCACGCCCTCGATGTCGAACGTGGGATCGGCCTCGGCGTAGCCCAGGCGCTGCGCCTCCTTGAGCACCACGTCGAAGTCGAGGCCCTTGTCGCGCATCTCGGACAGGATGAAGTTGGTGGTGCCGTTGATGATGCCGGCGATCCACTCGATGCGGTTGGCGGTGAGGCCCTCGCGCAGCGCCTTGATGATGGGAATGCCACCCGCCACCGCGGCCTCGAACGCCACCATCACGCCCTTCTCGTGCGCGGCCGCGAAGATCTCGTTGCCGTGCACGGCCAGCAAAGCCTTGTTGGCGGTGACCACGTGCTTGCCGGCGGCGATCGCCTCCAGCACCAGCGTCCTGGCGATGCCGTAGCCGCCGATGAGCTCGACGACGATGTCGATGTCCGGGTTGGCGATGATCTCGCGGCCGTCGGCCACCACCTTCACGTGGTCGCCGACGATGGCCTTGGCGCGCGCGACGTCGAGGTCGGCCACCATGGCGATCTCGATCGCCCGACCCGCACGGCGCCGGATCTCCTCCTGGTTGCGCGTGAGGACGTTGTACGTGCCGGAACCGACGGTTCCGATGCCCAGCAGGCCGACCTGGATCGCTTTCATCTTCATTTCACCTCTCGTTGCATGCTCAATTTGCCGGGATCACCTGCGTGATCACCAATGGCAGGTCCCAGGAGCCGCCGCGGCACAGGCCGCTGCCGGACGACGCCGTCAGTTCGAACTGGAAACCGTTCCAGGTCCAGGTCTGGTCGGCGCCGCAGCGGCTGCGTTGCGCGGACGTCAGCGTGCTCGCGCCGTCGAATCCGGTGCCCGCCAGCGTGACGGCCTGCGCCGCGAACGGCGGGCGCAGGTTGGCGATCCAGTAGCCCGCGCCGGCGTCGTCCATGCCGGCATGGCATCGGGCGCTCACCAGCACGCGGTTCGCGTCGAGATGCCACAGCCGCGGCGCCTGGCCCTGGCGCGACTGCGAGTCGTCGAGCATCGGGCAGTCGTCGTCGTGCGGAATCATCGTGACGATGCGCGCCGCCAGGTCGTCGTCGCCCGCCCGCGCGGCGCCGATGCGCACCGCGCGCACGGTGGGCGCCGACATGGGCAGCACGATGGCGTCGGCACCGGCGGAACCGGGCCGCACGATGGCCGTGGTCGTGCCGGTGCGGCCCTGGAGTTCGTCCATCTTCTCCAGTGCCTCGCGCGCGCCGTCGCCGGACAGGCGCCAGGTGCCCTTGCCCGACGTGGCCGTGACGGGCGCATTGGCCACGAGCGCCTTCAGCAGCGACTCGACGACGCCGCCCGCCAGCGCGGCATGGTGGCTCTGGCGCTCGAGCGCGACGGTGCCGGCCGGCTTGCCGGCGATCGTGAGCCTGACGCTGGCCGGCGCCGGCGCGGCGTCGGGGTTGCCGCCCACGCTCAGCTCGCCGTAGACCCCGGAGCGAGCTCCGGCCTGCCGCGTGAACAGCACCGAGATCCAGGCCGCGTCGCCGTCGCGCTGGTAGCCGACCACGCGGCACGTGCGCGTGTTGTCGCAGACCGCCTGCCAGTCCTTGATGACCAGGGTCTGCGCCTGCGCGGCCAGCGGACACGCCAGTGCCATGAGGACGGAGGCGAACGGCCTGCGCATGGTCAGGCGGCGTGGCGCTTGCGGTAGCCGTCGAGGAAGCGCGCGATGCGCGACACGGCCTCGGTGAGGTCGTCGGCATTGGGCAGGAACACCACGCGGAAGTGGTCCGGCTGGGCCCAGTTGAAGCCCGTGCCCTGCACGATGAGCACCTTCTCCTCGGCCAGCAGCTCGTAGGCGAACTGCTGGTCGTCGGCGATCGGGTACAGCCTCGGGTCGAGGCGCGGGAACATGTACAGCGCGGCCTTGGGCTTGACCACCGTGACGCCCGGGATCTGCGTGAACAGGTCGTAGGCCAGGTCGCGCTGGCGCGCGAGACGCCCGCCCGGGGCCACGAGATCCTTGATGCTCTGGTAGCCGCCCAGCGCCGTCTGGATGGCCAGCTGGCCCGGCGTGTTGGCGCACAGGCGCATCGAGGCCAGCATGTTCAGGCCCTCGATGTAGTCCTTGGCGTACCTCTTGGCACCCGACACCACCATCCAGCCGGCGCGGTAGCCGCACGAGCGGTAGTTCTTCGACAGGCCGTTGAAGGTGACGCACAGCACGTCGTCGGCCAGCGAGGCGATGCTGGTGTGGGTCTCACCGTCGTACAGGGTCTTGTCGTAGATCTCGTCGGCGAAGATCACCAGCTCGTGCTGGCGTGCCACCTCCACGATCTCCTGCAGCACCTCCACCGGATACAGCGCGCCGGTGGGGTTGTTCGGGTTGATGACGACGATCGCCCTGGTGCGCGGCGTGACCTTGCGGCGGATGTCGGCGATGTCGGGCATCCAGCCCGACTGCTCGTCGCACATGTAGTGCACGGGCGTGCCGCCCGACAGGCCGACGACGGCCGTGTACAGCGGGTAGTCGGGCGACGGGATCAGCACCTCGTCGCCCGAGTCGAGCAGCGCGTTCATGCTGAAGGCGATCAGCTCGGAGGCGCCGTTGCCCAGGTAGACGTCGTCCACCGTCACGTGGGCGATCTTCTTTTCCTGCGTGTAGTGGACGATGGACTTGCGCGGCGCGAACAGGCCCTTGGAATCGGTGTACGCGGCCGCGTGCGGCAGGTTGCGGATCATGTCCTGCACGATCTCGTCGGGCGGCTCGAGCCCGAACGCGGCCACGTTGCCGATGTTGAGCTTGATGATGTGCTGGCCCTCGTCCTCCATCTGGCGGGCCTTGTCGAGCACCGGGCCGCGGATGTCGTAGCCGATGTTGGCGAGCTTGCTGGACTTGGCAATCGGCTTCACGGCCGGTATCCCTGTGGATGCATGGAGGACGCCAAGTTTCTCATAGGCGGCCCCCGCGACGCCGCGCCCGCCCTCGGTGAACAGTTCCTTGTGCAATGGCGAAGGCTTCCAGTGGCTCCCCGGCCACCCCGGCGCCGGCAGCGCGGCGACGATCAGTTGGCCAGCCCCGCGGGCCGCCACTGCCCGTCCACCCACGCGAAGGCCTGCTTGAGCTGCATGCGGCGTTCGCCGCCGAGCACGCGCGCGGCCATCGGGAACGCGCGCTGGAACCCCGGATCGACGGCCCACGGCGCCGGCTGCGCGAGGTAGGTATAGGTGGCGACGAAGCCGCTCGCGCCGTCGCCGGGCGCCACGGCCACCACGTCGGCCAGCGCGAGGTGCGCCGCGCACAGGTCGCGCACGCGCACGACGCGGTCGCCATCGGCCCGCGCCACCAGCTCGGAACGGTCGCGCATGAAGCGTTCGCCCGCGGGCGTGAGCTCGTAGCGCGTGACGTCCACCGGCACGGCGGCGGCCGGGGCGTCCTCGTCCAGGCCGGGGCCTTCCACCCGCATCACGGTGGCGCGACTGGCGCGCACCAGGCCCAGCGCCTCGAGCACGGGCATCTGCACGACGTCGCGGCCGCGCGCCCGCTCGTCGATCGCGCTGATGTCCACCGGCCAGTCGGACTTGCCCAGGCAGAAGTCGCCGTGCTCGGCCAGGTAGCGCCGCACGATGGCGCCGGCCGCGGCGCGATCCGGCAGCGCGGGCGCGGCGGGGTCGTGGCGGGGGATGAGCGCCACGACGTCCTTGTCGGTGAGCATCTCGAGGAAGGCCTCGAGGTCGGCCATCTCCTGCTCGGTCATCGGCGGCTGGCTGCCGCGGGCGCGCCCGTCGAGCGGCTTCTGCGTGTCGATGTTGCCGTGCAGGCGGCGCGGCAGGTCGTCGTACTTGCGCACCACGCCGTCGACCGTGGGATACCAGCGCTCGGGCTCGGTGTCGCGCGTGTTGTAGAAGCGGATCGCCTCGGCCAGCGACTTCATCCGGCCGTTGTGGAAGAACACGCCGCGCGTGGCCACGTTGCGCAAGGTGGGCGTCTTGAACTCGCCGCAGTAGCGCTCGTTGGCCTTGCCGAGGTGGTCGGGGCGCGAGCACAGCCCCAGGTCGGCGTAGCGCGGATCGCGGTTGGCCGGAATCGCGCTGTTGCGCGGCACGCCGATGGCCGCGTACGTGAAGTCGGTGAACAGCGCGACGCTGCCGTTCAGGCCGGCGCCGTTGTAGTGGCAGGCGAAGCAGTTGCCCTTGTCCGGGTCGTTGTAGACGGCGAAGCCGCGCGCCTCGGCGGGCGACATCGTGCCGCCGACCTTGTTGCCGGCATAGAGGTCGTAGCGGCTGCTGTACGGATGGAAGCTCGGGTCTTCGAGCTGGAACGCCTGCAGCGCCCTGGTGGCGTTGTCGAACGCGGCCTTGTCGTCGAACGCGTGCTCGCCGAAGACGGCCTTGAACGCGCCGGCATAGGCGGTCTTGCGCAGCCGCGCGACCACGTCGGCCGGGCGGCGGTTGGCCATCTCGATCGGGTTGAGCAGCGGAATGCGGGCCTGCTCGGCCAGGGTGGCGGCACGGCCGTCCTGCGTCAGGCCGCCGCCCGGGCCCGGGGTGCTGATGCCGTCGGGGTTGTCCAGCATGTCGGCGTACGGCGGCGTGGCCTCCTTGTAGCGCAGCGACGGCACGGCGCGCACGCCGGCGCGGGTCATGCGCGCGCCGCCCGCCTGCACGGGCAGGCCGTTGGGCGCGGCGTACGCGTGCGCGGGGTCGTGGCAGCTCGCGCAGGCGAGGCGGCCCGACGCCGAGAGCGTCTTGTCGGAGAACATCTGCTGACCCAGCCGGGCCAGTGGGCTCAGGTCGCCGGCCTGCGCCGCGGCGGCGGCGAGCGCCAGCGCCAGCACGGTGCCGGCGCGCGCAAGAGCATCACGAAGAATCATGGAACGGGGTCTCGAAACGAACACGAAAGGGCCGGTCGCGCGGCGACCGGCCCATCCAGCCAGGCAGGGACGCGCGCCTACTTCAGCGCCCAGACGTTGGTCTGGTTCGCATCCGGGCCCACCTGCGGCGGGGTGCTGCGGTCGGCCGACTGCTTCTGCTGGTAGAACGTCGGAATCACGTAGCCGTGGTTCATCGGACGCACCGAGTCGAAGTGGGTGTCGGCGCTGGACGCGTACTCGGGCAGGTTCAGGATGTTGGCTGCAATGAACGACTCGGTGTACTTCGAGCGGTTCATGTAGGAGCCCGGCACGGCCGGATCGGCCAGCTGGAACATGTCCTGCAAGGTGCGCACGAACGAGAAGTGGCTGTAGACGTCGGAGTCCTGCACCTGCTTGGGCGCGTTCGCCTGGTTGGTGATCACGCCGAACACGCTCTGGCCGTGGCCGCGGTTGCCCCTGGTGTAGTTGTTGACCGAGGCGTCCACCGAGAACGTGCCGTCCGGGTTCTGCACCAGCGGCTTGGCCACCGTGCTGTTGCCCGGGTTCCAGCCGCAGCAGGAGTTGAAGCCCGTCGTCGCGCTGCCTTCGTCGAACATCAGCACGATGGCCACGCGCTTGCTGTCGTTCTTCCAGACCGGCGAGGCCTCGATCTTCTTGACGAGATAGTCGACGTAGTTGTCGCCGCGGGCGATGATGTTGCCGCCGGTGGCCACGGGCACGTTGTTGGCGACGCTGCTGCAGTCGCTGGCGGTCACCGACTTGCCGTTGAGCGTGCCGGCCACGGCGATGCCATGCATGTCGTCGCACTGGTCGGGCACGACGAAGTTGATGTTGCCGATGTCGCCGGACTGCAGGTCGGTGCCGAACTGGTCGAGGTCGTAGCCGGCGGGAACCGCGTACGCGCTGCCGTTCTTCAGCGCCGCATCCCATTGGCCGCCGCCCAGCGTGCGGTTGCTGGTCTTGAACTCTGGCGCGCTGCGCACGTTCTGGTAGGCCATGCCCGGGTGGTGCTTGGTCTTGTAGGCACCCGCCGGGAACGGCAGGATCAGGGCAGGGTTGCCGACCTGGGTCGTGTTGCCCGCCAGCGTGCCCGGCGGGTAGATGTCGTCGTGCGCCAGCACGGCGGGGTCGGCGACGCTGTCGGTGCGCACGTCCTGGCCCGGGTTCATGGACTCGCTGTAGGTGCGCCAACTCATGCCGTTGGCCGTCAGCGCGTTGAACAGGTTCGGGCGGCCCACGATGTTGTGGTTGACGGCTGCCGCCTGCGTGCAGGTGGCTGCGAACGGCGAACTGGCCAGGCCCGGCTGGGTCTTGTCGGGCACGGGCAGGTCCTGCACGGCGTTGGGACCGGTGGCGTCGCAGTTCCACTGCGCGTCGTCGGTGATGCCGAAGTCGTCGGCGCCGCCGAGCGCGGTGTAGTTCGGCTCGCTCGGGTTGCCCGTGGCGAAGTAGCTGGTGAACTGGTTGTTGGCGTTCAGGTACGCATTGATCTTCGGCGCGTAGGCCGAGCCCTTGATCGACGACGTGGCCTTGTTCTCCAGCATCACGATGAAGATGTGGTCGTAGCGCGGGATGCCCTCGACGTTCATCGCGGCGGTCTGCGCGTCCTTGATCGAGGCCACGTCGCCGCGGTCGACCATGCGTGCGGCCAGGCCGAAGCGGCTGGTCAGGATCACCGACTCGGCCAGCACGGCCCGGCGCGCGTCGCCCGTGAGCTTGTTGGTGTCGCTGGTGGCCTGCGCGGTGGTCACGCCCAGGCGGGTGGCCAGCTTCTGGCGCGCCGCGGCAAAGGCCAGGCCGTCGGCTTCCATGGTGCGCGCGATCTCGGTGGACAGCGGCGTCACGGCCACGCTGGCCGGCAGCGCCGGGTTCACGGTGGCGGCCGCGATCTGCTCGGCCGCCACGCGCAGCACGTTGCGTTGCGTCACGGCGTTGCCGCCGTTGGTGGCCAGCGTGGAGACCTGCGCGACCAGCGGCGCCAGCGCGCGCGTGGCCAGCGTGAACGAGCCGTCGGCGGCCGTCGTGGTGCTCGGTTCGCCGGCGTCGCATACGCCGTTGTCGTTGGTGTCGAAGCAGACGGTGACGCCCTGGTAGACCGAGGCCACGGTGGTGCTGGCGACGGCGCCGGACGGCGGCGTGAAGTAGGTGCCGGCGACGACGCCGCGCACGGTGGAGGCGTTCTGCGCGTGTGCAGCGCCGGCCACGAGGGCCAGGCCGACCGCGGAGGCGACGGCGGAAACGGGGAAGCGGCTGTGCTTGTTCATGGTGTGTTCCTCGTTCAGCGGGCGCGGCGGCGGGCGGCGGTGCCGACCAGGCCGAGGCCGGCCAGCATCAGCGCGATCGACGCGGGTTCGGGCACGGGCGCGGCGGTCAGCGACCACGACGTCGCGCCGAGGTCGGAGGCGGCGTTGTGCTCGAGCAGGTTCGCGTCGGAGGCGAAGACCAGCTGCTCGCCGTTGTCGCCGTAGCCCTGTGCGAAGCCGAAGGTGAACGAGAAGTCGTCGTTGGAGAAGACGAGGTTGTTGTCCGCCGCGACGCTGGCCAGGCGGGCGGCGCCGCCGTCCAGGCTGGTCACGCTCGTGACGCCGGTGAACGCGATGCCGTCGTACCACAGCTGGAAGTCGTGCAGGCCTTCGACGAAGTTGCCGGCCTGCGTGCCCTGCACCGAGCCCGTCACGGTGTTGACGTAGCCGGTACCGTCCGGCGCGAAGGTGTAGGAGAAGTCGAAGGTCGCGGCGTGCGCCGCGCCGGCGAGGGACAGGACGGCGGCGCAGGCGAGCGCACCCAGCCGATGGCGGATCAGGGACATGGAAGCTCCAACTAGGTTCTTGTGGGCGGGGGAACGGCGCCTCGTCAGGCGAGGCGCCGCGTACGCATTTGAGCGAGGCCGTGTGACATTTCGCTACGTGCCCGGCAAGGTCCCCTCGACATGTCCATCCGGGACGCCTTCCTATAATCGGCACGGTCGGCTCGACGCCGCCGCAGCCCCTTCCCCACCCCAGGATCCCACCGTGAAATTCCAGCCCGACACGCTAGACGGGGTGAACAACATCACCCACTACGACGTCGATACCTTGCGCATCAACGCCGACGTCCATTCGACCAGCATGCTGGTGCCGTGGGTCGGGCAGGCCAGGGCGTGGGACGCGCGCCGCGTGGAAGAGCTGACGCAGGCCCATTTCGACGCCCTGCTCGAGTACGACCCCGAAGTCGTGATCTTCGGCAGCGGCCCGAAGCTGAAATTCGTGTCGCCCGCGCTGTATCGCGGCCTGATCGAGCGCCGCATCGGCGTCGAGACGATGGACAGCGGCGCCGCCTGCCGCACGTACACCGTGCTCGCAAACGAAGGCCGGCGCGTCGTGGCGGCGATCCTGCTGGCGCCGGGCGGTTGAGCTCCAAGTCCTCTTCACGCCGCGGAAACACGCGCCTCCCGCGCGGTTTGCCCATGCGAGCAGGCCCCGCCGGGCATGCCCGGGGCGCCCCCCACGAGGTACATGGGCAGTTCACTCTATAATCGATGGTTGTGCCTGACCCGACTCGATGTCATCTCGAGCCGGGGCTACAGACCCTGACCACGTCACGCACCCAGATCGACCGACGGTTCGACCGAGACCCTACATGACGCCTGCACTGAACAAAGCGCTCCCCGAATTCGAAGCACTGGCCACCCGCGGCGTCAAGTTCACGCCGCATGCCTTCCAGGGCAAGGCCGTGGTGCTGTACTTCTACCCCAAGGACCACACGCCGGGTTGTACCACCGAGGCCATGCAGTTCCGCGACATGCACGCCGAGTTCGTCAAGGCCGGCGCGGTCGTATTTGGCGTTTCGCGCGACAACATGGCGTCGCACGACAAGTTCAAGCAGAGCCTCGAGCTGCCGTTCGAACTGATCGCCGACACCGAAGAGAAGCTGTGCCACATGTTCGGCGTGGTCAAGAACAAGATCATGTACGGCAAGAAGGTGAAGGGCATCGAGCGCTCCACCTTCCTGATCGACGCCAGCGGCATGCTGGTGGCCGAATGGCGCGGCATCAAGGTGGCCGGGCACGTCGAGGAAGTGCTCAAGGCCGTCAAGGAACTGAACGTCAAGGTGGCCTGAGCGCCTCCTGCGTCCGTGGAAAGCCGCCCGCGAGGCGGCTTTTTCATGCTTCGTCGCCGATCTGCGGGAACGCACTGGGCATGCGCAAATGGGCAGTGCCAGTGGGTGGTCTGGCGACTCGGAATCCGCCAAACCGCGGACTTCGCTTTGCGGGGTGCGCTGGGTCAGGCACGACTCACCGGGGGAGCTTGTTTTGTTCGTGTCCCCCGTCGGCCTGCGGCCTCCTCCTCCTTTACCTCACAAAACAAGCTCCCCCGCCTCGCCGTGCCGGGCACGGCGGGCCGGCAGACAACATTCGCGGAGGAAGAGTTCACGAATTTGTTTGAGGTTGTTTGGCATCGTCGGGCCATCGAGGCCGCGACGATGCCCACGGCCGGCGTTTCCACGCGCCATCGGGTTTGACGCGAACTTGGCGTCGCGACGCCGGCGCTCCTTCTCGTGACCGACGAAGGTGACGTCCCTTCGCCAACGGTGTCATCCTGCGCGCAGTCGCAGGATCCAGGCTGGCCGATGAGCTGTCTCAGGGGGGGATTCCGCGACTGCGCGCGCAATGACGAGGCGGTGCCGATCGTCCATCACGACAAGTAGCGCCGGCAGCTCGATTCGCGCTTCGCGTCAGACCCGGCGACCCGCATCAACGTTGGCCGCAGGCATCGTCGCGGCCTCGATGGCCCGACGATGCCAAACACCCTTCAAAAGACCCGCGGATTCCTCCCCCGCGAATGTTGTCTGCCGGCACGCCATGCGTGGCACGGCGAGGCGGGGGAGCTTGTTTTGTGAGGTAAAGGAGGAGGAGGCCGCAGGCCGACGGGGGACACGAACAAAACAAGCTCCCCCGGTGAGT
>JABCYW010000084.1 GCA_013289985.1 Betaproteobacteria bacterium | reverse complement strand
CCCACCGAATTCAGCGCGCGCATCGCCAGAAACACGCAGTTGATCATCCAGGAGGAGACGCACATCACCAACGTCGTCGACCCGTGGGCCGGCAGCTACATGATGGAGTCGCTCACGCAGGAGATGGCCGACAAGGCCTGGGCCATCCTCGAGGAGGTCGAGGCCATGGGCGGCATGACCAGGGCCGTCGAGAGCGGCTGGGCCAAGCTGAAGATCGAGGCCGCGGCCGCCGAGAAGCAGGCGCGCATCGACTCGGGCAAGGACGTGATCGTCGGCGTCAACAAGTACAAGCTCAGGAACGAGGACGCGATCGACACGCTGGACATCGACAACGTGGCCGTGCGCGCGAGCCAAGTCGAGCGCCTCGCGCGGGCGCGCGCGTCACGCGACGCCGCGAAGGTGGCCGAGGCGCTCGCCGCGCTCACCCGCGCGGCCGAGAGCGGCGACGGCAACCTGCTCGCGCTGTCGGTGGACGCCGTGCGCCTGCGCGCCACGGTGGGCGAGATCAGCGACGCGCTGGAGCAGGCCTGGGGCCGCCACCGCGCCGACACGCAGATGATCACGGGCGTCTACGCCGCGCAGTACGACAGCGCGCAGGGCTGGGCCGAGCTGCAGGGCGAGATCGCCGCCTTCGCGCGGGAGCACGGCCGCCGCCCGCGCGTGATGATCGCCAAGCTGGGCCAGGACGGCCACGACCGCGGCGCCAAGGTGGTGGCCACGGCCTACGCCGACCTCGGCTTCGACGTGGACATGGGCCCGCTGTTCCAGACCGCCCAGGAATGCGCGCGCCACGCCATCGAGAACGACGTCCACGCGGTGGGCGTCAGCACGCTGGCCGCGGGCCACAAGACCCTGGTGCCGGCCATCATCGCGGAGCTCAAGGCGCAGGGCGCGGACGATATCATCGTCTTCGTCGGCGGCGTGATCCCCCGCCGCGACTACGACTTCCTCTACGACGCCGGCGTGGCGGGCATCTACGGCCCCGGCACGCCCATCCCCGCGAGCGCGAAGGACGTGCTCGAACACATCCGCGGCCAGGTCGCCCCGGCCCAGGCCTGACCGAAGCACAGGACAAGTCCACATGCACGACATCCTCGAACAACTCGAACGCAAGCGCGCCCAGGCCCGCCTCGGCGGCGGCGAGAAGCGCATCGCCGCGCAGCACAACAAGGGCAAGCTCACCGCCCGCGAACGGATCGAACTGCTGCTGGACGAAGGCACGTTCGAGGAATGGGACATGTTCGTCGAGCACCGCTGCACCGACTTCGGCATGGCCGACAACAAGATCCCGGGCGACGGCGTCGTCACCGGCTACGGGATGATCAACGGCCGCCTGGTGTTCGTCTTCTCGCAGGACTTCACCGTGTTCGGCGGCGCGCTGTCGGAGGCGCACGCCGAGAAGATCTGCAAGATCATGGACCAGGCGATGAAGGTGGGCGCGCCGGTGATCGGCCTGAACGACTCGGGCGGCGCGCGCATCCAGGAAGGCGTCGCGTCGCTGGGCGGCTACGCGGAGGTGTTCCAGCGCAACGTGATGGCCTCCGGCGTGGTGCCGCAGATCAGCATGATCATGGGCCCGTGCGCGGGCGGCGCGGTGTACTCGCCGGCCATGACCGACTTCATCTTCATGGTCAAGGACACGTCCTACATGTTCGTCACCGGCCCCGAGGTGGTGAAGACGGTGACGCACGAGGAGGTCACCGCCGAGGAACTGGGCGGCGCGTCCACCCACACCACGCGCTCCGGCGTGGCCGACCTTGCCTTCGAGAACGACCTCGAGGCGATCCTGATGCTGCGCCGGTTCTACAACTACCTGCCGCTGAACAACCGCGAGAAGGCGCCCGTGCGTCCCAGCGGTGACCCCGCCGATCGCATCGACGCGTCGCTGGACACGCTGGTGCCGGAGAACCCGAACAAGCCCTACGACATGAAGGAGCTGATCCTCAAGGTCGTGGACGACGGCGACTTCTTCGAACTGCAGCCCGACGGCGCCAGGAACATCCTGATCGGCTTCGCGCGCCTGGAGGGTCAGAGCGTGGGCATCGTGGCCAACCAGCCGCTGGTGCTGGCCGGCTGCCTCGACATCCGCAGCAGCATCAAGGCCGCGCGCTTCGTGCGCTTCTGCGACGCGTTCAACATCCCCGTGGTCACCTTCGTCGACGTGCCCGGTTTCATGCCCGGCACCGCGCAGGAGTACGGCGGCATCATCAAGCACGGCGCCAAGCTGCTGTACGCCTACGCCGAGTGCACCGTGCCCAAGGTCACCGTCATCACGCGCAAGGCCTACGGCGGTGCGTACGACGTGATGGCCTCCAAGCACCTGCGCGGCGACGTCAACTTCGCCTGGCCCAACGCCGAGATCGCGGTGATGGGCGCCAAGGGCGCGGTGGAGATCATCTTCCGCGAGGACAAGAACGACCCGGCCAAGCTGGCGGCGCGCGAGGCCGAGTACAAGGCCCGCTTCGCCAACCCGTTCGTGGCCGGCGCGCGCGGCTACATCGACGACGTGATCCAGCCGCACGAGACGCGCAAGCGCCTGTGCCGGTCGCTGGCGATGCTGCGCGACAAGAAGATCGAGAACCCGTGGCGCAAGCACGGCAACATCCCCCTCTGAGCGAGAGAACATGTTCAAGAAGATTCTCATTGCCAACCGCGGCGAGATCGCTTGCCGCGTGATCAAGAGCGCCCGCAAGATGGGCATCGCCACCGTCGCCGTGTACTCCGAGGCCGACAAGGACGCGCTGCACGTGGAGCTTGCCGATGAGGCCGTGCTGCTGGGCCCGGCGCCCTCGCGCGAGTCCTACCTCGTCGCCGACAAGATCCTCGCCGCCGCGAAGCAGACCGGCGCCGAGGCCATCCATCCGGGCTACGGCTTCCTGTCCGAGAACGAGGCGTTCGCGCGCCGCGTGGAGGAGGAAGGCCTGGTCTTCATCGGGCCCAAGCACGCGTCGATCGCGGCGATGGGCGACAAGATCGCGTCCAAGAAGCTCGCCGGCGCGGCGAAGGTCAACACGATCCCCGGCTGGAACGAGGCGATCGAGACGGCCGAGGCCGCGGTGAAGATCGCCAGGGACATCGGCTACCCGGTGATGATCAAGGCCAGCGCGGGCGGCGGCGGCAAGGGCCTGCGCGTCGCGTACGACGACCAGTCGGCCTTCGAGGGCTTCACCGCCTGCCGCAACGAGGCGCGCAACAGCTTCGGCGACGACCGCGTGTTCATCGAGAAGTTCGTCGAGGAGCCGCGCCACATCGAGATCCAGGTGCTGGGCGACGCGTTCGGCAACGTCATCTACCTCAACGAGCGCGAGTGCTCCATCCAGCGCCGCCACCAGAAGGTGATCGAGGAGGCGCCGTCGCCCTTCATCTCCGACGCCACGCGCAAGGCCATGGGCGAGCAGGCCGTGGCGCTGGCCAGGGCCGTGAACTACCAGAGCGCGGGCACGGTGGAGTTCGTGGTCGGCAAGGACCAGTCGTTCTACTTCCTGGAGATGAACACGCGGCTGCAGGTGGAACATCCGGTCACCGAGTGCATCACCGGCCTCGACCTGGTGGAGCTGATGATCCGCGTGGCCGCCGGCGAGAAGCTGCCGCTGGCGCAGGCCGACGTCAAGCGCGACGGCTGGGCCATCGAGTGCCGCATCAACGCCGAGGATCCGTTCCGCAACTTCCTGCCGTCCACCGGCCGGCTGGTGAAGTTCCTGCCGCCCGACGCGACGATGGCGGCCGCGGGCCCGATGCTCACCGGCGGCGGCGTGCGCGTGGACACCGGCGTGGAGGAAGGCGGCGAGATCCCGATGTTCTACGACTCGATGATCGCCAAGCTCATCGTGCACGGCAAGGATCGCGCGGACGCCATCGCGAAGATGCGCGAGGCGCTCAACGGCTTCGTGATCCGCGGCATCTCCAGCAACATCCCGTTCCAGTCGGCGCTGCTGGCGCACCCGGACTTCCAGTCGGGCAACTTCAACACCGGCTTCATCGCGCAGCACTACCCGCACGGCTTCGCGGCCGAGGACGGCAGCAACGCGGACCCGCTGTTCCTGGTGGCGCTGGCGGCGCAGATCCGCCGCAAGGAACACGCCCGCGCGGCCGGCATCACCGGCCAGCTGTCGGGCCACGAGGTCAAGCAGGCCGCCGACTTCGTCGCGCTGGTCAAGGGCGACGACGGCGCCACGCGCCGGCACGTCGTGCACTTCACGGCGTTCGACGCGCGCAGCGGCGCGGCCGAGCTCACCGTCGACGGCCAGCCGTACCACCTCGTCAGCCCGTGCCGCCTGTCCGACCTGCGCCATTCGGGCACCGTCAACGGCCGGCACTTCGTCGCGCAGGTCGAGCGCGGCACGCCGCGCAACATCCTGGCCTACCGGCTGTCGCACGACGGCGCGCGCATCGACGTGATGATCGTCTCGCCGCGCGCCGCCGCGCTGTCCGCCTGGATGAAGCACAAGGCGCCGCCCGACACCAGCAAGCTGCTGCTGTCGCCGATGCCGGGCCTGCTGGTGCAGGTGGCCGTGGCCGTCGGCCAGCACGTGCAGGCGGGGGAACGCCTGGCCGTCATCGAGGCGATGAAGATGGAGAACATCCTCACCGCGACGCAGGACGGGGTCGTCGAAGAGATCGTCGCCACGCAAGGCCAGAGCCTGGCAGTCGACGAGACCATCATCCGTTTCAGGTGAACACCATGACGACCAAGCCCTTCCGCATCCTCGGCCTGCAGCAGATCGCCATCGGCGCGCCCGACAAGGGCCCGCTGCGCACGCTCTGGTGCGACATCTTCGGGCTGGCCACCAAGGGCCAGTTCCGCAGCGAGCGCGAGAACGTCGACGAGGACATCTGCGCGCTCGGGAAGGGCCCGTTCGAGATCGAGGTCGACCTGATGCAGCCCATCGACCCCGCGGCCAAGCCGGCCGTGCACGCGACGCCACTGAACCACGTGGGCCTGTGGGTGGACGACCTGCCGAAGGCGGTGGAATGGATGACCGCCAACGGCGTGCGCTTCGCCCCCGGCGGCATCCGCAAGGGCGCGGCCGGCCACGACATCTGCTTCATCCACCCGAAGTCGAACGCGGAGTTCCCGATCGGCGGCGAAGGCGTGCTGATCGAACTGGTGCAGGCGCCGGCCGATGTGGTCGCGGCGCTGGGCTAACGCAGGTCGTCGAGCGCGGCGGGCTCATCGCAGCGCTGCGCCAGCTCGTCGGCCAGGATCGCCAGCGCGCGCCGGTCGATTCGCACCAGGGCCTCGCGCCGCGCCGCGTCGTCCTCCGGCAGGAACGACGCCGCGCCGAAGTCGCCCAGCAGCGCATGCGCCTGGTCGTCCACAAGGATGTTGTGCGCGTAGAAGTCGCCGTGCACCAGGCCCTTCTCGTGCAGGTGCGCGAGCGCGTCGCCCGTCGCCCGCGCGATGGCGCGCGCGTGGGCACCCGTGAAGCGCGCGTCGGGCGCGTACACGTCGCGCGTGCAGGTGGCGAGGCTGGGCGGCCCCGCCAGCGCGCGGTAGCGCGGCGGGATCAGGCCCAGCACCAGGCCTTGGGCGCCCTGCGGATGGCCGTCGATGCGGCCCTCCACCTCGATCACGTGCGCGTGCACGTCGGCGGCAATGCAGGCCGCCATCTCGCTGCGCGGCAGGCCGTCGCTGGTCACCTCGCCGCGGAAAAGCTTCACCGCCACGGCGCGACCGCCCCCGGTCGCAGGGCGCCAGCGCGCGCCGTGGATGTGGCCCGACGCGCCCTGCCCCAGCAGCTCGCCCATCTCCAGCTCGTGCCAGGGAATGCGGGCGATGGGCGTCGCCTCCAGCGCGCGCGCCTCCTGCGCCGCGTTGAACGGGTTGCCGGCGTAGGCCAGCCAGGCGAGCTTGGGCAGCGCCAGCAGGCCCTCGGGCAGCGCGTCGGCGAGCGTCTCGAAGCGGTTGGCCGACAGCCGGATCAGCTCCAGCCGCTCGCAGCGCGCGAGGCCGGCCGGCAACGCGGACAACCGGTTGCCCGCCAGCGCCAGCTTCTGCAGCCGGTGGCACGCGCCCAGCGTCTCGGGCAACGCGGCGATGCGGTTGTCGCTGAGGATCAGCCAGCGCAGGTTGGCGGGAATCGCCTCGGCCGGCACGTGCGCGATCGCGTTGGCCTTGAAGCCGACGATGTCCAGCTGCGCGCAGCGGCCCAGCACCGCGGGCAGCGTCTCGAACGGGTTGTCGGAGCAGAACAGGATGCGCAGCGCGCGCAGGCGTGGCAGGTCGTCGGGCAGCGTGCGCAGCTGGTTGCTGGAGAGATCCAGCATCTCGAGCGTGCCGGCCAGCGCGAAGACCTCGCGCGGCAGCTCGTCGAGCTGGCAGTGGCGCAGGTCCAGGCGCGTGGCGCCGGCGAGGCGGCCGGCGCGCAGGTCGGCCAGGGTTTGCAGGGAGGAAGTCATTGCCCCGGCATTGTCCCAGCCTCGTCTCTATACTGCGCCGCTCCATGAGACACAACTTCCTTCGCCTCGCGCTCGTCCTGGGCCTGCTGTCGGCCATCGGCCCCTTCGCCATCGACATGTACCTGCCGTCGCTGCCGGCGATCGGCCGCGCCCTGAACGCCGACATGCACGCGGTGCAGCTGAGCCTGACCGTGTTCTTCCTGTCGTTCGCGCTGAGCCAGGTGCTCTACGGCCCGGCCTCCGACATGTTCGGCCGCAAGCCGCCGCTGTACGCGGGCATCGCGATGTTCGTGGCCGGCAGCATCGGCTGCGCGCTGGCGCGCGACATCGGCACCCTGCTCGCGTTCCGCTTCGTGCAGGGGCTCGGCGGTGGCGCGCCCAACGTGATCACGCGCGCCGTGGTGCGCGACCTGCACACCGGCGCCGAGGCCACGCGGCTGATGTCGCTGCTGATGCTCGTCTTCAGCGTGAGCCCCATCCTCGCGCCGCTGGCGGGCAGCTTCATCGTCGAGGTGGGCGGCTGGGCCGCGGTGTTCTGGGCGGTGGCGGGCATCGGCGTGGCGGGCCTCGCGCTGACCGCGTTCGCGCTGGAGGAGACCCGGCCGCCGGCCGAGCGCACGGGCAGCGACCTCGCCAGCACCTGGCGCGCGTTCGTGCTGCTCGCGCGCGACCCGCACTTCATGGGCATGACCGGCGTCGCGTCGCTGGGCGTCGCGGCCTTCTTCGTCTACCTGTCGAACTCGTCGTTCGTGCTGATCAACCAGTACGGCCTCACGCCGCACCAGTACGGGCTCGCGTTCGCCGTCAACGCGGCGTCGTTCATCGGTGTGTCGCAGCTCACCGGACGGCTCACGAAACGCCACGGGTTGCCGCGCGTCGTGCGCGTGTCGGTGGCCGGCTTCGCGCTGAGCATGGTCGCCGGCGCCGCCCTCCACGTGGCCGGATCGAACGGCCTCGCGACGATGATCGTCATGCTGATGATCGGGTTCGGCTTCCTCGGGCTCGTGATCCCGACCACGTCGGTGATGGCGCTCGACCACCACGGCGACATCGCCGGCGCGGCGTCCGCGCTGATGGGCACGATCCAGATGGTGGCCGGCGCGCTGCTGATCGCGTTGATGGGCCTCGTCACCGACGGCGGCTCTCGCCCGATGCTCGTGGGCATCGCCGTCGTCGCGCTGCTGACGTGGCTGCTGGCGTGGATCTCGCTGCGCGGCGAGAAGCACGCGTAGCCTGTGCTATGACGCGGCGGCGCGCTGCAAGGCCTCGCGCGTGCGCTCGTCGGCCGGATAGAAGCATTCCAGCGCGAGCTCCGACAGGGTCACGTCCACCGGCGTGCCGAACACCGTGGTCGTGCTGATCAGCGACAGCGGCTCGGCCCGGCCATCGACGTGCAGGCGCAGCGGCACCGCGATGCCGCCGGCCTCGTGGGCGTGCACCCCGTCGTCGCGCGACGGATAGCCCGCCAGTTCGGCCCGCAGCGCCACCAGCTGCGCGTCGCCCGAGCGCTCCACCTGCTGCTGCAGGCGCGCAAGCAGGTGCGCGCGCCACTCGGCGAGGTTGGCGATGCGAGGCGCCAGGCCCTCGGGATGCAGGCTCAGCCGCAGCACGTTGACGTCGCCCTGCAGCAGCGCGGCCGACACGCCCGCCAGCAGCGGCGCGACGGCGGCGTTGCTGGCCACGAGCGTCCAGTGGCGATCGACCGCCAGCGCGGGAAATGGCGCGTGCGCGGAGAGCACCGCATCGACCGCGCGGCGCGCCGCCGACATCTCCGGCGCATCCAGCGGCCGCTCGGCGTACAGCGCCGCGAAGCCGGCGGCGTGCAGGAGCTCGTTGCGGGCGCGCAGGGGCATGTCCAGGCGTTCGGCCAGGCGCAGCAGCAGGCTGCGGCTGGGCTCGGAGCGGCCGTTCTCGACGAAGCTCAGGTGGCGCGTGGAGATGTCGGCCTCGCCGGCGAGCTGCAGCTGGCTGAGGCGGCGCCGCTGGCGCCAGTCGCGCACGAGGTCGCCGACGCCGGCGCGGGGAGAGGATGCGATCGAGGTCATGGCCAAAAGATAGCACCGGCCCGACCATCGTCCATGACCTGCCAGGTAATGGACTGGCCTCGCGGCGCTCGCGAACATCCGTCCCGTCGCAACGTCGCGATTGCCAACGAAAGACCGCCATGACCTCGACCGCATCCACCCTCGCCGACCGCTACCTCGCCACCTGGAACGAGCCCGACGCCACGCGTCGCCAGGCCCTCGTGGCCGCGTTGTGGAGCCCGCAGGGACGCTACGCCGATCCGCTGATGTCCGGCCAGGGCCACGACGGCATCGCCCGCATGATAGCGACGGCGCGCACGCAATTCCCCGGCCTGCGGTTCACGCCGCGCGGCCAGGCCGACGGCCACGGCCCGTTCGCCCGCTTCTCGTGGTCGCTGGGGCCGGCCGGCGGCGCGGCGGTGGCGGGCGGCACCGACGTCGTGCGGCTGGACGACGACGGCCGCGTCGTCGAGGTGATCGGTTTCCTCGACGGGAGCGTCGGCCATGCGTGAACGCGACTTCATCTGCACGCGCTCCGGCGCACGCCTGTTCGTGCGCGACTGGGGCCAGGGCGCGCCCGTGCTGCTGCTGCCGGGCTGGGCCATGACCTCCGACCTGTGGGCCACCGTGATGCTGCGTCTGGAAGAGGCCGGGCTGCGCGCGATCTCGTACGACCGCCGCGGCCACGGCCGCTCAAGCGATCCGGGGCCGATGGACCACGACGCCCTCGCCGACGACCTGCACGACGTCATGGAGGCGCTGGACCTGCGCGCCTGCACGGTGGTGGCGCACTCGGGCGCCGGCGGCGAGCTGGTGCGCGCTATCACGCGGCACGGCGCGTCGCGCATCGGACGGATCGTGCTGGTGGGCGCGACGCTGCCGGCACCGATGCATTCGGCCACCAATCCCGAAGGCGTGCCGCCCGAGGCCTTCGCCGCGATCGGACGCCAGCTGCGCGACGACCTCGACGGCTGGATCGAGGAGAACGCGCAACCTTTCGCGCCGGAGGCGTCGCCGCGCACGATCGCCTGGCTCGCCGCGATGGCGCAGGGCTGCTCGCGGCGCGCGATCGTCGACTGGCAACGCGAGATCACTCAGGCCGATTTCCGCGCCGAGCTGGCGAAGGTCGACGTGCCGATCACCATCGTCCAGGGCGATCTCGACGTCTCCGCGCCCCCGGCACTGTGCGGCGAGCGCATCGCCGCACTGAAGCCGGGCGCCGAGTACCTGCTGTACGAGGGCGTCGCCCACGGCCCGATGGTGACGCACGCCGCGCGGCTGGCCGACGACATCGCCGCGCGCGCCCTGGACGTTTCCGGCCCGCCGGCGCATATTCGCGGGGGCCCCGACGCAGCTTGAAACAAACCTGAGCGGTCCGCCGCTCAACTGTTGCGCGAATCGGCCGATAAGCCCGAGACGGATCAGTCAACACGGAACCCTCGCGCATGGATGCCTCCGCCCTCACCTCGCTGCCTGAAATGGGCGGTGACCAGCTGCTCGCCCTGGCCGACCTCGACGGGAAGGCGTTGCAGGCGCTGGTCCACGACATCGGCATCCCGGCCCGGCCGCAGATGCTGGTGGACCTGCAGCAGGAACTGGAACGCGACGATCCGTCGCTCAAGCGCGTGTCCGACATCGCCGGCTCCGACGTGGCGCTGTCCGCCGCGCTGCTGAAATACGCCAATTCGCCGCTGATGGGCCTGAGCCGCCGCGCCGACACCGTCGACCAGGCCTTCCAGCTGCTGGGCTTCGCGCAGTGCCAGGCGATCTTCACCGAGATCGTGATGCGCAAGCTGCTGCCCGCCACCGGGCCGGGCTTCGTGCGGTTCTGGGACGTGTCGGCCAAGCGCGCCCGCGCCATGACCTACCTGGCGCGCACGCGCCGCGTCGTGCCGCCCGCGCTGGCCCACACCTACGGCCTGTTCGTGGAGCTGGGCATCGCCATCCTGCTGCAGCGCTTTCCAGGCAAGAACGGCTACGTCACCACGCTGGAGAAGTGCAACGTGCACGAGGGCAGCATCACGGCGCTCGAGCAATCCATCCACGGCGTCGACCACGCGCTGGTGGGCGCGCTCACCGCGCGCACCTGGGGCGTGTCGCAGACCGCCGTGCTGGCCACGCGCCTGCACCACGAGTACAGCTCCTGGATGGGCCCGATGCCGCCGCAGGTGCGCGAGCTCGTCGCCCTGGGCCTGGTGTGCGAGACCATCATCCAGCGCTACCAGGGCCTGAACCGCCACATCGAGTGGAGCAAGGGCGGCGCGATCGCGCTGGCCGCGCTCGGCATGACCGAGGACGACCTCGAGACCTGGTGCGAGGACGTGCACGCGCAGTTCGCCGCCACGGGCGTCTGAGACGCATTCCCTGACGCGGGCAGCCCGCGCGTCCGCGTGATCCAATCGAGGTTCGCCCCTCAGATCACGAAGAGAACGCCATGTCCGAGTCCATCATCGTCGCCCGCCCCGAGGGCCCGGCCCAGCAGTTGATGCTGCTGTTCCACGGCGTCGGCGCCAACGCGCAGGATCTCGTGCCGCTCGGGCGCGTGCTGGCCGCCGAGTTTCCCGAGGCCTTCGTCGTCAGCATCGCCGCGCCGCTGCCGTCCGACCTGGGCGCCGGACGCCAGTGGTTCTCGGTGCAGGGCATCAGCGAGGACAACCGCGCCGAGCGGGTGGAGGCCGCGCTGCCGGCCTTCGCCGAGACCGTGGCCCGCTGGCAGCGCGACGCCGGCGTGGGCACCGACGCGGTGGCGCTGATCGGCTTCTCGCAGGGCGGCATCATGGCGCTGGAATCGACGCGCGACCGGCCGGCCCTGGCGGGACGGGTCGTCTCCATCGCCGGCCGCTTCGCCCGGCTGCCCGAGACGCCCAACGAGGCCACCACGCTGCACATGTTCCACGGCAAGACCGACCCGGTGATCCCCTACGGCTACACCGTGGAGGCGGCGGAGCACCTGGTGGCGATCGGCGCCGACGTCACTGCCGACGTGATCCCCGGCATCGGCCACCAGGTCAACGCCGAGATCGCCGAGCTGCTGGTCGAGCGGCTGCGCGGGCACCTGCCCAGGCGCGTGTGGGCCGCGGCGATGAAGGCGGCACGCGAGAGCGGGGCTGACGCCGCGTGAATGGTCGAGTCGGCGCCGTCCTACAGGGGAACGCTGTCGACGACTACGGGGCGCGACCGTGCGCGTCGGTATCGTTCGTTCAACCCTGAAGGAACGACCATGAAGACCGCCACCCCCCTCGCCAAGATCAACACCGCGCTGCAGGACTCGCTGCTGGCCACCGTCGATGCCCTGGCGCGCCGCCGCGCCTGCGACATCCCCGAGCAGACGATAGCCCGCTTCGTGGCGCTGCGCTGGCTGCAATGGAACGGGGGCACCCTGCGCCTGACCTCGGCGGGCGAAGAGATGGTGGTGAAGATGCATGCCTCGATGCTGGGACAGCTTCAGGCGGCCTGAATCGCTTGATGCGTCGCGAAGCTTCTCTTCGCGACAAGCCTTTTCCTGGCGGCAAACCGTCTCCAGAATGGCGGAAAACGCGTCGGGAGAACGGTCATGCAGGTACTGGAAGGCATCAAGGTCGTCGAACTCGGCCAGCTGATCGCGGGCCCGTTCGCGGCCAAGACGCTCGCCGACTTCGGCGCGCGCGTCATCAAGGTGGAACCCCCGAAGACCGGCGACGCGTTGCGCAAGTGGCGCAAGCTGCGCGAGGGCACGTCCGTGTGGTGGGACGCCCAGTCGCGCAACAAGGAATCGGTGTGCATCGACCTGCGCGTGCCCGAGGGCCAGGCGCTGGTGCGCGAGCTCCTGCGCGACGCCGACGTGCTGGTGGAGAACTTCCGCCCCGGCTCGCTGGAGGCCTGGGGCCTGGGCTGGGAGACGCTGCATGCGCTCAACCCGCGGCTGGTGATGCTGAGCCTGTCGGGCTTCGGCCAGACCGGCCCGCGCGCGTCGGAGCCGGGCTTCGCGGCCGTGGCCGAGGCCTTCAGCGGCCTGCGCTACCTCAACGCCGAGCCGGGCCGCACGCCCGTGCGCAGCGGCGTCTCGCTGGGCGACACGGTCGCCGGCGTGCACGGCGCCCTCGGCGTGATGCTGGCCCTGTACGCGCGTGACGCGCGCGGCGGGCAAGGCCAGCGCATCGACCTCGCGCTGTACGAGGCGATGTTCAACCTGTCCGAGAGCCTCCTGCCCGAGTACGACCAGTTCGGCGAGGTGCGCCGGCCCGCCGGCGGCGCGTTGCCCGGCATCACGCCCTCCAACGCCTACGCCTGCGCGGGCGGCGAGGCGGTGATCGTGGCGGGCAACGGCGACAGCATCTTCAAGCGCCTGATGGCGTTGATCGATCGCAAGGATCTCGCCGACGATCCCACCCTGGCCGCCAACGACGGCCGCACGCTGCGCGCCGCCGAGATCGACGGCGCCATCGGCGCGTGGACGTCGCGCCACGCGCTGGACGACGTGCTCGCGCGCATGCGCGACGCGGGCGTGCCCGCGAGCCGCGTCTACACGATCGCCGAGATCGCCGCCGACGCGCACTACGCGGCGCGCGGCAACATCGAGCGCATCCCGGCGATGGCCGGCGGCACGATCGCAGCGCCGGGCATCGTGCCCAAGCTGTCCGGCACGCCCGGCGCGGTGCGCCACGCCGCGCCGCGGCTGGGGCAGCATACCGACGAGGTGCTCGGGCAGGCCGGTGTGTCGCCCGAGCGCATCGCCGCGCTCAGGAAGGACGGCGTCATCGGATGAGGCGGCCTGGCGCGCCGCGCCTTCAAAGTCGCTCGTTCTCTCCGGCCTGCGGCTGCCACTTCATCAACGACTTCTCGACGCGCCCCACCAGCCCGTCCAGCACCAGCGCGAACACGGTCAGCACCAGGATGCCGGCCATCACGGTGTTGATGTCGAAGCTGCCCTCGGCCTGCAGGATCAGGTAGCCCACGCCCTGCGACGAGCCGAGGTACTCGCCCACCACCGCGCCGACGAAGGCCAGGCCCACCGAGGTGTGCAGCGAGCTGAAGACCCAGCTGGTGGCGCTGGGCAGGTACACATGGCGCAGCAGCTGGCGCCGGCTCGCGCCCAGCATGCGCGTGCTGGCGAGGATCACCGGGCTCACCTCCTTGACGCCCTGGTAGACGTTGAAGAACACGACGAAGAACACCAGCGTGACGCCCAGCGCCACCTTGCTGGCCACGCCCAGGCCGAACCACACGGCGAAGATGGGCGCGAGGATCACGCGCGGCATCGCGTTCATCGCCTTGATGTAGGGATCGAGCAGCGCCGCGGCGAACGGGCTCAGCGCCAGCCACAGGCCCGTGCCCAGTCCCAGCGCGGTGCCGATCGCGAACGCGAGCACGGTCTCCAGCAGCGTGACGCCCAGGTGCCGGTAGATGTCGGCATCGATGAAGAACCAGTGGCGGATGCGGTCGAATATCTTCAGCGGCTCGCCGAAGAAGAACGCGGCCTGGTTGTCGTCGGAGAACAGGAAGTGCGGCACCAGGCCCGGCGCGGTGAGCAGGTGCCAGGCAACGAAGATCGCCGCGAGCACGACGAGCTGCCAGAGACGCAGGGTGGCGCGCCGCATCGTCAGCCTGCCTTCGCCAGCTGCTGCTGGTAGCCGGCGAGCACCTGGTCGCGCAGCACGTCCCAGATCGCCTTGTGCAGCTCCACGAAGCGCGGCGCGGCGCGGATCTCGGCGACGTCGCGCGGGCGTTCGAGGTCGATGCGGAACTCGCCGACGACGCGCGACGCGGGGCCGGCCGACAGGATCACCACGCGATCGCTCATCGCGATGGCCTCGTCGAGGTCGTGCGTGATGAAGAGAACCGCCTTTTTCCTGGCACCCCAGAGTTCGAGCACCTCGTTCTCCATCAACTGGCGCGTCTGCACGTCCAGCGCCGAGAACGGCTCGTCCATCAGGATGATGTCGGGGTCGAGCACGAGCACCTGCGCGAGGCTGACGCGCTTGCGCATGCCGCCCGAGAGCTGGTGCGGATAGCGGTCGCCGAACGCGGCCAGTCCCACGCGACGCAGCCAGTCGGTGGCGAGCGCGCGCGCCTCGGCCTCGCTCGCACCGCGGAACGACAGGCCCGCCATCACGTTGCCCAGCGCGGTGCGCCAGGGCATCAGGCTCTCGGCCTGGAACATGTAGCCGGCGCGGCGGTTGAGGCCGGCGAGCGGCTCGCCGAACACGCGTACGCCGCCCGTGCCCGGCGCGAGCAGGCCCGCGGCCATGTTCAGCAGCGTGCTCTTGCCGCAGCCGGTGGGGCCGACGACCGAGACGAACTCGCCGGCCTCGACGCTGAGCGAGACGTCGCGCACGGCGGTGTAGGCGCCGAAGGTGGCGCTGACGCCGTCGAGGGCCAGCGCGGGGCCGCTCATGTCTTGTACTTCGCGTTCGCGTGCTTGGCGAAGTCGTTCGTCCAGACGGCCGCGAGATCGAACTTGCCGCCCTTCAGCGTGTCATCCACGCTTTGCAGCGCGCGCAGCGCCGTCGCCGCGCCCTCGGGCGGGATCATGCCGTCGGCCGACAGCGCGCCCTTGCTCGCGAGGAAGGCGTCGATGTAGACGGCGCGGTCGCCCAGCAGGTAGCTCTCGGGCACGGCCTTGACGATGTCGGCCGGGCCCGCGGCCCGGATCCACTTGTCGGCGCGCACGATGGCGTTGGCGATGGCCTGCACGGTGGCCGGGTTCCTGTCGATGAAGGCCTGCGGCGCGTAGAGGCAGCCCGCGGGCATCGGGCCGCCGAAGGCCTTGTCGGCCTCGGCCACGATGCGCGTGTCGGAGATGATCTTCAGGTCGCCGCTGCGTTGCAGCAGCGTGATCACCGGGTCGAGGTTGCTGATCGCGTCGATCTGGCCCGATCGCATCGCGGCCACCGCGCCGGTGCCGGCGCCCACGCCGATGATGGACACGTCGCTCGCCTTCAGGCCCGCCTTGGCGAGCACGAAGTTGGCGAGCACGTTGGTTGACGAGCCCGGGGCCGTGACGCCGATCTTCTTGCCCTTCAAATCGGCCACCGACCTGTAGCCCGGCATCGTCTTCGGGTTGATGCCCAGCACCACCTGCGGCGCGCGGCCCTGCAGCGCGAACGTGCGCAGCCGGATGCCCTTGGGCTGCATGATCAGCGTGTGCTCGAACGCGCCGGAGACCACGTCGGCGCTGCCGCCCACCACCGCCTGCAGCGCCTTGGAACCGCCGGCGAAATCGACGATGGTCACGTCCAGGCCCTCGGCCTTGAAGTACCCGAGGCTCTCGGCGATCGTCAGCGGCAGGTAGTACAGCAGGTTCTTGCCGCCGACGGCGATGGTCAGCCTGGGCTTCTCGGGCGCCTGCGCGCGCAGCAGCGCGGGCGCGAGCAGCACGGTGGTGCCGAGAACGGCAAGTTGGCGTCGTTGCATGGAGATCTCCGCGGAGCGAAGAATCCACTTTAACGGTTCGGGCGATCAGCCGTTGGCGGCGGTGGGCCGGACGACGGCCAGCGACGGCCCGAAGCGGCGCCGCACCGACTGCTCGATGCCCTCGGCGTCGAGGCCGCAGTCGTGCATCAGGCGCACGGGGTCGCCGTGCTCGACGAAGCGGTCGGGCAGGCCCAGTTGCAGCACGGGCACCTGCACGCCGGCGGCGGCCAGCGCCTCCAGCACGGCGCTGCCCGCGCCGCCCATGATGCTGCCCTCCTCGAGCGTGACGAGGGCCTCGTGCGTGCGCGCCATCTCGAGCACCAGGTCGACGTCGAGCGGCTTGACGAAGCGCATGTTGACGACGGTGGCGTCGAGCTTCTCGGCGGCCTCCAGTGCCGGGTACAGCAGCGGGCCGAAGGCCAGCAGCGCGACGCGGCGGCCCTCGCGGCGCTTCTCGCCCTTGCCCCATTCGAGCACGTCGAGGCCGGCTTCGGGCTTGACGCCGGCGCCGGCGCCGCGCGGGTAGCGCACGCCCACCGGGTGGTCCTGCGCGAACGCGGTGCTGAGGGCGCGGCGCGTCTCGCGCTCGTCGGCCGGCGTGAGCAGGCTCATGGACGGCACGCAGCGGATGAAGGCGATGTCGTAGGCGCCGCAGTGCGTGGGGCCGTCGGCGCCGACGATGCCGGCGCGATCGAGCGCGAACACCACCGGCAGGTTCTGCAGCGCCACGTCGTGGATCAGCTGGTCGTAGCCGCGCTGCAGGAACGTGGAGTAGATCGCCACGACCGGCTTCAGGCCCTCGCAGGCCAGGCCCGCGGCGAAAGTGACGGCGTGCTGCTCGGCGATGCCGACGTCGTGGTAGCGCTCGGGGAAGCGCCGCTCGAACTCGTTCATGCCCGAGCCGCCGCACATCGCCGGCGTGATGCCGATGAGTCGCTTGTCGGCCTCGGCCATGTCGCAAAGCCAGCTGCCGAACACCTCGGCGAAGGTCTGCTTGGGCGGCGTGGCGGGCTTCTGCAGGCCGACGGCGACGTCGAACTTGCCGGGGCCGTGGTAGTTCACCGGGTCGGCCTCGGCGAGCTTGTAGCCCATGCCCTTCCGCGTGACCACGTGCAGGAACTGCGGGCCCTTGGCGTCGCGCAGGTTCTCCAGCGTGGGGATCAGCGAGTCGAGGTCGTGGCCGTCGATGGGGCCGACGTAGTTGAGGCCGAACTCCTCGAAGATCGTGCCGGGCACGACCATGCCCTTGGTGTGCTCCTCGAAGCGGCGCGCGAACTCGTACAGCGGCGTGTTGCGCAGCACCGACTTCGCGCCCTCGCGGGCCCGCGCGTAGAACTTGCCGCTCATCAGCCGGGCAAAGTAGCGGTTCAACGCACCCACCGGCGGGCTGATGGACATGTCGTTGTCGTTGAGCACCACCAGCATGTCGGCCATCGACACGCCCGCGTTGTTCATCGCCTCGAAGGCCATGCCGCCGGTCATCGCGCCGTCGCCGATGATGGCCACGGCCTTGCGGTTCTCGCCCTTCAGCTTGGCGGCGTGGGCCATGCCCAGCGCGGCGGAGATCGACGTGGACGAGTGCGCGGTGCCGAACGCGTCGTACTCGCTCTCGTCGCGCTTGGGAAAGCCTGCGAGGCCGCCGTACATGCGCAGCGTGCTCATGCGGTCGCGGCGACCCGTGAGCACCTTGTGCGGGTACGTCTGATGGCCCACGTCCCACACGAGGCGGTCGTAGGGCGTGTTGAAGACGTAGTGCAGCGCGACCGTGAGCTCCACCGTGCCGAGGTTGCTCGACAGGTGGCCGCCGGTCTTGCTGACGCTGTGCAGGATGTACTGACGCAGCTCGTCGCACACGGTGCGCAGCTCGGCGCGCGACAGGCGTCGCAGGTCGGCGGGGCTGGCAATGGAAGCGAGGAGGTCAGTGGTCATGTGGCGTTCGAGGTCCGGAGCAAGCCAGGCGCCTCGGTGGGCTGCAAGTGCCGCTTGTACATCAATTGTCGCGCTCGACGATCTTGTCCGCGAGGCAGGCGAGGTAGGCAGCCTGCCCTAAACCGCTGCGGGCCAGCGCCGCATGGGCCTGGTCGCGCAGGTCCTGCGCGTATCTCTGTGCGGCCTCGAGGCCCAGCAGCGACACGAACGTGGGCTTGTTCTGGTCGACGTCCTTGCCCGCCGTCTTGCCCAGCACGAGGGAATCCTGCGTGACGTCGAGCACGTCGTCGACCACCTGGAAGGCCAGGCCGACGGCGGCGCCGTAGTCGGCCAGCGCCTCCAGCGCCCTGGCGTCGGCCGGGCCACAGGCGGCGCCCATCATGACGCTGGCCTGCAACAGCACGCCGGTCTTGCGGCGGTGCATGTCGCGCAGCGAGCGCTCGTCGAGCTGGCAGCCGACGCTGGCGAGGTCGATCGCCTGCCCGCCGGCCATGCCGTCGTGCCCGGACGCGCGCGCGAGCAGGCGCACGAGCGTGGACATCAGCTGCGGCGGCACGCCCTCGTCGGGCGTAAGCACCTCGAAGGCCAGCGCCTGCATGGCGTCGCCGGCCAGCATGGCCTGGGCCTCGCCGTACTTCACGTGCACGGTGGGCTTGCCGCGGCGCAGGACGTCGTTGTCCATGCAGGGCATGTCGTCGTGCACCAGCGAATAGGCGTGGATCAGTTCGACGGCCACTCCGGCGCGCAACGCCGCCGCCGGGTCGCCGGACACGGCCTCGCTCGCCGCCATCACGAGCAGCGGGCGCAGGCGCTTGCCGCCATCGAGCACGGCGTAGCGCATCACCGAGCCGAGGCCGGCCGGAGATTCAGCGGAGACCCAGCGCTCGAGGGCGTGTTCCACGTCCTTCTGGCGCTCGCGAACCCAATGCGAGAAATCGTCGATCTTCATGGTCGAGTCCAGGGCTTCAACTGGCCCTCCTCCAGGACTTTCACTTGTTCTTCTACGGCATCCAGCCTGGAGCGACAGAACTCCAGGAGCTGCGCGCCTCGCTTGTAGGCGCTCAGCAGGCCGTCCAGCGGCATCTGGCCCGTTTCCATGGCTCGCACCAGTTCGTCAAGCTCCGCCTGGGCATCCTCGAAGCTCGCGGGTGCGTCGGCAGGCGTCAGGGGGTCGGTACGATCCATCGGGTCGGGCTCGGATAAAACGGGATTGTAGTCACGCCGACACACGCGCCGCGAGACGATTGCAACCGGGAGAACCTTTTCCGCAGCACGGTCCCGGAAAATTGGGGACATGGCTGGAGCGGGCGTCCCGGTCTGGGTAAAATGGTGGGTTCGGCATGCCGGGCACAGGGCGTGACGCCGTGCGGAGTCGCCGGGACGAGCACCAACGGGAGCACATCGCTCGCGCCGTCCCCCGACCACCGACAGCGACACGCCAGCGGCCGCCGAACGCCACGAACAGATCCACCCGCGGGGCCACCGGGTGGGGGTTGACATTGGTTTTAGGGATCCTGGGGATCATGTCGGACCTGAGCATCACGCTTGAAGCTCTGGAGCGCGCGCGCTCTCAACTTTCCGTTTCCACCTATTTCGACGAGGACCTGTTCCGCCGCGAACAGGAACTCATCTTCCAGCACGGCCCGAGATACCTCGCGCACGAGCTGGCGATTCCCGAGGTCGGCGACTACTACGCACTGCCGCAGGAAGGCGAGGGGCGGGTGCTCGTGCGCGCGCCTGACGGCGGCGTCGAGCTGCTGTCCAACGTCTGCCGCCACCGCCAGGCCGTGATGCTCAAGGGCCGCGGGCAGACCGCGTCCAACATCGTGTGCCCCCTGCACCGCTGGACCTACGGGCTCGACGGCAAGCTGCTGGGCGCGCCGCACTTCGCGCAGGATCCCTGCCTGCACCTGAACCGCTACGCGACGCGCGGCTGGAACGGCCTCGTGTTCGAGGACAACGGCCGCGACGTGGCCGCCGACCTCGCGCGCCTGGGCCCGCGCGCGCAACTCGACTTCACCGGCTACGTGCTCGACAAGGTGCACGTGCACGAGTGCGACTACAACTGGAAGACCTTCATCGAGGTCTATCTCGAGGACTACCACGTCGGCCCGTTCCATCCCGGCCTCGGCAGCTTCGTCACCTGCGACGACCTCGAGTGGGAATTCGGCGCCGACTACTCGGTGCAGACCGTGGGCGTCGCCAACGGCCTGACCCGGCCCGGCAGTCCCACCTATCGCAAGTGGCACGACGCGCTGCTGCGCTTCAACGAAGGCCGGCCGCCGCGCCACGGGGCGATCTGGCTCACCTACTTCCCCAACATCATGGTGGAGTGGTACCCGCACGTGCTGGTCGTCTCCACGCTGTATCCCAAGGGCCCGCAGAAGACCACCAACGTGGTCGAGTTCTACTACCCCGAGGAGATCGCCGCGTTCGAGCGCGAGCTGGTCGAGGCCGAGCAGGCCGCCTACCTCGAGACCTGCGTGGAGGACGACGAGATCGCGCTGCGCATGGACGCCGGCCGCAAGGCGCTGTTCGAGCGCGGCGACGACGAGGCCGGCCCGTACCAGAGCCCGATGGAGGACGGCATGCGCCACTTCCACGAGTGGTATCGCCGGGCGCTGACGCCCGCTCGCTGAAGTCGGGCCCGCGGCCCGCGGGGTGATCGCGGCACGGAGACAATGCCCGGATGTCTGCCCCGCTCCTGATGATCTGCGCCTCGTTCCTGTTCGCGACGATGGGCGTGTGCGTGAAATACGCGTCCGACACCTACGGACCCGGCGAGATCGTGATGTACCGCGGCCTGGTGGGCGTGATCGGCATCGCGCTGCTGGCCCGCGCGCGCGGCGTGTCGCTGAAGACGCGCGTGCCCATGATGCACGCGTGGCGCAGCATCGTCGGCGTGTCGGCGCTCACGATGTGGTTCTACGCGATCGGCCACATGCCGCTGGCCACCGCGGTCACGCTCAACTACATGTCCTCCGTGTGGATGGCGCTGTTCCTGATCGGCGGCGCGGTGGTGCTGGGCGCGCGGGGCGTCGACCCGCGGCTGGTGGCCACCGTGCTGGTGGGCTTCGTGGGCGTGGCGCTGGTGCTGCAGCCGTCCATGGACCGCGATCAGTTGCTGCCGGGCCTGGTGGGCCTCGGCTCGGGCATCCTGTCCGCGCTGGCCTACCTGCAGGTGACGACGCTGGGCCGCGTCGGCGAGCCCGAGATCCGCGTGGTGTTCTACTTCTCGATCGGCGGCTTCGTGACCGGCCTCGTGATGTCGCTGCTGCAGGGATGGCACGCCCACCACACGCTCACGGGCCTGCTGCTGCTCGTGGCCACGGGCGTCACGGCCACGACGGCCCAGGTGCTGATGACGCGCGCCTACGCCATCGGCAAGCCGTTGTCCAACGCGAGCCTGCAGTACCTGGGCATCGCGTTCTCGTTCGTCTACGGCATCGCGCTGTTCCATGATCCGTTGACGTGGGCCGCCATCGGCGGCATGGTGCTGATCGTCGGCGCCGGCCTCGCGGCCTCGCGCCTGCGCGCCTCCACGCTCGCCACCAGCGCGCCCGATACCCTCCAACCACCGCTCGACAACTGACGCCATGCCCGATATCGCCCTGAGCACGCCGCTCGTCTCGCCCGAACACCTGCGCGCTGCGCTGGCCGCCGGCGCCACGCCGCTGATCATCGACTGCGGCTTCGACCTGGCCGACGTCGGCGCCGGCGAACGCGCCTTCGCCGAAGGCCACCTGCCGCGCGCCGTCCACGCGCACCTGGACCGCGACCTCGCCGGGGCCAAGACCGGACGCAACGGCCGCCATCCGCTGCCGGCGCGCGGCGATTGGGCCGCGACCCTCGCGCGCCTGGGCGTGACGCGCGGGCGCGCGGTGGTGGTCTACGACGCGCAGGGCGGCATGTACGCCGCACGCGCGTGGTGGATGCTGCGCTGGGCCGGCCACGATGCCGTGAGCGTGCTCGATGGCGGCCTGCAGGCCTGGAAGGCCGCGGGCGGCGCGCTGGAGGCCGGCGCGTCCGCGCCCGTTGCCGCGGCCGGCCCGTATCCGCTCGGCACGAGCCTGGTCGCGGCCACGGACGCGGACGCGCTGCTGAAATCGCTGGGCCGCGTGACGCTGCTCGACGCGCGCGCCGGCGAGCGCTACCGCGGCGAGGTGGAACCGCTCGACGCGCGCGCCGGCCACATCCCGGGCGCGCGCTCGCGCTTCTTCAAGGACAACCTCGACGCCCAGGGCCGGTTCCGCCCGGCCGCCGAGCTGCGCGCCGCGTTCGAGGCGTTCGGCGCGGCGCCGGCGCAGGTGGTGCACCAGTGCGGCTCGGGCGTCACCGCCTGCCACAACCTGCTGGCGATGGAGGTGGCCGGGCTGCCGGGCGCCGTGCTGTATCCGGGCTCGTGGAGCGAATGGTCGTCGGATCCGGGCCGGCCCGTCGCGGTCGGTTGAGCCGGATCAAGCGGGGGTGAAGTCCCGGCATGCGGCGGGCGCCGGAAAGGCGCACACTTTGCACACCTCAGGCCACTGCAGGAGACCGCCATGTACCGCAGCATCCTCATCCCGACCGACGGCACCGCGATCACCGCAAAGGCGGTCGCCGCCGGCATCTCCCTGGCGAAGGCGCTCGGCGCGAAGCTCAGCACGATCACCGTGAAGGAGCCGTTCCCGTACAGCGCCATCTCCGAGATGCAGCCCATCCCGCCGCAGGAGTTCTACGATGCGCAGGAGCGGATCGCGCTGAGCCGGGTCAAGGAGGTGGTCGCGAGCGCCGCCCGCGACGGGCTGGAGTGCCAGGCCTTCACGGTGGAGGCGCAGCATCCGTGGGAGGCCATCGTCGACCACGCGAAGACGAACGCCTGCGACCTGATCGTGATGGCCTCGCACGGGCGCCGGGGCGTGAGCGCCCTGCTGCTGGGCAGCGAGACCACGCGGGTGCTGGTGCACTGCGACGTGCCGGTGCTTGTCGTGAAATAGCGCTTCCGGTCCGGCAGCGGTAAACTGACTAAGTCAGATACTTTGCCGGACTCAGTCAGATGAATGACGTTTCGCCCGCGCACGTGCGGACCGTGCGCGAGTTCTCCCGCTTCTACACGCGCCGCCTGGGCACGCTGGACGAAGGCCTGCTCGACACGCCGTGGTCGCTCACCGAGGCGCGCATCGTGTTCGAGCTGGGGCAATCGGCGTCGACCGACATGGCGGCGCTGCGCGGCGCGCTGGCGCTCGATTCGGGCTACCTCAGCCGCATCCTCGCCAAGTTCGACGCGGCCGGGCTGATCGCGCGCACCACCTCCGCCGAGGACGCGCGCCGCCAGTCACTGGCCCTGACCGTCGCCGGCAGGAAGCTGTACCGCACGCTCAACGAGCGCTCCAACCGCCAGGTGGCGACGCTGCTGGAGCCCCTGCCCGGGCCGGTGCGGGACACGCTGGCGAACGCGATGAACGCGGTGGTGCGGGCGTTGGACGACCGCCCTTCGACCCCGGTGGTGACGCTGCGCGGCCTGCGCCCCGGCGACCTGGGCTGGATCGCGCAGCGCCACGGCGAGATCTATGCGCGCGAGTACGGGTGGGCTTCCTCGTTCGAGGCGTTCGTGGCCCGCATCGCCGCCGACTACCTCGACAAGCACCAGCCCGGCCGGGAGAACGCGTGGATCGCGGAGATCGACGGCCAGCGCGCCGGCTGCGTGCTGTGCGTGCGCGCCGACGACGACACGGCGCAGCTGCGCGTGTTGCTGGTGGAGGCCTGGGCGCGCGGGCACGGGCTCGGGGCACGCCTGGTGGACGAGTGCATCCGCTTCGCGCGCGACGGCGGCTACCGCAAGCTGGTGCTGTGGACCAACGACATCCTGTCCGCTGCGCGCCGCATCTACCTGGCGGCCGGCTTCGAGCTGGTGCGCGAGGAGTCGCACTACAGCTTCGGCAAGGACCTCGTCGGCCAGTTCTGGGAATTGCGGCTTTAGGGCCTGTTCTTCTCGCGCGCTGACATCTGCTCGTCCGCCCGGGGGAGGCACAATCGCGCGCATGTCTGTCATCTCTCCAACCGCCGTCGGGCCGCTTGCCGCGATCGACATGGGCTCCAACAGCTTCCGCCTGGAAATCGGGCAGGTGCAGGACGGACGCTATCGCCGCCATCTCTACCTGAAGGAGACCGTGCGCCTGGGCGCCGGCCTCGACGTCGACGGCATGCTCACCGAGGAGGCCTCCGAGCGGGGCCTGCGCTGTCTCGCGAGCTTCGCGCAGACGCTCAAGAGCGCGGCCCCGATGCAGATCCGCGCCGTGGCCACGCAGACCCTGCGCGAGGCGCGCAACCGCGACCAGTTCCTGGTGCGCGCGGAAGCGGCGCTGGGGCACCCGATCGAGATCATCTCCGGCCGCGAGGAGGCGCGCCTGATCTATGCGGGCGTCGCGTTCCTGCAGCCCTCCGCCAGGCCGCGCCTGGTGATCGACATCGGGGGCCGCTCCACCGAGATGATCCTGGGCGACGGGCGCACGCCGCGCGTGGCCGAGTCGTTCCAGGTGGGCTGCGTGAGCCTGTCGATGCGCTACTTCCCGGACGGCCGCTACACTCGCGCGGCGTTCCGCGCCGCCCAGGTGGCCGCGGGCGCCGAGCTCGAGGAGGCGCTGGTGCCGTTCGCGCGCCGGCACTGGCGCGAGGCGCTGGGTTCGTCCGGCACGGCGGGCGCGGTCGCCGACGTGCTCAAGGCCAGCGGCAAGACCGACGGCCGAATCACGGCCGAAGGCCTGCGCTGGCTCATAGAACGCTGCATCGAGCTGGGCCACGTCGACAGGCTTGACGTCCCCGGCATGAAGCCCGAGCGCCGGGCGGTGATCGCCGGCGGCCTGGCCATCCTGTACACGATCTGCGCGCAGTTCGGCATCGAAGAGCTGGTTGCAGCCAAGGGCGCGCTGCGCCAGGGCGTGATCGTCGACCTGGCCGAGCGGCTCGCCGCGGGCAACGAGGCCAGCGGCCACGACCTGCGCGACACGACCATCGTCGAGCTGCAGCGCCGTTTCCATGTGGACGTGCACCAGGCGGAGCGCGTCGCCAGCACCGCGCAACGCTTCTTCGAGAGCGCCTTGCCGCGCGGCGACGTCGAGATGCACAAGGAGTTGCGCTGGGCCTCGGCGCTGCACGAGGTGGGGCTGATGGTGTCGCACCACGACCACCACCGGCACAGCGCCTACATCGTGTCGCACGTCGATGCGCCGGGCTTCTCGCAAAGCCAGCAACGCCGCCTGGGCGAACTGGTGCTGGGCCAGCGCGGCGGGCTGCGCAAGATCGAGGCGGGGCTCTCGCGGGAGCTCACGGCCTGGCAGGTGCTCTGCCTGCGCCTGGCCGTGATCGAATGCCACGCCCGCGGCGAGGTCGACGCGAGCGGCTTGAACCTCGCGCGCGTGGGCGGGGGCGCACGCCTGACGTTCACGCCGCAATGGGCGGAAGAGCATCCGCGCACGGCCTACCTGCTGCGCGAGGAAGCCGACCTGTGGGCACGCCAGGGAGCGTTGCTGTTGGCGCTCAACTGAGGCGTTTGCTTGTCGCCAACACAAACGCCCGGCATGCCGGGCGTTGTCGTTGGTGCTGCGGGAGGTATTCGCGGGCGGCTACCGAGGCCTATTCGCCGGCGCGGCGACTATTCGCGCGCTCATATTTCCGCGCCCACAAAGCAAAACGCCCGAGCTATTGCTAGCTCGGGCGGTTGGCTTGATATTAGCCTGACAATGTCCTACTTTCACACG
>JABCYW010000083.1 GCA_013289985.1 Betaproteobacteria bacterium | reverse complement strand
GGGCCAGCTGCCTGTTTCCTTCGACGGTGGCCAATTGATCCAGGGGCGTGCACCGCGCGAATTCCGCCGGCCCCACCGGCGCGGGCAACGGCATTCCCGACCAGTCGACCGCGATGGCCGTGTCGCCGCGCTGGAGCGTACCGAACCACAGCTGGAACTGGTCGCGCCGCGGCGGCGCCACGAACACGGGCAGGGGCCGCGCGTACCAGGCGAGCCTGCTGGCCTGGGACCAGTTCATCACGACGAGGCCGCGCGCATGCTGCTGCGCAGCCAGCTCCCTGGCATGGTCCGCCGCAGCCGGCCAGCCGTGCAGGTCCGCCACCGGGTTCAGCCGCGCGCCGGGGGGATGGATCCCGGCGGCGGAGACCGCCGCCGGGCCCGTCTCGGAAAACGGTCCATCCATCGCGATGACGGCGACAACGGCCGCCAGCAACGCGGCTTGCCAGAGCCCGAGCCCGACCAGCGCGCCACGGCGCAGGTCGCGCGCGCCGGCGACGGCCAGCGGGAGCAGGGCCATCCAGCCGCAGGCCGTCCAATGCGGCAGGGAGGAGCCGCGGCCGGAGAGACAGAGGAACACCACCAGCACCGGCACGCCGAACAGCAGGCCCATGCGGCGCGCATCGCGCTGGTCCGCCGACTCGACGGCGGCGTCCTTGCGTCGACGCTGCATCCGCATCGCGCAGACCGGGATCAGGGGGCCGAACAGCAATGCCTGCAGCGCGAGCGCACGCAGCATGGGCAACGGGCGCCACGGCTGGTCGCCGAGCGCATGTCCGCCCTGGTAGGCCAGCGACATCCAGTCATGTCGCGCGTTCCAGGACAGGATGGGCGTCGCCATCAGCACGACCAGGGCCGCGGCGAGCCAGGCACCGGGCCGGCGCAGCAGCGATCGCCCGTGGAAGGACGCCAGCGTCGCCAAGGCGCCCGCGACGACGAAGAGTCCCGTGTACTTGGCCAGGAGGCACAGGCCCAGGATGACGCCCAGGGCGACCCATTTGCGCCAGTCCCCCAACGCCTCGACCGCGCGCAGGCTCCAGGTCGCCAGCATGCCGGCGGGAACCAGCGGCATCAGCAGCGTATCGGGCACCAGCACCACGCCCAGCAGGTTCAGCAGGGGGCTGAGCAGGAGCAGCGCCGCGATGCAGGGGGCGTCCCATCGTGCGTCGTCGCCGGTGGCCAGCCGGCGGCAGAGCGCCATGGTCAGCACGGCTGCCAGCAGCCAGCAGGCCATCGGGACGATTCGCATCTCCACGTCGCTGCCGCCGGCTTCGACGAAGGGCGCCTGCAGCCAACCCGTCAAGGCGGGGTGATCGTAGTAGCTCCAGTCGGGGTGCGCGCCGAAGAGCGCGTAGTGCGCCTCGTCCGGAGACAGGCCGGTGCCCGCGGCCAGCGCCAGGTGGAGCAGGGTGCCGGCAAGCAACAGCCAGATCGCGAGGCGCAGCGGTCGGTGGCGGACGAAATCCGCATGCGTCGTCATGGGCGGATTGCCGATCCCCGGCGCCAGACGAACACACCCGACAGGACGTAGTTGCAGAGCGCGCCCGCCAGGATCCCGAGGGCCGCCGCGGGCAGGCGCAGACCGCCCAGGCGCATCGCGGCGTCCGCGACGGCGACGTTGAGCACGGCGCCCAGCGCGCACAGCATGGCAAAGCGCGAGAGACCGTTCAGGAAGGCGATGCCGTGAAGGCGGCCCGCGTCGAACGTGAAGCGATTGTTCAGGGTGTAGTTGCTGGCCATGCTCACCAGCACGGCCACCGTCTGGGCGGCGGGAAACGCGACGTGCAAGGTCGTGACGCCGATCTCCAGGACCAGCAGGTGGACGCCGATGCCCGAGGTCCCGATCAGGCAGAAGCGGCCGAACCGCCCGCATGAGCGGCGCGCGCATTGACGCAGCAGCAGCCCGATGAACGACCGCATCACGCCGGCGTCGAGCTTGCTGAGACCGTGCACGCGAGCAGAGAACGCGTACGGCAGTTCGACCGCGCGCAGAGGGGCCGGCGAGCTGGCGACGAGGTCGAGCAGCAGCTTGAAGCCGCTGTCCGACAGGCGCGGCGCCGCGCGCGCCACCGCCTCGCGACGGATCATGAAGAAGCCGCTCATGGGATCGGTCAGGCGAATGGCGAGCAGCGACCGCGTGAGCTGCGTGGCCGCGCGCGAGAGCCAGCGCCTCGAACGCCGCCACGACCCGACCGTGCCGTTGTCCATGTAGCGCGAACCGACGATCAGGTCGAAGTCTCCCGTCGCGAGCAGTTCGAACATCCGCGGCAGCAATCGCTCGTCGTGCTGGAGATCCGCATCGATGACGGCGAGGAAGCGGCCGCGGGCCATCGCCATGCCCTCCAGGCAGGCGCTGGACAATCCGCGGCGTCCGATCCGTTTCAGGCAGCGGATGCGCGGATCGACGGCACCGGCCCGTCGGACCACCTCGGCGGTGCCGTCAGGAGAGTCGTCGTCGACGACGATCACGGTCCAGTCCACGTCGGCCAGGCAGGCGGCGATGCGCTGAAGCAGCTCGGCGATGTTGCCGGCCTCGTTGAAGGTCGGGATCACGACGGACAAGGATTCATCGCCGCGCTCCGCCGGCAGCGCAGACGCGGTGTCGATCGGCCAGGACAGCGGGCGGTCCGCGGTGATGCGCGCGTTCGCGGCGGCGGCGCTCATGGGCGCAGCTTCGCCAGGATCCGCAGGCGCGACTCGCCGGCCCGGTACAGCTCCAGCAACAGGTCCTCGACGACCTGCGGGTCGGGATCGCCCACGATCACGCGCGTGCGGCTGCCCAGGTAGGCGTGCCAGACCGTCAACATGTCGGCCTGCACGGCGTAGAACCCGGAGATCCGGACACCGTTCAGCTCCACTTCGACGGGCATTGCATTTCGGGTCATCAAGTCGACTCCTCTGTCGTCGATCGGCAGACGTCTGCCCATGACCCTGTGTCCGCAAGCTTCGGGCCAGCGAGTGCGGCCGCGCCTTCATCGAGGCGGCGTGCGCGTTTGCCGGTCGCGCGATGCGCAAGTTCAGGCGCAGTCGTACGCAACGCCCTGCGCGGTGCGCAAGCCTTGCGCGCGACGCGCGGATCAGCGCGCGCAGGTCGAAGCCGCGTCGCCGCTCGGGACGATGGCGATGACATCCACCCGCGCATCGACGTTGCAGGCCGCGACATAGCCGACGGCGCCCCGCGTGGACGACACAAAGCGCAGCACCGCTTCCTCGGAGGCCAGCACGGGCGGAGGCAGGACGCCGTGGAAATACTGGTCGTTCCAATAGTCCTGGAGCTGTTCGGGCGTCTTCTTGAAGACCGATGCCGAGAACGCACGCCGCACGGCGTGTGATGCCGCCAGGTTCACCGGGACGACCGGCGAGTGGTCGCTCCAGAACAAGCGCTTCTTCGCGAAGATCCCCAGCACGATCGTCTGCGAGATCGTGTCGGCCGGCGCCATGTTGTGCCCGACCACGACGGCGATGGCGGGCTCGCTCCCTTCGGCGAACGCCGTCGCGCCGGCGCAGGCCAGCGCCAGGCCGATCCACCACGCGATCCGGCGGCGCGCGACCCGAAGGGCGGTCCGACACGCGAGGACGGCCATGGGATCAGTAGACCATCGTCAGGGACGACAGGAAGCCAGAGGGCAGCCCGCTCGGGCCGCCGGAGGCGTGCGCCCATTCGGCCTTGAAGACCCAGTGGCGCCCGCTCCTGTAGACGACGCCCAGCAACGCGGTGCTGCTCTGCGAATCGTCCACCGCGCGCCGGTACTGCTCGAGGCGCGAGACGACCCACCAGCGCTCGGCCACAGGGATCGCGGCCTGTGCGAACCACCCGTGCTCCTCGCCCACGTTGGCGTCCTTGCCGTGTCGATGGATGATCTCGCCGCTGACCTCGGCGCCCTGCCAGTTCAGCGCCAGGTCCGCACCGAACAGGTTGAAGCGGCTGGAGCCCAGGCCCTCCTGCCGGAACCGGCTCGCGGACAGGCCCAGCTGCATGAACGGATTCAGTGCGGTCGAGACGCGGCCTCCGAATGAACTCTCGAAGGGGTGCGATCCCGGGCTCGGGCGCCACTCGCCGCCGTCGGAGGCATACGTCTGGTAGTCGATCCATTGGCTGCCCACGGGAACGCTGCCGAACAGCATCACGCCGGTGGCATTGGTCGGGAAGGCCGACTGCGAGATGAGTGGCCTCAGCACCGTCCAGACCTGGGGGTCGGAGTGCTCCTGGTTCCAATGTCCGATCGGCGTGAGGAACTTGCCGGCGCGGACGTTGAGCGCGTCCCTGTAGCGGTAGTCGACGTAGAGGCGGTCCAGCGCGACGTAGGGCTCGGACGCGGGCCCGTCCTCGCTCGAATGCGCCGGCACCTGGACGATGTCCTGCAGGTCGATCTCGCCCAGCACCTTCCAGTCCGGCGAAGGCTCCCACCAGGCGATCCCGCTGAGGTGGCTCAGGTCGAGCCGCGTGCGGTGAACGGATTGGGAGTCGTCGCCGAGGACCGTGGCGTTCGGTGGCTGTGGCGCTCGACTCCTGGCGTCCGGGATCAGGAACTGGGTCGTGGCGTAGCCGGAGAACGTGACGTCGCCGAACAGCCGCGTGCCGGGTGGCGGCGAGTCCGGAATGGCTTCGGGGGTCGGGACCTCCGCAATGGGCTCGATCGCCTGCGCGGTCACCGCGCCGAGCAGCAACAGCGCCGGCGCGAATCTTGCACACAAGAAAGATTGAAATCCGGTCGTCACATGCAGTTCCTGGCGTGCTGGCGCGTTCGCGACAACGAGTGCGCAGCAAGTCGAGTGCGCAAAGATCGTGCCAATGACATCATCCAGGGACCAGTCCGCCAAATTGCCTTGACGCTTCGACGCATTCTCCTCCTTGCCTTCGTGCTCCTGGGCCTCGTGCCGAGTGCCGCGCTGTCGTGGCTCTCGTTCGCGCGAACGCGCGAGGCCATGACGCGCGAGATCCAGCAGAACCTGGCCATCCAGGCGCACGCCATCCAGTCCGACGTCGACCAGATGCTGTTCGAGCGCTTCGAGAACGTCGTCGTCTGGCGCCGCTCCGAACTGCTGGAGGATCTGCGGCTGGGCGACGTGGACAAGCGCGTCTCCAACTACCTCGTCGGGCTGCGGGAGGGCTACGGCGACGTGTACGACCAGCTCGATTGCGTCGATGCCGGGAACAGGATCGTCGCGAGCTCCGCCGTCGCCAGGATCGGAACCACCGCGTCCGCCGACGACGATGCATTCGTCTCGGTGGTGGCCGAAGTTCCGGGCGGCGCGGCCACGCTCTTCCTGGCCCGGGCGGAGACGCTCGAGGAACGGGATGCGCTGGTGATCGACGCGCCAATCCCGTCCTCCTATTCGGCCACGGCCGCCAGTCGCATGCGCTTGCGGATGACGCTGGCCGTCGCGCCCATCGACCGGCTGCTCGACGCGGCGGCCCGGGACGGTCGCGTCATCGTCGTCGTCGATCGCCTGGGGCGCTGGGTCGCCGGGTCGAGCCGGCTGCGCGGGCAGCGCCTGCCGGGCCTGCGCGCCCAGGAAGAAACATTGCTGCTGGCGCGTGACTCCGATGCCGGCGTCGCCCGGAGCTCTCCCTGGATGAAGGAACCCGCGCTGACGGGCCGCGCCGCGGCGATGCCCAAGGGCGCGTTCGGATCCTCGGGCTGGACGACGATGATCTTCGAGCCGGTCGACGAGGCGCTGGCCCCCGTATCGCACCTGGCCGTGGTCTTCAGCGGCCTGTTCTCGATCGTGCTCCTCGCCACGCTCGCCGCCGCGGTGTGGGTCGCTTCGGCGATGTCGCGGCCGATCACCTCGCTGACCGAGCGGACGCGGCGTCACCAGCAGGGCCTGGCGGCCTCCTCGAGCACCATGCGGTCATCGGCGATCACGGAGGTGCGCCTGCTCGCCAGCGCCTACGACGACATGATCCTGTCGCTGGAATCGTCGCGCAGTGAGCTCGTCCGGGCGTCGAAGATGGCCATGCTCGGCGAACTGGGCGCCGTCCTGGCGCACGAGGTGAGGACGCCCCTGGGCATCCTGAGATCGTCCGCCCAGGTGTTGATGCGCAATCCCGGGCTCGGGCCGGAGGGAATGGAGCTCATGCGGTTCATCGAGACCGAGACCGAGCGCCTCAATCGGCTGGTCTCGACGTTGCTGGACACGGCGCGGCCTCCCCAACTCAAGACCATGGCCTTCGACCTCAACGAACTGATCGCGGAATGCGTTCAGATGCACGCGCTCAAGCAGACGCCCGAGCTGGCCGGGCAGCCGCCGATCACGCTCGAACTGCACGCGAAGGCGGCCCAGGTCGTCGCCGATCCGGAGCAGTTGAAGCAGGTGATCTTCAACCTGCTCGGCAACGCGTGCGAGGCCGCCGGCCTGCGCGGCCATGTCGCCGTGTCGACATCCGACGCGCCGGATGCCATCCGCATCGATTGCGAAGACAGTGGCCCGGGCGTCGCGCCGGAACTGGAGAATGTCATTTTCGAGCCCTTCGTCTCGCGCCGGGCCGGCGGGTTCGGGTTGGGGCTGGCGGTCGTCCGGCAGATCGTGGCCGCCCACGACGGCAGCATCCACGTCGGCAGGAGCCGGTGGACAGGGGCGCGTTTCACGATCTGCCTGCCGCGTGGAATGCGGATGCCTGGAGCAATTCAATGAGCGGAGTCACGGTGCTGGTGGTGGACGACGAGGCCAGCATGCGGCGCGTCCTCGAGATCATGCTCAAGCAACTCGGGCATCGCGTCCTGGTCGCCGCGGACGGCGGCCAGGCGTTGGCGGTACTCGAGCGCGAGAAGGTGGATCTGGTGTTGACCGACCTGCGCATGCCCGTCGCCGACGGCATCGAGCTCCTGCGCGGGATGGCCGCGCGTTCGGTCAATGCGCCTGCCATCGTCATGACGGCCCAGGGCTCCATCGCTTCCGCGGTGGAGGCCATGAAGCTGGGCGCGCAGGACTATCTCCTGCGTCCTTTCGACATGGAGGTCCTCGAACTCTCCATCGAGCGGGTGCTCTCGCGCGAACGACTCAAGATCGAGAACGACTACCTGCGGGAACAGGCTTCGCCGCCCAGGGCCGGCTTCTTCGGAAACAGCGCCGCCATGCAACGGGTCTTCGAACAGATCCGCCAGGTCGGCCCGACGCGCGCTTCCGTGCTGATCACCGGGGAGACGGGAACCGGCAAGGAACTGGCCGCCCGAGCCATCCACGACGCGTCCGACCGCACGAACCATCTGTTCGTGCCGATCAACTGCGCCGCGATGCCCGCAGAGATGGTGGAGGCCGAGCTCTTCGGCCATGACCGCGGCGCGTTCACGGGCGCGGTCAAGGAGCGTGTCGGCAAGTTCGAACTGGCCTCGAAAGGGACGATCTTCCTGGACGAGATCACCGAGATGCCCATCGGCCTGCAATCCAAGCTGCTGCGCGTCCTCCAGGAGTCCCGCATCGAACGGCTGGGCAGCAATCGCACCATCGACCTGGACATGCGCGTGGTCGCGGCTTGCAACCGCGACCCGCGGGAGGCCATCGCGGTGGGCAAGCTGCGCGAGGATCTCTACTATCGGCTCAACGTGTTCGCGCTGGCCCTGCCGCCGTTGCGTGAACGCATCGAGGATCTTCCCGGGCTCGTGCATTTCCTCGGGTCACGGCAAGGACGGGACGTCGCGTTGTCTCCCGAGGCGCTTCGGACCTTGAGCGCCTATCGCTGGCCGGGCAATGTGCGAGAACTCGACAACGTCGTGCAGCGTGCGTTGATCCTCCGCCAGGATGGTCTGATCGAACTCGACCATCTGCCGCGCGACATCGTGGACGCCCTGAACGAGCACGCGATGGCCGCGTCGCCGGCCACCGTGCCGGGTGCGACTGGCGCAGGCGCGGAGTTGCCCGGAACGCTCGACCTGACGCTGGCGACCGAGGCCCTGGAGCAACGACTCATCGCGGAAGCGCTGCGGCAATCCGGTGACAACAAGCGGCGTGCCGCCACGTTGCTGGGCGTGAGCGAGCGGACGCTCTGGTACAAGCTCGGACGCGTGAAGAGCTGAGCACAGGTTCCCGAGCCGCTTCGGCGCGCCGCGATCGAAGTCTGCAGAAGCTTGCAGTGACCGTGCAAACCGGTGTGACAACCGTTGCGCGGTTGCCGCGCTCCCGATGAGCGGCGCTGCCGTGCCGGGTGCTCGCTGGCGGGCGTACGGAATGCACGCCGCGCTCTCGCTTCGACAGGCTCGAAGCTTGCTGTTCACAGGCATGCTCACGCTCCCTCTGATCTCCCGGGTCGAATCCGTTGCCGCCGGTTCCGCCGATCCGCTCGTCTGGCCCGAAGCGGACGCCATGTTCGAGGGCGCGTGGCGCGTGGATTGGCGGCGCCGACTGAAGTACGTCGTGCGGATGATGCTGACCGGGGATGAGCGGGCGAGGATTCTTCAGGAATGCCGCTCCAACGAGTTTGCTCGAACGCTCCTGCGCGATCATCCCCGGGCGTTCTATCCGATGATGAGCCACCTTCTGGACCGTCGGCTCGACGCGCGCGAGCGCTGCGCCGCGACCCTGGAGAGCCTGCGGGCGATTCCCGCCCGGCTGCGCTGCGACGGCGAGTCGCTGCTCTCGCGGGAGGGCCTGGTCCTGCTCGAGCTCGAAGGCGGCTTGCGCGTCACCCTGTCGATCAGCGGGGTCAGCTTCCACGAGGGACTTTGGCAGGTCGGCCTCTATACGGCGCAAGAGGAGCGCCTGTACAGCATCGGCTTCGGCTTCACGGCGCCCGGCAAGCTCCTGATCGCCAACGTGCAAGGGGCGTCCCGCGGCATCGACGGCCTCGAACAGGGGCGCCTGGCCACGCATGCCGCGCAAGGCATGCGGCCGGCCCATCTGCTGATGCATGCCCTGAGGACGTTGGCGTGCGGTCTTGGCGTCGAGTCGTTGACCGGCATCGATCCTCATCACCACGTGAAGGGGCGCTGGAACGTGCGCCGCTCGCGGTTGCAGTTCGACTACCGGGCGTTCTGGGCCGAGCACGGCGCCGTTCGAGACCGGACCGGGAACTGGGACCTGCCGCTGCAAAGGGCGCCACGACCGTTGGAGGATGTCCCCGCCAAGCGACGCGCGATGTATCGGCGTCGCTACCTGATCCTGGAGCGACTCGATCACGCCATCCTGGGCCTGTGTATCTGAACCACCTGCGGCCCTTGCGGCGTGGGAAGCCCCCGCTCGTTGCCGCCGGGTTGGTTCAACCTCCCGACTTCGCGGAGTCCAGGGCGCCGGGCCTGCTCGACGGTGGCTTCGCATCACAATACGCCGCATGGAGATCGAGAAGCACGAGGCCATTGGCCAGCGCGGCGAAGCCTGCATCATCCTCATCCGGAGCGTCACGCTCCCGAATGGGCAGGCCGAGACCGCCTATAGCCTGGCGACCGGCCAGCGACTCAAGCCGACCGACGTCGCGGGAGAGTTCGTGACGCTGGATGGAAGTCGAACGTTCAAGCTGCGCTCGGCGGCGGGCGCGTAGGTATCTAAACAGGTTCCGACTCGCCCAAGCAGCGCATCGGAAGGCTCAGCCGACGTAGGGCGGACCGGCGAGTGAACAATGACAGGTCTCAAGGGGCCTGCACGACGCGGCGATGCGAGCGCCGGCGTGCGTCACCAACACCCGGGACTACGTCGGTGACGGCGACGAGACCGGCGCGGCGATCGCCGCCTGACCCGTACGGTCAAACCGTCGCTCGACGCGCCTCAGATGGCCGGCGACAAAGCGCCATGGCGCCACATCGCTGTCGAAGTGACCTCGGCGCCGCAAGGCCTTCGCCAACCCGCTGACCACCTGGTCGGCCGTCGCCATCGAGCGCGCCGGGCCGGGCCGTTGGACGTGAGCCGCATTCGGAAGCGACATGCGCATCAGTGCAATTCGTCACGGAAGAGGCGGCGTGCTGGCGAACAAGCACGTCGACGCTGAAGTCGCAAGATCGGATACTCCCTCGTTTTAAAAATCGGAGGAGTGGTATCCATGAAGGCCATCATCACGGCAGTCGCCGCCGCGGTAGTTTCGATCGGGGTGCAGGCGCAGGCGTCCACGGGGGGTTCCGTGTTGACCACCATCCAGTTCCAGCCAGCCAGCGCGCAAGCCTTCGATCCCACGCACTTCGACCAGCAGATCGTATCGGTCGGGCCCTACACCGCGCAGTCGTCGCTCAGTTCGCAGCTCGTGGCCGGCGATGGGGCGACGCACCTGTATTCGGGTTCGACGCAAGGCCGTGGCGGAAGCTCCCTGGGCGGCGCGGTACTACGCGCGTCGGCGTCCTTGTCCATCTCGTCCGCCGACACCGATTTCTTCGACAACGTGGGTTTCGCGACTACGACCGTCCGAGGCTCCGCGGGCGATGCCTTCACCCTGACCGGCGCACCCGTCGGGACGGCGGTGACGATCCGCATCGGCCTCGAATCGATGCTGGCCCATACCGTATTGGCCGGCAGTGATTCCTCCACCTGGCTCGTCGGCACGAGCAGCTTCACGCTCGTCGACCTGCTGCCGCAGCTGACCATCGCGCAGGACCCCACCGCGACCTTGGACGCAAACGTCGGCACGAGAGCGGGCGCCGATACCCTGGAGGGCTCGTACGCCACGCTGGTGGTGCACGTCGGGGACACCTTGCTGCTGGACAGCCACGAGTCGCTGAACGCGCTGGCCGTGCTCTGGCCGAGAGACGGCCTCTCCGCGGAGGCTTCGTCATGGGACGAAGTCCGGCAGTCCGTGCAGATCCTGACGCCAGGCGTGTCGTACGAAGCCGTGTCCGGCGCGAGCTACGCGACGACGCTGCCGGACATCGCGCCAGCCGTGCCCGAGCCCGCAAGTGCGGTGTTGATCTTGACGGGCCTGGGCGCGCTGGGCGTGGCGCGCAGGCGCCAAGCAGCGCGAGCCCGATTGGCGGTGCTCGCCTCATCGGTCTGAAGGTCCGCGAACGCCAGCTCTATGTCCCGGCCGCCGCGGGCGGCCGCTGACGCCCCGCGGCAACGCGACAGTCATCCCGGCGTCCCTCCGCCGCCCCCCCGAGGCAAGGGATGGCTTCGCCAGAGCCGCCCCGGCATCATCGATGTTTATACCCAATCGGGTATAAACGACCGACAGTAGCGGCGCATCGGGACGCTGGCGCGATCCAATCCACGGGGAGACGGCGAGATGGGACATGATTTCGGCAGGGATGTCGAGCACGACGAGATGATCGAGCTCTTCGAGCGGATCGTCGGCCGGGTGCTCCAGTTGCAGCCAAAGGCGGCACTGCTGAAGAAGTTCGGTGCGCAACCGGAGCTGTGGCTTCGCAACGAGATCGCGCTGGAGTTGCACCAGTGGCTGGGGGGTCACGTCCAGTGCGAGGCCGACTACCTGGGAACCGGGATGCGCCTCGACCTGCGGATTGCCTGTGCCCGGCAGGTCTACCTCATCGAGGTCAAGGTGGAGGACCGCAATTCGCGGGACATGCTCTCTCCGATCAAGGGCGACGCCGTCAAGATCATGGGCTACATCCCCGAAGTGGACACGAAGGACAAGCCCGTGGTGCGATGCCTTCTCGCGGTCGCGGCCACCACCGACGAAGGCAAGAAGCTGACCCAGGCGGCCACGTCGGAGGTGTCCAACCCGGGGAGAGTCTGCCGCCAACAGGGATCAATGACCGTGATGATCGTGGGCCTGGAGCAGAGAAGGCCGCCGGTGAAAGGCAGCGGTCCGCGTCAATGGGACGGCACGCCGGCGAGCATCAACAGGCGTTAACCCGGCGCGTCGTTGCCCTGCTCGTTGAACTCGGCCACGATCGAGCCCGGCCGTCAGTTCGAAGTGGTGATGCCTTTCGGATGCCGCATAACCCGCTTCGAGGGAATGACGACGCTGCCCGAGGCCTGTTTCAACGGCAGGTCGATAGCGGCAGAAACAAAAACGGCCCCCAACCGGGAGCCGTCTTGTTTAAACGTAGGACTTGCACTGCCTGGTTAAACCTACGGCCTGCACTCGGTGCAAGCCAATGGTTCAAGTCACAAGCCGAAGCCAAGCCCTTGAATTGATTGGTGGAGACGAGGAGGATCGAACTCCTGACCTTCGCATTGCGAACGCGACGCTCTCCCAGCTGAGCTACGCCCCCATCAGCCTTCGAGTATAGCAGAGAGTTTTCGCTCGAATCCAGAGCTGCCGTGCGTCGAGGCCAGTCCCGCGTCCGAAGACGGCGTGTCCGCGCATCGCCATCGGCTCACTGCCGAGCGATGACCGTCGCGGCGGTGGGTGCCGTGCTTGCGGCGGCCTCCGAGGCCGGTGGGCAGGATGTGCGGGCCAGGCATTCGGCGATCTGCGACCAGTCGCGGCCGAGCACGACGCGGACGTCGCTGCGCAAGTCGGGCGAGGCTTGCGGCGCGGTCTGCGCGCCGGCGGGCAGCAGGCTCGCGAGGCGGCGCGCGGCATCTTCGTGGCCGCTGCGGAACTGGATCACCGTCTGGCGCTGGGCATAGGGTTGCTGGTTGGTCAGGCGCGGGGTCGGTGCGCCGCGCGCCGCCAGCCAGAGGCCGACATGCGCGGCCATGCCGTGCATGCCATTGCCGTTGCTGACCTCCAGCCGTGAGTTGCGCAGGACGTCGTACGCGCTTGCCCCCGTCGCCAGGGACGCCGTTGCCGGCGGCGTGGCGGCCGCGGGGGGGCGCACGCTCGCGCTCGGGTCGACCGCGGCCACCTCGCCACGGGGCTGTGTGCTCGCCTCGGCAACGGTTGGCGCAGGCGCCACGGGGGCCTGTCGGACAGGTGCCGGTGTATCGACCGGCATATCGGTGCGGGTGTCTCCGCCCGGCGCCCGCGCCGGCTTCGCCGCCTCGGCGGCCGCGGCGAGCATCGCGATGGTCGCGTCCGCGGCGCCGGGCTGGACGCCCGACCGCGCCATGGCGTCGCGCAAGTTGGCCAGGGCCACGGCGCTGGTGCCGTCCTGGGAGACGGCAACCTTCAACTGCGCCATCGCATCCTCCGGCCGTCCTTCCAGCAGCAGGACGTAGCCCAGGTTGTTGCGGATGCGCGCTCGCTCCGGTGCCAGGCCGACGGCCTGCCGCAGCGTGGCCTCGGCCTCGGCGAAGCGGCGTCCTTGCGCCAGGGCGACGCCGAGCGCGTCGAGGGCCTCGACGTTGTGCGTGTCGGCGGAGACGGCCTGGCGATAGGCATCGATCGCGCGGCCCCATTCGTGCAGGTCGTCGAAGTACTTGCCCAGCTTGCAGTAGGCCAGGCTCGACGCGGCGGACTCTGGCGAGGGCGACACGCTGAACACCGGTTCGATCCGGAACTGGCGGCCGGGGTTCGCGTCTTGCGTGGCGCATCCGGCGGCCGCGGCGAGGATGGCGCCGGCAACGGCCTTGCGCGCGAACCTGCCGCCGCGACACGGGGCCGGCCGCGGGTGCCCCGTCGCTTCACTCGTCGAGGCGGCGCAGGGCGCCAGCGGAAGCTCGATGTCGACGCTCTTGAGGATCCGGGGAGGTTGACGCATGGCAGGTTCTCCTGGAAGGAAGGCAGGCCGGCGATTCAGTTGCCGCCCATCGTGGGCAGCAGCACGCGGTAGATCTGGATCATGGCCGGCCCCATCAGGACGACCATGAGCGAGGGAAAGATGCAGAAGATCAGCGGGAACAGCAGCTTCAGCCCGATCTTCGCGGCGGCCTCCTCGGCACGCTGGCGGCGCCGGGTGCGCAGCATCTGCGAATGAATGCGAAGCGACGCCGCGATGCTGGTGCCGAAGCGCTCGGCCTGGTTGGTCATCGTCACGAAGCCGTCCACTTCCTCGACGCCGGTGCGGATCGCCAGGTTCTGCAGCGCGCGCTCGCGGTCCGCGCCGGCGCGCAGCTCGAGGTTGACGATGCGCAGCTCGTCGGCGAGCGCCGGGCTCTTGAACTGCAGGTCGTCGGCCACCCGCATCATGGCCGCCTCGGTGCCGAGTCCGGCCTCGACGCAGACCGTCATCAGGTCGAGCGCGTCGGGAAACGACTCGAAGATCTCGCGCTGCCGCGTCTTCACCATCTGCGACAGGACCATGTTGGGCCCGTAGTAGCCGGCGGCGGCCAGCGCGAGCATGGCGAAGAGCAGGGAATTGCCCTTCGGGGCCGAGCCGACGACGGTCAGGAGCACGAAACCGAGCAGCGGCAGGCCGAGCGTCAGGATCGTCTTGATGCCGAAGAACGTCGGCGCGGCCGTCGAGCCGCGTATGCCGGCGTGGACGAAGCGCAGCTTCACGCTGGATTTCTCGAAGCCTTCCTCCGGCATCGAGAGCTTGCTGACGGGCCGCGTCAGGTTGGCGATCCACCTCAGGAGGCGCAGCTTGCCCGGCGACGCCCCCGGCCCGGGAGCGGACAGGCCCGTCAATCGCTGGCGCGCGGCATCGGGGCGCATCAGCGCCGCGACGCCCAGGCATCCGGCCACGACGACGACGAAGACGAGGGTGAGGAAGGCGAGCTGGATCGGGGTCATGGCAGGCACTCCTTCAGACGCGGATGCGGATGATGCTGCGCATCCACAGGATGCCGAGCACCATCATGAAGATGGCCACGCCGACCATGCGCAGGCCCACCGGGTCGCTCCACAGCACGGCCATGAATTCCGGGTTGACGATGTTGACCACGAGCCCCACGCCGAAGGGCAGGGCAGTCAGGATGATGGCTGACAGGCGGCCTTCGGCGGACAGCGTGCGGATCTCGCCGAGCAGCTTCAGGCGATCGCGCACGATGACGGAGATCTTGTCGAGCAGCTCGGCCAGGTTGCCGCCCGACTCGCGCTGGATCATCACGGCGACGACGAAGTAGCTCACGTCGGACACGGGCACGCGATCGGCCAGGTGCATGAGCGCGTCGTTCGCGGGCACGCCGTAGTTCATCTCGTCGAACAGGATGAGGAAGTCGCGCCCCAGCGGCTCGGCCATCTCGTCGGCGACCATCTTCACCGCCGAAGGAAACGAGTGGCCGGCCCGCATGGCCCGGCCCATGAGATCGAGCGCCTCGGGGAACTGGCGCTCGATGCGCTCGATGCGCTTGTTGCGGCGGCTCGCCACGCGCCACCACGGCAGCACGGCGAGCGCCAGGCCCAGCGCGGCCCCGAAGACCGGTGGCTTGCCGAACAGACCGGGCAGCGCGAGGCCGAGCGTGCCGAGCGCCAGCGACATCAGGATCAGTTCGGCGGGCGACACCGCGATTGCCGAGGCGCTGACGAAGCGTTGCATGCGGTGGCCGAGGCCCGAGCGCGCGAGCAGCGCGTTCAGGCGCAGCATGCGCGTCGGCGCGAGGGAGCGTTCGATGCTGGTCGTCGTCGATGCCTCCCCCGACAGGGCCTCGAGCCGCGCGGTGATGCGCCTGGCCTCCGGGCTCCTGCCGGATGCCCACAGGTTGTAGGCGCCCTCGAGCGCGAGGACGACGGCCAGGAAGGTCACCACCGTGAAGAGAACGAACGAGACGTCCATGGCGTTTCCTCAGACTTCGCGCCGCAACGGCGTGAACAGCGACTGCGACAGGTTGATGCCGCGCGTCGCGAGCCGGTCCCAGCAGCGCGGCCGCACGCCCGTCGCCGTGAAATGGCCTTCGACCGCGCCGTCCGCGCCGACGCCCGTCTGCTTGAACAGGAAGATCTCCTGCAGCGTCACCGTCTCGCCCTCCATGCCGGTGATCTCCTGGATGCTGGTCAGCTTGCGCGTGCCGTCGCTCAGGCGGTTGGCCTGGATGATCACGCCGATCGCCGACGCGACCTGGGCCCGCGCGGCCTTCGCCGGCAGGTCGATGCCGGCCATCGCGATCATGCTTTCCAGGCGGGCCAGCGCGTCGCGCGGCGTGTTGGCGCGCACGGTCGTCATCGAGCCTTCGTGGCCGGTGTTCATCGCCTGCAGCATGTCGAGCGCCTCGGCGCCGCGGGTCTCGCCCAGGATGATGCGGTCGGGCCGCATGCGCAGCGCATTGCGCACCAGCGCGCGCTGCGGCACCTCGCCGCGCCCCTCGATGTTGGGCGGGCGGGTCTCCAGGCGCACCACGTGGGGCTGCTGCAGCTGCAGCTCTGCCGCGTCCTCGATCGTCACGATCCGCTCCGTGGCCGGGATGAAGCCGCTCAGGATGTTGAGCAGGGTCGTCTTGCCCGAGCCGGTGCCGCCGGAGATCAGGATGTTGATGCGCGCCTGCGACAGGGCGCCGATGAATTGCGCCATCTCGTCGGACAGGGATCTGTACGAGATCAGGTCGGATACCTGCAGCGGTACCGTCGCGAAGCGGCGGATCGACAGGATCGGCCCGTCGATGGCGAGCGGCGGGATGATCGCGTTGACGCGCGAGCCGTCCGGCAGCCGGGCGTCGACCATCGGGCTCGACTCGTCGATGCGGCGCCCGACCCGCGAGACGATCTTGTCGATGATCTTCATCAGGTGCACGTCGTCGTTGAACGTGATGTCGGTCATCTCCAGCCGGCCGCGCCGCTCCACATACACCTGGCGGAACGTGTTGACGAGGATGTCGGAGACGGTCGGGTCGGCGAGCAGGGGCTCCAGCGGTCCGAAGCCGAGCATCTCGTACTGGATGTCGCGCACCAGGTTGCGCCGCTCCGTGGCGTTGATCACCAGGTTCTCTTCGAGCAGCAACCGCTCCACCATCTGCCGCAACTCCTCGCGCAGCGGCTCCGGTGCCAGGCTCTCCATCGCCTCGAGGTCGAGCCGCCCGAGCAGCAACTGATGGATGCGGGCCTTGGTGTCCTGGTAGGCACGCGTGGTCACCGCCGGCGCATCCGCCGACGCGTCCGTTTGCGCGAACCCCTGGGGGGTCGCCCCCAGTCTTTCTCGCAGACTCATGATCGTCCCCTCATGATGGTGATCCGTTGAAAAGGCCCGACAGCCAGCCGCTCCTGGCCTTGCCCGCGGGGGGCGGTGCGATGCTCTCGGCCAGGTCGCGCAGGCTGCGCGCGATCGAGCTGTTCGGCGAGATCGTCTCCACGGGAACGCCCTGGTTGACCGAGGCGGCGACCGCCTCGTAGTGGTTGGGCAGCGTGATCGCCTGGGCGATGCCCAGCGTGCGCTTGAGATCCTCGACGGTGAACTGGCCGTCCTTCTGGTGCCGGTTGACGATCCAGTGGATCTTGTCGGACGGGTAGTCGAGCGAGCGAAACACGTCGCGCAGCCGCTTGCCGTCGCGGATGAACGGCAGCGTCAGCTGCAACACGGCGTAGACGCGATCGGCGAGGTCCAGGGCCTGCAGCGTCACGGCGCTCAGCGAGCGGCCCGCGTCGATGATCACGAAGTCGAACATCTCGCGCGCCAGCTCGATGATCTGGCGCGCGTCCTCGGGCGACACGTCGGCGGCGTGCGCCGGATCCTCGGGCGCGGCCAGCACCCACAGGCCGGGCGCCACTTCGTTCATCGACGACTGGAGCAGCTCGGTGTCGAGGCGGCCGATGTTGCGCGCGACGTCGGCCACGTTGCTGACGGGCGTCTGGCTGCTGACGAACAGCGCGGCGTCGCCGAACTGCAGGTTCATGTCGATCAACGCGACGCGCCGCCGTCCGCCGAGGGCGAGCAGGTGCGACAGGTTGGCGGCCACGAAGGTCGCGCCGCTGCCGCCCTTGCACGACACCAACGCGAGCACCTCGCCGTGGCGGGCGACCGGCGCGGCCGCGGCTCCAGGCCGCTTGCGCAGCTGGCGCCGCAGCGCGGCCAGGACGTCGGCCGCGGCGGCGGGCGCGGGAAGGACCTCGCGCACGCCGGCGCGCATCGCGCGCATCAGGAACTCCGGGCTCAGGTCGTTGCCGACGAGAACGTAGTCGATCTCGGGATGCGCGCCGGCGAGCGCCTCCAGCGCGTCGAAATCCTTCGGCGCCGTGGTCTCGACGAGGACGAGGTCGGGGCGGCTGCCGTTGACGAGCACGTTGACGGTATGCAGTTCGCGCACGATGAGCGCGACATCGAACGCGCGCTCGGTGCGCAATGCCGCCGTCCAGGCTTCGCCATGGAGCGCATCGGGGGTGATGACCTTGATCTTCATGGGCACACCTGGTTGCCGGTGCTGCTCATGTATTCCTTGCGCAGCGTGGTGCTGAAGGCGGGCAAGGTCAGGGACAGCGGAAGGAACGGGATGATGGTGTTGTAGGTCACCCCCGACAGCCGCACGCGCGCGGCCTTGCAGTCGTCGTTGGTGCAACTGGGATCCACCGTGTCGACCGGATTCATGTATTCGATCGTGATGTTGGAGTTGGCCAGCAGGGGCAGCATCGCGCGCATGCGCGACTTGATCGGCGCGCCCAGGCTGCGATCGACGTCGCAGACCACCGCCAGCCGTGCGCCCAGGCGCGTGGCCTCGACGGCGGCGTTCCAGGTCCACAGCATCCGCCCCATCTCCACGATGCCGAACAGCAGCAGGCACAGCAGCGGCATCACGAGCGCGAACTCGACGGCGACGGCACCGCCCTGGAAGGAGGGGCGGCGGCGTGTCACAGCTGGGCCCTCAGCGTGACCGAGATGTTGTTGAAGTTCATGCTCGGGATCACGAAGCCCACCACGGAGTTGAACGGGTAGTTCAGGATCCCGGCCGTCACCAGGTTGACCGAGCCCAGGCCGGTGAGCTGGTTCGCATGCGTGCCCGGGCACAGGGACGCGTCGCAGATCGTCACCATCGCCACGGTCAGGCCGGGCACCACCGCCGCGGCGCTGCAGTCGGTGGTGCCGGTGACGGCCAGGCAGCGCGCCTCGGCGGCGACGGTGGCGTCGCCGGGGCCGTGCTGCGAGAGATGGCGGGCGGCGTCGCGAACCGTCTTGTCGAGCGTGTTGTAGCTGTAGATCGCACGCCCGAGTTCGGTGGTGCCGAAAGCCATCACGATCAGCGGCGTGAGCAGCAACGCCAGTTCGACGGTCGCGACGCCGCGCGTGCGGGATCGGGGCGAAGGGCGGCGGCGCAGCGGGATCACGTCGGGCCTCACTGGGTCAGCGCCGGAACCATGGGGCCGACGCTCGCGGAGCTGCCCACGACGCCGGACGAGGCGCACGGGCTGCCCGACGCGCTCGACAGCCCTTCGTATTCCATGCGGATGGTGTCGTTCGGGCTGGCGATCGGTTGCAGCATGAGCACGCAGCCCCAGCCCAGTATGTTGGTCGTGTGCGTGCCGCTGGTGCTCAGCGTGGCGCAGTCGATGATCGGCGAGACGACGAGGCGGCGATCCGCGCCGTGGGCGGCGTGCTGCGCGATGGTGGTGGTCGGATCGTAGGCGTTGCTGATCGACAGGCCGGTGATCGCGTTGCCGTTCGCCACGCTGCTGCCGTAGGGGGTGTTGGTTCCGCGCTTGGCCACGAAGTCGAGCAGGGCGTTGGTCTGCGTCGGCCAGTCGAAGGGGGTGTAGCTGTAGCCGGTGAAGTCGGGCGGGGCGTTCGTCACGTTGGACGATCCCTGGTACAGGCCGAAGCGCGTGTTCCAGGCCTTGGCCGCGGCGTTGCCCATGTTGCCCGGCTGGCCGACCGGGTTCGTCACGTTGAGCGAGCACTGGCCGTTGCCGGTGAGCAGCCCCGCCAGTTGGGCCTCGCCGCCCGATGGCGGGCTGAAGTTGATCCAGTTCCAGTTGCCGCCGCCGTCCTTGAAGCGGCCGGTGTACCACTGTCCCGGGACGAGGCCGAACGGCGGCACGGAGGTGGCCGTCGCGGTGCCGGCGCGGCACATGCCCAGCGGGATGCCGCAATTGGTCTGCGCCGGCGCCAGCGTCGCGGTGGCGAGCGAGCTGACCGTCTGGGCACCGAAGCCCATCACGCCCATGAAGTAGGCCGTGATGCCGCCGCGCGTGATCGTGCAGCGCACGTAGCTCGACGCCGGCGAGGCCGCGCCGGCGCTGGTCCAGATGCCGCCCGCCGCCAGCGTGGTGCCGAAGGTCACGCTGATGTTGCCGTCGGTGATCGCCGAGCCCTGGAAGTCGACCTTGTTCTGCTTGCCGATCATGCGCCCGGCCGCCTCGGCACGCGGGAAGGCCGCCGCGGGGATGACGGGCGCGCCGGTCAGTTCGTAGCTGGCGGCCAGCGCACAGGCGTCGGCGCTGTTCTGCAGCTCGGTCTTGGCGAGGTAGAGGTGGCCGCCGTCGAGTGCCAGGCCGATGAAGCCCACCAGCACGACGATGAGCAGCCCGACGATGATCGCCACCGCGCCGCGCTGGCGCTCGCGCGAGGCGGCGCGGCGACGGGGAGGGGAAGGTCTGCGATTCATGGCGAGTCCGCGGCCGGCTTCAGTTGCCGCCCGTTCCGACACCGATGCTGATCACGCTCGCCGGCGGCGGGCTGCGGTAGCTCTCGACCTGGCGCTCGCTGGCCTCGCGTACCGTGCGGCCGTCGGCGCGCGCCTGCGCCTGGGCGTTCTTCACCGGCGCGGCCGGGTCGATCAGCTGCTGCGCGTTCAGGGCGCGCGCGCTCGCGCCGAAGCGCGCGTCCCACTCGGGCGACGCCGTCGCGGCGCAGCCGCCGAGGGCGAGCAGGCAGGCTGCGGCGATGCTGGACTTGGCGATGGCGGTCATTGCTTCTTCTCCGATTCGAAGCCACCCTGGGCCGGCGCCAGGGCAGCGGGCGGGTCGTCGTTGCGCGGGCCTTCGAGCCTGCCGTTCAGGATCAGGTCGCTGCGCGTCGGCGGCACGTAGCCGTCGGTGGGCAGCTTGTAGTTCGGCGGCAGCGGCTTGACGAGTCGCGGCGTGATCACGAAGACCAGCTCCGTGCGGTCGGTCTGGAACTGCGTGCTGCGGAACAGCGCGCCGATGATCGGCAGCTCGCCCAGGAACGGAAAGGCCGTGACGTTGGTGGTCGTGTTGTTCTTGATCAGGCCGCCGATGGCGAAGCTCTGGCCGTCCATCAGCTGCACCGTGGTCTCGGCCTTGCGCGACGTGAACGACGGCAGCACGGCGTTGAGCCCGCCGGCGGAGATCTGGACGCCGGCGGCGTTCAGCTCGGACACCTCGGGCCGCACGCTCAGGTTGATGCGGCCGCTGCCCAGCACCGTGGGGGTGAACTTCACGGAGACGCCGAACTCCTTCTCCTCCAGCGTGATGGTGGGCGCGCCGCCGTTGGAGCCCGGCTGCGAGACCGGGATCAGGATCTTGCCGCCGGCCAGGAAGCTGCCGGTCTGCCCGCTGATGGCCATCACCGTCGGCTCCGCCAGCACCTTGACCAGGCCGTCGTTCTTCTGCATCTTCAGCGCGGCGTTGGTCACGCCGCGGCCGGGCACCGTGCCGTAGGTCGTCGTGTAGGTCGGCCGGCCGTTCTGGTCGTAGGTCACCGTCACGTTGCCGCCGGAGACGCCGGGTATCGGCACCGTGCCGCCGACCACCGCGTCCACGGAGCTGTAGGGAACGTTGTTCGGGCCGGTGCGGCTGATCTGGCCGATCAGGCCCACCCCGCCGCCGAAGATGCCCGAGAGAAAGCGCAGCATGGAGCCGTCGGCGGCCGAGTAGGCGCGCGAGAAGTCGATGCCGAATTCGTCGAGCAGCGACTTCGAGATCTCCGCCACCTTGACCTCGAGCATGACCTGCTGCGGCGCGCCGACCTCCAGCATGTTGACGACGCGCGGGCTGCGCTTGCCGCTGGTGTCGTTGCCGCGAACGTAGGCGTTGGCGAGGTCGGTCGCGCGCGTGAGCGCCTCGCTGTCCGAGACCACGCCCGACAGCACGACCGAATCGAAGGCCGCCGTGACGGTGATGCCCTTCTCCGTGGGCAGCAGCGTCGCGAGCACGGTCTGCAGCGCGGTGGTGTCCATGCCCACCACGACGTCGAAGGCGGTGCACGTGCCGTCGCGATCGAGCATGACCACGTTGGTGGCGCCGATTGACTTGCCGAGCAGGTAGAGCTCGGTGGGCGCGAGCAGCAGCACGTCGACGTCGGCGACGCCGGGACGCGTATCGGCGGTCGTCGCCGCGCGGCCGGCTTCGTCCTTCTTGCCGTCGCTCTCGGCCGGCCGGGCGGCGCGCGCGTTCTCGGGATTGCCGAGCAGGATGCGCGTGATCGGCGCCGCCGGCCGCAGCACGGTGGACTTGCCCACCGGCAACTGCACCAGGGGCCCGACGATGACGCGCGAGCACAGGCCCGCCGGTTCGGCCGCCACCATGGCGCGCGCCTTGGCCGGCGCGGGCCGGGCGGCCTGCGCGACGGCGCCGACCGCATGCAGTGCCAGCCCGGTGGCCAGCGCGCCGCGGGCGAGCCTGAGAACAGGTGAGTGCGAAGACATGGGGGGCCTCCCGTTTCGTTGTGGTTGTGACCGGTGCTTCAGAAGCACTCGGTGACCTTGCTGAGACCGCGGATCACCTCGACGCAATTGCGCGAGGCGACCGGCAGCGCCGCCGCAGCCAGCGGAGCCAGGCGCCGGACGACCGGTGCCGGCACCGGGGCGACGACCTTGACGGGCGCCGGCGCCGGCGATCCCAGCAACGCGGCCTTGGTCGCGCCGCTGCCGATGCTGGCCGCCTGCGGGTCGGTCTGGTTGCGCAGCACCAGCGACAGGGTGCCGACGCTGCGCGCCAGGTCCAGCATCTCGGCGTCCTTGGGGGTGAGCTCCAGCGTGACGGCGTTCACCACCTTCGGCTTGGTGGAATCGCGGTCGGCCTCCTGCGCCACGGCCAGCACCAGGATGCGTTCGAGCACGATCTTCGAGATCGAGTGATCGCGGTCGCCGCGCTGGCCGCCCTCGTCCTGCGTGTTGACCATCACGTCGACGTAGGTGCCGGGCAACGCGAAGCCGGCCACGCCCACGACGTCGTTCACGCGCACGGTCATGGCGCGCTTGCCCTCGGGCACGACCGCCGACAACCCGCCCTTCGTGCCGATCGGGGCCAGCCGGCCTTCGGTGAGCGGCTCGCCGCGCTGGATCGACACCAGCACCACCCGGCCCTGGAGCTTGCCGGGGTCCGAGAACGAGCCGGCCGGCGTGCTGCCCTCGGGCCATTCGGCCATGCGGATCATCTCGGGCGATATGCGGCCGCCGAGCTCGATGTCCGCGGTGGCCACCGCGATGCTGCCCTTCTCGCCGCCCTGGTTCTGGATCCAGCGAGCGGCCAGGATCACCGCCGCGAGGCCGGCGATCATCGCGATGAACAACATCAGAAATCCGCGAGACCTCATGATCGACTCCCAGTTTCGGGCGCCGATCCGATCGGCGCCTCCTTGCCGAAATACGCCTGCCAGGCCCAGTCGATCAGGGGCGCCGACAGCTCCGCGGCGACGCCCAGGTAACGGGCCCGGCTGGCAATCAGGTGCAGCAGGTCGCGCGGATAGCACGCGAGCAGTTCACGCCCTTGCGGTGCCTGGTACAGGCGCAGCAGCTCGATGAATGCGATCGGGTCGTAGGCGATGCCCTCGGCGCGGCAGGCGTTCTCGAACACCTTCGCGTAGTGCGGCGGCGACAGGGGTTCGACGGCGATCTTGTGGCCCAGGCGGCGCAGGAACGCGGCGTCGTCCAGCTGGTCGGGGCGCAGGTTCGACGAGAACACCAGCACCATGTCGAACGGGATCGAGAACTTGGCGCCGGTGCGCAGCATCAGGTGATCGTGGCGGCGCTCCATCGGCACCACCCAGCGGTTCATCAGCTCGCGCGGCGTGATCACCTGGCGGCCGAGGTCGTCGACGATGAACAGGCCGTTGTTGGCCTTGACGTGGGGCGGCGCCTCGTAATATCCGGCGCGGCCGTCGAAGCTCAGGTCCAGCATCTCGAGCGTGAGCTCGCCGCCGGCCACCACGCAGGGCCGCTCGCACAGGAGCCAGCGCGCATCGGGGCGCGCCCGGTTGTCGAGCGCCGCGCGCGGCGCGGCGTCCGGCGCCAGCGCGCGATGGCATTGCGCATCGAAGATCCGGATCACCTCGCCGTGCACGATGATCGCGTGCGGGATCGCGATCGGGCCGGCCACGAGCCTGCTCAGGTGCTGCGCCAGGTAGGTCTTGCCCGAGCCGGGCGCGCCGTACAGCAGCATCGGCCGGCCGGAGTTGACCGCGGTGCCCAGGAGGTCGAGCAGGTGCTCGGGAACCACCAGGTCGGCGAAGGCGCCGTGCACCTGTTGCGCGGTGATGGCCAGGCCGACGACGGTCTGGGCATTCACGCGTTCGGTGTAGACATCGAGCGGCACCGGCGCGGCGCCGATATAGGAGCTGCGCGTGAGCCAGTCGGCGGCCCGCGCGCGGCCCGCCTGCGTGAGGTCGAACTGGATGTCCGCCTCGTGCTGGCCGCGGCGCGCGATCTCGAGCATGGCCTCGCGCCGCATGAACTGGCACACGGATTCGACCACCGCGCCCGCCAGGCCCAGCTGGACGCTCAATTCGGTCAGGCGCGTCAGCCCGAGCTGGAACATCGTCTTGGCGATCAGCTCCACGAGAAAGGTCGTCGGCAGGCCGGTTTCCTCGATCGTCTGCGGGGCGTGCGGCAATGCCGACCGCAACTCGTGCGACGTGCGCGTGGCGACCGGGGGGAACTTGATGAGGCTCATCGCGTGTTCCTCGTCACAGCCAGGTCGGCGACCAGAGCAGGGCCGCGGCGGTACCGCACGCGATCGCGACGGCGTAGGGCAGGCGGGCGGCGGTGGCCTGCAGCGGCGCCAGGCGTGCGCCTTGTCCGCTGCCGGCGCGCACCACCAGGTCGGTGAGCAGGAAGCGCACGTTGACCAGCGCCTGCGCGGCGACGCCGCGGCCGAACATGAAGACCAGCGACAGCAGGCCGCCGGCGACGAACGTGCAGAGCGCGGCGGACAGCATCGCCGGCGCGCCGATGAACGCGCCGATCATCGCCATCAGCTTGACGTCGCCTGCGCCCGTCGCGTGCATCAGGTGCAGCGGCATCAGCACGGCGAGCCCGGTTGCGAAGCCGGCGAGGGGGGCCCACCACTGGCGGCCGGCGAGCGCGGGGCTGCCCGCGATCGCCGCGGCGGCGTGGAGGGCGAGCGCCAGGCCGATGCCGATCAGTACCAGCCGGTTCGGGATCCGCCGCGAACGCAGGTCGAAGACCACCGCGCCGAGCATTGACGCGGCGAGGAGGGCATATCCGACGATGGCGATGGGATGGGACATGGCTTGATCCGCGGTCACGCGTTGTGCGGGTGCGCTGCGTTGGAAGGCATCAAAGCGCCGCGGCGATCGCGGTGGAAATCGCGGTGAACACGGCCGCGAGCTGGGATCCGACGATCGTGACGGAGGCGATGATGAACACGGCGATCAGCGCGGCGATGAGCCCGTATTCGATGGCCGTCACGCCCTCGTCGGACTTCGCGAGCTGCCCAATGAATCGAATGGCTTTCATGGCGAACCTCTGTGTGGAGTGAAGGACGAAGGCGGTCAGGGCAAGCGCGTTGCGCGCTTGCGGCCTGACGCCCCCGGCATCAGAGCGCGGCGGCCAGCGCGCCGGAGATCTTGGTGAATACGGCCGCGAGCTGTGTTCCGACGATCGTGACGGAGGCGATGATGAAGACGGCGATCAACGCCGCGATCAGGCCGTATTCGATGGCGGTCACGCCTTCTTCGTCGCGGATGAACTTCTGAGCGAAATGAGCGAGTTGCATGATGTGCTCCTTGAGATGGATGGATCGATCGACGCCTCAAGGCGCCTGCCGGGATCCGAAAGGGCCGGATCCAAACCCTGCTGGCCTGTTGCATCGACGCCGGCCGGCGATTCGCGTCATACCTGTTCAGAGAGCCGCGACCACCGCCGACGACCAGTAGACGTAGAGCGCGGTGAGCGACGTTCCGCACACGGCGATCGCGCCGAGGATGGTCACCGCGATCAACGCGGCGAGCAGGCCGTACTCGATCGCGGTGACACCGGAATCGTCGGTCAGGTCTTTCACGAATCGGGGTGTTGCGGTGTCCATGTGGTTGACTCTAGTGGGCTGTAACGATTGATTCGGGAGTGATGCGTCGGGCGATGTCGAAGTACTTCCACTTCACCGGCTTGGGCTGCTTGTTGTAATGACGGATGTAGCGCATCAACTTCCGTTTGAGGTCGGGC
>JABCYW010000082.1 GCA_013289985.1 Betaproteobacteria bacterium | reverse complement strand
GCCCGACCTCAAACGGAAGTTGATGCGCTACATCCGTCATTACAACAAGCAGCCCAAGCCGGTGAAGTGGAAGTACTTCGACATCGCCCGACGCATCACTCCCGAATCAATCGTTACAGCCCACTAGCCCGCCAAACGATGGCGACGTTGCCTGGCAAGACCTGGCACCGTACCCCGACATCGGAATTGCCGAGGCCGCGCACGTCGCCGTCGGGCACTGACTCATGGAGCGGGAAACAGGTTTCGAAACTGCGCCTCAGCCTTGGAGGGCTGCGCTCTACCAACTAAGCTATTCCCGCGCGTGAGCCAGTCTACCAACTTGTGCCCGGTGTGCCCGGTGCCGGGTCTTGCCTGGCAATCCACCGACGGCGCAATCACTTCCGCCAACGATGGCGACGTTGCCTAGCAAGACCTGGCACCGTACCCTGACACATCGCCTCATCCGGGCTCGTCATCGCACATTGCCAACGGAGCGGCTTGGCCGCGCTCGACGTCCCGCCATGCCCACTGGCGACTCCCGCGCACGCTGCGGGAGCCAGACCGATCATCGGCGCTGCAAGCGCCTGTCCAACGAGAACGCGCCGCCTCCATACTGGACAAACAGCAGCAAGCCACCGGCCATCGCGAGATTGTCCATGAACACAATCATGTTCTCGTGATCGCCTGGGTGAAAATGCACCAGCGTGCCGGCGGTCAATGAAAACCCTGCCAACAGGAGCGCCACGAGTCGGGTCTTGAAACCGACCACCAAAGCCAGGGCGCCTCCCAGTTCGACAAGGATGACCAACGGCAACAGTGCAGCGGGTACGCCAAGGGAGCGCATGAATCCCTCCACACCCGCATAGCTCACGATCTTGTCCCACCCGGCGACGATGAAGATGCACGCCATCAGCAGGCGTGCAGCGAGGTTGGTCAGCGGGCTCAGCTTGTCGAAGAGGTCGTCCACGTTGCGCTCCAGTCGAAGGTCGAAGGTCGAAGGTCGAACCGCGCCGTTGGCCAGCGGCCCTGGTCGTCATTTCAAAGTCAGCAGACTAGCTGCGACGCCGTGCTGGCAGGTCGACTTTGCGACGAGCGGCGGATCGATGCGCCCGCGCGACGGTTGCCGCTGGAGGCAGGTCACGACGGGTCTACGCGCAACGGCTGTCGAAACAGCGGCTCCGCAGACAGGTCGCAAGCCCTTCGCCCGATGCGATGCCGGACAATCGGGCTTTCGCCGTCCCAGCCCTTATGACCGACGCTCAAGCCTTCTTCCAGCGCCTCAACCACGACTATCTGGCCGTCCACAAGGCCAAGGAGGAGTTGTTCTGGGCTACCTATATGGGCACCAGCGACGACCAGGCCGGGTTCACCGCCGCCGAGTCGGCCTACAAGGATTTCATCTCGGATGCCGGTCGGCTGGCCGCGACGCGCGTGCACCTGACCGCGGTCAAAGGCCGGCCCGCCAGTGCCGAACGGGACGCGCTGATCCACGGGTTGCACGGCTGGCTCGCACTATTCGAGGCCAACATCATCGGCAACGAGCAGGGTCGGGTCTTGATGCGCGAACTGATTGAAGCCGAAGCGGCGCTGTTTGCGGCCAGGAAGGAGTTCAAGCCCGAGCACATCAACGAAGCCGGCGAGCGGGAATGGGCCTCGTTGACGATGCTGTCCACCAATGCGGCGACCAACCCTGACGAGCAGTCTCGCCGCAGCTCCTACGAGGCCTTCCAGGCGATCGAACGCTGGGTGCTGGAGAACGGTTTTCTCGACATCGTCCGCCTGCGCAACCGTTTCGCCCGTGCGCTCGGTTTCGACAACTATTTCGAGTTCAAGCTGCACAAGAACGAACGCATGTCCAGCGGGCAGCTTTTCGCCATCCTCGATGACTTCCTCGAGCGTACCGATGCTGCCAACCGGCGTGCCCTGCAGGCGCTGAGCGGCAAGCACGGTTCTACCGCCTGGGAGCCCTGGAACCTGCGATACCACAGCGGTGGTGATGTCGTGCGCCGCATGGACCCCTACATGCCGTTCGGCCCGGCGTTGCGGCGCTGGATCGAGAGCTTCCGGCGCCTGGGCATCCAGTATCGTGGCGCGACGATGCAGCTCGATTTGCTGGAGCGTCCGGGAAAATTCCAGAACGGCTTCTGCCACGGCCCGATCCCGGCGTGGTTCGACGAGCGCGGCCAATGGGTGCCGGGCCAGATCAACTTCACCGCCGAGGCCAAGCCGGACCAGATCGGCAGCGGCCTGCGCGCGATCACGACACTGTTCCATGAGGGCGGCCACGCGGCGCATTTCGCCAACGTGACGCAGAACTCGCCCTGCTTCTCGCAGGAGTTCGCGCCAACCTCGATGGCCTATGCCGAGACGCAGTCGATGTTCTGCGACAGCCTCTTGAACGACGCTGATTGGCTGAAGCGTTATGCCCGCAACGCCGCGGGCGAGGCCATGCCCGACGAGCTGATCCATGCCCGCATCGCCAGCAGCCAGCCGATGCGCGCGTTCGACGAGCGGGCGATCGCCGTCGTGCCGTATTTCGAGGCTGCGCTCTACAAGCTCGGTGACGCCGATCTGGATGCGGAGGGCGTACTTGCTCTGGCCCGCGCAACCGAACTACGTGTGCAAGGCGTCGCACGTGCACCGCGCCCCTTGCTGGCGATTCCCCATCTGCTGAACCAGGAATCCGCGGCGGCCTACCAGGGCTACCTGCTGGCCCATATGGCGGTCTACCAGACACGTGCCTACTTTCTGCGCAAAGACGGGTACCTGACTGACAACCCGGCCATCGGACCAGCGCTGGCGAAACACTATTGGGGTCCGGGCAACAGCATCGACCACGATGCGACGCTGCGCGGCCTGACCGGCGAGGGTTTCTCGGCCCGCCATCTGGCCGATGCATGCAATCAGTCGGTGGACGAGGCCTGGGCCCACGCCCGGACTTCCATGATCGCGGCCGCTGAGCGCGGCGAGCCTGTCAACGCGAATGCGCAGTTGGAGGCCACTATCCGAGTGGTTCACGGCACCGCCGTGCTGACCGACAGCAGCGCGGGCGAGGCAGCCATGTGCGATCAATTCGAAGCATGGGTGAACAAGACATACTTCCGCGCTTCCGCATGAAGTTTCCCTTGATACCATACCCCTTGTGGCGGCGACAGCAGGCCATCGACTCAGCTTGGCCTAAGTAAGCCGCTGCAGCGCCTGAGCGAGTGTCTCGCGAACGCGTTGCGCCGGCAAAGCGGCCATTTGCGGTAGCGACATCGTCGTTCCCAAGCCTCGTGCCATTCGCAGTCCGACCGCGTAGCCCACTCGAGGCGGCCACCCGTCACCGTGATGGCCAGTCTCGAAGAATAGTGACTGCGTCGCTTCGTCCCGGGCGTCCAGATTGGAGAGCATGGCTTGCGCGGCCGCCCGCAACGACGAAACATCCGCCTGGGCAAGCCTGGCGTCGTCAAGCAACACATGCAGCGGCGAGGCGCTGGGGTTCAGGCGCTCGCTGGCATAGGTGGCAGTGCCTTCCATCCATAGGCTGACGTAGAGCGGAGCGGCCGGATCCAGGCACATCGCCGGGTTCTTCTGACCCTGGTAGCAATGGAACAACTCGTGCGAGAACAATACGTCGAGGTCGGCATCGGCACCGTGGTAATAGGCTATCGCGTCGGGGCCGAAGAACAGCGGCAGGCTGGAGCCGTTTGGTTGGAGATGAGCGTCGAAATGCATCAGCGATGGCAACAACGTGACGGGCGAGGTGCGGTCAGAGAAGTCCGGTAACGCGGATCGAAATCGTCCAAGATTGCCGGCGTAGTCACGTGCAAAACGCACGTGTACCGCGCGCGTCGCTGCGGCGCGACCGTCGAAGCCCGGCAACCAGCGCGCGATATCGTCCGGCTTGAACTCGTATCCTGCAATCCGGTACACGTTGTCGTACTTGCGGAAAAAGCCTTCAGAGAGCGTATGAGCCCTCGTCGGCAGGTCCCCGCTGAGGTGCCCGTCGTACATGGCCCAGAAATCCGGCATCAGATCGAGGAATCCTTCCCTTTCGACCGTGGTACCGCCCGGGCCGCCGGCCTCGGTGGCCTTGATTTCAGTAGCGCCTCTCGTCAGCGCGGGCATCGAAAGGGTTGCTGCAAGTAAGGCGAGCGCCTTCCGCCGCCTGGCGTTGAATCGCATGGACCAACCTTGGATGTGATGAGGAGCCGCTGCCCTGCCTGCCGAAATGTGCCCGGTGGCTGTGCCCGGTGCCAGGACTTGCTTGGCAATCCACCGATGGCGCAATCACTTCCGCCGAACGATGGTGAAGTTGCCTGGCAAGACCTGGCACCGTACCCCCTCCGTACCCTGTCGAGCATCCTGCCCGCCTGGCTCGAGACGCCCCGACGGATCAGTGCACGAGAGCGAACGTGACGTAACCGGCACCGGCCTCGGCAAGCTGCTTGATTCCCGACGTGCCGGCACTGATCGCGACGAATTTGAGGTGCCGTTGGGTTTCCTTCGCGTGCTTCGCGAGCTCCAGGGCGGCGGTCAGCCTGTCGCTCGCGTGAGGTGCCAGATCGTTGTAGGGAAGCTCGAGGTCCGCTCCGGCCGTCATGAGCGAATTGAGGTAGGGCGCTTTGAACGTGATGTTGATCAAGTGATGTCTCCGTTGCTTTCAGACTGCATGGTCCCGGATCGACTTCCCATCGTGCAATGCCGCCGTCCAGGTACCCCGAACTTGCCAATGGCCAGGGACAGCTCGCGGCCGCCGCCTGACCTGATCCCGAACATCTCGCCGGCCTCCATGGCCGCGGACGCGAAGCCATCCCTGCGGCCGCATCCCGCTTGCCGACGCGCTCACTCCGTCGACTCGCGTTGCTGCGTCTCTTCCTTCTGGCGAACGCGCTGGCAGATCGGGTAGTTGCGATAGCGCGGCTCGTTGTCGCACAGCCGCTTCACGCACGCGCCGACCTTGGCCGGATCCTGGTCCTTGCAGACCTCGCGCGGACCCAGCGGGTGCGGGGCTGCGGTCGACGTCGTCATCGCGGGATCGGCCAGGGCGGCGGCCACGTGCGCCGGCGTGCCGACCTGCGATTCGTTGGCCGGCGGCAGCACCGGCGGCGGCATGTCGGGCGGCGGCGGCAGCACCGGCGGCGGCAGGGCGATCGAGGGCGCGCGGGCCGGCGTGCGCCTGCTGGCCGGCTTCGCATGCGTCGGGCGCGCCGGCGCCGCCTCGGGCGTGGCGACGGCGGCGGGCGCGCTGGCGGCGTCCTCGGTGGCCACGTGCTGCGCGTCGGGAGCGGTCGCCGAGGCCACCTCCAAGGGCACCGGCGATGCGGCCTGGGCCACCGGCGCCGCGGCCGACGCCGAGCCCACGGGCGCCGACGCGGCCGCGCTCGCGGATGCCTCCACGGCCGACGCGACGGGCGCGGCGGCCTCGGCTGCCGAGGCACTCCCGTCGGCCGGCGCCACGACGGTGCGCACGGCCTCGGGCAGCATGGGAATCCATTCGCGCCGCGTCGCCCACGCGCCGGCTGCCAGCGTGGCCACCACCAGCACCAGCAGCACCGCGCGCAGCGGCAGGCCGGACTTCGGCGGCAGCATCACGCTGCGCTCGGGCGTGTCGAACACCGAATCCGGGCGCGAGCGCGTGGACGGCGCCGGCGCGGGCCGCGGCGTCTTCCTCGTCGGCTCGAACCGCGTCGTGGCCTGCATCGTCTTCTCGTAGGCCGACGGGTCGGTCGTCGTCGAGGCCGGCGTGCCCGCGGCGACGCCGTGCATCGGCAGCGCGGGCACCGGGATGCGGCCCGCCAGCGCGTCGCGCATCTGCGCCACCGACTGCGGCCGATCCTGCGGGCGCACGGCCATCGCCCAGTCGAGCACCTGCAGCAGCAGTGGCGAGCAGCCCGCCGGCGCGAGGCGCGCCAGCGGCTCCAGCTCGTCGCTCATCACGCGCGCGGTGGCCGGCAGCGGGGCGCGGCCGGTGAGCATGAAGTAGCAGGTGCCCGCCAGCGCGTACAGGTCCGTCCACGGGCCCTGGCGCATGGACTGCGTCTCGGCGTACTGCTCGATGGGCGCGAACTGCGGCTTCAGGACGGCGGTGACGTTCTGCGTGCGGTCGGCCAGCACCAGGCGGGCCGCGCCGAAATCGAGCAGCACCGGGCGGCCGTCGTCGCACCACAGGATGTTGTCGGGGGCGATGTCGCGGTGGTACACGGCGGCGCCGTGCATCACCTCCAGGGCGCCGAGCAGGGGCTCGATCAGCCCGCGCATCCACGTGTCGTTCAACGTGCCGGGCGCCATCTCCTTGCGCAGTTGGCGCAGCGTGCGGCCCTGGTACAGCGGCATGGCCATGTAGGCGGTGCCGTTGCCTTCCCAGAAGCGGAACACCTTCACCAGCGCCGGCTGGTCGAAGCGCGCGAGCAGCCGCGCCTCGTTGACGAACGACTGCAGGCCCAGCGCGAAGGTGTCCTCGTTGGTGCGCGAGCGCAGGGTGACGCGCTCGCCCGCGCTGCGCCCGGCCAGCGAGACCGGCATGTATTCCTTCAGCGCCACGTCGCGCTGCAGCGCCTCGTCCCACGCGCGGTAGACGATGCCGAAGCCGCCGGCGCCGATAACCTCGCGGATCTCGAACTCGGCCAGGCGCGTGCCGGCGGGCAGGGCGTCGCCGCCGTCCGTAGTCGCCGCGCCGGGAGGGGTATTCGAGGGTTCGGACATGGGTGGACAGTGTCAGCCGGGAGTGGCGAATCCCAGCTTAACGCGGAACTCGGCAGGACGGTGGACGCGCCGGCACGCCAACGTGCTCGGGGTTTGCGAGGCTTGCGCCGGGCTGGCGCGCGGGCAGCCTCAGGCGCGCAGGGCCGCCTCGATCACCGCGATGTCGATCTTCCTCATCTGCATCATCGCGTTGAACGCCCGCCTGGCGGCGGCCGGATCGGGGTCGGTGATCGCGGCCGACAGGGCGCGCGGCGTGATCTGCCATGACAGGCCCCACTTGTCCTTGCACCAGCCGCAGGCGCTCTCCTGGCCGCCGTTGCCGACGATCGCGTTCCAGAGGCGGTCGGTCTCGGACTGGTCGTCGGTGGCGATCTGGAACGAGAACGCCTCGGTGTGCCTGAACATCGGGCCGCCGTTCAGGCCCAGGCAAGGGATGCCCGCCACCGTGAACTCCACCGTCAGGACGTCGCCCTGCTTGCCCGACGGGTAGTCGCCGGGCGCGCGGTGCACCGCGGTGACGGCGCTGTCGGGAATCGTGTCCGCGTAGAACCGGGCCGCGTCCAGCGCGGTGCCGTCGAACCAGAGGCAGATCGTGTTCTTGGCTGTCATGGTCGCCTTCCACAAGGTGTGCGGAAGCGGCATCCTAACCGCGTCCGTGCGGCCGAGTTCGCCGGCAGATCAAGGCAAGGCGTAGGCGCGCAAGCCGGAGTGCCCGTCGCTGGCCGTCGACTGCACCAGCACCAGGCGCCGGCTCGCGAGCACCCAGGCCTGGCCGCGCACCACGTCGCCGAGCGCCACCTGCGCGATCTCGCGTTGCAGCGCCAGGTTGACCACGTGCAGCTGCGCGGCGTCGGCCATCACGCCGATCGCGCCGTCGATGGCCGGCGGCAGGCGCGCCGCCGCGTCGCCCGCGCCGTCAGCGCGGTCGATGGCGGGCGCGATGCGCGCCGCCGCGTCGCCGGCGGACGCGCGCGGCGCGATCGTGGCGCCGCTCCACCAGATCAGGCGCGCGGCGCCCGGCAGCGGGCCGCAGGTCATGCCGCGCTGCGAGCCGAACGGGCCGGCGCGCCAGTCGTAGCCGATGGCGATGGGCACGCCGCGGACGTCGTGGCAGGGGGCCAGCGCCGGCGGCTCGAGTTCGGCGAGCGGGTCGCTCGTGTCGACGGGGGCGTCGCGCAGCGGCTTGCCGTTCGCGTCGTAGTCGGCCGCGACGACGTCGGAGCCGCCGTCGGTGGCGGCGTGGGCCCAGAACACGCGCACGGTGTCGCCGCGCACGGGCGCCAGCGTCGCCGTCCAGCCCGGCCGGCGCTCGAGGACGCGCCGGCGGCCCGGCTCGGTTGCCGCCGCCAGCGGGCGCCAGGTGAGCGTGTCGCCGGTGGCGTTGAAGAAGCCGGCGCCCGAGGGCGCGACGACGCTGCACACGCCCTTGCGGCGCGGCGTCGGCAGCGACTTGACGACCGCGCCGTTGGCCGGATCGAGCCGCACCACCTGCGTGCCCAGGTCGAACCACAGGCCGCCGTCGGCCGTGCGGAACGGCGCGGGCAGGGCGGCGTCCTGCGGGCAGGGCTCGGCCGGCGGCGCGGCGGCCATGTCGGCGCTCAGGTCGTGCGTCCAGGTGGGCACCAGCAGGCGCGCGGCGCGGGGCATGGCGCGCGCGCCGGGCGCCTCGCCGGGCTCGCGGCAGAAGCCGGGCGTGAACGCGCCGGGCAGGTCGCGGGGCTGCGCGAGCACGGCGGCGGGCAGGGCGACGTGCACCAGTTGGTCGGCATCGGCCGGTGCGTCGCCGGCCTGCGTGCCGAGCGCGAACACGCCGGCGCCGTCGGGCGCGGCCACCAGGCCGCCCAGCGCGAAGCGCGACGTCGCGCGGGCCAGCACCCGGCCGCTGGCCATGTCGCGCACGACCAGCTCCGAGCGCAGGCCCGCGGCCACGTCGGCGGCATCGCGCCGCGCATCGAGCGCGCGCGCCGACGCGAACCAGCGGCCCCACGGGTCGACCACGAACGACGCGCCGGGGTCGTCGCCCAGGCGCGCGCGCACGCGGGGCGCCGCGGCGCAGGTGCCCGGGGCGGACTGCACCAGTTGCGGCGCCTGCGCGGCCGGCTCGATGCGGAAGACGGCGCCGGTCTGCGCCGACACGTCCAGGCGCGGCGCGGCCGGGGCGCTCGTCTCCACGTCCTCCACCAGCGCCTTGCTCGCCAGGTCCCACACGGACAGGCTCAGGCGATGGTCCGGCGCCGTGCGCGCCACCAGCAGGCGCGCATCGTGGTCGATGAACTGCAGGCGCAGCACGCGGCCGGGGTCGGCGGGCAGCGAGGCGAGCACCTGGCCGGTGGCGGCGTCGACGACGGCATCGGGCAGCGCGATCCGGCGGCCGTCCGCGGAGATCGCCACCGGCGGCGCCGGGGCGCGCGTGCCGCAGTCGGCGGGCATCTGCGCCACCCAGCCGCCCGACGCCGCGCGCCAGGCGACGCCGGACGCGTTGCCCGTGGCGGCGTCGAAGTCGACGCGGCCGATGCACTGGCCCGTGGTGGCGAGCACCACGCGGCGACCGTCGGCCGACGACGCGAGCGCCTGCACGCCGGGCGGCAGGGGCGTGGCCGATTCGACGGACGCATCGCCGAGGCTCGCGCGATGCAGCACGTCCCGGGCGTCCACGTGCAGCCGCCAGGCGCCGTCGCCGGAGACCGCCAGCGGTGCGCGGGCGGCGAGGGCATCGTCCGCGATGGCGTCGCGTTGCGCCAGGGCGGGCACGCAGGCGGCCAGGGCGAGGCAGGTGGAGAGGACGCGGGCAGCGGTCACGGGCAACGATCCTTGAGGTGATGCGATGACGGTGACGATATCAACGCGCGGTGCGCGCGGTGCGGAAACAATGCTAGCGCCGGCGTGAGTCTTTGGGGGGCTCGGCGGCCCTAGACTCCCGGAATCTTTTCCCGCCAGGACCGCCGCGTGTACTTCCAGAAGATCCGCCATCCCTCGAATTTCCGTTTCGCCAGCGCCCACGCCGACGGCGCGTTGCAGCTGGGCGACGCCGCCGCCTTGCGGGCGCGCGTGCGCGACCTGGGCGAGGACGTGTTCCACGTCGAGTTCCGCGACGACGCGCGCTGGCCGCTCGACCCGCGCCTGCTGCGCCTGCACGACGACGCGTTCGCCGGCCCGTCGCGCCACAGCCTCGGCTTCGACGCCGGCGGCACGCTGCGGCTAGAGGGCACCAACCTGCTGGCGGGCGTGCCCGGCGCCTGCGTGGGCGTGTGCGGCTCGGCGTGGCTGGTTCAACTGGCGCGCAGCGACGAGATGCGCTTCTACGGCCAGGGCGAGAAGGTCACCGGCCTGGAGAAGACCGGCCGCCGCGCCAAGTTCTGGAACCTCGACGTGTGGGGCGACCACCCGATGCCCGTCATCATCGACGGCCAGGCCGACCCGCAGTACGCGGCCATCCCCTACCTGCTGGTGCGCAACGGCGGCCAGTGGATCGGACTGCTGGTGGACCACCCCGGCAACGTGTTCATGGACACCGGCTCGAACTGGTTCTTCAGCGGCAAGGACGACCTCGGCGCGCCGCCCAGCCTCTGGTTCGGCGCCGACGAGGGCGTGCCCGCGTTCTACGTGATCGCCGGCGACAGCGCGGCCTCCGTCACGCGCCGCCTGCAGCGCCTGGTGGGCAAGACGCCGCTGCCGCCGCTGTGGTCGCTGGGCCATCACCAATGCCGCTGGGGGTATGCCGGGCCGCGCGACCTCAACGCGCTCGACGCCGCCTTCACCGAGCACGAGTTCCCCAACGACGGCCTGTGGCTGGACATCGACTACATGGAGGACTTCAAGGTCTTCACCACCAGCCCGCTGCAGTTCGGCGACCGCGCGGCCGAGCTGAAGGCGCTCACCGACAAGGGCCGCCGCGTGGTGCCCATCCTCGACCCCGGCGTGAAGGTGGCCGACGGCTACGAGGTGGCCGCCAGCGGCACCGCGGCCGGCATCTTCTGCCAGAACCCGGAAGGGCTGCCCTACGTCGGCTTCGTGTGGCCGGGCCGCACCTGGTTCCCCGACTACTCGCTGCCCGAAGGCCGCGCCTGGTGGGCCGGCTACGCGCGCCAGTTCCTCGACTGGGGCTTCAGCGCCGCATGGATCGACATGAACGACCCGAGCACCGGCGCGGCCGAGGTCGACGACATGCGCTTCCAGCACGGAACGTGGCCGCACTGGACGTACCACAACCTCTACGCCACGGGCATGGCCCAGGCCACGTGGGAAGGCTTCCGCGCCGCGCGGCCCGACGAGCGCCCGTTCATCCTCTCGCGCAGCGCGGCCACCGGCTCCAGCCGCTGGACGGCGCTGTGGACCGGCGACAACTGGAGCAACTGGCACCACCTGCGATTGAGCATCCCCGGCACGCTCAACCTCGCGCTCTCGGGCATCCCGTTCAACGGCCCCGACGTGCCCGGCTTCGGCGGCCACGCCGACACGGAGCTGGCCGTCGCCTGGTACAAGGCCGGCATGCTGTTCCCGTTCCTGCGCAACCACTCGGTCAAGGGGTCGGTGGCGCAGGAGCCGTGGCAGTTCGGGCCCGACGCGCTGGCCGTCATCCGCCACTACGTGCGGCTGCGCTACAAGCTGCTGCCCTACCTGTACCAGCTGTGGGTGGCGCAGGCGCGCGACGGATCGGCCGTGATGCGGCCGCTGTTCCACGACTTCGACGATGACGACGGGCTGGAGCTGGGCCGCATCGACGACCAGTTCCTCGTCGGCCCCGCGCTGATGCAGGCGCCGCTGCTGCACCAGGGCCAGCAGCGCCGCACTGTGGCGCTGCCCGGCCCGCGGCGCTGGATGGACGCGGGCAGCGGACGCTTCGTCGAGGCGGGGCGCAGCATCCACGTGCAGAGCGACACCGCGTCCACGCCGCTGTACCTGCGCGAGGGCCAGCTGGTCGCCATGCAGCCGGGCGAGCGCACGACGCAGCACAACGACCTGTCGGATATCGAACTGCACGTGATCCTGGGCGCGGGCTGCACCGCGGAGGCGACGCTGGACTACGCGTTCGACGACGGTCTCAGCTACGGGCACGAACGCGGCGAGCGCGGGGTGGTGCGCCTGCGCGTCACGCGCGCGGACGACGAGCTGCGCGTGGGCGTGGAGGTGCTGCAGGGCGGATGGAAGCCGCTGCGGCTGCGGGTGGTGGGCTACGACGGGGCGACGTCGGCGCGCCTCGCGCTGCCGTCGGGCGAACAGGTGCAGGCGCTGGTGGCGGACACCTGGCGCTTCAGCGGCCAGCCGCTGGCCGTCGGGCGCGGGCCGGTCGTCACGATCTGACGCGACGCCGACCCATGGAGTCTCTCGTGCCGGACGCTTGAGTAGTGTTGTGCCTCGTCCGGATTCCGCCGCCGGCCATGCCTTGCACGTCAGTTCGGCCACGAGCAACCGGTCGCAAACGTCAGCTTCGAGATAGATGTCCTTTCGCGACAAGCAGGCAACGCGGATCCGCTGTTCGCCTAATTCGATCGCAGCACATTGGGGTCCAGCCTGAAGCTGCTCGTCGTCGATTTCAGGAGTTCGACCTTCGATGCGTAGATCGACCGCTGCCTGGCGGTCGTGCTGTTGTCTTCTGCCTCGAGAAGATGCTCCATGGCTCGACGGCGGTCGCCCAGGTTGAGGTAGGTGACTGCCAGCAGGTAGTGGAGCTCATGGTTGTCGCTCGACGTTCGAAGAGCGCGTTTGAACAGTTCGAGCGCGCGAGCGTAGTCGCCGGATTCGTTGGCCTTCATCCCGCCATCGATGGCGGCCGCCAATGCTGCGGCACCTGAAGGAGGATGTTGCCTCTCGATCGACGCCGCCTGTTCGGCGCGCCCGTCGCGACGCAGCACGACAGCCAGGTTGTTCCACGTTTCCGTACTATCCGGCTCCAGTGAAAGCGCGAAGCGCAGCGCCGACTCCGCTTGGGCCAGCATGCCTTTGCGAAAGTACGTCACGCCCAGCGTGTTGTACAAGCTGGTGAAGGCGGGGTCCGATGCGACACCGCTTCGAATCCACCAGTACGCGTCGTCCGTTCGCTTGCGTCCCAAGGCCTCGGCGGCCCGGTTGTTCATGTACATCGCCGCGACGCGGGCCTCGGAAATCGGTTGGGTGACAAGGCCCCTTGCGTCCGATGCGGAAAGGAAGTCGACCGTCCATCTGTCCGTATTGAACCCCCATGCACGGACCTTCGGAACGGGCATTCCGACCGAGACATTGACGTGCCCGACGAGTTCCAGGAGATCGCCGTCCCGCTCCCAATGCTCGCTGGTCTGGACGGATTGATATCTCACCTCCAGTCCGATCTCCTTGGCCATGGCGCCGGTCACGATGGCCAACGAAAGACAGTTGCCTGCCCGGGCATCGAACGCCTGTGCCGCATTGCGGGTGTATTCCGCGTCGTAGTCGAGCTGCAGGCGGCGATCCTTGAACAAGGCCTCCACCAGGCCGAGGGCTTCGCCGTGCTTCGCGACTTCCGCGGCGACCCTGGAATCCAGATATGCCCGCATTTCCGGGCTGACCTTGAAGATGTCGGCAGGAACGATGCGCTCGGACGGTTGCGCGAAGGACGAGTCGGAGAAAAGCGCTTCGCTCGCAGCGATCGGGGCGGGTGGATTGGCGCAGGAGGCCAGCGCCAGGCAAAGCAGCAGCGCCCAGGGGCGTCCTGCCATCTCGATTCTCAGCGCCGGGATCATGGGGGCATCCTCGTGGACTCGGCATTTCTGGTCCGTACCAGACTCGAGTCGCGATCTTGAGTGTGCGGCGCCTGGTCCTGCTTGGCAACTGCGACACACGCCTGGCGTCGGCACGAGGGTTCTGTCGGCCTCAAGCGGTTTGCGGCGGGCTGCAGGCGTGACGATCTGCCCGCCGCGGGCAGGGCCATTCCGCGCCGCACACCGATTCGACAGCCGTCGGCCGGTTGAATCCGCCACCGATGACGGCTTTTCGGCAGTGTGATTGATCGCCCGTCGCAACGGGCGTCAGCTCCCCTGCGCTTCGATCTCGGCTGCCATTTCCAGCAGAACGCATCGGGTCTGCAGCGTTGGCAGCCGGCAGTGGTCGTTGGCAGAAGGTGGCTCCCGATCTCCATCGACAAAGCTGTTATATAACCCTCTCGCATTTCCATTTCCCTGGCTCTGAATACCTTCGCCATGACCGCCCCCTTCACCCGCCCCGGCTTCGAACTGGCCGGCTTCGACGTTGCCACTTTCATCCGCGCCACCCTGGCTGAGGATCTGGGCGAGGGGCTGCCCGGCGGCGGGCGCGACGTCACCTCCGAGAGCGTCATCCCCGCCGAGGCCCGCTTCGCCGGGGTGATGGACAGCCGCGATGCGATCACCGTTGCCGGCCTGCCGCTGGCTGCCGCCTTCTTCCGCCACCTCGACCCCGGGGTGGAGATCGACATGCTCGCCACGGATGGCGATCGCGTCGCGCCGGGCACTCCGCTGATGCGCCTTTCCGGCAATGCCCGCGCCCTGCTGACGGCGGAGCGCAGCGCCTTGAACACCGTCCAGCACCTCTCCGGCATTGCCACCATGACGCGGGCCTATGTCGACGCCATGGCCGGAAACGCCACGATGCTCGATACCCGCAAGACCATCCCCGGCCTCAGGAGGCTCGAAAAGTACGCGTTGCGGATGGGCGGCGCGCAGAACTTCCGCATGGGCCTGTGGGACGCGGCGATGATCAAGGACAACCACGTCGCCGTGGCGGGCGGTGTCGGCCCGGCGGTGGCACGGGCACGGGCGGCGGGCCTCGCCAACATCGTCTGCGAGGTGGACGAGCTCGCCCAGATCGAGCCCGCCCTCGCCGCCGGCGCCACCCACCTGCTGCTCGACAACATGGGGTTGGAGACGCTGCGCGAAGCCGTGGCCATTGTCGCCGGCCGGGTGCCGACAGAGGCCAGCGGCGGCGTCCGGCTCGACACCATCGCCGCGGTCGCGGCGAGCGGCGTCACCTACGTCTCGGTCGGCCGCCTGATGCAAAGCGCCCCGGCGGCGGATATCGGGCTGGATTTCCAGGCGGTGTAATGTCGATCGCGGGTTCCAGGCGAAGATTTCATGGAGGGGCGCAAAAGATGGCGGTGAGGCGAGACTACGGCTCGTTTTCGAAGGCGTGCCTGAGGCATTTCGCTCCGATGGTCTCGCACCTCGGATTCGAGCCGCACGGGGGCGCTTCCTTCGCTCGCGAGCGAAACGGCTATCGCGACGGGTTGTTCTTCCAGCAATCGCCCTGGGGCTCGGGCGAGTTCTGCATGACGGTCGGATTTCATGTTCCCGCGATGAACGCGCTCCTGGGTGAGGAGCCAAGCTTCTCTCTGCTGCTGGGAAGGCGCATCGGTGCCGGCGGCGCCGACGACGAATGTTGGCTCGGCGCACAGGACAAGAATGAGCTCGTGGGCAACCTTCGATCTTTTGCCGGCTATCTGGAAGCCGGCATGCCGCATTTCGATCAAATGCGATGCCTCGCTGACCTGGTCTCTGCGCACGGCCTTCAGGAAGGCTTCGGTGACGACCCGCCCGAACAGGTGACCCATCTGGAGCAATTGGCCGTGGCGAACCACGGCCTTCTGCTCGTACTCGCCGGACGAGCCGAGGACGCGCAGCGATGGATCGAAGTGTCTGTCTCGAGCATGAAGGCCGGCGGCATCGATAAGTACACCGAGTCCAGGGTGGTCGCCCTGGACGGCATTGTCAGCAGGATTCAAGCGGGCGAATTCCGGTGAGTTTCTCGAAAGCGGAAACGAGAGCCGCCTCTGCGGTAAGAAGTAGTTCGATCGGCTAACCGCTGCTCGTCGTCTTTCGGTCTGATCGGATGACGCAGGCCGGCCAAGCCGACGGTCGCGGCCGATGGCTTTGGGGAAGCTTGGCGAACCGCCCGCTACGTTGCTTTTCGGAGTTGCCCCCCCTGCTTCCCCCTGATGGTGGGGAGGCACGCCCCCTGTCGCGGCATGCCAAACTTGACCCGGATCGACGTCGCCGTTGCGACGCATTGGGGAGTGAAATGTACATACAGATCCAGCGCGAGAACGTCTGGCAGGTCTACACAGAAGAGATCGCGAAAGATGGCTTGCTTCGCGGTGGTGGCAACACGTCGTCGGCGAAGACGTTCAAGTCCAACAACGGCGAAGACTCAGTCCGGCCTGCCGACTTCAAGATCGTCTTCGACGCCGCCTCGGGCGAACACATCGTCTATCCTGATGCGACGAAAGGCCTCTCGTTCTCGAGCAACCTTCAGCGCCTGCGAGACATTCCGATTCCAGGCCGTGTGTGGCTCCTGCCGCGTGGAAGCGAACTTCCCGACGGATTGACCATTAACTACAAGACCATCGACCATGCTGTTCCTATCGGCTCGTGTAGCGTGTGCTCTTGGATGGTCGAGCGACGAGCTGTGTCGGTAGCCGGGCCACTTGCAGACGATCGCTGTAGACCGCTTCGGAGCGAGTCAACTGAAACAACACGCTGTAATTCCCAGCCGGACAGTCCGAATCGTAGGCCAGCCGGAACCCGGGGGCGTGTCGTTCAGGAACAGGGGCCGCCCTTCGTGTCAAAGTACGTGTCGTCGCGCACGATACGGCCACGTTCGACGGTCAAGAAGTTCGCGAGTGGCACTTCGAAGGCGATCGATCCATCCGGCTTGCGTACCCGTGCGATGAACTGGACTGCCACGTGGTTGCCTTCGACCACGAAGTTCGTCACCTCGTTCTCGATGCCGGGCGCGTCCCGGAACAGGTCGCCGTAGGTCTTGCGTGCACCCACCGAGCCTTGACGCGGGGCGCAAAAGGCCGGCGATGTCTCGATGGCGTCCGCCGCGTAGAGCGCGGCGATCGCGTCCAGGTTGCGGTTCGCGGTGGCCTCGAACCGCCTCTTGACTACAGCCTCCGGGGATTCCTGCGCCAACACAGGAATCGAGATGGTGGCGACGAGAATCGAGCTGAACCAGACGCCTGAGTGCAATGATTTCACGGTGAACTCCATGATGGAATGGTCCGAACCGGGCCGTGGTTGAGATCGCAAGCAGGGCGGATTCTTGATCTGAGGGAATTGCCGAACTTGTCGCACCTTCAAGCAGGCAATTCGGTCTGAAATCCGAAGCCGCTGACATGGGCGCGGCCGAGTTCCCCCATGAACATGACGATGGAAGCGATGGCGCCCTGGTCGATCTCCAGTACCTGCAGCGAATGAATCCTCCAAGGCTCCTCGTCACTCGAGCGGGTATACAGCGCGAATGCCGGCTGCCGGTTGGCGCGTGTCTCCAACAGCCGGAACGCGCCGTACCGTGGCCACACAGCGCCGAAGAACCGGCCGATCGCATCCCGTCCGGAGTACCACTCACGCCAAGGTGGCATGGCGTACCGTGCGTCGTCTTTCAGCAGCCCCACAAAGCCGTCCAGGTCCCGGTCCTGCCAAGCTCTGACGTATTGGGCCAGCAGGTCGGCTTCCTTGCCTGCGAGCTCGCTGCCGGCAGACGTTGAGGCCGGCCGTGAATCTCGGCTGGCCATCGTTGCGCGGGCGCGCTGGAGGGCGCTGTTTACAGCCGCCGTCGATCCGCCGATCAGGGCCCCGACCTCCTGTGCGCTCCAGCCGAGGACATCGCAAAGGAGGAGCACGGCTCTTTGGCGCGGCGGCAGGTCCTGGATCGCAGCGACGAAGGCGAGCCGCACGCCTTCCATCGCTTCGATCCTTGCGTGCGGCCCCGGCGCCGTGTCAGGAATCATCTCCAGTTCCGATTCGGGCAAGGGCTCCACCCAGGACATCTCCATCGTCGGTGCTCCCTCGGGAAGACCTTCTGATGGCGGCGATCCGTCCTCAATCAGAACGCGGCGCGCCTTGCCCTGCCGCTTGATGTGGTCAAGACAGGCGTTGGTCGCGATCCGGTAGAGCCAGCCCTTCAGGGACCCAGCGCCGCTAAAGCCGAACCGCCCGCGCCAAGCTCGGAGGTAGGCGTCCTGCACGGCGTCTTCCGCTTCGTGCAATGACCCGAGCATGCGGTAGCAATAGAGTTTCAGCCCCGGCCTGAGCGGCCCAAATAAACGTTGGAACGCCTCTCGGTCCAGAGAGACTTTCGGACCCATGAATGTTGCTTGGTCAGTCATATTCTCACACCGCCGCGAGTCCGCGTGCGTTGACCAGGAACGCCGACGTCTCGCGCCGCGCCCCCGCGGCCAGGTTCACCACGGCCTCCGCGACGTCTTCCGGTGACTGGCGATCGGTGATGCCCTGCGCGAAGTCCGCGGCGTTCATGCCGAGATAGCGTGCGTATCCCTCGACCGCTGCCATCCCAAGCCCGGTTTCCGGCATGATTCGCGCCGGGGCCAGGCCATAGAAGACGAGATCGAGCCCAAGCCGGTCGGCCTCACGCTGGCAGTAGCCCGCCAAGAAGAGTTGCATGCGTTTCGCACCTGCATAACCGCCGGAGATCGGAGACCCCCCGACTGCCGCGCCGCTCGAGATCAGGATGATCCTGGCGCCTTGCGGTAGCGGCTTGTGCAGTGCCGCCTTGCAGAAGAGGAACGACGCCTTCACGTCCGTGCTCCAGTTCACGGAGAAGTCCCGCCAGCTCAGCTGCTGCACCGGTCGAGTCGGTGGGACCGCGCCGAGGCTCAGGACGATGACGTCCGGCGTCATGACGCCGAACAACCTGTCGGGCGCATCCTCCGAGGTCGCGTCCAGGGCGAAAACGTCGACCTTGGGCAGGCTTGCTCGCAGTTCGGAGAGCCCGTCTCGGCCGCGGGCTACGGCCAACACCTGAGCGCCCTCGTTCAATGCACGGCCGGCGACGGCCCGTCCGACTCCGCGGCTGGCGCCAATGACGGCGATCTTCTTTCCCTGCAACTGTGACATGGCTTGGTCCCCGATCGGCGCGCAAATGGCGCTCCTATCCCCAGGACTGCGATCCGCACCAAAAATCATCGGAACAAGTCTCGCTGTTCGACACCCGACAGCGACGCATGGATATTCGGCCCCAAATCTTGCCGCCGTCCTCCTCGCGCGTCCGCTCGATCTGGCGTGTGGTCGGGGGATTCCCGACCGTACCCGCCGAACCAGCACCGATGAATTCCGCTCGTGCAATTCGTCCTGGGGAAGTGAGCCCCAAATTCATCCAGCTCGGGCTCCGCAACATCGTTCGACGGACTCGCGAGGTCACACGCCCATGAAAACCTGGATTGCCATCGTCATTCGCTTTCGATTCCTCGTCATGGCGGCATGCCTGCTGCTGACGGTAGGCCTCGCTAGCCAAATCCCCAAGCTTCAGATCATCATCAACTCGGACAATTTCATTCCGCGATCGAACCACTACGCGATTGTCGGGGCCGAAGTAGAGCGCGTCTTCGGCGCCAAATATACGGCCGTGATCGGCGTGACCGCCGAGCACGGCACGATCTACACGCCGGAGACCCTCGACAAGGTCCGTCGGATCACCGAGCGCCTGATGAGTTCGCCGGGCGTCATCAAGACCAACGTCCTGAGCCTGTCCGCCAGGAAAGCCAAGAGCATCGAGGGCGTGGCCGACGGCATGGTCGTGCAACCTTTGATGGCGTCGGTCCCAAGGACCCCTGAGGGGATGGCGGCACTTCAACGCGCTGTCGCCTCCAATCCCGCCTACCAAAACATCCTGGTCTCACGTGATCAGAAGACCGCCCAGATCATCGCAGAGTTCCGCGAGATTCCGGGCGGGATGACCGCCATCGACAAGGCGGTACAGGCGACCGTCGCGCCTGAGCGCGACACGAGCGTCGACATCGCCGTCAGCGGCTACCCGATTTTCCTGGCCTGGCTCGAGAAGTTCTCGGGCCGGATGGGGATTTTCCTGCCAATCGCGCTCGTGATCATTGGCCTTGTCCACTGGGAGGCGTTCCGCACCCTGCAGGCGCTGACCCTGCCGCTCGTGACGGCGATCCTGGCGGTGCTTTGGTCGATCTCGTTTCTGGCCATCTCGGGCCGGGGTCTCGATGTCTTCAACGCGACAACGCCTATCCTGATCATGGCGATCGCCGCCGGACACGCAGTGCAGATTCTCAAGCGCTACTACGAGGAGTTTGCCAAGCTCAAAGACGGCGCACCGGACCTCAGTCCGAAGGAGATGAATCGTCAGGCCGTGATCAATGCGCTCGCCAGCGTCGGGCCGGTGATGATCGCCGCCTGCTCCGTCGCCGCCTTGGGTCTCCTCTCGCTCACCGTGTTCGAGATCAAGGCCATCAAGACCTTCGGCATCTTCTCCGCCCTGGGCGTGGCGAGTGCGCTCGTGCTGGAGCTGACCTTCATTCCGGCGCTTCGTGCGATCTTGCCTCCGCCGGGTGAACGTGAATATCGCCGCGAGCGGCAGACCACGATCTGGGACCGCTTCATCGCCTTTCTCTACGAGGCGGTCCGCCAGCGCCGCGCGGCGGTATTCACCCTGACCTCGCTCGTCGTCGTCGGCCTGGCGCTCGGCGGCTCCAGGCTTGTTGTGGAGAATTCGGTGAAGTCCCTGTTCCGGTCGGTGCCAGTCAAGACCGACGACGACAAGTTGAACAGCCGCATGGCGGGTGCGAACGCCTTCTACCTTCTGATCGACACGGGCGCCTCCGACGGGATCAAGAACCCGGCGGTGCTGAACGCGATGGATGCAGTCCAGGCGCACCTGTTGAAAGACCCGCTGGTCGGCAAGACGCTCTCCATCACAGACTTCATCAAGCGCATGAACCAGGCGATGAACGCGGACCAGCCAAGCTTCTATAGCCTGCCGAACGACGGAAACTTGGTTGCGCAGTACCTGCTGCTCTACTCGACTTCCGGGGAGCCGGGCGACTTTGACAGCTATGTCGACAGCGACTACCGCAAGGCCGTCATTCAGATCTTCTACAAGACGGACGACACGCTCTACCTGTCGAACACCGCAAACGATATCGAGACCTTCGCCAAGAGCGTCCTCCCGGCCGGCGTCAGCGCCAAGGTCGGGGGCGGGTCGATCCAGACGCTCGCGCTGACCGAGGAGATGGTTCGCACGAAGTTGTTGAACATCGCCGCGATCATGTTCTGCGTGTTCTTGGTCACGGCCCTCATCTTCCGGTCCGCCCTCGCCGGATTGCTCGTCCTCATCCCGTTGACCGCCACCGTGCTTGTGAACTTCGGGGTCATGGGCTGGCTCGGTATCCCGATGAACATCCCCACCTCTCTGGTCTCCGCCATGGCGATCGGCATCGGTGCGGACTACGCGATCTACCTCTGCTTTCGTATCCGAGAGGAACTGCGGACCGATCACAGCGAGGCCGATGCCGAGCGAACCGCCTTCATGTCCGCGGGCAAGGCCGCGCTGTTCGTCAGCACGGCCGTCGCCGGCGGCTTCGGAGTCCTCATGCTGTCCTGGGACTTCTACCTGCACCTCTGGATGGGGCTGCTGATCTCGCTCGCCATGCTCGTCAGCTCGCTGTCGACGCTGACGATCTTCGCGTCGCTGCTATTTTGGCTGCGGCCAAGCTTCATCTTCGGCGCCGCGAAGCCATCAATGAATAAGGAGCTGGAAAATGCCATCGCGTAAGACGTTTCTCCCGGCCACATTGCTCGCCACGATCCTGAGCACCGGAGCCGCATCGGCAGCCCCGACCGCGCAAGAGATCATGAAGCAGGATTTCCTGGCGTCGAAGGTCGGGGACTCCACCCAGGACGCGACGTTCCGGCTCGTCAACGCCCAGGGACAGGAACGGGTGCGCGAGACGACCGGCCAGACCAAGCTCCTGCCCGGAACCACCGACAACCGCCGGCTCGTCGTCTTCGAATCGCCGGCCGACATCCGTGGGACAAAGACGCTCCTGATCGAGCACTCCAACGCCGACGACGACATCTGGATCTACCTGCCGGCCATGAAGAAGGTCCGCAGGCTGGTGGCCAGCAACAAGAAGGACTCCTTCGTCGGGACGGACTTCTCCTACGGGGACGTCATCGGCCACAAGGTCGAGGACTGGAACCACAAGGTCGTCCGGGAGGAGAAGTTCGGCGCGCTCGATTGCTGGGTCATCGAATCCACGCCGACGACGCCTCAGGTGGCGGACACCAGCGGCTACTCCAAGCGAATCAGTTGGATCGACAAGCGCAGCTACGTTGCGCTCAGGACCGACATCTTCGACGTGCAAGGCGCATTCCTGAAGCGACTGACCCAGGAGGACGTCCGGGAGGTCGATGCCGAGAACAACCGCTGGCAGCCCATGCGGCTCGTCGCCGAGAACGCGCAGACGAACCACAAGACCATCATCGAGCTGAAGAACTTCAAGGCTCACGTTGGAGTATCCGATGCAGCGTTCACGCCGCGAGCCTTGGAGAACTAGTGCGCTCGGCGCGGCCTTGCTGGGCTGGTTCGCCTTCGCCGGCTCGGTGCGAGCCCAGGACGCAGGAGCGCTTCGGGACGTGCTGGGGCTCTCCGGGACGTTGCGGGGCGCCTATTTCTCCCGCGAGTTCGACTTCAGCCCTCCGGCGAACGCCACTCCGGCATCGGGCTGGGTCACGGCGCAGCCGCAGAAGGTCTGGGGCGTGGGGTCCTACTTCGATGCGCGCGTCCAGGACCAGGATGTCGGGCGGAAGATCAGGGCATCCTGGGAGCTTCGGGAAGGGTACCTTGAGCGCGCTTTCGACGACCTTGACCTGAAGGCCGGGCGCCAGATCATCGTCTGGGGGCGTGCCGACAAGGTCAATCCGACCGACGTCTGGTCGGTCAGGGACCTCAAGCTCCTGACCACTGACGACGAGGACCAGCGCCTCGGCGCCGCCGCCATTCAGGCATCCTGGCAGATCGCTCGCATCAACCTGATTGGTGTCTGGCAGCCGGAGTGGCGCACGCCGAACTTTCCGGTTCCGCCGCTCCCGGCCGGGCTGCGGTCGAAGACCATCGATCCACACAATGCCACCGCGCAGTTCGGGTTGAAGCTCGACCACTCTGGCGAAGGGGCGGACTGGTCGGTCTCCTATGCGCGGACAATCGACAAGGTGCCGGACCTGGCGATCGAGGCGCCTGGCCTGCTAGCCTTCACCTACCGGCCCATGGAGATGTTCGGTGCCGACGCCGCCGTTCCGGTCGGTCGGTACGGCCTCCGCGGCGAGATCGCCTACAACCGTACGCTCGACCGCGACGTCCCGGGCGCGGCGGTCAAACACGACAATCTGTTCCTGGTCGCGGGCGTCGAGCGGACCATCGGCGGTGAGCTGAACTTCAATCTCCAATACCTTTATCGCCACAACTTCGGATTCCAGGATTCGAGCCACATCGCGGACCCGGTGCTGCAGCTCCTCGATCGGCAGGAGGACGTCATCAGTGACCAGCTGGCGCGCGACATGCAAGGCGTCTCGGTCCGCGTCGTCGACAAGTTTTTCAACGAGACGCTCGAAGGCGAGATCGCCGGCGTCGCCTGGTTCGGCAAGGCAGGGAGCGCACTCCGACCCAAGCTGAGCTACGCGGTAAGCGACCACCTCAAGCTCATCGTCGGCGGCCAGCTCTATTTCGGGCCAAAGGACGGCTTCTTTGGCCAGTTCCGCGACGCATCGACCGCGTTCACGGAGCTGAGGTGGGGGTTCTAGGGTGCGTGTCGACAACCGATCTTGAGCGCGCCTTTCGGCGGCACGCCGCCACAAGCAGTCGGTCGAAATTGACCGTTTTCAACAGGAGCGTCCAATGTCCACGCTACGCACGCTGTACCCGGCGATCGACCCGTACGAGATCGGTGCGCTCGAGGTCGGCGACGGCCACGTGCTCTATTGGGAGCGCATCGGTACCCCGGGAGGCAAGCCAGCCGTGTTCCTGCATGGCGGGCCCGGCGGAGGGTGTACCCCGAACAACCGGCGGCTCTTCGACCCGTCGGTGTATGACGTTCTCCTGTTCGACCAACGCGGATGCGGCAGATCGACGCCACATGCGAGCCTCGACGCGAACACGACCTGGCACCTTGTCGGGGACGTCGAACGGTTGCGCGAGATGACAGGCGCGGACCGGTGGCTCGTCTTCGGGGGATCATGGGGTGCAACCCTCGCGCTCGCGTACGCGCAACGCGATGTCGAACGCGTGAGCGAACTCGTCGTTCGGGGAGTCACGAGCATGTCGCCGTCCGACTTGCACTGGTGCTACCAGCACGGGGTGTCGCAGATCTTTCCCGACGCATGGGAATCGTTCATCGAGCCCATTCCTGCGAGCGAACGTGCTGACCTGTTCGCCGCCTATCGGCGCCTCATCCTGGACGGCGAGACGCCGGAGGAAGCCGAAGCGGCGGCGGTGGCGTGGTGCCGCTGGGAGGGCGCCACCTCCCAATTGATGCCGAACGACGAACTCACGACCGCGTTTTCCAACCCGCGCTTTGCCCATGCGATGGCCCGAATCGAGATCCACTACCTGGCGAATCGGTGCTGGCTGGAGGAAGGGCAGTTGCTACGCGGTGCCGCGCGGCTGAAAGACATCCCAGGCAGCATCATCCACGGGCGCTACGACATGCCGTGCCAGGCGCGCAGCGCCTGGGAACTCCACAAGGCCTGGCCCCAGGCCGACTTCCACTTGGTGGAGGGCGCCGGACATGCCGGCTCGGAGCCCGGGATCTTGCACCACCTGATCGAAGCCACCGACCGCTATGCCGCCTCCTGGAAAGACTGTCGGTCGTAGTCGCGGGGGTTGCCCGGCACGACAGGCACGCCGCACTGCGGATAAAGGTGCATTGCAGGTGAACTCGCACGATGAAGCAACCACTTTGCCTGCAATAGAGAAGCTCGCAGCGTACCTCCACTCGCCACCGCCGTCGGCCATGCTGCGAAAGAGCGGGCGACGTCGGACGACGCCGCACCTTGAGCCTGACTCTGACACCGAGGACGGGTGCCGCAGCCACAAGCAGTCCTCCACGAAGGGCGGCTTTGGGGCACTGCCGCCGCTGCTACGATGAGGTCTGCATACGTCGTGTGACTGTGGTGGCAGTGTCGAGGACGATGTTCCAGGCGACTTCAACAACCCGGACGGCACTTCGACCCCACGTTACATTGTCGTGCTCAAGTGGATCGGCGGGTGCTTCATCGCCATCGCGATGGCGGGATGCGTCGCCTTGGCCGGGCTTATCGTTCGAGATCATCTATGAGTGCGGTGGCATCGGTCGGCCAGAGAAAGCCGGTGTCCGGTAGCCTGGCTACAACGAGCCGTTTACAAAATTCGCGCAGCTGGGAGCAGATGACGTGTCGAGAAGAAGCAAAAGCAAGACGCCGTCCTCGCAGAACGCCAAGCGCCTGGTCGCCGTTCTTGCCTTGGCCATGAGTGCCCCCGCCGGATCCGGAGAGCCCGCCGAACCAGATGATGTACGTCTCGTGGTCACTGACTCCGGGCAATACATCCTCTCAGGCAAGCCCGTTGCCCTCGAGAACTTGCGCGCGAAGCTTCGCGAACTCAAATCCAGTGGCAGGCCGATTAGTCTTCATGTCACAGGCAGTCCAAATGTGGAATACAGGTTTGTCATGCCGGCTATGCAGATAGTGCAGGATGAGGGGCTCGCCAAAGTTGGCCTTTTGACGATCCCACCTGTCGCGCCCGAAGCGTCAGCTTCGTCGTCCTCCAAGTAGCTATGTGGGGCGTTACGATCGGCCTGGCAGTTGTCAGGCGGAACGCGGCCATGAGCTGACGGTTACAGTGGTCGGCATTGGAGGAGTCCGCTGCCGTCTCGTGCTCGGCGCTGCCAGCCAGAACTAGACGCTCGTCCAAGGCTTCTTTCGACAGGCGGTCGTTCGGCACCAGCGCGTGACAGGTCAGGATTCACCTCACAATTCGGCTTTCTGTCGCTGCGACCTGCCATGAACCTTCGACGACTCGCATTGTCAATCGCCCTGCTTCTTGTCACTTCGGTGGGCGCCGAAGAGCCACTGCTGTTGGAGGTGGATCAAGACGTGGCAGGGACATCGCAGGCCCAATGGTCTCGCGCCTGGTGGCAATGGGCTACTTCGTTCGACCGGGAAGTGAGTCCGGTAGCCGACACCACCGGCGAACGCTGCACTGCAGGCCAGCACGGCCCTGTCTGGTTTCTTGCGGGCACGTACGCATCCGAACGTACGAGTCGGACTTGCCAGGTGCCCGCAGGCAAGTACCTCTTCTTTCCCCTTATCAACTACGTCGTTGCGGCAAATGCGGGGTACTCTGTCAATTGCAGCGCTGTCATGGTGGCAGCCTTCAACGATGTCGCAGGAGTAAGCCAACTCGTGCTGCGGGTAGATGGCAATGACAGCGCCGAACTCGAGAAGCACCGCGTTTCGACGCGTGGCTGCTTCGATCTTGGAGTGCGGAAGTCACCGCCCGAGCGAATTTTCCCCGCAGCGGCCGATGGTTACTATGTCATGCTGAGCCCGCTATCTCCCGGCCGACACACCATCGACTTCGGCGGCACGTTGCCCCGCTTTGCGCAAGAAGTTAGCTATACCATCTACGTTCGATAGCTTGATCGTTCGCCGGCATGCCAGACATGCATCTTGAACACACCCTGCCGGCCAGAAGACGTCATTCGCGAGCGTCAGCTGACGGGAAGCTCAACCAGGAACGGCGGATTCAACCGGTCGATGCAACACACTAACCACCGCGTAGGCGGCAGGAGTGTTGCAAATGAGGCGACGGCCACGAATCTACTATTCCGACAGCCAGAAGGCGCTGATGTGGGAGCGCTGGAA
>JABCYW010000081.1 GCA_013289985.1 Betaproteobacteria bacterium | reverse complement strand
CGGGGGAGCTTGTTTTGTTCGTGTCCCCCGTCGGCCTGCGGCCTCCTCCTCCTTAACCTCACAAAACAAGCTCCCCCGCCTCGCCGTGCCACGCATGGCGTTCCGGCAGACAACATTCGCGGGGGAGGAATCCGCAGTCTTTTGAAGGTGTTTGGCATCGTCGGGCCATCGAGGCCGCGACGATGCCCGCGGCCAACGGTGATGCGGGTCGCTGGGCCTGACGCGAATCGCGAATCGAGCTGCGAGCGATACTTGTCGTGATGGACGATCGGTAGCGCCTCGTCATTGCGCGCGCAGTCGCGGAATCCACACCTGAGACAGCTCATCCGCCAGCCTGGATCCTGCGACTGCGCGCAGGATGACACCGTTGGCGAAGGGACCCTCGTCGGTCACGAGAAGGAGCGCCGGCGTCGCGACGCGAGGTTCGCGTCAAGCCCGATGGCGCATGGAAGCGCCGGCCGCGGGCATCGTCGCGGCCTCGATGGCCCGACGATGCCAAACAACCTCAAACAAATTCGCCGACTCTTCCTCCGCGAATGTTGTCTGCCGGCCCGCCGTGCGTGGCACGGCGAGGCGGGGGAGCTTGTTTTGTGAGGTTAAGGAGGAGGAGGCCGCAGGCCGACGGGGGACACGAACAAAACAAGCTCCCCCGGTGAGTCGTGCCTGACCCAGCGCGCCCCGCAACGCGAAGTCCGCGGCTTGGCGGATTCCAAGTCCCCGGACCACCCACTGGCCCTGCCCATTTGCGCATGCTCCGTGCGCCCCCGCAGATCGGCGAAGAACCTTTTTTTTCATGCTCGCTCGCCAGATGGTTGCTCAGTACTGGCGGAACCAGTGCACGTGGTTGCGGCTGACGCTGAGCGTCTCGCTGCGGCCCTTCAGGTGCACCTCGGCCGTCTCGTTGGGGCCCTTGATCACCTGCGCCACGAAGCGCAGGTTGACGATGGTGGAGCGGTGGATCTGGATGAAGGTCTCGGGCTCGAGGCCGTCCAGCAGCTCGCGGATGGACTTGCGGATCAGCGCCTCGCCGCCCACCCAGACGACCAGCGTGTACTTCTCGTCGGAGCGGAAGTAGATCACCTCGTCGACCGGGATCAGCTTGATCATCTGGCCCACCGACGCCCGGATCCATTGAAGGCGCGACTCGGCCGGCGCGCGCCGGCGCAGCTCGCCGGCCAGCACCGCCAGCACCGCGTCCAGCTCGCCCGTGGGCAGCTTGCCCAGCGCGGCGGCACCGGCCTCGGCCTCCCCGGACACGCTCGCGGCCCGGCTCGGGCCGCCCGCCTCCAGGCGGCGCCGTTCCGCCACGCGCCGGCGCAGGCGCGCGAGGCTCTCGCCCAGCCGCTCGGCGTCGAAGGGCTTGACCAGGTAGTCGATCGCGCCCTGCTCGAAGGCCGCGACGGCGTACTGCTCGTAGGCGGTGACGAACACGATCTGCACGTCCGGGCCCATCAGGCGCGCGGCCTCCACGCCGTTCATGCCGGGCATGTGCACGTCGAGGAACACCACGTCGGGGCGCAGCTGCTCCACCAGGTCCACCGCCTCGCGGCCGTTGCGCGCCTCGCCCGCGATCTCCAGCTCGGGCCACAGCTGCGCCAGGTGGTGCGCGAGGTGCGTGCGCAGCAACGGCTCGTCGTCGACGATCAGGGCCCGCACGGAACCGGTCATTGCAGCCTCCGCTGGGAGTCGGCCGCGGGCACGTCGATGAGGATCTCGGCGAGCAGCCCGTGCGGCGCCAGCTCGGTGAGCTCCAGGCGCGCGGCGCCGCCGTAGAAGGTGGCCAGCCGCTCGCGCAGGTTGGTCAGCCCGGTGCCGGGCGCGGCCGACTCGCCCATGCCCACGCCGTCGTCGCGCACGACGAGCCGCACCACGCCGCCGTCGCGCCGGCTGGTGACGACGATGCCGCCGCCCGTCTCCGACGGATCGATGCCGTGGCGCACGGCGTTCTCCACCAGCGTGAGCAGCAGCATCGGCGGGCACGGGAAGCCTTGCAGCGCCGGGTCGCCGTCCACGGTGAAGCGCAGGCGATCGGGCATGCGCAGGTGCATCAGCTCGAGGTAGCTGCGCACCAGCGCGATCTCGCGGCCCAGCTGCGCGTCGCCGTCGTCCAGGCGCGGCATCGTGGCCTTCAGGTAGGCGATCAGGCTGCGCAGCACCGCCGGCGCGCGCGGCGAGCCGGTCTCCACCAGCGCCTGCACGTTGGCCAACGTGTTGAACAGGAAGTGCGGCTCCACCTGCGCGGTGAGCACGGCCAGGCGTGCGTCGGCGGCCAGGCGTTCCAGGCGCGAGCGCTGCAGCGCCAGCTCCAGGCTCATCGCCTTGGCCTCGGAGTCGCGCTGGCGTTCCAGCGCGCCGAGCGCCAGCATCAGGCCGACGATGGTGCCGGTGCCCGAGATCAGCACGAAGCCCTGCACGCGGCCCCAGTGCGTGACCACCGCGCTGATGTCGCCGCCGGTGGCCAGCAGGTAGACGGCCAGCGTGGCCAGCGTCGCGGCGCAGAACACGGTGACGGACTGCAGCACCCACGGCGGCACCACGCGCTGGCGCCAGACGAGCGCGGCGCTGCGCGCCACCAGCGTGATGAAGCCGACGAACAGCGTGCGTCCGAGCAGCACCATGAACGGCAGCTCGAAGATCGGGTTCATGAGCACCGCGACGACCAGCGACGAGATCAGCGTCAGCGCGATCGCGCGCGGCGACAGCGCGCGCAGGAAGCGCGCCCAGCGCGAGCGCGGCGCCGGCTCGAGCTCGGGGTCGAGCCCGGGCGTCACGGCGGGAGGAAGGAACGGCATGCCGGCACGATAACGCGCCGCGCGCCGCGCGCCCAGCGCCGCGGGCCCGCGGTGCGACGAGCGACGGATCGCAGGCCGCGAACGGGTGTCAGAACCCGGCGCGCTGCATCGGCGCGTTGAGGGCCACCCGCAAGGTCTCCGCGCAATCGGCCAGGTGCAGTCGCGACGCCTCGCTCAGGCCCGGCCGGCGCTGCGCCGCCTGGATGCGCGGCAACAGCGCCACGGCCTCGGAGCGGAGCGTGGCGCGCAGGTCCACGCGCACCCCGCCCGGCGTGCGCAGCAGCACCGTGGCCAGGCGGTTGACGTGGTCGCGCTGCAGCTCGCGCCGGCGCGCGGGGATGTCGCCCTTGCCGTCCGCGCCGAAGTTGCCGGCGTCCGACCACAGCGAGCGCGTGATACGGTCGTAGACCTCGTGCGGCGCCAGCGCCTGCGCCGGCTGGTCGAGCTTGGGCGCGCTGTCCTCCAGCCGCTGGGCGAGGCCGTCGCTCATCAGCGCGGCCAGCACCTGGCGCTGCACGTCCAGCATCACCGCTTCCACCGGGTAGTCGGTGGACACCGGATAGCCGCCGGCGGTCACGTCGCCGCGCTCCAGGAAGTCGGGGGCGAGCCGGCGTTGCAGCGCCGGCGACACCCGGAAGCTGTCGGCGGCGAGCATGCCGTCGACCAGCGTGGCCAGCGCGGCGCGCTGCTGCGCGGCCGGCACGGGCTGCATCGGATCGCGGCCGGAGCCGGGGAAGTCGCGCAACGTGGAGACGCCGCCCAGCTGGCGCAGCAGGATGCCGGCCGCGCGCGTGGCGTCGCGCAGCGCGTAGGTCACGGAGCGGCGCAGCACGGCGTAGTCCTCGGTGGGCTTGAGCGGGCGCGTCTCCTGGCGGGACAGCACGTCGCGCGCGATCGCGAAGCGCTTCTGCGCGAAGCCCACCGGGTCGTTGCCGAGGTCGTCCTGCAGCGAGGCCGGGTCGAGGCCCAGGAAGTTGTCCTCGTCGGTGCCGTACTCCAGGCCGGGCTCCGTGCTGCGCGCGGCGATCCTGAGCAACTCGGCCTTCTCCTGCGCCGGCGTCGCGTCGGCCGGCATCGGCTGGTAGGCGTACGCGATGGCCCAGTAGTCGTAGTCGCCCAGCGTCGTGTTGAACGGCGCGGCCGCGTGCTCGCCGGCGCGTTGCAGGTTGACCGGCAGGTAGTCCATCACCGAAGCGGACAGCGCGTGCGTCTTCGTGAATTCGGGGTCGGACAGCTGCTTGTCGGTGTATTCGCGCGAGCCGCGGAAGTTGTGGCGCAGGCCCAGCGTGTGGCCCACCTCGTGCATCGTCACGTCGGTGAGGTAGGCCTGCACGAACGCATCGGCCTCCGGGCTGTCGGGGTCGATCTCGCCGCGCGCGGCGAGCACGTCCAGGCCGTAGTCCGCCTGCTCCGCCCCGAGGTCGCCGGCCAGGCACGACTGCAGGTCGCGCCCCCAGGCCGAGACGTGGTCGGGCGCCGCGGCGGCCGGCGCAAGCTCGGAGGCCGGCGCCTGCAGCAGGCCGGCGACGTCGAACGAGCGCGCGATGTCCAGCACCTGCGCGCGGGCCGTGCGCACGTTGCGCGAGGACAGGCTCTCGATGGCGATCGCCGCGTCCAGGATCTCGCCGCTGCGCGGGTCGACGTGCGTCGGGCCGATGGCGCCGAAAGTCGACTCGGCGTTGACCATCCAGCGCACCGAGGTGACGCCCACGTCCAGCGTGTCGAACACGGCGTCGTCGGGCTGCACCTTGACCACGATGGCGTTCTTGAAGCCGATGCGCTCGAAGGCCTTGTTCCACTCGAGGATGCCGCGCGTGATCGCGTCGCGGTACTTCAGCGGGATCGTGCGGTCGAGCCAGTAGGTGATCGGGCGCACGGGCTCGGACAGCGCCGCCGCCGGATCCTTCTTCTCCAGGCGCCAGTGGTTGATGAAGCGTTCGCGCGGCGAGCGGGCCACGTCGTCCGAGAAGTCGGCCACCGTGCTGGTGAAGTAGCCCACGCGCGGATCGGCCGGGCGCGTCGGCATGACCTTCTCGGGCAGCCGCGCCAGCGAGTAGTGCAGGCCCAGGAACAGGCTGCGCACGTCCGGCACGAAGCTGGGGATGGTGGGCTGGGGCGCGCCCGCCGGCGCGTTCGGGAACGACGTGGCGATGGACTGCGTGAAGTAGTGCGCCGTGACGTCGAACATCACCTCGTCGGCCGCGCCGCGCACGCTGTCGAAATAGGAGTTGCGCGGATCGAACGTATACCCCTGGCGGTACATCTGCTGCAGGTGGATCGCCATGCCCAGCGTGTCGCCCAGGAACAGGTTGTTGGCCTCCACCAGCACGCCGCGCGAGGCGGCGTCGGCCTGGCTGGCCACGGGCGTGCTGCCCACCAGGCTGCCCGAGTAGGCGGCCTGCACCGCGAACGCCTGCGGCGTGCCGGGGTTCGCGCGGAAGGTCTCGTTGAGCGCGACGAGCTGCACGAGGTTGTGGATCTTGCGGAACTCGACGATCTGCGGCGCGCCCCACGGCGAGGACGCGCGCGCCATCGAGCCGCCGTACAGGCCGCCCTCGCCCAGGCCCTGCGAGATCTTGGGCGAGAAGAACATGGGCTTGTTGAAGTCTTCCGGCTTCAGCTCCAGCCACACCTTGTCGTCCTTCTGCCAGAGCGTGAGCATGCCGTCGATGCGGCGCGCGCCCTGCGTGAGCGTGGCGAACGGCGGCAGCGGCGGGCCGGCGGGCGCGGCGGCGGCCGGCGCGCGCGACGCGCCGGCACGGCCGGCCGCCTGGCTGGCCCCGCTGGCCGGCGCCGCGGCCGCGGACGCCGCCTCGACGGCCGCCGGCGCGGCCTCCGCCGGCGCGGGTGCGGCGGGCTCGGTGCCCGAGACGGTCGCGCAGCCGAACAGGAAGGCGACGCAGGCGGACGCCAGCACGGTCAGCGGCGAGATCGGGCGGAATTGGGGCATGGAATCAGGAGTAGTGAAACGCCAGGAGGTTCCGGCGCGGGAAAAACTGCGCAAAACAGTCAGTGATAACCCTGTAGGTTCGATTCGGTACGTATAGAATCTACATACCGAAAGTTTCAGCATCGTACTTTCAAACCGAGGTCCCCCATGGAAGCCACCGTTGCCGAACGCGGCCAGATCACGCTGCCCAAGGCCGTGCGCGATGCGCTCGGGCTGACGAAGGGTACCGTGCTCAAGGTCGAGCTGGACGGCGGCCGGATCATCCTGCGCAAGGATGTCACCGACGCCATCTCGCGCGTGCGCGGCCGTTTCAAGCTGCCCAGCGGCGTCTCCACCGACGACGTGATGCAGGACCTGCGCGGCCGCACGCCCGGCGAGACGCCCGAATTCTAATGATGCGTCACCCCGCGCTCCTGTCCCCGCGCTGTCCCGCGAAGGCCGCGCGGTGATCGCCATCGACACCTCCGTGCTGATAGCCCTGCTGGGCGACGGCGAAGGCGCCGACGCCGCCGAGGCCTGCCTGCGCCTGGCGCTGGGCAGCGGCCCCGTGGTGGTGTGCGACGTGGTGGCCAGCGAGGTCACGGCCGGCCTCGGCCACGGCGCGGAAGTGATGGACGCGCTCGACGACATGGGCCTGACCTTCTCCCCCATCGAACAACGCTCCGCGGTGCGCGCTGGCGAGATGCAGCGCAAGTATGTGCAGCGCGCACGTGCCGCCGGCCAGCCGGTGGGCACGCCGCGCACGATGCCCGACTTCCTCGTGGGCGCGCACGCCCTGCTCCAGTGCAACGGCCTCATCACGCGCGACGAAGGCTTCTTCCGCGACTACTTCAAGGGCCTCAAGGTCATCGTCCCCAAGACCTGAGCCCGCCTCTTTCCACCCAGACGCCCCAACCCCGGCTTTTCCAGGAGATCCCATGCTTGTAGCCTATCGCCAACACGTGGCCGAACGCGCCGCCCTCGGCATCCCGCCGCTGCCCCTGACCGCGCAGCAGACGGCCGAAGTCATCGAGCTTCTGAAGGCCCCGCCGGCCGGCGAGGACGCGTTCCTGCTGGACCTGCTCACGCACCGCGTGCCCCCGGGCGTGGACGACGCCGCCAAGGTCAAGGCGAGCTTCCTGTCGGCCGTCGCGCACGGCGACGTGCAGGTGGCGCTCATCTCCAAGGCCAGGGCCACCGAGCTGCTGGGCACGATGGTGGGCGGCTACAACGTCAAGCCGCTGATCGACCTGCTCGATTCAGCCGACGTTGCGCGCGAAGCCTGCAACGCGCTGAAGAAGACGCTGCTGATGTTCGACTTCTTCCACGACGTGGCGGAGAAGGCCACGGCCGGCAACAAGTTCGCGTCGGAAGTCATTGACAGCTGGTCCAAGGCCGAGTGGTTCACGTCGCGTCCTGAAGTCGCCGCCAAGATCACCGTCACCGTGTTCAAGGTCACCGGCGAGACCAACACCGACGACCTGTCGCCGGCGCCCGACGCCTGGAGCCGCCCGGACATCCCGCTGCACTACCTGGCCATGTTGAAGAACGCGCGCCCGGGCATCACGCCGGAAGAAGACGGCAAGCGTGGCCCGATGCAGTTCGTCGAGGATCTGAAGAAGAAGGGCCACCTGGTCGCCTACGTGGGCGACGTGGTGGGCACCGGCTCCAGCCGCAAGAGCGCCACCAACAGCGTGGTGTGGGCCACGGGCGAGGACATCCCCTTCGTGCCGAACAAGCGCTTCGGCGGCGTCACGCTCGGCGGCAAGATCGCCCCCATCTTCTTCAACACGCAGGAGGACTCGGGCTCGCTGCCCATCGAGGTCGACGTGTCCAGGCTGGACATGGGCGACGTCATCGACGTCTACCCGTACGAAGGCCGCATCGAGAAGAACGGCGCCACCGTCGCCGAGTTCAAGCTCAAGAGCGACGTGCAGTTCGACGAGGTGCGCGCCGGCGGCCGCATCAACCTGATCATCGGCCGCTCGCTCACCGCCAAGGCGCGCGAGTTCCTGAAGCTGCCCGCGTCCACCGCGTTCCGCCTGCCCACCGCGCCCATCGAATCGAAGGCCGGCTTCACGCTGGCGCAGAAGATGGTCGGACGCGCCTGCGGCCTGCCGGAAGGCCAGGGCGTGCGCCCGGGCACCTACTGCGAGCCGAAGATGACCACCGTCGGCAGCCAGGACACCACCGGCCCGATGACCCGCGACGAGCTGAAGGATCTCGCCTGCCTGGGCTTCTCGGCCGACATGGTGATGCAGTCGTTCTGCCACACCGCGGCGTACCCGAAACCGGTGGACGTGAAGATGCACCACGAGCTGCCCGCGTTCATCTCGAACCGCGGCGGCGTCGCGCTGCGTCCGGGCGACGGCATCATCCACAGCTGGCTCAACCGCCTGCTGCTGCCCGACACCGTGGGCACCGGCGGCGACAGCCACACGCGCTTCCCCATCGGCATCAGCTTCCCGGCCGGCTCCGGCCTGGTGGCCTTCGGCGCCGCCACAGGCGTGATGCCGCTGGACATGCCCGAGTCGATCCTGGTTCGCTTCAAGGGCCAGATGCAGCCGGGCGTCACGCTGCGCGACCTCGTGCACGCGATCCCGCTCTACGCGATCAAGAAGGGCCTGCTGACCGTCGCCAAGCAAGGCAAGATCAACGCGTTCTCGGGTCGCATCCTCGAGATCGAGGGCCTGCCCGACATGAAGGTGGAACAGGCGTTCGAACTGAGCGACGCCTCGGCCGAGCGCTCGGCCGCCGGCTGCACGGTGCACCTTCACCCGGCGCCGATCATCGAATACATGACCTCGAACATCGTGCTCATGAAGAACATGATCGCCGACGGCTACGCCGACAAGCGCACGCTGGAGCGCCGCATCAAGGCGATGGAGGCCTGGATCGCCGACCCGCAGCTGCTCAAGGCCGACGCCGACGCCGAGTACGCCGAAGTCATCGAGATCGACCTGGCCGACATCAAGGAACCGATCCTGTGCTGCCCGAACGATCCGGACGACGCCAAGTTCCTCAGCGACGTGGCCGGCACCAGGATCGACGAGGTCTTCATCGGCTCGTGCATGACCAACATCGGCCACTTCCGCGCGGCCTCGAAGCTGCTCGAAGGCAAGCGCGACATCCCGGTCAAGCTGTGGGTGGCCCCGCCGACCAAGATGGACGCCTCGGAGCTGACCAAGGAAGGCCACTACGGCACCTTCGGCACGGCCGGCGCGCGCATGGAGATGCCGGGCTGCTCGCTGTGCATGGGCAACCAGGCGCAGGTGCGCGAAGGCGCGACCGTCGTCTCGACGTCGACCCGCAACTTCCCGAACCGCCTGGGCAAGAACTCCAACGTGTTCCTGGCCTCGGCCGAACTGGCCGCGATCGCGTCCAAGCTCGGTCGCATCCCCACCGCCGCCGAGTACCACGCCGACATGGGCGTGGTGAACGCCGACGGCGCGAAGATCTACCGCTACATGAACTTCGACCGCATCGAGGAGTACGCGGAGACGGCCAAGGGCGTGACCGCCTGACGCGCCGACGACGTCGCGACATGCGCAAGGGGCCGGGCGACCGGCCCCTTTTCATTTGGTTTCGACGTCGTGGTTCTGGGGGTCCCGCCGCCCCGCCAGGACGCAGGTGGACCCGCTAGACTCGGCGCCATGGCCAATTCCACCCTTCCCGGACCGCAAGGCGCGCAGCCGCACCATCGCCGCCACCTCAGGCACACGGCCGCCGTGCCGCAAAAGCCGCTGACGGCGCCGAAGACGCCGGGCATCCAGGGCCACAAGGATCAGGCCGATCCGAACTTCACGTCGATGCTGGGCTGCACACCCAACCTGACGGGCGTGCGCGACTGGGCCGACCACACGCTGGGCGAGATCTCGCACCTCTGGCACCAAGCGCTCGGCAGCATCGGGCTCGACAAGGAGACCGGCACTCCGATGGCCAATGGCTCCACGCCGTTGGCCGCGCCGTCGGGACAGTTGACGATCGACGAGGCCCACCTGCTGGCGCTGAAGATCACCACCTGCTTCGAGGGCGCGAGCGGCAAGTCGATGGACTACAAGTCGCTCGCCGGCACCGACGACCAGAGGAACAAGAATCCCAATTTCGACAGGCAGGCAACCTCCTTCGGACTCGTCCAGTGGAATTTCGGCACCGGCACACTGAGCAAGTTGCTGAACAAGATGCGTGCGAACAACGCCAATGTGTTCGACGGCTGCTTCACTGCCGGATCCAACTTCGACGTCCTCAAGGCCGCACTCGCCCTTTCCGGAGACAAAGGCGCGGCGGCCGCGTCCAAGTGGGCCCGCGATCTCTACGCCACGGCTGCCGGGAAGAAGGAGTGGCAGACGTCGTTCGAGAACCTCGCCAAGGTCGAGGCGTTCAACAAGATCCAGTTCGACTCCGCCATCAACGACTACAACCCCACCGTCGAGAAGAACATCAAGTGGCTGCGCACCTTCGCACCCGCACTGATGGCCAAGGTCGAGTTCCGCACCTATGCAGCATTGTTCGACTGTGCGATCCAGCAGGGCGGGCTCTCGCGCGCGGCCGACGAGATCAAGGCCAAGGCGGACCGCGACAAGCCGAAGACCCAGTTCGACCTGATGACGATGGCCTTCACGGAACGTGCCAACAAGGCCGTCGAGGAGTCCCGGGCGGATTGCATGAGCCGACGCCTCAGCATCCTGAACGGCAAGATGTTGTCCTTCACCGTCTGCGGTGTCACCCGCAAGCGCGAAAATTCGCAGTACGGCATCGTCCTGACCGAAGCTGCGAAGATCATCGTCGGTCTTTGACCCTTCGCCCCCCGATTCCCCAAAGCTCGAGAACTTCATGCTCGCTCACGTTCCCTCCGGCGCCGCGTTGCGCGCCATCGCGGCGCTCTGCGTCAGCGCCTTCGCGACCGCGTGCGGTGCGACCGACAGCCTAGCCGCAGCCGAATGCAAGAACGGCGTCTGCGTCGCCAACGTCTACGAGGACAAGGCGCCGCCGCCGTGTGCAGATGCCAGCGAAATCATCCTGGCCTGGCGCCAGGCCGGCGGCGCCACGCTGATCCAGTGCGAGACCTCCGACGCGGAAATGGACAAGCCCAGCTTCATCTACAACCGCGATGCGCTTACCGCCCCCGCCTATGCCGTGACCGGCATGCGGTACTTCGATGCAGGCGTGCTGGCCGCTGGCGGCGTATCCGACCAGTTCGCGTCGCGCGACTTCTGCAAGGGGACCAAACCGGCGCGGATGGCCACCGGCGAGATCCTCGTCGGCGAGAAAATCCCCAGCCCCGACGACGACAACGCCTACTGCTACCGCGTGATCCGCATCAGTTCCACCGCGGGCGGCGTTGCGGTGAAGGCCGACGACAACAAGAACCCCAAGCCCGAGGCCAAGCACGCCGACTGGGACAGGCTCGCCGCCCACATGACGGCGCTGATCCGCGCCCACGCTGGCGCCGCGCCGGCCGCTGCCGCACCCGCCGCGGCCACCCAGCCCGCGCCCGCCGCCGCGGCCATCGCCCACGTCGTGGGCGCCAAGGCCCCGCTGCGCGACACCCCCGACGCGGGCGTCGCCCAGCACGGCTACCTCGTGCAGGGCGACGAGGTCAGCGTGCTCGATCGCTCCAAGGCCGCCGAAGGCTGGCTGAAGGTGCGCTACGTCGCCAAGTCTGGCAAGGCCATCGACCGCTGGGTGCGCGTCGACGATCTCGACGTCGCCAACAACTCCGCCGCCGTGCACTGAGCGCCGCCTCGCCCATGCGGCCAAGGAAGCGTCCAGGGCGGATTGCATGAGCCGGCGCCTGAGCATCCTCAACGGCAAGCGCCTGTCCTTCACGGTCAGCGGCGTCACCGCCAATCGCGAGAATGCCCAGTACGGCATCGTCCTGACCGAAGGTGCGAAGATCATCGCCGGTCTCTGACCACTCGCCCCCGCTTTCCGAAGACTCGAGAACTTCATGCTCGCTCGCGTTTCCTCCGGCGTCGCTTCGCGCGCCTTCGTGGCACTTTGCGCCAGTGTCATCGCGACCGCGGCCACCGCCGCCGACAGCCTCGCCGACGCAAAGTGCGCAAACGGCGTCTGCGTCTCCAATGTCAACGAGGACACGACGCTGGCGCCGTGCGCCGATGCTCTTGTCGTCCTCCTGGCCTGGCGCCAAGCCGGCGGCGCCACGCTGATCCAGTGCGTAACCAAGGACGCGGAGATGGACAAACCAAGCTTCATCTACAACCGCGATGCGCCCGCCGCACCCGCCTATGCCGTGACCGGCATGCGCTACTTCGATGCCGGTGTGCTGGCCAGTGGCGGCGTCTCCGACCAGTTCGCGTCGCGCGGCTTCTGCAAGGGGACCAAACCGACGCGCATGGCGTTCGGCGAGATCCTCGTCGGCGAGAAGATCCCCAGCGGAGACGACAACGATCCGTACTGCTATAGCGTGAACCGCATCAGTTCCACGCCGGGCGGCGTCATCGTCAAAGCCGACGACAACAAGAACCCCAAGCCCGAGGCCAGGCACGCCGACTGGGACAAGCTCGCCGCCCACATGACGGCGCTGATCCGCGCGCACGGCGGCGCCGCGCCGGCCGCGGCGGCCCAGCCCGCGCCCGCCGGCGCGGCCATCGCCCACGTCGTGGACGCCAAGGCCCCGCTGCGCGACACCCCCGACGCGGGCGTCGCTCCGCACGGCTACCTCGTCCAGGGCGACGAGGTCAGCGTGCTCGATCGATCCAAGGCCGCCGAGGGCTGGCTGAAGGTGCGCTACGTCGCCAAGTCCGGCAAGGCCATCGACCGCTGGGTGCGCGCCGACGATCTCGACATCGAAGTCCCGGCCGCTGCGGCTGCGCACTGAGGGGCCGCGCGACTCCCTCGACGCTCGGCGATGCCTGCTGAAGAAGGCCGTCGAGGGCCGGCGCGCCGAGCACTGGTACCTGGGCAAGTACGTCGAGCTGCAGAGGCGCACCCCGCGGCGTCGACGCGCCGTTTCGAGACTTGTGATCACATAACCCACGCAATTGGTGGGCAACCACTCGGTAACCCAGGGCGGATGATCCATACTTGTGATCACATCCACAGCGGAGCGCTGGCCGCCCCACGCCTCCCATGTCCAATCCCCTGCACGATTTCCTCGCCCAGCACCGCATCCACGAGGTGGAGTGCGTGATCCCCGACATGACCGGCATCGCGCGCGGCAAGATCCTGCCCAAGGACCTGTTCCTGGCATCCGGCGAGATGCGCATCCCCAAGAGCGTGCTGCTCAATACCGTCAACGGCCAACAGCCCGACAACGGCCCCTTCGTCGGCGCGACCGATCCCGACATGGTGTGCCTGCCCGACGCCAGCACGGTGCGGCTCGTGCCCTGGGCGGCCGAGCCCGTGGCCGTCGTGATCCACGACTGCCACGAGTTCGACGGCTCGCCGGTGGAGCTCTCGCCGCGCGGCGTGCTGCGCCGGGTGATGGCCCTGTACACGGCCAGGGGCTGGCGGCCGGTGGTCGCCCCCGAGATGGAGTTCTACCTGGTCGCGCGCCAGCAGAACCCGCACGAGCCGCTGCAGCCGCCGCTCGGGCGCACCGGCAAGCCCGAGGCGGGCCGGCAGTCGTACTCCATCGACGCGGTCAACGATTTCGATCCCTTCTTCATGGAACTCTCGCAGTTCTGCGGCGTGCACCGCCTCGGCGTGGAGACGCTGATCCACGAGGCCGGCGCCGGGCAGATGGAGATCAACTTCTCGCACGGCGACCCGATGGACCTGGCCGACCGCGTGTTCCTGTTCAAGCGCACGGTGCGCGAGACCGCGCTGCGCCACGGCATCTTCGCCACCTTCATGGCCAAGCCGATGGAACGCGAGCCGGGCAGCGCGATGCACATCCACCAGAGCATCGTCGACGCGGAGACCGGCCACAACATCTTCTCCGACGCGGACGGCAACGCGAGCCGGCCCTTCATGCACTACATCGGCGGCCTGCAGAAATACGTGCCGCTGGTGATGCCCATGTTCGCGCCCTACGTGAACTCGTACCGCCGGCTGTCGCGCTTCAATTCGGCGCCGATCAACGTGCGCTGGGGCCACGACAACCGGACCTGCGGCATCCGCGTGCCCAAGTCGGGCCCCGAGGCGCGCCGCGTGGAGAACCGCGTGCCGGGCGTCGACGTCAACCCGTACCTGGCGATGGCCGCCACGCTGGCCTGCGGCTACCTGGGCATGAGCGAGCAGTTGATGCCGTCGGAGCCGATGACCGACAGCGCCTGGGACCTGGCCCACGAGCTGCCGGGCCATCTCGAGGACGCCATCGCGCGCATGCGCGCCTGCGACGCGCTGTCGGAGGTGCTGGGCCCGCTGTTCGTCAAGGCGTTCTGCGCCGTCAAGGAACTCGAGTACGCCACCTACAACCGCGTCATCAGCTCGTGGGAGCGCGAGCACCTGCTGCTGCTGGTATGAACGCGAGAGACTTCGACGACACCGGCCTGAACGCCGCCAACCTGCTGCGCCTGGCCGCCGCGGAGCGCGAGCGCTTCGTCGCCGCCAACCCGCGCTCGGCCGCGCTCGCCGGACGCACCGCGCGCCACTGGCTGATGGGCTCGCCCCTGCACTGGATGAACGACTGGTCGACGCCTTTCGCGCTGCACGTGGCCCACGCCGAAGGCGCCCGCGTGACGGACGTCGACGGCCACGAGCGCGTCGATTTCTGCCTGGGCGACACCGGCGCCATGTTCGGCCACGCCAGCCCGCCGGTGGTGGAGGCCGTGCGCGCGCAGATGGCGCGCGGCTGCACGACGATGCTGCCCAGCGAGGACGCGGCCTGGGTCGGCGAGGAGCTGGCGCGCCGCTTCGGGCTGCCGTCCTGGCAGAGCGCGATGACCGCCAGCGACGCCAACCGCTTCCTCCTGCGCTGGGTGCGCGCCGCCACCGGGCGCAAGCGCCTGGTCGTGTTCAACGGGTGCTATCACGGCACCGTCGACGACGTCTTCGTCGATCTCGTGGACGGCCATCAGCGTGTGCGAGACAGCCTGCTGGGCCAGGTGCACGACCTCACGGCGCACACCACGGTGGTCGAGTTCAACGACCTGCCCGCGCTGGCCGCGGCGCTGGCCGGCGGCAACGTGGCCTGCGTGCTGGCCGAGCCTGTGATGACCAACATCGGCATGGTGCTGCCCGACCCCGGCTACTGGGCCGAGGCGCAGGCGCTGATCCGCGCGCACGGCGCGCTGCTGGTGCTCGACGAGACCCATACGCTCAGCAGCGGCCCGGGCGGCTACGCGCGAGCGCACGGGCTGGCGCCCGACGCGCTGGTGCTGGGCAAGCCCATCGCCGGTGGCGTGCCGTGCGCGGTCTACGGCCTCAGCGAGGACCTGGCCCGGCGCGCCGCGGCGGCCAAGCGCTCGGCGCCGCCCGGGCACTCGGGCATCGGCACCACGCTGACGGCCAGCATGCTGGCGATGGCGGCGCTGCGCGCGACGCTGTCGGAGGTCGCCACGCCGCAAGCCCACGCCCGCATGACCGAGTGCTGCACGCAGGTGGCCGCGGGCCTGCGCGTGGCCCTCTTGCGCCACGGCCTGCCGTGGTGCGTGACGCAGGTGGGCGCCCGCTGCGAGTTCCAGTTCGGCCCGCGACCGCCGCGCAACGGCAGCGAGGCCGGGGCCCTCGCGCGGCCGGCGCTGGAGCAGCTCGTGCACCTGGCGCTGCTCAATCGCGGGGTCATGATCACGCCGTTCCACAACATGCTCCTGGCCAGCCCGGTCACCTCGGAGGCCGACGTCGGGCGCCTGCTCGCGGCCTTCGACGAGGTGCTGGCAGCGCTGCAAGAATGAACCTCGAACAGCAGACCTACGAGACGCTGCGCCACTGGGTGACGGTGGGCCGCTTCCTGCCCGGCGAGCGCCTGAAGCTGCGCGATGTCGCCGCCGAACTGGGCGTCGGACTGATGCCGGTACGCGCGGCGCTGCAGCGCCTGGCCGCGGAAGGCGCGCTGGCCTACAGCCCGAACCGCGGCGTGGCGGTGCCGCGGCTGTCGCGCGCGGAGTTCGACGACGTGCTGCAGGCGCGCCTGATGCTGGAGGGCGAGGCCACCGAGCGCGGCGCGCTGCGACTGTCGGCCGCCGACCTCGCCACGCTGCGCGCCGAGGGCGAGCGCATGGCCGAGGCGCTGCGCCGGCTCGACGCCAAGACCTACCTGGCGGTCAACGAGGACTTCCACGTGCGGCTGTATCGCGCCGCGGGCTCGCCCCTGCTGATGTCGCTGATCGAGACCGTGTGGCTGCGCATCGGCCCGCTGTCCAACCAGCTGTTCGAGGACGCGGCGGCGCCGGCCGTGCTCAACGACGCCCACGACGACCTGCTGGCCGCGCTGGCCGCCCGCGACAGCGCCGCCGCGCGCCGGGCCATCGAGCGCGACCTGTTCGTGGCCGGCCAGTTCCTGCGCCGGCGCTGCGGTGAAAGCTAGCGTTCAGGGTTCCACTGCACGCCAGAGCGGGCGGCCACGCCGGGCTTGAGGCGCTGCGACTCGTCGTAGTCGTCCCAGGGGTGGAAGAACAGCGGCTCGATCGAATCGAGCGACGCGAGCCGCCCGCGATACGCCGAGAGGTATGCCGCACGCTCGGCGCCATCGACGCGCCCCGGCATCCACGCCACGAACGGCGGCAGCACCGTGAAGCCGGTGTAGGCCAGCATGCCGTTGTGGATGGGCCAGAGCACGTGCAGCAGGTCGCCGTCGATCCCGTCGGGCTCGTACAGCGTGGACGCGGTCCCGGTCGTGATGCACAGCATCGCGCGCTTGCCCTTGAAGTGGCCGCGCTCGTACTTGCGGCCCGCCGAATACGCGAAGCCGCGGCTGAAGACGCGGTCGACCCAGCCCTTGAGCATGGCCGGCATGCCGAACCACCACACCGGGAAATGGAACAGCACGAGGTCGGCCGCGGCGACCTTGGCCTGTTCGGCGCGCACGTCGGCGGCATGGCTGCCGTTGCGGTGCGCGTGCTCCTGTTCGCGCGAGAGGTCGAGGAAACCGGGGTCGGCGCGGTCGTGCGCGAACTCCTCCGGGCCCAGCGCCGGGTTCCAGCCCATGGCGTGGAGATCGCTCACCGTCACCGCGTGCCCGGCCTGCGACAGCGCCGCGACGGCTTCGTTCTTCAGCGCGGCGCTGAACGACGCGGGCTCGGGATGGGCGAAGACGATGAGGACGTTCATGCGGCCATTCTGGGGCAGTTCACCCCGTTGCGCCGCGCCGCACGTTCAACCCCACGGGCCCGCATCCCGCGGCCCACCACAACTCCAGGAGCATCGATGAAACCTCACCTTCTCCCGCGCGCCGCGGGCGCCATCCTGCTGGGCCTCGCCGCCGTCGAGGCCGCGGCCCAGGACGCGACGCGCATCGTGGCCGCCACCGTGTACCCGGACAGCGCGCGCGTGGAGCGCGAGCTGAAGGTGGCGGGCGGCACGCGCCACGTCGTCATGGCCTGCCTGCCCGGCGGGGTCGACCTGACGACGCTGCAGGTCGACGGCGAGCCGGAGCTTCGCATGGGCGAGATCCGCAGCACGCCGCTGCCGGCGTCGCGCGCGAGCGAGTGCGCGCCCTCGCCGATCGAGGCGCGGCAGCAGGCGATGCAACTGCGGCGCGAGCAACTCGAGGCGCAACGCGATTCGAACGAGCTCGCGCTGGCCTACCTGAAGGTGTGGGGCACGAATCCGCACGCGGACGATCCGGCGACCGCGCCCCCGGCCGCCTCCAGGCCCGGCCAGAAGCCCGGCGCTCCGCGCGCGGGAGCGCTGGCCAGCGACCTGCGCCAGGCGGCGCTGGACCTGCTCGTCGACCAGGCCCGCGTCAGGCGCGAACTCACCGGCCTCGAGCGCGAGAACGACAAGCTGTCCGACGAGCTGCCTCCGGCGCGCGGCAAGGGCAACTGGCGCACGGTGCGCTTCGACGTCTGGACGCCCGTGGCCGCGACGCTGCGCGTCCGCTACAACGTCAACAACACCTACTGGCGCCCGACCTATCGCGCCACGATGGACACGGCGCACGCCTCGCTGCGCATCGACCGCCAGGCCGACATCGTGCAGGCCAGCGGCGAGGACTGGACCGACGTGCACGTGAAGCTGTCGACGGGCCGCGTCAACCGGTCGGCGCAGGCGCAGGTGCCGCAGACCTGGGCGATCGACCTGGTGGCGCCGCCGCCGCCTCCGATGATGGCGTACGCCGCGACCGCGCCGGCTCCGGCGCCCATCACGATGCAACGCGTGGAGGTCACGGGCAGCAGCATCAACCCGACACGCCCCGTGCCGCCGCCGTGGGGCACCAGCGCCGTCTCGGGTGACTACGCCACCGAGTTCGAAGTCGCGCAGTCGGTCACGCTGGCCTCCGACGGCGAGACGCACACGCTGCAGCTTGCCAGCCAGACGCTGCCCGCGACGCTGAAGCGCCGCACGACGCCACGCACCGATCGCGCGGTCTACCTGCTGGCCGAGGCCGCGCGTCCCGCCGGCGTGTGGCCGGACGGCCCGCTGCAGGCCTGGATCGACGGCGCGCTGGTCAGCCGCTCGGCCTGGGATCCGGCGCAGGGCGACAAGCTGCGCGTGGCGCTGGGGCAGGACGACCAGATGCACGTCGACGTCGAATCGCCCGGCGCGTTCACGCAATCGCGCGGCGTCTTCGGCGGCAGCACCGAGCGCACGTCCACCGCGGTCTACGCGATCGTCAACCAGCATCGCGACGCCGTGACGGTGGAGATGCTGGACGCGTCGCCGGTGTCGCGCAACGAGGCCATCCAGGTGACGCACGGCTACTCGCCGCAGCCCGCCGTCACCGACTGGAACAAGATCCCGGGCGTGGCCGAATGGACGCTGGCGATCCCGCCGCAGGACACGGCCCGCGTGAGCATCTCCCACACGGTGACGGCGCCCAGGGACGCGCGGGTGAGCAACCTGCCCTGAAGAGGCCTACAGGAACCCGATCGACAGCCACGGCACCGCCGCGATCACGATGGTGCCGATCAGCAGCGCCAGCATGTAGCGCATCATCGGCTTGATGCCGCGGTCGGGGTTCACGCGGGCGATGGCGCAGGCCGAGTAGTAGCCCACGCCCAGCGGCGGCGCGAACAGGCCCAGGCCCATGGCCAGCGTGGCCACCATCGCGTAGTGCACCTCGTGGATGCCCAGCTGGCGCGCGATGGGGAACAGCAGCGGGCCGAACAGCACCATCGCCGGGATGCCCTCCAGCACCGAGCCGAGGATCACGAAGGCGACGATGGACACCGCGAGGAACATGGGGGCGCCGCCGGGCAGCGCGGCCATGCTGCCGGCCAGCCAGCCGGAGAAGCCCGATTGCGTGAGGCCCCAGGCCATGGCCGTGGCCGTGCCGATGATCAGCAGGATCGCGCCCGACAGCGCCGCGGTGCCCACCAGCATCCGGCCCAGGTTGCGCCACTTCAGCTGGCGGTAAAGGATGGCGCCCACGATGAGCGCGTAGGCGATACCGATGGTGGACACCTCGGTGGCCGTGGCCACGCCCTCCACCACCGCGGCGCGGATCAGGAACGGCAGCGCGAGCGCGGGGAACGCGATCGCGAACAGCCTCAGGTTCTGCTTCCACGGCGTGCGCGGCACATGGCCCAGGCTCTCGCCGCGGCTGCGCCAGCCCACCACCGAGCACAGGATCAGGCCCAGCACCAGCGCGGGCAGCAGGCCGCCGGTGAACAGCGCGGCGATGGACACGCCGGTGACCGAGCCGATGGTGATCAGCACCAGGCTGGGCGGCACCGTCTCGGTCTGCGCACCGGTGGCGGCCAGCAGCGCCACGAGCTCACCCTCGTCGGCGCCGCGCGCCTTCATCTCGGGGAACAGCGCCGGCGCCACGGCGGCCATGTCGGCGGCCTTCGCGCCGGAGATGCCCGAGACGAGGTACATCGCGCCCACCAGCACGTACTGCAGTCCGCCGCGCACGTGGCCCAGCAGGCCGGCGAGGAACGCCACCATCGCGCGCGCCATGCCGGTGGCCTCGAGCAGCTGGCCCAGGAACACGAACAGCGGCACCGCCAGCAGGATCAGGTGCGACATGCCCTCGTCCATGCGGCCCACGATGACCGGCATCGGCGTTCCCGTGGCCAGCGCGAGGTAGCCGAAGGTGCCGAGGCCGAACGCGAACGCGATCGGGATGCCCGCCAGCACGCTGCCGGCGGCCACGCCCACGAAGAAGATCAGCAGGTTCAGGCGGCCCAGGTCATCGAACGCGGCGCGGCCGAACCAGAAGGCCGCGCAGATGCCGCCCACCAGCACCAGCGCCACGACGATGTGGCGCGCGCTCGCCTCGCGCAGCAGCCGCAGCACGGCGAAGATCCCCATCAGCGCGATGCCGATGGGCATGGCGATCTCGCGCCACAGGTTGGAGATCTCGAGCGCCGGCGTGGTGATGTCGGCCTCGTCGCGCGCGTGCTCCCACGCGGGCCCGAGCACCATGGCCAGGAACGCCAGGCAGGCGCAGGTGGCCACGGCCTCCATCAGCGCGCGGCCGCCGGGCGACAGGCGCGCGACGATGGCCGTCATGCGCATGTGCTCGCCGCGCCGCAACGCGACGACCGAGCCGAACATGGCCAGCCACAGGAACAGGATGGAGGCGAGTTCGTCCGACCAGACGAGCGGAGCGTGCAGCACGAAGCGCGCCACGACGCCGGCCAGCAGCACGAGGATGTCGGCCACCACCAGCACCGCCGCGGGCACCTCCACCAGCCAGCCGAGCGCGTGCTCGACGTGCGCGAGCACGCCGCGCCGCGGCGAGGTCTGCGTGACGATGGGCCCGTTGGCGGCCTCGGGCAGCGCGTGCCCGAAGGCGTCGTGGGACGCGAGCGGCAGCTCGTCGAGTCGGACCGCGGGTTTCATGGCTTACGACAGCTTGCCGACGCTGCGCTCGAGGACGGCCCAGCCTTCGTCGCCGAACTTCGCCTTCCAGTCGCTGTAGAAGTTGGCCTTGCGCAGGTGGTCGCGGAACAGCGTGGCGTTGGTGGCGTTGAACACCATGCCCTTGGACGCGAGATCCTTCTGCAGGCTGGCATTGAGTTCGGCGACGTCGGCGCGCTCCTTCATGCCGGCCGCGTTGATGTGCTTCGCGACGATGGCCTGCAGGTCGGGCGGCAGCTTGTCCCAGGCCTTCTTGTTGGCCAGGAACCAGAAGCCGTCCCACATGTGGTTGGTGAGCGAGCAGTACTTCTGCACCTCGTAGAGCTTGGCCGTGGAGATGATGGCCAGCGGGTTCTCCTCGCCCTCCACCACCTTGGTCTGCAGCGACGAGTACACCTCGGCGAAGTTGATCGAGGCCGGGGCGGCGTCGAAGGCCTTGAACATCGACGTCCACAGCGGCGACACCGGCACGCGGATCTTGAAGCCCTTGAAGTCTTCCGGCGTGTTGATGGGCCTGGACGATGACGTGGTCTGGCGGAAGCCGTTGTCCCAGATCTTGTCCATCGCCACGAGATCCTTCTTCAGGATCTGCGCGCGGATCCAGGCGCCCAGCTCGCCGTCCATCGCCTTCCACACGGTGGCGTAGTCGGGGAACGCGAAGCCGACGCCGCTGATCTGCGAGGCGGGCACCAGCTGGCCCAGGATCAGGCCCGACAGCGTGAAGAACTCGATGCCGCCCGAGCGCAGCTGGCTCAGCATGTCGGAGTCGGAGCCCAGCTGGTTGTTCGGATAGATCTGGATGTCGACGCGGCCCTTGGTCTCGGCGCGGATCGCGTCGGCCATCTCCTTGGCGCGCAGGTTCATCGGGTGCGTGACCGGCAGGTTGTTCGCATACTTGTACGTGAACTCGGCCTTCTGCGCGAACGCGCCCAGCGCGGGCAGCGCGAGGCCGCTGGCGGCACCGGCGAGGATCTGGCGGCGGGAAATCTGCATGTCTTGTCTCCGTTGTTGGCTATGGTCTTGCACTCGCCCGGCACCCTCCTGGGGCCGCGGCGGAAAACACGTACCGCGAGGATTGTGAGGGCTCAGGCGGTGGAGGATTCCCTCGTCTTCCCCAAGTCTGTGGAATCCCACAATTCTCCGCTGGCGAAGAGCAGTTCGCGGACATCCTTCTTGGTCACCTTGCCGTAGCCGGAGCGCGGCAGCGCGTCCCAGAAGACAATGTGGCGCGGCCAGCGGTAGCGCGCGCAACGGCCCTCGAGATGGCCCAGCAGCGCGGCGGCGTCGCAGGCCATGCCCGCGCGCGCCACCACCACGGCCACGCCGACCTCGCCCCACTTCTCGTCGGGGATGCCCAGCACCGCCACCTCGGCCACGCCGGGATGCGTCAGCAGCACCTCCTCCACCTCGCGCGGGTACACGTTGGAGCCGCCCGAGATGTACATGTCCGACTCGCGGCCGGTGATGTAGAGGAGCCCGCGCGCGTCGACGCGGCCCAGGTCGCCGGTGTGGAACCAGCCGCCGCGCAGCGCCTTGGCGGTGGCCTCCGCGTCGTCGTGGTAGCCCGCGAACACGCCCGGGCCGCGGCAGCAGATCTCGCCGACCTCGCCCGCCGGCACGCGCCGCATCTGCTCGTCGAGGATCGCCACCTCCATGCCCGTGCGCGGCCGGCCGCAGGAGCCGACGTTGGCGTTCGGATCGGCGTCGTCGGCCGCGTGCATGGACGGCGGCAGCACCGTGATGCAGCCGGTGACCTCGCCCAGTCCGAAGTACTGCACCAGCACCGGCCCCAGCGTGCGCAGCGCGCGCTGCTGGTCGGCGCGGTACATCGGCGCGCCGGCGTAGATCATGTAGCGCAGCGACGAGTGGTCGCGCTCGTTCACGGCCGGATGCTCCACCAGCATCTTGACGATGGTGGGCACCGTGAACAGGTTGGTGACGCGATGGCGCTCCACCAGTTGCCAGAACACGGCCGGATCCAGCTTCTCGCTCGGGAGCAGCACGGTGGCCGCGCCGCGCGCCACGTTCAACAGCGCGTGGATGCCCGCGCCGTGCGACAGCGGCGCCACCGCGATCGACACGTCCAGCTCGGTGGTGCCGGGGATCAGGTCGGCCAGGTGGTTGGTGACGACGAAGGCCATCTGGCCGTGCGTGAGCATGCCGGCCTTGGGCCGCCCGGTGGTGCCCGACGTGTAGAAGAACCACAGCGGATCGTCGGCGGCCACAGGGGTCTCCGACGGCTCCGCGCCGAGGTGCGCGGCGACCAGCGCCTCCCAGTTCAACTCGCCGGGCTTGCCGCCGCCCATCGGAATCACCAGGCGCAGCGCGGGCGCGGCCTCCCGCACCGCCTGCACATGGGATTCGAACCCATCGTCCACCAGCATCGCCACCGCGCCGCTGGACGCGCCGAGAGTCGCCACCTCGGGTGGCGTCAGGCGGAAGTTCACCGGCACCCAGACGGCCCCGAGGCGGAACGCCACCCAGCAGCTCTCGAACATCGCCAGCGTGTTGCGCGACTGCACGAGCAGGCGGTCGCCCTTGCGCACGCCCAGCGAGCGCAGCGCGGCGACCATCGCATCGACCCGGGCGTCGATCTCGCCCCACGTCCACCGCTGCTCGCCCTGGATCAGGCCCGGGCGATCCCGGTGCAGGGCCGCGGTCTGACGCAGCAGCTGCGACAGGTTGCAGACCTGGGCGTTGTTGCTCATTTGGAAGCCTCCGTCCTGCGGACTGCGGCGCGAGCGCCCTTCGGAGCGGCCGTGCGGGCGCTCATGCCGCCTCCAGGACGCTGAGATAGTTGGCCACCGCCGCGCCGCCCATGTTGAAGACGGCGCCGAGGCCGGCGCGCGGCAGCTGCATGTCGCCGGCCGTGCCGGTGAGCTGCATCGCCGCCATCACGTGCTGCGACACCCCGGTGGCGCCGATCGGATGGCCGCGCGACTTCAGGCCGCCCGACGGGTTGACCGGCAGCTTGCCGTCGCGCCGCGTGTCGCCGTCGAGGATGGCGCGCGCGCCCCGGCCGTGGCCGCGCAGTCCCATCGCCTCGTATTCCAGCAGCTCGGCGATGGTGAAGCAGTCGTGCGTCTCCACGAAGTGCAGGTCGGACAGCGTGACGCCCGCGGCATCCAGCCCGCGCTGCCACGCGAGCGCGGCGCCCTCGAACTTCGTCGGGTCGCGGCGCGACAGCGGCAGGTACTCGTTGACCTGCGTGCGCGAGCGCCAGCGCACGGGACGCACGCTCGCGCCCGCGACCGGGTCGCGCGAGATCACCAGCGCCGCGGCGCCGTCGGAGACGAGCGAGCAGTCGGAGCGCTTGAGCGGCCCGGCCACGAACGGGTTCTTCTCCGACACGTTGCGGCAGAAGTCGAAGCCGAGGTCGCGCTTCATGTGCGCCAGCGGGTTGCGCGCGCCGTTCTCGTGGTTCTTGGCGGAGATCATCGCGAGCGCGTCGGACTGGTCGCCGAAGCGCTCGAAGTAGACACCCGCGATGTCGCCGAACACACCCGCGAAGCCGCCGGGCATGTCGCCCTCCTCCCTGACGTACGAGCACTTGAGCAAGGTTTCGCCGATCTGCTGGTTGGGCAGCGTGTTCATCTTCTCCATGCCGATCACCAGCGCGTGCCTGACGCGGCCCGAGCCGACCGCGTCGAGCGCGGCCCAGATCGCCGCGGAGCCGGTGGCGCAGGCGTTCTCCACGCGCACCGCCGGCACGTGGCGGAACTCGGGGATCGCGACGCCGGGCAGCGCGCCGGTGAAATCCTGCCGCACGAAGCCGCCGTTGAAGTGGCCCACGAAGATGCCGTCGATGTCGGACAGCTGCAGGCCGGCGCTGGCCACGGCCGGCAGCGCCGCGTCGCGGATCAACTGCTCCAGGTCGATGGCGTCGAGCTTGCCGAAGGGGGTGTGGCCCCAGCCGATGATGTGTGCGTTGTTCATGGTGTGCCTCGTTGGCGGAATGCGGGGTCGAGCGCCGGTTCATTCGATGAACCCGGATCGGAGGGGATCGCTCGATCGGTGAACGGATTCTGCGCAGCCCACCCTCGCCGTGGCACGCATGCTGCAGCGCGGCAATGCAGAAACAGGTTCACATGCTGGCCGGTCGAGCCCGGGTTTTCCACCAGGAACCTTGGCTCACCAGCAGTTCCTGGCAGACTGTTTCGGGGGGACGGCAACTTGCTGCGAAACCGATGCTCGGGAGTCGATGGCCGGCCGCGGAATTCGACCACCAGACGGTCGCGAAAGGCAACTTACTGCAAGCTCAGTGGGCGGGCTGATTGCACCCTTCATGTTGCCTCACACCCCCTTTCTGGGGTTGCCGCCCGGGCTGCGCTCATCGAAGCTTGACCCGGGCGCCCGTGCCCGGAAAGTGTTCGGTCAAAAATGAAAATTGCCGGTATGAGAGCGTTTGTCCGTCTTGCAGTCGCTTGCACAGCGATACCCGCGACCTGTCTCGCTCAGACACAGAATGAGAGCTTCGATCTCGCCTGCACCACCAGCGATTCAGCGGTGGGCGCACAAACGCTGCACGTTGACGTGGATGCGGACGGCGCGGTAACGATCACCAAGAAGGATGGGGCTGAAGGCGCCAGTCATCAGGCACAAACGTATGTGAACGCGTATCTCTGGGATGCCGATGGTGTTCGATACATCGTCGACAGGTTCACCGGCGTTCTATCCACCAAGCCCGCAGGCCACAGATGGCAGTGTTCGAAGGTCGGTGGTCGAAAGTTCTAGGTCGCCATCCGAGGTCGCTCTTCGGCCAGCAGCTGCCGGAGATGCGAATCGTCAATCGTGAAAGGTTAAGTCCTTCTTAGTTAGGGCTTTCGAGTGCGCCTCGATAGCGCGAAGATGGCGTCGCTGTCCGTCAAGAGGGCACGCGATCTTCAACTTTTCCAAATCGAAAGACCTCATGCAGTCATTTCGCCGCTTCTTCGCCACTCTGGTTCTGTTCGCGAGCTGCAGCGTCGCCGCACAAGCGGCCACGCTCGCCCGACCGGCTCTCGTCGTCACTCCGCGCGCAGCCACGGGGGTGACCTCGACGACTTCCTACTTCTACTCGACCTACGAGCGCTTCGGGGCCAACATCCTGTGGGTGACGTGCGGGCATGACGCGACAAGCGAAGGATGCTACGGGAGCGGTGAACTCGGGCCGTTCGGACGGCCTTGCGCGGTCGCTGGTCAGGGGCAGCGTCTGCTCGTCGCGGACGCAGATCCTGCGAATAGCCAGCAAACGCTGCTGTACGTCTACACCCGCAACGAAAGCGCCACGCCGCTGGCCACGTTGAAGAAGACATTGACCCTTGCGATTCCAGCATCGGCAACTTCGATCTGCCACCTGGCCGTAGCGGGGAACTTCGCGTACTTTGGAACCAGCGAAAGTCCGACCTTCTACAAGGTGGACCTGACCACCTACGCCGAAACGCCAGGTTCGTCCTGCGGGGCCAACACCTCCTCGATCACCGTGAGCAGCAAAGCGGTAGTCGTCAGCCAGTCCAACTGCTTCACGCTGTTCGACCTCACGGGGACCATGCAGGAGGACGGAGGCCAATCCACGGACACGTTCGTGCCGGGCAGCGGCGGCTTGAACCCGTAACTACCGGCGGACTCACATCGGTGCGGTCGCCCTCTGTCGGCCGAGGCCGTGTGAAAACGACTCGTTAAATCCTCGCCGAGCAGTGGTGGCCGTCGATCTCGCGCTCGAATTCGACCACCGGTAATCTCGGGTCGATCAGCGGCGCCG
>JABCYW010000080.1 GCA_013289985.1 Betaproteobacteria bacterium | reverse complement strand
GCAGCCGGCCCGATCCAGCCGTTCATGCGCGATTCCTCGAGGAGCTGCTGCCCGTTCTTGCCCGGGCCGAGGTTGTAGTCGCACATCACGATGTCGTAGGACGCGTTGCGCAGCAGGCTGACGGCCTCGCGGCCGTCGGTCGCGACGTCCACCCGCTGGGCGCCGCAGCGCAAGAGCAGGCCCTTGAGCACGCTGCGCATGGCCTCGAAGTCTTCCACGAGCAGGAACTTGCGGTCGCGCAGGGGATCGGTGTTCGACATGGCGTCGGTCAGGGCAGCACGATCACGAAGGAGCCGCCGGCCAGCGTTGCGCCATTGCTCAGGCGGGTGCTTCCGCTAGCCTCGCCGCGCTGGTGCAGTCCGGCCGCCATGCGCGAGAAGAACAGGCCCAGGCCGGTGCTGCCGGTGCGCACGTCGATGCCCTGCCTCGATGGAAAGCCCTGTTCCAGCATGAAGTCGGGGAAGCCCGGACCGTCATCGGCCACCTCGATCTCCAGGCATCCATCGCGAATGCGCAGCGACAGCTGGACCTTGGTGCTTGCGTAGCGCACCGAGTTGAACAACGACTGCACGACGACGCTGTTGACCAGGTCGCGGTCGAAGAACCACGCTGGCATGCCGTCTTCCGCTGCACAGAGAAGTTTGAGGCCCTTCAGCCTGGCCAGCTGCCGCACGCGATCCAGCACCTCGTCGGCGAATTCGTCCAGCAGGACCTCCGTCGGCTGGAACGGGTACATCCCCTCCTGCAGCTTGAAGATCGCCATCAGCTGAACCAGGTTGCCGTTGACGCGCTGCGTCTCGTACAGGGCCTGGTACGTCGACGCGGCGGCCTGCGATGGCTGCGCGAGGTCGGCCTGCGCCAGCTGAGCAAGAACGTCCTCCAGATACGCCGCGATGACGCTCACGGAGTTCTTCATGTCGTGCGCTGCGGCGGCCACAAAGGTGGAAATGTTCAAGGCGTGCCTCTCGCACCTTGCGGCGGTCCAGGAGTTATCGGAAAGAACCGGCTTGAATTGAGCCTTTGCGCGCCTGTCGCCGCCGGTGGCCTCCCGTCGGTTCGTTGACGGGGGACGCTCGCACGGGGTCCGATCGTCGCGCGCATGGCGATCTTTTGCGATGTCACGGCGGAGCTCCGCAGGCAGCCGGCGCGGGCACGCATGGAGTGTGAACAGGCCCTAGTGTCGTGAGTTGGAAGTTCGTTGAAGAATCCCGCCCAGAATGACCGCAGCCGTCGTTGCGGTGCTCGCGGGGCATCGAGCCCCGCTCCGCGCCGCGCCTAGTCTGCGGCCATTCTGGACGCGATTCGGCAGCGTCACTTCTTCGCTCAAGACCTATTCAACGAACTTCCAACTCACGACACTAGCGGATGTAGTGTCCGTCGGCGCCTAGCATCGTGATGTCGACGAAGTGCGAGCCATTGTGGTGAGCCGCGTCGAACGAGAGGCGATAGCCGCCGATGTCGGCATGGGCCATGTGTTCGATGGCCCCCAGGATCGTCGCCGGCGACGGGGCCGGGCCGGCCTGGCGCAGCACCTCCACCAGGATGCTGGCATTCAGGTAGCCCCACAGGCGGTCGTAGGTCGGTGCCAGGCCCGCGCGGCGCATGGCTTGCCCGAAGGCTTGGGTCAGCGGCGATGATTCGCTGGTGGGGTAGGGCACCACCTGCGTCACGGCGAGCCCGCGCGCCGCCTCGCCGAGCTGGTCGACGAGGGCCGTCGTTCCCGCCAGCGAGAGTGCATACACCGGTACTTTGGTGGCGCGCCGCACCTCGCGCATGAACGCCAGCACGGCGTTGCCGGCCGCCAGCAGCAGCACGGCATTGGGCTGGCTGGCGCCGACGGCCTGTGCGCAAGCCGGGGCGTTCGACCCATCGGGCGAGACCGGGGTCGCGCATGAGATGGTCGCCCCGTGCGCCATGGCGATGTCGGCTACCTGCGGCAGCATGAAGCGCCCGAACTCGTTGTCTTGATAGGCCACGGCGAGCCGGGTCAGGTGGAGCGCGGCCAACGTGCGCACCATCTGCTCGACCTCGTCGCGGATGCTGGCGGTGGTGGTGAACAGGTAGGGCTGGTGGTCCCTGCGCACGATGTCGGCGCCGTTGTAGACGCCGATGAGCGGCATCTGGTGCTGCGCGAGCAGCGGCAGCGTCCGCAACAGCCCGGGGACGAACGCGAAGCCGAACAGGCTCGCGACGTGTTCGTCTTCGATGAGCCGGCGCGCGTTGTCGACGGTGCGCGCGGGGTCGGCCGCGTCGTCGAGCGTGATCAGCTCGATGCGCTGCCCCGCCACGCCGCCGCGCGCCCCCACCTCGTGCAGAAGGGCCTGCTGTCCCTGCACGATGGGTTCGACAACGGGCCGCAGGGGGCCGGTGAGGGGCAGGCTCTGCCCGATGCGCACGCTGCCGGTCGCCTGCGCCCGAGCCAGCGCACCCGCGAGTGCCGTGCCGACGGCGGCCGCCAGCCAATGGCGACGACGGATGCGCCCGCTCTGGCGATCGGGCTCGAACAGGGCCTCAGCCATGCGACACCCCGGCGTGGGTGCGGGGATCTGCCAGGAGGGTCGCAGAGGTCTCGAACGGAGTCCGGGCGTCGATCGATGCGGCCATTCTCAGAGCCGCTCGAAGATCGCGGCGATGCCTTGCCCGCCGCCGACGCACATCGTCACGAGCGCATATCGGCCGCCGCTGCGGTGCAGTTCGTGGACAGCCTTGGTCGCGATGAACGCCCCGGAGCAGCCGATCGGGTGGCCCAGCGCGATCGCGCCACCGTTCGGGTTGGTGCGCGTCATGTCGAGGTCCAGCGCTCGGGCCACGGCGATCGCCTGGGCCGCGAAGGCCTCGTTGCTCTCCACGAGGTCGATCTGGTCGAGCGTTAGACCCGCCTTCCTCAGCGCGAGCCGGGTCGCGGGAATCGGACCTTCTCCCATGATGTCGTTGGGCACGCCGGCGAGGGCGTAGGACACGAGGCGCGCCATGGGCTTGTGGCCGTCCCTGGCCGCCGCCGCCGCGTCGGCGAGCACGAAGAAGGCGGCGCCGTCGTTGATGCCCGACGCGTTGCCGGCGGTCACCGAGCCGTCCTTCCTGAACGCCGGCTTGAGCCTGGCCAGCGACTCCAGCGTGGTGCCGGCCTTCACGTGCTCGTCGGTGTCGAAGACGACGTCGCCCTTGCGCGTGCTGCGTGTGATCTTGACGATCTGCGACGCGAAGCGGCCCTCGGCGATCGCGGCCGCGGCGCGCCGGTGCGATTCGACGGCGAGGGCGTCCTGTTCCTCGCGCGAGATCGACCACTTCGTCGCGAGGTTCTCGGCGGTGACGCCCATGTGGCCGACGCCGAACGGATCGGTCAGGGTGGCGACGATCGAGTCGATCAGGGTCGCGTCGCCCATGCGGGCGCCGTGGCGCATGGTCGGCGAGAGGTAGGCCGCGCGGCTCATCACCTCGACGCCGCCGCCCACGCCGTAGTCGCAGTCGCCGAGCAGGATGTTCTGGGCCGTGGTCACGATGCCCGCAGCCCCGACGAGCACAGGCGGTTCACCGACATCGCCACCGACTCCATCGGCAGGCCCGCCTGCATGGCGGCCACGCGCGCCACGTAGGCGAAGCGGCTATCCGTGGGCAGCGTGTTGCCCACCGTCACGTAGTGGACGGCGTCCGGATCGACACCCGAGCGCCGGACGGTCTCCCTCATCACGGTGCCGGCCAGTTCGGCTGGTTCCATGTCCGCCAGCGCTCCGCCGAACGTTCCGATCGCGGATCGCGCCGCGCCCAACACCACCACATCGCGTACCGTCATTTCCATCTCCTGTTGCTCATCCATCGTGCGGCACGGACCGCACGTGCCATCTCGAACACCTGGTATGCGCGGCGTCGCGTGCATGCCTCCATCACCGCAGCATGAACACGTCGACCGCCTGCCGCAGGATGGCGGTGCGCTGCGTGAGCGACTCCGCGGATGCCGCGGATTCCTCCGCGAGCGCCGCGTTGCGCTGCGTCATGGCATCGAGCTGCCCGACCGAATCGTTGACCTGCGCGATGCCCACCAACTGCTCGCGGGTCGACTCCAGCACCGCATCCACGAGGGTTCGTACCCGATGCACGGACGCCGCGGCGTCGCGAATCTTGGTGGCGGCGTCCTGCATCTGGGACGACCCGTCCGCCACCTGGTCGGCCGATGCGGTGATGAGTTCGCCGATCTCCTTGGCCGCCGCCACGCATCGCTGCGACAGGGCACGAACCTCGCCGGCGACGACCGCGAAGCCGCGGCCATGGTCGCCGGCCCGAGCCGCCTCCACGGCGGCGTTGAGCGCCAGGATGTTGGTCTGGAACGCGATGCCCTCGATGACGCCGACGAAGTCGCGCATGCGTCGCGAGTTGCCGGAGATGTCGGTCATCGTCCTCGAGACCAGCTCGATCGCCTGGCTGCCGCCGAGTTCCACCTCGGTGCTCTGCGCGCTGCAGCGGACGACCTCGTGCACGGAGTCGGAGGTGCCCTGCAGCGCGCTGGCGAGCTGATCCATCGTCGCGGAGGTCTCCTCCAGGTTGCTGGCCTGCGTCTCGGTGCGGTCCGACAGGTCCTGGCTGCCGCGGGCGATGTCGGTGGCCGCGGCGCCGAAGCCGTCGACCTCCCGGCGCACGTCGCCGATCACGGCGCGCAGCGTGATCTGGATCCGTCGCTCGAACCACGCGAGGACGATTCCGGCGCCGCCCAGCGTCCAGCCCAGTTGCACGCCCGCGTTGCCCGCATGGGCGAGGCCGAGGAGGTGGGGCAGCATGCTGACGAACACCATCAGCATTCGTTCTGCGACACGGGCAGATTGATTCGCATGCGGATTCTCCGGAACGAGTCGGGACGGCGCGGCACGCGCGGGCAGGGCCTCGCGTGGCCGCGGTTGCTAGGCGAGCTGGAAAGCGGCGACGACCCGGGACAACTGCTCGGCTTGGCACCGCAGGCTCTCCGCCGCGGCCGCGCTTTCCTCGACCAGCGCCGCGTTCTGCTGGGTGACCTGGTCGAGCTGGCTGATGGCGTCGCCGACCTGGGCGATGCCGGTGCTCTGCTGGGCACTGGCGACGCCGATCTCGCCGATCAGGTCGGTGACGCGGTGGACCTGTCCGACGATCTCGGCCATGGACCCGCGCGCATCGGCGACCAGGATCGATCCGGCCCCGACCTTCGCGACGCTCTCGCCGATCAACGACTTGATCTCCCGGGCCGCCTGCGCACTGCGTTGCGCCAGGCTGCGCACCTCCGAGGCGACGACGGCGAAGCCGCGGCCCTGCTCGCCGGCGCGCGCCGCCTCGACGGCGGCGTTGAGCGCGAGCAGGTTGGTCTGGAAGGCGATGCCGTCGATCACGCCGACGATGTCCGCGATCCTGCGCGAGCTGGCGTTGATCTCGTCCATCGTGGACACGACGCGGGCGACCGCCTCGCTCCCCCGGGTGGCCGCGAGCGACGCGCCGCCGGCCAGCTGGGTGGCGGCGCTCGCGGTGTCGGCGTTGTGCTTGACGGTGGACGTGATCTGTTCCATGGAGGCCGCGGTCTGCTGCAGGTTGCTCGCCTGCTCCTCGGTGCGCTGGCTCAGGTCGGCATTGCCGGAGGCGATCTGGGACGAGCCGGTTCCGATCGAGTCCGAGCTGTCGCGAACCTGGCTCACGATGTTCGTCAGTCCCGCGTTCATCTTCCTGAGCGCGGCGAGCAGTTGCGCGGTCTCGTCGCGGCCGTCGACCCGGATCTCCGACCTCAGGTCGCCTGCCGCCACGCGTTCGGCCACCTTGACGGCGACCCGGATCGGCCCGGTGATGGAGCGCGTGATCGACCAGGCGAGCAGCGCGCCGATGGCCACGACCGCGGCGACGAGGCCGAGGACCGCGCGCTGGGTCTGCGCATAGTCCGCTTGCGACCGCGCATAGGCGGCATCGCCGCCGCGCGAAACCGCATCGACCTGCTTGATCAGGCCGCCCGCGATCGCGGTGAATGCCGTGCTGCTGTCCGCCGCGTAGAGCGCCTTCGCCTCGTCCGCGTTGCCGGCTCGCGATGCAGCGAGCACCCGATCCAGCGCCGCGTAGTACGCCGCCTGGCGCTTCTGGATCTCCTCGGCGGACCGGCGCTCGTCGTCGGTCACGACGGTGCCGAGATAGCGTTGCCAGGTCTGCGCGGCCTTGCCCTGGATGGCCTGCACGGTCTTTTCCTCCGCCACGCGGTCTTGCGCGCTCGCGGCCATGACGTGCCTGATCTCGGAACGCCGGATCGCGGACAGCGTGGCGCTGTACTCGCCCATCGCACGCATGGCCACCAGCCATTTGCCCGCCAGCTCGCCCGTGGCGGCGTTGACCTGCGCCATCCGGCTGATCGAGAAGGCGCCGACGATGCAGGTCAGCAGGAGTACCGCCGCGAAGGCAAGCATCAACCTGCGGCCGATGTTGAGGGACTTGAGGAAGTTCATGGTGGATTCCCGGAGCAGTCGCACGCTGGCGTTGCGGCGATTGTTCGGCGTTCAGCCGCCGTCCGATTGGCGTGCCGCGACTCGCACTTGCCATTTCGCGTCAGGCCCCGCGCGAGCGCGAGGGCGCATCGAGACGCGTGTCGCGAGCACTCCGCGAGATTGCGGCGCGGCTGACGCGAATTGATAAGTGCAAGTCGCCGCGCGCCAATCGGGCGAACGTGGATCGCCGAACAATCGTTTGCACTGTCACCCCGATGCCTGGCGGGTCCGCTCCCTCGCCGCGCGCGGCCTCCCGCCTGAAGGACCTGCCATGAACGGATTGATGATGCAGCAGCCGCTGCTGATTTCCTCGCTGCTGACGCATGCCGAACGCCACCACGGCGAGCAACAGATCGTCTCGCGCCGGGTCGAGGGCGATGTCCATCGCTACACCTTCCGGGACATGGCGGCTCGCGCGCGGCGCCTCGCCAAGGCCGTGGCGCGGCTGGGCGTGTCGGATGGCGGACGCGTCGCGACGCTGGCGTGGAACGGCTATCGCCACATGGAGCTGTACTACGCCGTGTCGGGCTCCGGGGCTGTGCTGCACACCCTCAACCCGCGCCTGCACGCCGACCAGATGGCCTGGATCGCCCAACACGCGCGCGACGAGATCCTGTTCTTCGACATCGGCTTCCTGCCGCTGGTCGAGGCGATCGCGCCGCGCCTGGCGGGGCTGAAGGCCTGCGTGGCGATGACGGCTCGCGAGCACATGCCGCAGTCGACGGCACTCCCCGGCCTGCTGTGCTTCGAGGAGCTCGTCGAGGCCGAGGACGACGCCTACGAGTGGCCGGTGTTCGACGAGAACACGGCCAGCTCGCTGTGTTATACGAGCGGCACCACGGGCAACCCCAAGGGCGTCCTGTACAGCCACCGGTCGACCGTGCTGCACACCTATGCGTCCGCGCTGCCGGATTCGCTGAACCTGTCCTCGCGCGATACCGTGCTGCCGGTCGTGCCGATGTTCCATGTCAACGCCTGGGGCCTGCCCTACGCCGCCAGCATGGTGGGCGCGAAGCTGGTGTTCCCGGGCCCGGCGCTCGACGGTGCCTCGCTGCATGAACTGATTGAGCGCCAGGGCGTCACGGTCTCGGCGGGCGTGCCCACGGTCTGGCAGGGCCTGTTGGCGCACGTGGAGAACCACGGCCTGAATTTCGCGTCGATGCGGCGCACCATCATCGGCGGCTCGGCGTGTCCGCCCGCGATGATGCGTGCCTTCCAGGATCGCCATGACGTGCAGGTGATCCACGCGTGGGGCATGACCGAACTCAGCCCGGTGGGCACGGTCTGCGCGCTCAAGGGTTCGCAGCGGGCGTTGACCGCGTCGCGGCGCAACGCGATCCAGGCCAAGCAGGGGCGCGCGGTGTTCGGCGTCGACATGAAGATCGTCGGCGACGACGGCGCGGAGCTGCGCTGGGACGGGCAGGCCAGCGGCGAGCTGATGGTGCGCGGCCCGTGGATCGTCGCGCAGTACCTGGGCGGCGAGGGCGGCGATCCGCTGGCGGACGGCTGGTTCCCGACCGGCGACGTCGCCACCATCGACGCCGACGGCTTCATGCAGATCACCGATCGCAGCAAGGACGTGATCAAGTCCGGCGGCGAATGGATCGGCTCCATCGACCTCGAGAACATCGCGATGGCGCACCCGCAGGTGGCCATCGCGGCCTGCGTCGCGGTGCCGCATCCGAGGTGGGACGAGCGCCCGCTGATCGTGGCGGTGCGCAAGCCGGGCGCCACCCTGACGCGCGAGGAGCTCCTTCGTTTCTTCGACGGCAAGATCGCGCGCTGGTGGACGCCGGACGACGTCGTCTTCGTCGATGCGATCCCGTTGGGCGCGACCGGCAAGGTCCTCAAGAACAAGCTGCGCGACGCGTTCAAGGAACATCGCCTGCCCGACACGGAGGCCCGCCATGGCCGCGCTTGAACTGACGGCGCTGCCGCAGCGCACGAAGACCCTGTTTCCCGGCGTCCTCGCCTGCGGCGTCGTCTCCGCCGCGGCCACCTTCCTGTCGCAGCACTACGGCGCGCCGGTGATGCTGTTCGCGTTGCTGCTGGGCATGGCGATGAACTTCCTCGCCGAGGACGGGCCGTGCGCCCCGGGGATCGAATTCAGCGCGAGGCAGATGCTGCGCATCGGGGTAGCCTTGCTGGGCCTGCGCATCACCGCCGCCCAGGTGGCGGCGCTCGGGTGGGAGCCGGTGCTGCTGGTCGTCTTCTCGGTGGCGATCACCATCGCGCTCTCCATGGTGGCCGCGCGCGCGCTCGGCTTCCAGCCCCTGTTCGGCCTGCTCACCGGCGGCGCCACTGCGATATGCGGCGCGTCGGCGGCGCTGGCGCTGGCCGCGGCGCTGCCGTCGCATCCGGGCAAGGAGCGCGCGACGCTGTTCACGGTGATCCTCGTGAGCGCCTTGTCGACGCTCGCGATGATCTTCTATCCGATGCTGGCGCACGGCATCGGGCTGTCGCCGCGCGCCGCCGGCGTGTTCCTCGGCGGCACGATCCACGACGTTGCGCAGGTGGTGGGTGCCGGCTACAGCATGTCGCACGAGACGGGCGACGTCGCCACCATGGTCAAGTTGATGCGCGTGGCGATGCTGCTGCCGGTGATCGTTCTGGCCGCGGGCATCACGCGAGCCAAGGGCACGGACGGCGGCGCGCGCCCGCCGCTGCTGCCCTGGTTCGCGGCGGCCTTCGCCGTGCTCGTGGCGATCAACAGCACGGGCTGGATCGGCAAGTCGGTGCAGGACCTCGGCAACGACGTCTCGCGCTGGTTCCTCGTCGCGGCGATCGCGGGCATCGGCATGAAGACGCGCCTGAAGGAGGTCGCCGGCGTCGGGATCAAGCCCATCGTCCTGATGGTGGGCGAGACCGTCTTTCTCGCGGGCCTGGTGCTCGCCCAGTTGCACTGGATGCACTGAATGCGCAATACCGCACGGTCGCCGTGCAGGGGCTAACCCCCGGTTGGCACCGCTTGGAAAGTCGATGTCGTCCACGGTGAAGCGGTGCATCGTCGGTCGTCGAACACTGCGTCGTCACTCTCGATAACCACATCTCGGAAGACGCCCAGAAAATGACACGCACACCTGTCCAGACCGCCATCGTCCTGTCGCTGATCTCCGCTGCGATCCCTGCGCTGGCCGTGGATTTCAAGCCCGCCGACGGAATCGACATGAGCCTCGCAGGCACCGTGACCTTCGCCACGATGATCCGCACGGCGAACCCCGATCCCAACGTCGTGTCGCGCATCCCGTCGACCGTCGTTCCCGGCACAGCCCCCGGCAATCTCGTCGGCCAGACCGGCGGCCCCGACCTGAACTTCAAGGAGGGCAAGCCGGTCTCGACCGTGCTCAAGGCCCTGCTCGACTTCAACGTCCACGGCAAGAACCTCGGGCTCTTCGCCCGCGCGGACGCCTGGCACGACTTCACGCTGGGCCATGCGAACGCGGCATACGGCAACTACCCGAACGGGTATACGCCCGACGCACCGCTGAGCGATCGAGGCTTCGCGCGCGAGGCGCGCTTCGATGGCGCCGAATTCCGCGATGCCTACGTGTACGGCAACCTGGAGCCGACGGCGCAGTCGCGCGTCGACATGCGCCTGGGCCGCCAGGTACTGAACTGGGGCTCCGCGCAATTCATCGCGGGCGGCATCTCGTCGGGCATCAATCCCGTGGACCTGGCCTCGCAACTGCGCCCGGGCTCCCTGCCGCAGGAAGCAAGACTGCCGGTGGCGATGGCCGACCTGAAGCTGAGCCTGGACAAGCAGTGGGGCGTCGAAGCCTTCGTGCCGTTCGAGTCGCGCCAGAACGTGCTGCCCGGCTGCGGCACCTTCTTCGACCTGGCCTCGCTCGTGCCGCATGGCTGCCTGGTGGCCGGCGCGCTGTCCTCGCCGATTCCCGGCACGCCGATCGCCACGGTCGGCTCGCTGACCGAGCACAGCCTCCTGTCGAACGGCTATTACGTCCATCGCCTCGACGATGTCAATGCACGTCGCGCCGGCCAGTTCGGCCTCGCCACGCGCTACACGGCGACCTCGATCGGCACCGAGTTCTCGGCCTACGCGATGAACACCAGCTCCGCGGCACCGTACTTCCGCATGACGGTGGAGGACGTCAACGGCGCCACGCTGCCGGCCGGACTCGGTGGTGGTCTCGCGCGCCTGACCAGCCCGACCGGCCTGCGCTACGCGACCGTCTTTCCGGAACATGTCCACCTGTACGGCGCCGGCTTCGATGCGCATCTGGATCCGAGCGCGCGGGTCTACGGCGAAGTGGCCTACCGGCCGAACCAGCCGCTCGGCATGAATCCGAACGACTTGCTCACGGCCTTCCTGCTGCGCTCGCCCACGTCGCTGCTGCAACTGCACAGCGACATCCTCGCGGTGCCGGCCGGCGGAACCTGGGATGCCTACGACCGCTACGGCGTGGTCAACTCCATCGTTGGCGGCAGCAAGGTCGCCGCCAACATGTGGGGTGCCGATCGAGTGGTGTTCGCCGGCGAGGTCGGCGACAGCCGCATCGGGGCGTTGCCCGACCACATGGTGATGCGCTACGGTCGTGGCCTGGCCTACGGCACGGCGCCCTACCTGCTCAACGGCACGCTGACCCCATGCTCCGAGGCCGTGCCCGGCTTCTCGGGCGTTCCCGGCAAGACCTGCACGGGCGAGGGCTTCATCACCAAGGACTCCTGGGGCCTGCGCGGACGCATCGCCGCCACCTATTCGAGCAGCACGCTCGGGGCGGCGATCACGCCGTCGCTGCTGCTCGCGCTCGACATGGGGGGCTACTCGTACGACGCTACCTATTCGCAGGGCCGCACGACCATCCGCGCCGGCCTGCGCGCCGACTGGGGTACCCGCTGGTACGTCGATGCGCAGTACACCCAGTACGGCGGCGGAAGCTACAACCTGATGGCCGATCGCAGCAACCTGATGCTGGCCGCCGGCGCGCGCTTCTGACGTCGTCGCCCCGAGGCTGTCATCGATGGAACAGCCGAAGTCGCCCGGGGTCAAGCGTGCGCCGGCAGGCGCCCGCAAAATGATCCCGGGTTGACGAACAAACCGATCCGGAGACTTTCATGCACGTGCACCTCAACGATCCGCCCCGCGACGAGGACGCCTACCTCGTGGGCCGGCGTCACGCCTGGTTCGCCTTCGCGATGACGTTCGCGTTGATGCTGTTCGACTACATCGACCGCCAGGTCATCGTCTCGTTGTTTCCGCACATGAAGGCCGAATGGGGGCTCTCGGACAAGCAGCTCGGCGGGCTGGTGTCCATCATCTCGATCGTCGTCGCGGTCGGCGGCATCCCGGTTGCACTGCTCGCGGATCGCCTGAGCCGCGTGAAGGCGATCGTGGTGATGGCCACCACCTGGAGCCTCGCGACGATCTCCTGCGTCTTCGCCGGCAGCTATGCCCAGCTGTTCGCAGCGCGCGCGGTCGTCGGCCTCGGCGAGACCGGCTACGGTTCGGTGGGGGCGGCGCTGATCGCCAGCCTGTTCCCACGACGCCTGCGCTCCGCATTGCTTGGCGCGTTCTTTGCGGCGGCCTCGCTCGGCTCCGTGCTGGGCGTGCTCCTGGGTGGCGTGGTCGCGGCGCGCTGGGGCTGGAAGGCGGCGTTCGGCGTGGTGGGCGTTCCCGGCCTGGCGCTAGCGCTGCTGTACATGCTGGTGCACGACTACAAGACGCTGCCCCTGACGCCGCAACTCGATCAGGCGACCCGCTCGGTGGGGAACTCGGTGCGTCACATCGCCGCGTCGCTGGCGCGCACCCGCACCGTGCTTTGGAGCTGCGTGGGAGCGGCGATGCAATTGATTGTCGTCTCCGCCGTCTGGTCCTGGTTGCCCAGCTATCTCAACCGGTTCGACGGTGTCGCCCCGCCGCAGGCATCGAAGCAGGCCGCGCTCGTCGTGCTGGTCGGTGCCCTCGGCAGCCTGTTCTGGGGCCTGGTGATCGACCGCCTGGCCATCCGGCGGGCCCGCAACAAACTGGTCATCCTGGCCGTGCTTTGCCTGGCGACGGTAGGCATCTTCCTTGTCGCGTTCGGTGGCCTGCTCGCCGGCGCCGCGCAATTCAAGCTGGTCACGATCGGCGGGTTCGTCATGACCTGCTCCGTGGGCGTCGTCGCGGCCGTCGTGATCGACGTGATCCATCCCGCGGTGCGTTCGACGGGCTCCGCGGTGCTGTCGCTGTTCCAGAACCTGTTCGGCCTCGCCGTCGGGCCCTTCCTCGCCGGCGCTCTCTCCGACGTGTGGGGCCTGCAGCAGGCGATGGCGGTCGTGCCGCTGTGCAGCGTGCTGGCCGCGCTGGCCTTCCTGAAGGCCTCGCGCAGCTACGAGGCCGACCTGCTCAGCGTCGCCGACGTGCGCCTCGACGTCGCCGCTCCCCAAGCCGCCCCGGACGTGGTTCCGGCGCATCCCTGACCCAGAACCCGAACCCAGCAAGGACATGCCATGACCAAAGCCATCCGCTTCCACGAGACCGGCGGCCCCGAGGTGCTCAAGTTCGAGACCGTCGAGGTTGGCGATCCCGGGCCCGGGCAGGTGCGCGTGCGCCACACGGGCATCGCGGTGAACTTCATCGACATCTATTTCCGGATCGGACGCTACCCGGCGCCGCTGCCCAACGGGCTGGGCTCCGACGCTGTCGGCGTCGTCGAGGCCGTCGGGCCGGGCGTCACGTTCCTGGCTGTCGGAGACCGTGTCGGCTACATGCTCGGCCCTCTCGGTGCCTATTCGGAGGCCCGCGTGATGCCGGCCGAGGTGCTGATCAAGCTGCCCGACGGCATCTCCGACCGCACGGCCTCGACCATCATCATGAAGGGCCTGACGGCGCAATACCTGTTCCGCCAGGTCTACCCCCTCCAGGCCGGCGACACGATCCTGTACCACGCCGCCGCGGGAGGCGTGGGCCTGATCGCCTGCCAGTGGGCGCGCGCGATCGGCGTGAACATGATCGGCACGGTCGGCTCCGATGCGAAGGCCGAGGCCGCGCGCGCCAACGGATGCGCCCACGTGATCAACTACAACCGCGAGAACTTCGTCGAGCGCGTGCGCGAGATCACCGACGGCAAGGGCGTTCCGGTGGTCTACGACTCCGTCGGCAAGGACACGTTCATGGGCTCGCTCGATTGCCTGCAGAAGCGCGGCACGCTGGTGAGCAACGGCTCATCGTCGGGTTCCGTGTCGTTCGACGTGACGCTGCTCGCCGCCAAGGGCTCTCTGTGGGTCACGCGGCCGGCGATGGTCGACTACGCGCTGCCGCGCCCGAACCTGCTGAAGATGGCCGACGAGCTGTTCGACCTCGTGCTGCAAGGCAAGATCGTCAGCGAGCCGAACCAGAGCTTCGCGCTGGCCGATGCCGCCGAGGCCCATCGCGCCCTCGAGTCGCGCCAGACCATCGGCGCATCGGTGCTGATTCCCTGAGCGTTCGCGGTCAGACGCGCGCGGCGTCTTCGCGCGTGGCGTGCGCCGCGTTGGCGCGGCTCTGCTTGGCGCTGCAGCCGAACTGCGTGTGGTACCAGCGCGAGAAGCCGCTCGGGGCCGAGAAGCCCAGCATGGCCGCGACCTCGGTCAACGGGCGCTCGCACTCCATGACGTGGCGGGTCGCCAGCTCGACGCGCAGTTCGTTGACCAGCGACGAGAAGCTCATGCCCTGGTCGGCGAGCCGGCGCTGGATCGTTCGGCAGACCACGCCCAGGTGGGCCGCCACCTGCTCGATGCTGCATCGCCCGCCGGGCAGCAGCAGCAGCACCGTGCGCCGCACGTCGTCCAGGATCGTCGGCCCCTGCGTGGCCATCGCGACGTCCAGCAATTGCTGTGCGTAGCGAGCCATCGCCGGGTCGGCCGACGGATTCGGGGCGTCGAGATCGGTCTTGGCGCAGACGATGCCGTCGAAGTCGTGGTTGAACTCCACGCACGGTCCGAACAGTCGCAAGTGCACGCTCGTGTCGCGCGGCGCCGAATGCGCGAAGCACACGCGCCGCGGCCGCCACGTGGCGCCGAGGGACTGCCGCATCAGGCGCAGGATGACGCCGACGGCCAGCTCGATCGCCTGGCGAACGGGCTGTGCCGAACCGACGATCACCGCCTCGCGAATGATGACCACGCCGGCGGATTCCTCGATCATCAGCGACAGCGAGCCGTTGAGCATCGCGTGATAGCGCAGGAGCACGAACAGCGACTCGCGCACCGTCGGCTGGTCCCGGATCAGGAGGCCGACCGGCCCGAGGTTGGAGAGCTGGCGCGTCTCGGCCATGCGCAGCCCGAAAGCCTCCATGCCGGAGGCCGCCGCCGAGTTCTCGAGCAGCAGGGCCACACGTTCGGCGGGGATGCGCAGGTCGGGCTCGCGCAACGCGTCCGATCCGAGGCCGGCGTCGGCGAGCATGCGCGTCGGGTCGAGGCCGGCAGCGCGCGCGACGTCGCTGTAGTTGGTGAGGCTGGCGGCGCGAACAAGAAAAGTCATCTGTCTCGTGGTTTTGGAGTTGTCGTGAAATGGTAAGTCTGCGTCTGACGTAGTCAAGCGGGATGACCATGCCAACCAGATACTCTGTCGAACACTTCCGGTCGTATCCGCACGAGGAGCACGCATCATGAGTCAACAACGCAACGCCGCCCCGGCTCTCGTCCGATCCGGCTCGCTCGACCGCCAGATCACGGTCGATCAGCTCACCTGCACTATCGGCGCGGAGCTCGGCAACGTGAGCCTGGCCGCGGCGGCGGAGGACGAAGGTCTCATCGCCGAGATACGCGGGCTGTTGCTGAAGCATCGCGTGTTGTTCTTCCGCGACCAGGACATCAGCCGCGCCGCCCACGTGGCCTTTGCGCGCCGTTTCGGCGAGCTGGAGGGCCATCCGGTGGTCGGCAGCGATCCCGATCATCCGGGCCTGGTGCGCATCTACAAGTCGCCCGACGTGCCCAACGACCGCTACGAGAACGCGTGGCATACCGACGCGACCTGGCGCGACGCGCCCCCGTTCGGCTGCGTCCTGCGCTGCGTGGAGTGCCCGCCCGTTGGTGGCGACACCGCTTGGGCCAACATGGTGGAGGCCTACGCGCGACTGCCCGAGGACGTGAAGGTGAAGATCGCGCCGCTGCGCGCACGCCACAGCATCGAGGCCAGCTTCGGCGCGGCCATGCCCATCGAGAAGCGCCTCGCGTTGAAGGCGCAGTTTCCGGATGCCGAGCACCCCGTCGTGCGCACCCATCCCGAGACCGGCGAGAAGGTGCTCTTCGTCAACGCCTTCGCCACGCACTTCACCAATTTCCACACCGCGGCCAACGTGCGCTTCGGCCAGGACGCCGCGCCCGGTGCAAGCCACCTGCTGAGCTACCTGATCAGCCAGGCCAACATTCCCGAATACCAGGTGCGCTTCCGCTGGAAGAAGAACAGCGTGGCGTTCTGGGACAACCGTTCGACCCAGCACTACGCCGTCATGGACTACCCGCCGTGCCATCGCAAGATGGAACGCGCCGGCATCGTCGGCGAGCGGACGTACTGAGCTTGCACGCATGCCAGGACTGCCCGGATGAATCGCCGATGACCGAATTGCCGACCACCGTCCTCATCGTGCCGGGACTGCGCGACCACGTCGCCGACCACTGGCAGACGCTGCTGGCCGACAAGCTCCGCCACGTGCGCACCGTCCCGCCGCTGGAGCACGACAAGCTCAGCCGCGCGGCCCGCGTGGCCGCGATCGAGCGCGAGCTGGCCCTGATCGACGGCCCCGTGGTCGTCGTCGCCCACAGCGCCGGCGCGATCATGATGGCGCACTGGGCGGCCCAGGGCACGCGCCGCATCCTGGGCGCCTTGCTGGCGACACCGGCCGATCTCGAGACGCCGCTGCCTGCCGGCTACCCGCCCCTCGACGCCCTGCGGGACAACGGCTGGCTGCCGTTGCCGCGCCGGCCCCTGCCGTTCCCGTCCGTCGTCGCGGCCAGCATCGACGACCCGCTCGCGCGCTTCGAGCGCACGCGGGAGCTCGCATGCGCGTGGGGAAGCCAACTGGTGAACCTCGGCGCCGTCGGGCACCTGAATCCGGCCTCGGGCTTCGGCGAATGGCCGCGCGCGCTGGCCCTGGTCGAGGCCTTGGCGGCCGGGTCGCCGGCGTCCGGCTGACCCGCCGGGCGAGGGCGCCGGTTCAGCGGCGCGCGCCGCGCGCCGCCTGCTGCGCCTTCACGTAATTCATGATGTTGATGAAGGTGTCCGTCCACACCACGTCGCGATGCGCCGCGAGGTACGCGAGCAGCTCCTCGTGTGCCTGCTTCGAGGTGGTGATGTAGTCGCCGCCGATGCCGTGGAAGGTGAAGTTGATCATCGTGCCCTCGGCCTGCGCCTCCTCCACGTACGCAATCAGCTGCGCGCCGGTGACGCCCTCCGGCACGGTCACACCCACGGCGTAGGGATCGAGTCTGTCCATGTCGGGGATGACGCCGGCGCCGCCCAGCTTGACGGCGACGAACTCCGTCTTGACGAGCTCGATGTAGTCCACGCCCTGCGCCTTCACGTCGCCGCAGGGCACCGTGAACGTGCGCTCGGTGCGGCCGTCGATGGCGTGCAGCATGGTGTTGGCGAGCCTGACCTGGGCCACCATGCGGGCGGCGCTCATCGTGTCGAGGTCCAGCTCGGGCGTCACCCACGCGTGGCCAGCCGCGCTGGCCGAGCACAGGTGGAACAAGGTGTGGTTGCCCAGTTCGTGGCCGTGCGCGGCGGCGGCGCGCCATTCGTCCAGGCGCTTCATCAGCGACGGGTTGGCGAGCGTCAGGTAGAAGCTGCCCTTGAGGCCCACGCGGTCGAGCGCGGGGATCGCGTTGTCCAGCTGGCTGTCGATCGCGTCGTCATAGGCCAGGCTGACCGCGGCCTTCGCGCCGTGCGGCCACGCGAAGGGGGCGCCGGCGGCTTGCGCGACGGTGCAGGCGGTCAGCAGGCACAGGGCCGCGATGAAAGCGTGTTTCATGGTGCAGCAGGATAGGGCAAGACGAGGTCTCGTCCGACACGGGAAACACCCGACAGGGCACGGGCGTTGCCTGTTGTGGGCCTATCCCTGCTTCGCACGTCGAAGCGCCCGCACCCCACACCCCTCAAGGAGTTCTCCATGCGTCACCTCAACAAGAAGCTCGCCGCCACCGCCGCGGCCTCCGCCCTGCTGGCCTCGCTCGGCCTGGCCGTCGCGCAATCCACCGACGCGGTCGATCCGGCGGTCACGCCGCAACAGCAGGTGGACGTCAGCGCCGAAGGCCCCGGCAACCACATCTACTTCTTCCGCGACCAGGGCAACTCGCCCGAGAGCGATCCCGCGGCCCACCTGTTGCTGATCAAGCACGACCAGATGATGCCGGTGGCACAAAGCACGACCACCACCACGACGACCACCGTGGCGCAAGCCGATGCCGCGGCCGACACGACGACCACGACGATGCCCGCGGCCGCCGATACCAGCAACACCGAGTCCGCCGGCACGGCGGCTGCTCCGCCGGCCGACGCGACGCCGGCGCTGGCCCCGAAGGCCGACCGCAACTGATCGCGCGCGTCCGCTTGCTCGAGACGGCCGCCCCGCACACGCGCGCGGGGCGGCCGCCGTCGTCTGGTTCGGGCCGCCGGGCCCGCGCGTCAGAACGGCTTGACCAGGGCCAGCCAGACGGCGGCGACGATCGCGCCCAGCGCGAGCGCGGGCGCCACGCGCCACGCGCGCGAGGGCACGCCGGGCGCGGGGCCGCTCGCGCGCCGCAGCGCGCCCGCCAGCACGCCGTGCAGGGCGCTCAACGCGAGCACCAGCACGAGCTTGGCGTGCAGCCAGCCGCTGTGGAACCAGCCGGCCTGCAGCGCCAGCCAGATGCCGCAGGCCCAGGCCAGCAGCAGGGCCGGTGCCGTCACCACGCGGTGCCAGCGGCGCAGTCCGGCGACGAGGCGCTGCTCCTTCGCAAGCGTGGGCGCGGCCTGGAAGCTGAGGGCGGCCAGCACCAGGGCGGCCGTGAGCAGGCCGGCGACGAACACGATGTCGGCGCTGACGTGGACGAGCGTGACGAGGTCGTAGCGCGTGGCGGGATCCATCAGGGCATTGTCGGCGAGAGCGTGGCGCGCGGCGTCCACGGCGCGGCATCGGCCCCGGCCGCGTGCAGGCCCGGCGCGGCCAGGAACAGGCGGTCGCTGGAGACACCCTTGGCGATGAGCGCGTCGCGCACGGCGAGGGCGCGCGCCAACGCCTGCTGGCGCATCGTCTCGTCGTTGACCACGACGTTCTTGCGCAGCAGCGCCTCCATCTCGGCATCGGGCAGATCCTTGGCGATGCCCAGCACGTTGCGCGGCTTGTCGGGCAGGCGGGTCTGCTTGTAGAGCGTCTTCAGCAGCGCGGAACGGCTCGCGGCCGTCAGCGCCACGGGCGCGCCGGCCGGCGCGCCGGAGCGCAGCGACTCGTCGCGGGCCATCGCGCGCAACTGGGCCTCGACGGCCTCGCGCTGCGTGTCGGGGCCTTCAGCCTGCGTGTCGGCGGTGCCGGTGATGGTCATCTGCAGTGCTGGACGCTCGGCGAGCGCATTGGCCACCTTGTCCAGGCCGGCGGCGCTGGCGTCGGTGATGGCGGCGGTGCCGGGCCGGAACTCGATGATGCCGAGGTCGGGACCGCTGCCGCCGCCGCCCGAGAGCAGCGAGAACGGCGAGGTCACCGCCTTCACCAACAGGTTCACGATCAGCTTCACCACGATGCCGCCCACGCTGAACTGCGGGTCGTTGACGCTGCCGCTGATCGGCAGGTTGATGTCGATGACGCCGTTGCGATCCTTCAGCAGCGCCACGGCCAGGCGCACCGGCAGCTTGGTGGCGCTGGGCGAGGCAATCGCGTCGCCGAAGGTGAGCTGGTTGAGGATCACCTGGTTGCGCGCCTCCAGCTGGCCATCGGCCGCGATCTTGTAGGCCACGTCCATGCTCAGCTTGCCGCGCTCGATCGCGTAGCCGGCGTACTTGCCAGCATACGGCGACAGCGGCGCGAGCTCGAGGTCGGTGGCCTTGGCCTCGATGTCGAGCGCGAGCGGGCGCGCGACCGGGTTGACCTGGCCGGTGATGTCCAGGATCGCGGTACCCGCGGCGCGGCCGTGCAGCTGCAGCGGCGCCATGTCGCGCGACGTGGAGCTGAAGGCGCCCAGCGATCCGTTCAACTCGGTCAGCGAGGCGCTGTAGTTGGGCCGCACGAAGTGGTCGGTGTAGTCGACGCGGCTGTCGACCAGGCGGATGCCGCCCACGTTGATCACGATGGGCAGCGGCGCGGAGGCTGCAGCCGCCGGTTCGGGCGCGGACGCCGGGGGCGCCGGCGCGGGCGTGGCGGCGGCGCCGCTCGCGGCCGCGTCGGGCGGCGCCGCGGCGCCGATTTCCTGCAGGTTCAGCCGGCCCTGCTCGGTGACCAGCACGCGCGCGAACAAGTCGTCGAGTTCCACCTGCGCCACGTCCAGCCGCGGCGTCGTGCCGGGCTTCATCGCGAACTTCAGGCCCTTGAGCGACAGCGACTGCCACGCCAGCAGCTCGTCGGGCGCCGCGACCGAGGCGGCCGAGGCCGCGGAGGCCGGCGCGGCGGCCGCCAGCGTCGTCAGGTGCACGTCGCCCAGCAACGCGTCGCCGGACGTCGTCACCGCGAGGCCGGACGGGGCCGAGCGCACGTCGACATGCCCCGTGTAGCCGGCCTCGGCCCGCAGCAGGCTCACCGGCAGCCGGTCGGCCACCCAGGGCGTGACCAGCGCGACGGGGAAGCGCACCACGCGCAGGCTGCCGTTGGCCGCCAGCGGACTCGCGCCCAGCGTGCCTTTCCAGCCCAGCTCGCCGCCGCGCGGCGCCTTGCCGCCGGCCGCCGAGGGCCGGCCGACGCGCGCGTCCAGCGTCACGCGGGCGGGCGGCACGGGATGGTCGCCGAACCAGGCGAAGTCCTGCACGTCCAGCCGGAGCTGGCGCAGCTCCGCACGCAGCGGCGGCAGGTGCTGCCCGGGGTGCAGCGACGCGTCGGCGAACTGCAGCAGGCCGTCGTCCAGCAGGGCGCTGCGCACCTGCACGTGCCAGGGCGGCCCGGCGGGTTGCGCGGCCGGGGCGGCCGGCGCGGGCGCGCTCGGGCGCAGCCAGTGCGCGGCGTCCAGCTGCCCGGCGGCGTCGCGCGTCACCTGCACGGTCGGATGTGCCAGCTTGACGCCGGCGATGGTCACCGTGCGGGCGGGCACGTCCAGCTGCAGGTCGGTGAGGGCCAGCTGATCCCAGCCCGCCGCGGGCGCCGCGCCGTTCGGCTGCACGCGCAGGGCGTCCAGCGTGGCGTTGGTGACGGCGATCTTCAGCACGGGGGCGTCGGCCTTGTTCGACCAGGCGAGAGACGCCTTGGCACCCAGCCGGCCTTCGACGCGCGGCACGAGGCTCTGGGCGATGTAGGGCGCCAGCGTCTGCAGCGACAGGTCGGTGAGCGTGATGTCGACCTGCGCCTGCTGCGGGCTCGCGCTGCCGTCGAAGGCGATGCGCGCGGGCGCCGAAGCCGACGACGCGGGCGCCGCCGCGCCACTGGCCGCCTGCGCGGCCACGTTGGCGGCCAGCGTGAACGCGGCCGGCGCCGACGCAGGCCATTGCACGGCCTTGGCCTTCAGCGTGAGGTCGTCGAAGCGCAGCGCGGCGGCCGGCTGCGTCGAGGCGTCGTGCCACAGGATCTGGCTGTCGGCGATCTCGAGGGCGCCCACGCGGACCTCCCACGGGGCCGCCGGTGCGTCCACCGGCGCGCTCGCGGCCGACGCGGGCGGGGCGGCCCGCGCCACCCGCGCCGGTGCCGGACCGCTGCGCAGCACGTCGACGTTGCCGCCGGCATCGCGATCGAGATACCAATGCACGCCGTCCAGCCGGATGGCGTCGAAGGCGAGCTTGCGCGCGAGCGGCTGCACGTCGGCCAGGCCCACGCGCACCTGCTTCCACGCGAGCAGGGGCGCGCCAGTGGCGTTGTTCAACGCGACGTCGCGCGCGGACACCCAGCCCTTGAGCGCCATGCCGGGCGTCTTGCCGGCCGACTGCGTGAACGCGAGCGTGAGATTGGCCGACAGCGCACCGCCGGCCAGGCGTACCGGCAGCGAATCGGGCAGGTAGCCCAGGTACGGGCGCACGTCGAGGTCGGCCAGCGACAGCTCGAGCGTGGCGTGGTCGGTGGCCGCGAAGGGCGTGGCCTGGGCCGCGCTGTCGAACCTGGCACCGTTGAGGCGGAACGCGAGATGCGGCTGCACGGTGACGTCCACGTTGGCGGGCAGGTTCGACAGGAACGGCAGGGACAGGTCCAGCGCCTCGACGACGTGCACGTGGCCCTCGGGCCGGTCGTCGAAGCGCAGGCCCAGGTCGCTCACGCGCAGGTTGTACAGCGCGAAGCGGGCCGGCTCCGACGGCGCGGCGTCGGGCTTGGGCGTGAAGCGGCGGATCAGGTCGTCGATGTCATAGTGGCCGGGCGCCGTGCGGGCGAGCGCGATGCGGGCGTGGTCGATGTCGATCGCCTCGATCACCGGGGCCCGCCGCACGATGGACGACAGGGCGACGTTGGCGCGCACGCGGGCCACGCGCAGCAGCGGCGGGGCGCTGGCGCCCGGGGCCGGGCCCACGGCCAGGTCGTGCACGACGATCTCCAGCGACCAGGGATGGAAATCGACGGCGCCCAGCGTGACGTCACGCCCGAGCGCGGCCGACAGCCGCGGCGGCGCCTGCCAGCGCACCAGGGGCGGCACGGCCAGCCACGTCACGACCCACAGCATCGCCAGCGCGGCGACCGCCCAGGCCGCCCGCCGCATCCACTTGCCCTTCAACATCGGTCTCGAACTCCCGCGCCTCTGGTGAACGGGCGCACAGGGTCGAGTATGGTGGGATTTCGGGCGCCGGTACATCCGGCGGTCAGGGACCGTCGACGATGTGGCCGCGGCGTTGCGCCGGCCCCGATCCGGCGTGACGGAGTTGCATTTGTCCGAATTGACGCAATCCGGCTATACGGCGGTTACGCGACCGCGCTCTACTGTCGCGGTACCTTCGATGGGGTATACCTCCGGCAGCGCTCATTCCTCTTTCCTCCCTGGCTGCCGGCTTCCCAGCCCGGACTCACCTCCGGGCTGTTTTCTTTTCCGCGCCGCATTCGACGTTCAGCGTTCGGGATAGGGATTGGTGACCACGTCGGGCTTCTGCGCCGCCGGCTGGTGCTCGCCGCCGGGCATGCCCACGCCGGGGCCGGCCGGGAAGCCGTAGGCGCCGTCGCCGCGGGCGTTGGACTTGTCGACCTCCGCGTGGCCGCTCTCAACGGCCGGCAGGGTACCGCCCATGTAGCCGCCGGCCTGGCCCACGTAGGTGCCGTCGTCGGCGGTGGCGTTGGCGCTCTGCATCGGCGCGTCGCCTTCCGGGGCCAGCGCGCGCTCGGCCGGGCTGGCCGTCTCGCGCGGCACGCCGGCGGCGTGGTTGCGGCTCAAGGCGGGCCCGTGGGCGCTGGGGTTCTGGAGATCGAGCGGCATGGCGGATTCCCGTGGCGCGCCACCGGCGGCGCGCTCGTCCGGGGCAAACCGGGTGCCGTCAGGGCGTGGCTTTTGTGTCGGGCTCCCAGCCTCCGCCCAGCGCCAGGAACAAACCCACCTGGTCGTCGGCCAGGTCGGCGTCGGAGGCGGCCAGCGTGGCCTCGGTGGCGGCCAGGCCGCGCTCTGCGTCGAGTGCATCCAGGTAGCCGGTGCGGCCGCTCTGGTAGAGGCGGCGCGCCTGCGCGGCCACGGTGGCGCTCTCGTCGCGGGCGGCCTGCAGGGCGGCGTGGCGGTCGAGCTCGCGGGCGTAGGCGTCGAGCGCGGTCTGCGTCTCGCGCAGCGCGGCCAGCACGGTGCCGTCGAACTTCGCCAGCGCGCCCTGCGCGCCCGCGTTCGCCTGCGCGATGTGCGCGCGCACGACACCCGTGTTGGGCACGGTCCACGAGATCAGCGGGCCCACGCTGTAGCTGAAGGTGTCCTTGCCCAGGAAGTCGTTGCCCAGTCCGACGGAACCCAGCGACAGGCCCAGCGTGACGCGCGGGTAGAGGTCGGCGGTGGCCACGCCGATGGTGGCGGTGGCCGCGGCCAGCTGGCGCTCGGCCTGGCGGATGTCGGGCCGGCGGCGCAGCAGCGCGGCGCCGTCGCCCACGGGAATCGTGCCGGCCACGTGGGGCGGCGTGGCGCATTGCGCGACGTCGTGGTCGAAGTCCTGCGGCAGCTCGCCGGTAAGCGTGGCCAGGCGGTACAGCGCGGCCTGGCGGCGCGCCTGCAGCGGCGGGATCGCGGCCTTGAGCGACTGCAGCTGGCCGCGGGCGCGCGCGGCATCGGTGACGCCCACGCGGCCGGCCTGCTGCAGGCGGACCGAGATGTCCAGCGCCTGCTGCTGCAGGTCGGTGGAGCGCTCGGCGCTGGCGATGCGCAGGCCGCTCGCGCAGGCGTCCGCGTAGGCGCGTGCGGTGCCCGCGGCCACGTTCACGCGCACGAGATCCAGGGCCGCCCGCGCCGCCTCGGTGTCGTCGCGCGAGGCCTCGATGGCGCGCTTCAGGCGGCCGAACAGGTCCAGCTGGTACGACAGCGACGCGCCCGCGCCGTATTCCCAGGTGCTGGGCGGCACGTAGTTCGGCGCGAGGTAGGTCAGGCCCGACTCGTGGCCGAACGCCGGCCCGCCGTCCACCGACAGCGCCGGCCGGCCCTGGCCCGCCACGGCGTCGTCGGCGGCCTGCGCCTTCTCGAGGTTGGCCAGCGCCACGCGCACGTCGGTGTTGTGCGCCAGCGCCTTCTCGATCAGCGCGTCCAGGCGCGGATCCTGGTACAGCCGCCACCAGTGCGGCGGCAGCGGGGCGTCGGCGAAGGGCGAGTCCGCGCCCGAGGCCGCCGAGGCGGGGGCCTGGGCGAAGGGTGCCGCGGCGCCGGGGCGGTTGACGAGGGCCGCATCGGGCACGCGGTAGTCGGGGCCGACGGGATGGAGCGCGCAGCCGGCGAGCGAGCCGGCCAGGGCGAGCACGCCGGCGCGAAGGGCCAGGGCACGCATGATCAGCTCCTGGCGGGCGAAGCGACGGCCGCGGGGCGCTGCGCCTGCGGCGCGGGCGCGTCGCCCACCACCTGCACGGTGACGGTCTCGCCGGCCACCAGCCGCGTGCCGGCCGCCAGCGGGGCCAGCTTCACCCGCACCGGGATGCGCTGGGCCAGGCGCACCCAGTTGAAGGTGGGATTCACGCTGGGCAGCAGGTTGGCGCCGGTGGAGCGGTCGCGGTCGGCGATGCCCGCCGCGATGCTCTCGACGGTGCCGTCCAGGCGCCCGCCGCCCATGGGCGTCACGCGCACGCGGTCGCCCACATGGATGCGCGGGAGCTTGGTCTCCTCGAAGTAGCCCTCGACGTAGAACGAGGTCGCGTCCACGAGCGCCAGCGCGGGACGGCCGGCCTGCGCGTAGCTGCCGGTGCGCATGTCGAGGTTGGTCACGAGGCCGGCCGTGGGCGCGCGCACCTGGGCGCGGTCGAGGTTGAGGCGGGCGGCGTCCAGCGCCACCGCGGCCTGCGCCACGTTGGCCTGCGCGGCCTCCACGCGGGTGGCCGTCTGCTCGCGCAGCTCCTGAGAGATCAGGTTGCCGAGGTCCGTGTTGCGCGCGTTCTCGCGCTGCGCCTGCGTGAGCGCCACCTTGGCGGCACCCAGCGCCGATTCGGCCTGGCGCTGCGCCAGCGTGAAGCGCGCGCGGTCCACCTCGAACAGCAGCGCGCCGGCGGCCACCGGCTGGTTGTCCTGCACCGGCACGGCGGTGACCAGGCCGGAGACGTCGGGCGCGATCTGCACGACGTTGGCCCGCACGCGTCCGTCGCGCGTCCAGGGCTCGAGTTCGTAGTGATCCCACAGGCGCAGGCCGGCAGCGATGGCGGCGGCCACCACCGCGAGGGTGACGAGCAGGCGCGCGAGGCGCATGGGCCAGCGGCCGGGGGCGAGAAGTTCGGAGGACATGGGGTTAGAACCTGTGAATGAGTCCGGCGCGCCCGAGCGGCTCGCCAAAACGTGGCCGATCAAGGCGCAAAGCGCAGCCGTAGCTCGGGCTACGGCGAGCATTTGCAACGCGGAGCGGGCGCGTTTTGGCGAGACGAGCGGGTGTGCGGGATTCGTTCATAGGTTCTTTAGTGCGATTGCAGGAAGGACGCGACGCGGCTGACGCCGTACAGCAGCAGCACGTAGAGGGCGGTGTCGAACAGGGCCGGGTGCCACACCCAGCGGTAGACGCCGAGGGCGCCGAGCGCGCGGTGGACCAGCCATTGCGCGACCAGGGTGACGCCGCACAGCAGCATCAGCCAGGGAACGTACAGGCCGTAGAAACTGGCTTCGCCGATCATGCGGAGACTCCGGTGGACAGGGCCGCTGGCGCGGCGGGAAACAAGCTGCGGCGCAGGCCGACGAGCGCGGTGGTGGCGGCGCGCGCATCGGCGCCCGCGCCTTCGAGCACGCCCGCGAGGGCGCCGTCCAGCTCGGTGAGCAGCGCGGCCGGCGGCGGGTCGTCGCGGCCCGCGCCGCGTCCGCGGAACAGACGCGCGACGCCCTGCATCACGGGGCCGATGCCCACCGAGGGCAGGCGCGGCCGGGCGCGTTGCAGCGCCACGATGTCGAGACCCGAGCGCAGGTCGCGCAGCGCGCCTTCGACGGTGTCGTTGCGCACCACCGGATCGGCCTGCACCACGCGCGGGGCCAGCAGCGCGATGCGGTCGACCATGCGCACGGCATAGGCCTCGTCGACGTCGGCGCCGCGCGGGGCGGCGGCCATCGCGCCCAGCTCGCTCCAGGTGGCGCGCTGGATGCGGCGCGCGCTCCAGTCGGCGCCCACGGTGCGCACCAGGCGCGTGACCAGCGCCGCGGCGTAGATGCCCAGCACCTGGGCCAGCGTGGAGTTGAAGAA
>JABCYW010000079.1 GCA_013289985.1 Betaproteobacteria bacterium | reverse complement strand
TTCGAGCGTTTGCACGCTGCTGCAATTCCACAGCTTCGGTTTCGGTAAGCTTCATGGCGACCTCCGAGGCCTCAATGATACTTCCGTTTTAAACGTTACAGTCCACTAGGAGCGCGGTTCATAGATCATGTTCCTTGGGGCAGCAGGGTCAGTGTTACAGCAGGCTGTGAGTAGACGTGCGAGACCCCCGCAACCGTCACGACCGCCTCGAGCACCAGCTGCGGGTAGACCCCGACCGGAAGACCTTCAATTCCTGAGATGAGCCCGCTATGAGCGTCGAGCACTAGCGGGGCGGGCAGGACGCTCCCTGCCGCCATCCGATAGACCAAGTCGACTCCGTGCGGCGCGTCCTCCGTGACGCCCTCGGTGTCTGGGGCGTCCAGCGTGCCCAGTTGGAAGAAAAACGAGCCGCCGGCGTGGAACGTGGTGATCGGCGCAGGATCCAGACTGACGTCCACCACGCTCTGTTGGAAGGTCGACCTGGCGGAACCCGAGTAGCCGTGGATTGTCAGCTCGACGGCTGCAGAGTAGCTCCCAGGCTGGGTAGGAACACCGTTGATCGCGCCGGTTGCGGGGTCCAACTCGACGCCCGGCGCAAGCGCGCCAGACACCACGGCGAAGTGGGCGCCAGGCACCGTTCCAACAGGGTCACCCGTGTACACCGCTGTGTACATGGCTTGTCGGCGCGGTGCGCCATAGTCGAACGTGACGCTGATGGTGTCCTGGCTACCGCTGCCACCACCTCCGCCGCCACATGCTGCCAGCAGGGCAAGCAGCGCGAGGCTGAACATCTTCATGGAACGCATACCGATACTCTCTCAGGTGTTTGCGATCGGGCAGCCACTGACGCTGACCTGTAAATCAGCCCGAACGACGACAGGCGCAACGGTACAGGCTGCGCCGTCGTGTGGCGCTCGACCGTGCCGCGGAACGCACGGCGGTCAGCCAACAACTTCACGCGAGGCGCCGTTCGACGGCAACGTGCCACCGCTTCTGATCCTGGAAAGACACCGGCGCCCGCCCAAGCGGGCCGACGTCCTGCTCGAATGGCGCAACTGTCGAAGGGGTTCAGTGGCCCGACAAAAGCGCAAGCAGTACCAGGTGTTTGGTGATCGCCAATGAGGCATACAGCATCAGAAGGACCGCGCTGGCCGCCTCGACCTTATGGTCGCTTATGTCTCGATGGGGCGGCGGCGTTACGATCGGCGAGGCGGCTCCGGGGCTGGATGCGGCCATTTACGGTCGGTCGCGAATGACCGCTTCGGAGCAGCCTACACTGAGCCACCGATGCTTGAACGGACACCGGCATGCGCTACTACAAGGGACGTTGGGACGAAGATCGAGGAGACGAATTTTCCGCCTGGGGAGCCTCCGACTGGTACTTCGAAGTTCAGGTTGATGAGACGGTCACGCGGCAGATGGAGGTGTATGACGCGGGGGTCGTGCTTCAATACGATCATCAGCACCTTGATGACGAATTCGGCGGTCTCACCGACAAGGCGTTCGATCCGGTTGGATTTCCCTGCGTCGAGATTGCACGCGAGGAGTTCGACGCCGCGTGGGCGTCGCACCCGGCACGTAACCGTTGAGACGTAGGCGATCCCGAGGGCTTCAAGCGGCCATGAGCAGTCAGGCACGACCGTCTCCTTTGCGGTGGCGTTAGGATGGTATTGCGGCGCTCAGCGACTCGCTGAAGGGAGGCTACTTTGGACTCAAGAGGACTCGGGAGGACGGCATACCGTCAACACCTCGTGGGGGCGATTATTCTTCTGCTCTTGGCCAGCCACAGTGCGGCTTGGGCGCAGGAGTTGCGCTATCCGAGCGATGGGCGTCTGAGGAAGCTCAGTTCAATCTATCCCGAAGACGTTACCTCGCAGATAGGTTTCGTCTGCCAGCAGCGATTTTCTGGCTCTCAGGAGGAATGGGAATCGGCGACTTCCGAATGGCGGCGACAAAACGCCTCTGCGCTCACGGAGGCGACGCGGCTTCAAGCATCTGTGGGCAGCGCACTTCGTAAGAGTCGACCGACCTCGATCGATATCGACACATGGGCCTTCATTGTCAATGCACGGTTTGAGTCACTCGCTGAGATGGACCAGTTGCTTGCGACAATGGGAGACGCGCAGGCAAAGCCCTACTGTGAGAGCATGCTAACAACAAAGTTCGGGTCATTTGTCGTCGACATGACCGATGCACGTGCGGCTGCGAGTGCCGCAGTTGAGGATTTGATCGGCACAGCACATTGATTGCAGTGCGATCATCGACTATGGATAAAGCGTTCAGCCCAACGTACCTAAGGCCGACGTTGGCCATGAGTACAAGGTTGCGATGGCCAGCTTTCCGATACACATTGAGGCCGTTCGACCGATGACGGCCACTACCGGCCGGTCGCGACAGTCTGCTTCCGAGCAAGATTGGGCATACTGAACGGTGGCCACGATCGACGCGCTTCGCCAATCCAAGCTCAAGAATGCCCGAGACCATCTACTGCTGGCGCTGTCGCATCGACATTCCTATGCTGACCGAGGTCGAATGGGCGGCGCTGTCGCCACACTTGACGGACACGGTGGAGCGAATCAAGAGCTATCGGCAGCGGCACAACTGCTCGCTGCAGGAGGCACTTGAGAAGGGACTCGGCGATGCTCTGGAAGTCTACGAGCGCCTAACCGGGTTCAAGGAAACGAACCCCAACGCGCTCTGGCACCACAGGCGCAGCATCTATGGCCCTCCCTGCCCGTCGTGTGGCAAGCCGTTTCGAACTCCACAAGCGAGGTTCTGCGCGATGTGCAGCGCAGAACGCATTCCGAGCGTCGCCGGCGACGCTTAAACTTCGCGCACGGCGCTGCCAACGTGCGAGCGCCCGCCGCCAGCCACAAGCGGCCTGTCGCGAATGGCTGCTTCCGGGTAAGCTGGTTGCATGGGCAATACGCACACAAGCTACTGGGAGGTCGTCGAACCGTTCTGGGAGACCGTTGACATCTACGGCAGCCCGGAGAGGTTCATCGGGACGTTCTCAAGGGTTCCTCGGAAAGTCGGGCATCTAATTGCTGCTCACTGGTGCCAGTCGGAGGTGTGCAACGGCGGCTTTCATCAGTTCTTCTGCAATTCCACAGGCGTACTCGCGCCTGAAGCGCTGGAGGGTTTTCGGGCCATCGGAATGCTCGAATGGGCAGCGCTGTTAGAGAAGGCTATGTCGACCTTCGGGCGAAGCTACCCGCGAAATCGCGAAGCGCGTTGTAGCCTGCTGCCTCAAGCAGCCACCGGGCAACGGCGTGAGCAGTGGGATCCGTTTTGCGGCCTGGACAGCAAGTTCTACCTGGATCAGCGTCCGACTTGGAAGCGCGCGGCCGACGCATACGCCGAGCAAGGCGACGCCTGACGATGGTACCCCTCAGTCGGTTGCCGCCGCCAGAAGCTGCCGCTCGCGATAGACTGCTTTGGAGGTGGCTGCTCGGCTCCGGTTTTCGGACCACATCGCTAGCACCCGGAACAGGCTGGCTCAATTCGGAACGTGATCTTGGGAGGATCGATGGAGATCGTTTACGAGGATGGAGACGGCGACTACGAGGAATATCAAGCGCTTCTCATGGCGGAGGTCGTTCGCAGCGTCCGTCAGCGGCTCGAGACCGCAGGCATCCGGGGCAAACAACTTCGAGACCTGGTGACGAACATCGCGTTCGATCTCGGCGCGATCATCGACGGCTCCCAACTGGTGTCGACTGACGACGACCACCTTGTCCCTTTCTTGGGCTTCGTGGAAGGTCGAATGCGCGACCAATTGCTACTCTCGCAAAAGGGCGGCGCGTCATCGCTGCATGAATTTGTCCCTGGGGGTGTGGGAGACGAGTTCGAAGGCCCCGAGCGCTAGTTGGTTAAATGGCCGCGCGCCTCAACGCGGGGGACGCTGTTGCATACACACCGGACGTCGACAGTCGGCCAGAAGCCAGCGTAGGCAATCGACCGCTTTCGGGATGCCTACCTCGAGCACCGCATCAGGTGCTAGTTAGCATGGGGGAATGATCTCTTCTGCAGATCGATCCTCACGTCGCTGCGATGGGGCCCGATAGTCCCTGAACCGCGCTGCTCGAAACCGAAGCTTAAAGTCATGGTTCACCGGTGCGCGGAAAACCGGTCGGAGACCGGCATCGGCTCCAATGATCCTGCCGGCGATGTCTTCACTTATAGGGTTTTCGGACTCCGCGTCTTCCCACGGAGTCCAACCATCCTCGAGCGGAGCGTGCTTCCAGAAGAACAGGAATTGGGACCGTTTTAAGTCGTGGGCGTACACCACAATTGCCGTCAGGTCGACCTGCCTACGATCGCCACCTACCTCGAACACGGGCTGGCTAGAAGTGGTTCTTCCCGTCGGTCCGTATGCGCCGCCGCCAAGAGAATTTCCCCCGAAATTGGGTGGCCGAACGCTAGCAGTTTCTACATTGACAATGTCCATTGGAGCGGCTGCGGCACAAATCTGATAGACGACTACACGGCGATCTTGATAGGCCGGATCGAGAACGTTCGGTTCTTCGGTGTACCGCGAACAACCGCCAACTAGGACGCAAATTAGCGCTGTCAATGCACGGCGGCTCTTTGCGGACTTGCATGGCGAAGCTGGCTCTTTGCGGAACATGGACGCGCGCTCAATCAGTGGGAGGTTGCGCACTGCGATTCGTGCTGCTCGTGAGCAGTCGATGCTACACCCGGCTCGTCTCGTTGAGGTACGGTCACCCCGTTCAGACCGTTCCGGCTCCAGTTTCCACGGCAAGGGATGGCTCAATTCCACAACCTTGCAGAGCGAGTAGGACGGACAAGGAGAGCTTGCGATGCCTCGCGGTGTTGGACGACCGCTTTCCGGCATCGGATTCAGCTATGCGAATGTCGCAGATGGGTCGCTCTGCGACATGCGCCGCGCCGGCAAGCGGTCGTTCGACAGGGACACCGGCCGTGCGGCGTTCAAACACATTCAACCGAAGCCTCGAAGGCCGGTTTTTGTGCCGCCAGGCGCCACGAACGACCGGAACGCTCTGAGAGCCGACGTCGCCTGGGCCCTTCGTCCCGCGCCTGCCCGGCCCTCGTGGAACTCCAGACCGGACATCGCGTCCGAAGGCCGGCAGGACCCCAGCCGCCCTGCCAAGCAGCCATTCGCACCATCAAACAAAGACATGCGGGTACTGCAGGGCGTACCAATCCTCGATGTGCTCGTGTTCGAGCGTCAGAAACTCCTTGAAGCGGGGGACCAGCAGGAAGCCAAGCACGGACGATGCCATCAACGCGCCAAAGGTCGCGTAGACGACCGGGACGCTCCAACGGGCGAGTGCGACGCCCACCAGGGCCGGCCCGATGGCGCCGGCTACCTGCGTTGACACCGACCCGCTGGCAAGCATGCGGACGCGGTAGGACTTCGGGATCGCCAGTGCACGGTGCGTCGCGCCCACCAGTGCCATCGAGGCGTTGCAGAATCCGGCCAGCACGAGTCCGGCAGCCATCGCATAAGGAGACGTCGCAAAGCCGACCAGGGCCAGGCATACGCCTTCCAGGCAGCCCAGGCCGATGCGCACGCGGTAGCGGCCGAAGCGACGCACCAGCAGGCTGGATCCGATGAAGCTGCCGACCAGGACGCCGACGGAGAGGGCACCAATGGCCACGCCGAGCCAGTTGCCTGTCAGTCCAAGCGCGTGGACCTTGATTGGAATGAGGATGCCGACAGCGGGCCCCTGGAAGATCCAGACGACGAAGTTGACGATCGTCCAGCCACGCTCCATCGGCACGCCCCACTTCGCGCGAGCACCGATGCGAAGGTCTTGCCACCAGTCGCGCATTCGGATTCCTACTTGCTTGCCGCGTGCACGCGGAATGAGCAACGCCGAGATGGCGGCAAGCGAGGTCAACGCGGCACACGCTGCCATCGTCGGCGGCACGCCGGCCAGGCTCAGCAGGGCCCCGGCCAGCATCGGCCCCAGTACGCCGCTGATGGCCCGGCATGTCTTCTGGAGTCGAATGGCCTGGGGCAACTTCGGCGGCGCAACGAGTTCGGGCAGGATCGCGGATTGAGCCGGCTCGACGAACGCCCTCGCGAGGACTTTGGCCAGGACAAGGGCCATGACGGGAAGCAGCGCGAACGTACGCGTCGAGCACCAGGCCAGCGCGAATGACACCACAGCGAGTCCCGCGAGGCCGTTGCGCATCTGGCTAGCCTTGCAGAAGCGATCGCCAAATGGGGAGACGGCCGGAACTACGATCAACGTGGCAGCTGCCAGCGCGATCCCGTAGGCGGCGATGGCAGCCGTGCCTCCCAGCGTCGTGATCCACCAGGGAACGACGACCGCGGAGGCGAGTTCGGCCAGTGTCGCGAGCGCATCGGTCACCAGCACGCTACCGAGCCCCGGCGAGTCCCGGAACAGTTCACGCCAGGGCGCTTGATTCCTTTGTGCTTTCTGATCGGCGCTCACGGTTTTCGCGCCTCGCTCAGGAGGCGAGATGTCGAGCGAGCGTCTCGTACCTTCTCAACATGGCAGCTCACCCTCCGCACGCCACCGTACCTCGTTGTCCCAGATCGCCACCGCTTCCCATTTCTCCGATCGTCCTCACCCGCGCGACTCCCGCGTCATCGCCAGCTCGATGTCCTCGAGCTGGTCCTTGGCGTCCCGCACCCCGTCCTTCGCCGCCAGCGACATCAGGCGCATGGCCTCGCGCAGGTCGCGATCGAGCCCGCGCCCGTCGGCGGTCAATACCCCCAGGTGGTACCAGGCGGCCGGGATCTTCCTGTCCGCCGCCCGCCTGTACAGGGCCACGGCCCGCTCCAGGTCCTGCGGCACGCCGCGTCCCCGCTCGTACTTCCCGGCCAGCATGATCAACGCCTCGCCGTGGTCCTGCTGCACGGCGCGCTCCAGCCAGTAGGCGGCGCGCTCGTCGTCCTGCGGCACGCCGTCGCCGGTGCTGCAATGCATCGCCAGCTCGTACTGCGCCTGCGCGAAGTCGCCGGCGGCGGCCTTGGACAGCAGCGACACGCAGCGCGCCATGTCGTGGCGCAGGCCCTTGCCGATGCGGTGCATCCAGGCCAGGCGATAGGTGCCGTGGGCGTTGCCGGCCTCGGACGCGCGCGTGAGCAGCCGCACGGCCTGGGCCACGTCGCCGGGCGTGCGCAGGCCCGTCTCCAGCTCCTGGCCCAGGCGCGCGATCGCGGGCACGTGGCCCTTGTCGGCGGCGCTGCGCAGCAGGGCCATGCCCTTGGCCGGGTCGGCCTTGACGGTGTCGCCCTCGAGATGGATCACCGCGAGCGCGAGTTCGGCCGCGGGGTTGCCAGCGTCGGCGGCCGATTGCCAGAGCTGCCTGGCGCTCGCCTGGTCTCGCGCGATCCCCATGCCTTGCCACAGCAGGTTGCCGAGCGCGAAGCAGGCGTGCGCCGGCGTCAGCAGCGGCGCTGCCGCCGCTCGGCCGCTCGCCGGCTGGCGGATGCGTTGCTCCAGCCAGGCGATGCAGGCCTCGCCGTGGTCGGCGGGGCTGCGCGCGACGAAGATCACGCCGTCCTGGAGCTGCATCGACGTCGCGCTGCGGCGCAGGCCGCGCGCGTCCTTGAATACGCAGGCCATGTGGCCGTCGGCGCCGGGCACGACCTGCATGACGCGGCCCGGATGCAGGCCGCCGTCGATGAGCACCGCGTCGCCCACGCGCACCTGTTCGCCGGTGGCGTAGCTCGGTTGCACGTTGACGGCGGCGGGCAGCAGCGAGGGCACCTCGCGCCGGCCCTGGTAGAAGTCGGGCCAGCCCTTGCCCGAAGGCCAGCGTTCGGCGTGCAGGCCGCGCTTGACCGCCGCGTAAAGGCGCAGGAACTGCTCCTCCGGCACGTTGAACTCCCAGACCGACGGATCGAGGATGGCGAAGGGCCTGCCATCGACCGCGGGCTGGTGGCGGAACGCCATGCGCAGGCGCAGCGGCGACTGGCCGTAGGTCCGCACCGTCACCGAGATCGCCTCGACGCGCTTGCCCGAGGAGTTGATCCACGTGGGGTACGCGAAGGCCTTCCACAGCGCGCCCTCGGGGTTGTGCTCGAGAGCCGCCTCGCCACGCGCCACGGCATCCTCGCCCTCGAAGGCCAGCGTGGTGGTGTTGACGCGATGTCCGCGCGGGTGCTGCCACGTGACCTGCGGCAGCGCCGGACGCCCTTCGGCCACGGCCCCCATCATCGCGCTGGCGGTCACGCCCAGCACGCGCGCCGCGTTCCACCAGGCCATCGGCAGGTCGTACTCGAGCTCCTGGGCGACGCTCAGCAGGTAGTCGGACGCAGTGGCGACCTGGCCCAGGCCCAGGTCGAACACGCGGTCGTGCACCCACACCAGCGGCAGGAACAGCAGGCCCTGGTCGGGCGCCAGCGCCACCAGGCGCGTGAACGGCGTGTCGGAGATGTTGGCCCACTCGGCGGTGGCGCGGCGCGCCGAGGCGGTGTCGTGCCACTCGATGTGCACGCCGGTGCGCCGGCTCAGCACCGCCATCAGGGTGAAGGCCAGCAGCGACAGGAAGTTGAGGCTCTCGGGGTCGGCCAGGAACTCGTCGTGCACCGGCCTGGCGCGCTCGCGGATGGCCTTGAGCAGCAGGTCGAGGCGCTCGAGACTCTCCTCCGACAGGTCGAGCTGCGCCTGCTGCAGCGCCTTGCCGAACTTCCAGCCGCCCGCCACCTCGCCACCACGGGCGTAGGTCTCGAGGAAAAGGCGTGCGACGTCGTTCAAGCGGCCTCCCAGCCGTCACCATTTTCGGCGTCCCTTCTTCGGGAACGGACAAAAGAATGTAACGGGAGATGTACCGGCCCGCACGCCCGGTGACGTGCGAAAGTGCCGGGTTGCGCAACGGCGGCGCAACAGCTGCAAGCAAAAGGGCCGCACGCGGCGGCCCTTGCACGTTCGAAGCGACGGCGGCTTCAGTCGATGCGCGCCATCGTGTGGAACGGCAGGCGCGGCCCGCGCGGCCAGTTGCCGGAGGCGTCGCCGTAGCCCAGGTTGACGAGGAAGTTCGACTTCCACTTGCCCTCGGGGAAGAACGCCTCGTCGACGGCGGCGTTGTTGAAGCCGCTCATCGCGCCGGCGTCCAGGCCCAGCGCGCGGGCGGCCAGGATCAGGTAGGCGCCCTGCAGGCTGCTGTTGCGGAAGGCGGTGGACTCGATGAACGGCGCGTTGCCGTGGAACATGTCGCGGGCGCCCGGCATCGCGGGGAACTGCGTGGGCAGGTGCTCGTGGAACTCGGTGTCGTAGGCGACGATGGCCGTGACCGGGGCGGCCATGGTCTTGTCGACGTTGCCGCCCATCAGCGCGCCCTTCAGCTTGGCCTTGGCTTCGGCGCCGCGCACGAACACGATACGGCCCGGCTGGGAGTTCATGGAGGTCGGGGCCCACTTCATCAGGTCGACCAGCGAATGCAGCGTGGCGTCGGCCACGGGGCGCGGCTGGAACTTGTTGAAGGTGCGGGCGTCGAGGAACAGCTGCTTCAGGGCGGCATCGTTGAGGGCTTCGGACATGGTCGTTTCCTGGTTCGGTTGAAGTGGGACGGGCGCGCCGACCGATGCGGCGCGGATGAACCAGTGTCGCCCGGCCGGACCCTTCCTCCATGCAGCCAGGTCGAAGGCCCCGTTCAAATTCGGTCAACGCCCCAGGCTCGTGCAAGCTCGCGCCGCAGCGAAGACAATGGCCGCATGCGCCAATCCGTTCCCCTAGATCGCTGCACGCGACTCCTGAACCACGGCCCCACGGTGCTGGTGAGCGCCGAACACGCCGGCCGCCGCAACGTGATGGCCGCGGCCTGGTCCATGCCGCTCGACTTCACGCCGCCCAAGGTGGCCGTCGTGCTGGACAAGCAGACCTTCACCCGCACCCTCATCGAGGCCAGCGGCCGCTTCGTGCTGGCCGTGCCGTCGGTGGCGATCGCCGCCCTCACCGGCCAGGTGGGCAGCGTCAGCGGCCGCGACGTCGAGAAGTTCAGCGACGTGCTGGCCGCCGCCGAGCCCGGCCCGGCCACCGGCGCGCCGCTGGTGCAGGGCTGCATCGCGTGGCTGGAGTGCCGCCGCATCCCCGAGCCGCACAACGAGCAGGCCTACGACCTGTTCCTGGGCGAGGTCGTCGCCGCCTGGGCCGACGACCGCGTGTTCCGCGACGGCCGCTGGCACTTCGACGATGCCGACGACTCGCTGCGCTCGCTGCACCACATCGCCGGCGGCCACTTCTACGCGATCGGCAACGAAGTCAAGTACGTTCCCCTCAGCGAAGGCTGACGGTCACGCGCTTCCAGGCCGGGTCCTGGAATTTCAGGAACGCCTTCAGCGACGCCGGCGCATCGGCCGCCTTCCGCGTGGCCAGCGTCTGGCCATCGAGCAGTTCGTAGGTGCGCGCGAACCGGTTCGCGTGCTGCGGATCGCGCACCTCGCGCGCGGCCAGCACCTGGCCCGTGCCCGGCACCCAGCCGGCGAATTCCACGTAGCCCACGCCCGAGGCCTCGGTGGACGGCGGCAGCACCTGCAGCGTCCAGCCGGCCGGGGTGGCGCGGAACATCCACAGCTCGCGCCACGTGGCCAGCGGCTGCACGGCCAGCGCCAGCGCGGTCGACTCCGGGTTCACGCGCGCCGACGCCGTCCACACGGTGCCGAAGGTGCAGCGGCGCGCCAGCGGATGGTCGGCGCCGTGCTTCGCGTCCAGCAGCAGCACGCAGGTCTCGCCCGGCTGGCCGGGCTGCGCGAGCACGTGCAGCCCGTTCGCGGCCGGCGCGAACACCGGCTCGGCGGCCCAGCGCGACGCGCCCACGCGCATGGCGGCGTCGGTCCAGGCCGACTGGTCGTCGTCGGCCAGCTGGCCCTTGTCGACGCCGGCCAGCGCCTCCAGCGCCGCGTTGCCGGCCGCGAGCACGTCGCTGGCCGTGGCGTCGGGCAGGCCGGCCGGCGGCGCGCCGCCTTCGACGGCGAGGCGGCGGCTGTCCTCGAACGCGAGCGTGGCCCACACGCCGGCCTGGCGCAGGCGGATGCGGTTGCGCACGTACGGCGGCAGGCCGGCCTGGGGCACTCGCGCGAGCAGCTCCGCACGCGCGGTGTCGGCCTGCCAGCGTTGCAGCGGGGGCAGCGTGTCGGCGATGCAGTCGGGACGCGTCAGCGCCAGCGCGGCGCGCGCCGACTGCTCCGGCGTGGGCTGCAGCGCGGCCACGTGGCGGAACGCATCGCCGTCGTAGCAGAGCCAGACATGGCCGTCGCGCTCCAGGCTCGCGTAGTGGATGCCCAGGCTGGCCGCCACCTCCAGCTGCGCGGCGATGCCCGGCTCGCCCGGACGCACCGGCGCGTTGGCCGCGTTGGCGGCCGCGACGTTGGCGCGCCAGGCCAGGCGCTCGGCCATCGTGCCCATCGCATCGAAGGCCTCGGCGGTGATGCTGCCGGCGGGCGCGGCCTTCAGGTAGGCGGCCGCCAGGCCCAGGCCCAGCGATTCGGAGCCGCCGCGATCGCGCAGGAAGCGCACCAGCGCGAGCAGCTCGGGCGCCTCGTCGGGCGTGAGCGCGAGCACGCGGACCGCGCCGGCGCGCACGTAGCCGCCGCGCTCGCGCGTGAGGTCCCACACCTGCAGGTAGTCCAGGCGTTCGCCGCGCACCTCCAGCAGCTCGCCCTGGCTCAGCGACGCCAGCGGCGCTCCGGCGCTCCGGCGCTCCTCGCGCCGCTGCGCAGCGGCAGCGCGTCCTGCACCACGAGGGCGTAGCGCGGGGCCGGCGCCGCATGCGCCGCCGGCGGGAACACGATGCACGCCACCGCCGCGAGCGCGGCCAGCACCCAGGTCATGAGCGTGCGCGCCGGGTTGCCGTCGCGGTGCGGATAGCCGAAGTCGTGGCGGCGGCGCGTGGGGCGATAGCCGATCTGGCCGCTGCCACGGGCGGTACGGACTCTCATTGCTGGCCCTCCTGCGGAGCGTCGTCGGTTGCGGCGGCCTTGGCCGAAGCGGTCGCCGTGTTGCGGGTGCCCAGCAGCGTCGAGCCGATGAAGCCGCCATCGGCCGGCGGCGGCGCGATGATCACCTGCACCTTGTCGGAGAGCTTGTCGGCCATCGTCTTCTGGATCAGCAGCGGATGGCGCGTGATGAGCGCGCCCTCGCGCGCCATCTGCTCGCTGGTGGACCTGCCCACCTTGTCCATGCGGTAGACCTCGGCATCGGCCAGCTTGTTGCGCGAGTCGGCCTCGCCCGCGGCCTCGATGCGGCGCGCCTCCGCCGTGCCCTCGGCGGTCTTGATGCGCGACGCCTTGTCGGCCTCGGCCTCCAGCTGGCGCTGCTGGATCTGCTTCTGCTTGAACGGCAGCACGTGGGCCATCGCCTCTTCCTGCGCCTTGGCCGCGATGATCTGCTCCTGGCCGGCGGCCTCGGCCGCCTTCTGGCGCCTGACCTTGTCGGCCTCGGCCTCCAGCTCGGCCTGCCGGACCTCCTTGTCCTTCAATTCGAGCGTGAAGCGCATCTTCTCGCTGGCCAGTTCCTCGGCGAGCAAGGCCTCCATGCCTCGCCTGTAGTCGGCGGGAAGGTCGACCTTGCCGATCTGCACGTCGCGCAGCACGATGCCGTTGGCGGCCAGCTTGGGGCGCAGCTCGCCCTCGATCACCTGCTGGATCTCGGCGCGCTTGGACGAGTAGATCTCGCGCACGGTGTAGCGCGTGAACACGCGGTAGATGACGCCGCGCACGGCCGGGGCCACCACGTCGCCGTCGACGTCGGGCGGCAGGTCGCGGGCGATGGTGGCGATGCGGGCCGGATCCAGCGCGTAGTGCGCGGCGATGTCCACGCCGATCGACAGGCCCTCCACCGACTGGAACGGCGCGCCGCCGCTGGCCGACGCGCTGTCGGCCGGGTGGAATGTCTGCTCGTGCAGGTCGTAGACGCGCAGGTCGTGCAGGCCGGGGAACACGAACGCGGTACCGGCGCGCACGATGGTGGCGTCGCCACTCATGCGGTTCATGCGCACGCCCACGTCGCCGTTGGGCACGTTGCGCAGCGGCGGGTGCGACCACAGGCCCCAGGCCAGCGCGACGACGGCGGCGCCGGCGGCGAGCGGCAGCGGGCGCACGCGCGGCAACCGGGCCACGAGGCGTTCGAGCGGGCTGGGCGGCGGCGTGAAGTCGTCGTCGATGGGGATGTGCGTTTCGGTCATGTCGTTCTCTCCTCGGTGTGTGGACGCATTCTTTCGAGCGCACGACTAGCGTTCAACGACGCGCCGGGGGGAGTGCGTTCCGGGCATCGGAGCAAACCTTCACGTCCGTGGCGCCGGGGCCGCCGGATAATCGACGCACCCTCACCGAAAGGCCAGCCACCGTGTCGAACACCACCCGCGTCGCGATCATCGAAGACGACCCACCGACGAGCGACCAGCTCAAGGGCTGGATCCTGTCCGCGCGCCCGGGCCTGCAGGTCGACCAGTGGTTCACGCGCGACGAGGCCGAGACCGCGATCGCGCGCGAGCGCTACGACCTGGTGGTGATGGACATCGAGCTGGGCCGCGAGCGCCACGCCGGCGTCGCGCTGATCAACGCCATCAACAAGCAGCATGGCACGCCGGTGCTGGTGGTCTCGGCGATGCCCGCCACCATCTACCGCAGCATCATGAAGGCGCTGGACGCCTGGGACTACCTGCAGAAGACCACCTTCGAGGAGTCCGACTTCATCGACACCGTGCTGGAGATGCTGCGCGCGTCCAAGGACAGGCCCGCGCCCAAGGCCGGCGGCGCCACCACCGCCGTCGACCAGGAACTGAGCATCGATCCGCTGGGCCAGGGCGCCGTGCTGTGGCGCGGCCACCGCGTGAACCTGCCGCTGACGGCGCAACGCATCCTGGCCGCGCTGCACACGCACCGCGGCGAGGTGGTGTCCTACGACGACCTATTCCAGGTGGTGAAGACGGGCCGCAACCGCGACAACGTGCGCAAGCACATCAGCACCATCCGCGAGGCGTTCCGCGACATCGATCCGGCGTTCGAAGGGATCGAGAGCGTTCCCATGCGCGGCTTCAAGTGGCTGGCCACGACGCCGAAGTGACCACGATCTGGCGCGAGCGACTCGCCGCCTGGCGCTGGCCCGGCCTCGCGTTCTTCCGCCTGCGGCTGTTCTTCCGCGGCGTGTTCCTGCTGCTGGCCGTGGCCACCGTGGCCATCGCGCTGTCGGTGCTGCAGGACGAGAAGGAGCTGAGCCATCGCAGCTACCGCGAGGGCTTCGCAAAGACCATGGGCCAGGTGGCCGCGCAGCTGCGCCATCCGGCCGGCCAGCTCGCGCTGCTGAACCCGCCCGCGCCGGCGGCCTCGGGCCCGTCGGCCGCGGTGCATCCGCTGGTGCTGCCGTTCTCGGCGCTCGACTTCGACGACCACAACAAGGTGGAGCAGGCCGTGGAGATGGCCGGCTGCACGCGCCAGTATCCCGGCGACGCGGCGCTGTGCGTGGCCCTCGGCAGCAACCCGTGGGCCGGCGGCTTCGTGTACGTGGTGGGGCATGCGCCCAGCCCGCCGCCGGTGGCGCACGAGACCGGCGAGCACGATCTCTCGCTGTCCAGCCGGCTGCGCGTGGACGTGTCGCTGCGCGGCCGCCGCTACGCCTGGATCGCGCCGTTCGAGCCCGAGCCGGCCACCGCCGTCAACGTGCTGCGCGGCCGCCTCACCGGCTTCGCGGAAGACGCCGACGGCAACGTGCTGACGCGCCCGGTGCGCGACTTCCGCGGCTGGCTGTGGCAGGGCGGCCCGTGCCTGGACGACGGCAAGGCGCCCGAGGCCTGCGAGCGCCGCGCGTTCTTCTCGGTGCGCCTCCCGGTGGAGCTGCTGCACGAGGACGTGGTCATCTCGCCGCACCCCGTGTGGCCGCCGGCCGACATGAACCGCATCGACGTGCGCGTGCAGTGGCTCGCGCCGGGCGACGCCGCGCCGCTGTTCGACAGCGCGCGGCCCGGCGCGACGGCGCCCTTCTCGCTCGCCGACCTCGGCGCGCAGCTGCTGCCGGGCGAGACGCTGCAACTGCGCAAGCTGGACGGCAAGGCCGCCGAGCCGCTCGCCACGATCAAGGGCGCGGCGCCGGCCGTGCCGCCGACCTCGGGCTGGGTGCCGCAGGCCGTCAACGACTTCCTGGGCTACGCCGTGCGCGGCCTGCTGCGCCGCCTGCCGGTGCAGGACCAGGACGTGCCCATCGAGGCCACCGAGACCATCCGCACCGCCGCCGGCAGCTACGAGCTGCACGGCTTCGGCGACGAGCGCAGCGCCAACCGCGCGCTCGCGCTGGTGGCCACGCGCGTGTCGTGGTTCGTGGTGGCGATGCTGCTGGCGCTCGCGCTGGCCTGGGGCGCCATCGAGTGGACGATCATCCGCCGCATCACGATGCTCACCAAGCGCTCGCGCGCCGCCACCGCCGCGCTGACGGCGGACGGCGACGGCAGCCGCCGCTGGTCGACGCTGGACGTGGCCGACCTGCGCGGCCCCGACGAACTGGGCGTGCTGGCCAGCAACCTCGCCGAGCTGATGCAGCGCGTGGACGAGAGCATGCGGCGCGAGCGCCTGCGCGCCGAGCGCGAGAAGGACCAGTGGATGGCCGTGGGCCACGAGATCATGTCGCCGCTGCAGTCGCTGATCGCGCTGCACGGCGCGCCCGACGACGCCAGCCGGCGCTACATCCTGCGCATGCAGCAGGCCATCCGCGTGCTGTACGGCAGCGCGTCGCCCAGCGAGGCGTTCGAGTCGACCACGCTGCAGCTGGCCACGCTGGACCTCGACGCCTTCCTCGCCGAGGTGGCGGCCAACGCGCCGCACGCGGGCATCGCCGACGTGCGCTACGAGGGCCCCGGCGAGCCCGTGGTGGTGCGGGCCGACGAGTATCCGCTGGAGGACGTGATCACGCACGTGCTGCAGAACGCGCAGCGCCATCGCCGCGCGGACACGCCGGTGACGATGCGCCTGCGCGTGGACGAGGCGCGCGCGATCGTCGAGCTGCACAACGAGGGCGACGCGATCCCGCCGGAGCTGATCGACCGGATCTTCGAGTACGGCGTCTCGGGCGCGCACGAGGGCGTCGGCGAGGCGCAGGCCCCGCAACGCGGCCAGGGCCTGTTCGTGGCCAAGACCTACATGGCCAAGATGGGCGGCACGGTGACGGCGGAGAACGTGGCGGGCGGGGTGACGATCGTGCTGACGCTGCCGCGCGTGGCGGGATGACGAGGCCGGCGCCCGTTTGTCGCGTCGTCGTCACCCGCCCCGCGTCCAGCCGTTCCAGGGACCCGGCCGCCTGACCGGCGGCGCCATCGTCGGCAGGTCGCGGGCGCCCGGGCCCGTGCGGTGGGCGATGTCGCGCACGGGCGAGCCGGTCGATGCATTCGGCGAGCCCATGAAGTTCGCGAACTTTTCGGCGCTGTCTCGATGGCCCCAGTACGCGCTGTGGCCGAATCCGGGCATCGGCTCGCTGAACGTCCATGCCGACCCCGGTTCGCCATCCACGCCCACGGCGCCCGACCACCACGGCACGTCGGGCGCGACGGCCTGGCCGAGGCGAAACATCGCGCGCAGGATCAGATCGCTTCTCGAATGCAGCACCCCGCGCTGCACCGGATGGCGGGCCGCAAGAAAGAGCGGCCGTCCCGCGACATCCACCTCGTCGATCGCGACGGCGGCAGCCATGAGGAAGAGTTTCACGCCCTTGCCCGGCACGCCCGCGGCGCGCAGGCACTCGACGGCCTCGAGGGCCAGCTTGCATCCCAGCGAATGCGCGACGAGGACGACCTCGCGGTTCTGGCTGGACTCTCTTCGCAGCTCGATGATGAAGTCGGCGACGAGTTTGCCGAGCTGCCGGGTCTGGGCGACCTTGAACGGGTAGGCCACGCCGCCGAGGCGAGGCACGCCCCAGTCGCCACGCCAGACCAGCCAGCCGACGTCGGCGGCGAGCCTCGCCGAGATGCCCTGCAGGTTGCCTTCGAAGTGGGACAACGCCCCCTGCGCCCGCGACTCGCTGACGTTGTAGCCGGGGATGAGCAGGATGAGCCGGGGACGCCGCCTGGAGAACGCGAAGGGGTTGCCGCTGCCCACACGCGCCGGACGTGACGAGCCGCCCCATCGCAAGGTGGCGTAGAGCCCCGTGGCCGGCAGGATCTCGGGCCGGGCCATTCTCAGAACCGGCGAACGAGGTTGCGCAGCAGTTCGCGCAGCAGCGGGGCCATGAACGCCGCGGCAAGCGGAATGAGGATGGCAAGTGTCATCAGCATCATCGCCGTGGCCAACCCCTGCGCACTCAGGCCGGCAAACAACAGGAGGACGACTGCGCCGCTCGCGACCAAGGCCAGCACGCGCTCGAGTCTCCGGTAACGCAGGCGCAGGCGAACCTGGAGCAGGTCGAGCTGCCGCTCGAGTCTCGCCTGTCGGGCCTGCTGCGCGAGACCGGGCTCGCCATCGGGCTTCCCGAGGCCGTCGATCTCCTCGCGGGCGAAATCACGGCCCATCAAGGCGTACCTGAACGAGACGCGGCGCGCTTCCGCCGTCGCGGGCACGGCGTTGGCCAAGCTGGCCAGCTGGGCTGCCAACTCGTCGGGCAGCAGGTCCAGCATCGCGCGGTCGATGCCGACATTCGGCCACGGCGCCTCCGGGTCATCCAGGCTCTCGCCGATGGCGAGCCGGTAGGCCGTGAAGCGCATGCCCAGGTCCGCCGTCGCCTCCAGGATGACGGCGATCAACAGCGACAGGAGTCCCACCGCGGCGATGAAATGCCAGGCGGACGACGACAGGAGGCTCAGGAGCTGGTCGAGGTAGCCCAGTCGCTGCAGGCTGCCGCCGTCGTCGGCGACGTCCATCGCCGCCGCGGGCCCGCAGGCGCCAACCAGGGCGATCCGGCAAGCCGCCCCGCAACGTTCAAGCATCGTCGATCGCATGTCCGGCGCTCCCACGGTGATGTGCAACGCCGATTTGAACCGAGCCCGGCATCGCCAGCAATGCCTGGACCCGCCCCTAGTTTGCATGGGCCGCCGCGCCGGTCGGCGTCAGCTTCCACGCCGTGCCCGTGTTATGAAACGCGTTGGACGGAGGAGGCAGCATGGCCGAGAGCTACGGAGAATCGTGGAGGGAGTCCGCGGCGGACCAGGAACTGGAACGCGTGCGGGCGCGCCGCCGCAGTCGCGGCCTCCCGGCGGGGGTCGCCGACTGGTCGCAGGTGATCGGCCTGGCGCTCTCGGGCGGCGGCATCCGCAGCGCCACCACGTCGCTGGGCGTGCTGCAGACGCTGGCGCGCCTCGGGCTGCTGCGCGCGGTCGACGTGCTGTCCACGGTCTCGGGCGGCGGCTACATCGGCGCCTTCTTCATGAGCCTGTTCGCGCGCGTCACCATTCCCCGCGCCACCATCGATCCGTACGCGCTCCTGGCCGGCAGCTTCTCCCGCCCCGCGCAGGGCGAGGCCACGGCGCCCGGCCAGCAGCTCTGGTGGCTGCGCAACAGCGGCCGCTACCTGGCGCCGACGGGCGCCGGCGACTACGTCTACGCGATCGCGATGCAGATCCGCAACTGGTGCGGCCTGCACGTGGTGCTGGGGCTGGCGCTGCTGGTGGTCGCCGGCCCGGTGATCCTGGCGGACGCGGGGTTGCGCGGCCTGCTGGATCACCTGCCGCCCGCCTGGATTCCCGGCTTCATGCCGCCCGGCCCCGGCAGCGGATTCACCGCCCTGGCGCTGGTGCTGCTGGCGGCCTGGGTCGTGCCGGTCGGCTTCGCGTTCTTCGCCTGCCAGATGCCCCGTGCCGACACGCCCACGCAGGGATCAGCCTGGTGGCGGGGCCGGGCGACCGGCTTCTTCATCGGCACGGCCGCCCTCCTCGGACTGGTCGCCGCCGCGCTGCAGCCGCGCGCCGCCGCCTTCATCGCGCACTTGGCCGGCCTGCAGGCGCCCTACGCCGCCTCGCGGCCCCTGAGCGGCTTCTTCGGCATCGTCGCCGCGATGCTGCTGCTGGCGCTGGCCTACCTGGCGTTCGCCGCCGTCGGCGTGGCCCGCACGGCGAGCGCGTCCGAAGCGTCCGGCGCCACGGCGCCCGGCCTGATGCAGGCTACGCGCGTCATGCTCACCAAGGATCTGGCGGACGCCATGCGCTGGGCCCTGCTGGCCCTGGTGGGTGCGCTGGCCGTCGGTGCCTCGCACTACGTCGTCTCCCACTGGGACGACTGGAAAAGCTCCGTGGGCGGTGCCGGCGCCGGCGCGGGCGCGCTGCTGCTCGTCGTGCGCCAGCTCGCGTCGTTCGCCGGCAAGCCGTCCAACCTGAGCGTCCTGAAGCGCATCCCGCTGGATGCGCTCGCCCTGGCCGCGGGCGGGGCGTTGTTCGCGCTGCTGGCGGTCGTCTGGTTCTGCCTGGCCTGGGCGGTGGTCGCCATGGCCGCGGGCGTCGCGCCCGAAGCGCTGACCGGCCCCGGCGACGGTGCGTTGCCGCTGGCCTGGATCACCGCGCTCATGCTGGCCGTGGGCCTGGCGGTGGCGCGCAGCTTCCAGTTCATCAACATGTCGACGCTGCAGTCGCTGTACGCCTCGCGCCTGACGCGCGCCTACCTCGGCGCGACCAACGCCGAGCGCATCATCGACCTCGATCCGCGCTGGACCCGCATCAGCGATCCCCATCCCGCCGACGATCTCCCGCTCGGCCGCTACTACGATGCCGGCAACGGGGCGCCGCTGCACCTGATCAACGTGACGCTCAACGAGACGGTTTCGCCCACCGATCCGCTCGTCCAGCGCGACCGCCACGGCCGCCCGATGAGCGTGACGCCCGGCCACTACGCGATCGACGGCCAGTTCGTGCCCCGCGTCCCGACGCCCGCCGCCGCCCCGCCCGCGAGCCCGGGAGCGGCTCCCGGGCCGCTCCCGAAGGCGGACTGGTCGGTGCCCGAGGACCTGTCGCTCGGCCAGTGGATCGGCATCTCCGGCGCCGCCTTCAGCACGGGCGTCGGCCGCCAGACCTCGCTGGGCAGGTCGCTGACGCTGGGGCTGGCCAACGTCCGGCTCGGGTACTGGTGGCGCGCCGGCGCCCTCGCGCTCGCCCCGGTGCGCGCGTCGTGGCGCGAGACGCTCGCGCGCCGCGTCTCGCGGCTGTTCGAGACCCAGACCTACCTGTTCGCGGAACTGATGGCCCGCTTCGGCGGGCGCTACGCGCGCTACTGGTACCTCTCCGACGGCGGCCATTTCGAGAACCTCGGCGTCTACGAGCTGCTGCGGCGCCGCGTCGGCCTGGTCATCGCCTGCGACAACGGTGCCGATCCTGGCTACGACGGCGAGGACGTCGCGAACGCGATGCGCCTCGCGCGCATCGACTTCGGCTGCGAGTTCTTCGAGTTCACGCCGCGCATGCTGCGCCCCCTGAGCGCGCTGGCGCCGCTGGCCGACGCGCTGCTGACCAACGCCACCCCGGGCCGCGGCGAGTACGCCGACGACGCCTGCATGCGGCTGCTGTGGGCCTATCCGCCCGGCGCACCGCCGGACGCCGCCGACGCGTTCATCGGGGCGGGCACGGCGATGCTGCTGATCAAGCCGCGCCTCATCCAGTCGCTTGCCACCGACGTGCGCCAGTACGCCCGCACGCATGCCACCTTCCCGCAGGAAACCACCGCCGACCAGTTCTTCACCGAGGAGCAATGGGAGAGCTACCGCAAGCTGGGCCAGACCGCCGCCGCGCTGCTGGGCCGCCTGATCACCGCGCCGCTCGCCGACGATGCCGACGCGCTGGGCCGGCTCGCGGCCTGGCGCCACGCCCTCGGCCACGTCGCGGCCAGTTCGCTGGCCGACCCGGCCACGACGATCGCGGAGACGCCGGCGCTGGAGCGCGCGATGGCGCAGGCCGCGGCCGCCGCGAAGGGCTAGGCCGTCGCCAGGTCGACCCGGCGCAGCCCCGCGATCGTCTCCAGGCAGGCCCGCGCCACCTCCGCGCCCTTCTTGACGAAGTGCTCGCTGAAGAAGCGCAGGTGGTCGGCGTGCTCGTGGAAGTCGCGCGGCGTGAGCACCGCCGACAACACCGGCACCCCGGTGTCGAGCTGCACGCGCATCAGTCCGTCGATGACGGCCGTGGCCACGAACTCGTGCCGGTAGATGCCGCCGTTGACGACGAGTCCGCACGCGACGATGGCGTCGTAGCGCCCCGAGCGCGCGAGGCGTTGCGCCAGCAGCGGGATCTCGAAGGCGCCCGGCACCTCGAACTGGTCGACCTGGCCCGGCGGTGCCGGACTTCGGGCGAACTCGGCCAGCAGCGCATGCTTGGCCTGGTCGACGATGTCGCCGTGCCACGACGAACAGATCACCGCGACGCGGGCCGGATGGCTCGCGGCGGCGGGCGTGAGATGGGAGGTAGTCATCTGATTCATGGTGCTCTCTCGAGACGAGTGGGTTGCCAGAATCAGGGCGCGCGAACACGCAGCAGCCGCACGGCCCGCGACATGACGACCGGGCAATGCGGCAGCTCACACTTCGCGTTTCTCTTTCATCCGGACTGTGACCGTCGGCCCTGGCATCGCACCAGGTCTGCTGACCCTTCGCTCGAAAGGACGCGAAGGCGCTCGCGGGCTCCCGCGACGAATCGCGGATACCGCCGGTGGGGAATTTCGCCCCGCCCTGAGAACGCTGTCGGCCTTGCGGGGCCGACGCGGCCATTCTAGGCCCCCGACCTGGGGAGAGACGTCGCCAGCGCGACTTCCTATGATCGCCGGTTGCCGAACCCAGGCAGTACCATCTCAACCAGTCAAGAGGAAGACGGCTCATGAACGTGTTCAGCGAGGTCTACGAGAAGAGTGTCGACATGCTCAAGACGCCCCAGTTGCATGCCGACTGGGCGGCGATCGAGAAGGGCTTGCGCGAACTGCTGCTGCCGGATGGCCCGGCGCCAGGCAAGTCCGCCGTGCTCGACGACCTGCGCGACAAGCTGACGGCGGCCGGCAAGAAAGCCAACGGCTCGGCCGCGAAGGCGGCGGGCGACGAGATCGTGCGCGTGAGCCAGTCCGCCAAGCCGGCCTTCCAGGATCGCGCGGCGCTCATCAAGCAGATGAAGCACTTCTACATGGTCACCAAGAAGGGCAACCAGAGCATCTGGGTGGTCGACCAGCCCAAGAGCTACGGTGAGTGGGACTTCGAGCTGTTCGACGGCAAGAGCGCGGTGGACCTGCCGGCCCTGCTGACCCAGAACGATGAGGTCTTCGGCCGATCCAATCGCAAGATGATGTCCGACGCGCTGCAGCTCGCGCGCAAGTGGAGCGCCGACACCGAGGTCAAGCTCGGCGGCAAGTCTGCCGCCACCGACGCCGCCATCCGCCGCTGGTTCCTGCTGGAGGGCGCAAGCGATGTGGACGTCGCCAGCGTGCGCGCCACGCTGCTGGCCGGATTCAAGAAGATCACGGCTGCCTGCAACTCGGGCCAGGTGATCTTCTCCGACCGCCCGAAGCTGCGCACGAGCGGTGACTACGACTCCACCTATGCCTCCGTCAATTCGCGCGACGCGATGCCGGTCATCTACATCTACCAGTTGTTCCTCAAGACCGGCAAGCGCACCATCCTCGGCACGATCCCCAAGCTGTGGCTGTGCGCGCTCACGATCGTGCACGAGCTGAGCCACAAGCTCGTGGCTACCGAGGACAAGCGTTACGACGACGACGGCCTCAAGCCGAGCACCTCGTTCCCGCCCGCCATGGCCCTCGTCAACGCCGACAGCTGGGCGTATTTCTGCGGCGACGTGTTGGGCGCGGTGCCCAAGGCCGCCGTGAAGGCCGCGCTGTCGTGAACGCATCGATCCGAGGCGCGGCCTTCGCCGTCGCCGCCCTTGTCCTCACCATCGAAGCCCCGGCTTCGGCCAGCGAATCGCTCGCCGCGTCCGCCCCGCCAAAGGAACACCCCATGGAATCCGCCAAGCGCCGTGCCCCGGCCCCCGTCAAGCCCGTCATCGTCAAGGGCGTCCGCTACGAACAGATGCGCCGGGCCAAGGACCACGGCTTCACGCAGAGCGGCGGCGTGATCGCCGCCGTCGAGGACAAGACCGACAAGATCCTGTGGACGGTCCAGCTGTACAAGACCGAGTACGACGCGGCCGAGGAACAGGACGTCCAGGAGGTCTACGTGAAGGCGCTCGCGCTGGACAAGTCCGGCCACGCGCTGCTGGCCACCGACGAGCGCGGGCGCGTCTGGTCGGTGGATCTCGCCACGCACGCCGTCACGCCGGCGAGCGCGCCGGCTCGCGGCTGACGGCGCGGCGCGGCTCGGCCGACGCCTCAATCGCCGGCCATGCGCCGCTGCCGCTCGTTCTCTTCCTCGCGCGTGTCCTCGATCTCGCGCATCACCGCGCGCAGGTCGACGGCGCCCTGCTTGTGTTCGTAGCGGCCGGTGAGCGGCGTTTCCACCGTCAGCGCGCCGCCCACGAACAGCGACCAGATCTCGGCGCCGTACTCGGTGCGGCGCAGTTCCGGCGCGAAGCGGCCGAAGAACGCGGCGAGGTTGCCGACGTCGCGCATCAGCATGCGTTGCGCGTGGTTGTTGCCGGCGGCGTCCACGGCCTGGGGCAGGTCGATGATCACCGGGCCGTCCTCGGCCAGCAGGATGTTGAACTCCGACAGGTCGCCGTGCACGACGCCCGCGCCGAGCATGCGCACCGCCTCCTTGACCAGCGTCGCGTGGTGGCGGCGCGCGTCCTCGGGCGTGAACTCGCAGTCGTTCAGGCGCGGGGCGGCGTCGCCGTCGGCATTGGTGACGAGCTCCATCAGCAGCACGCCGTCGTGGAAGTTGATGGGTCGGGGCACGCGCACCCCGGCGCGCGCGAGGCGGTACAGCGCGTCGACCTCGGCGCTCTGCCAGGCCTCCTCCTGCTTCTCGCGGCCGAACTTCGTGCCCTTGGCCATCGCGCGCGCCTGGCGCGAGTTCTTCACCTTGCGGTTCTCGGTGTAGTCGACGGCCTGGCGGAAGCTGCGGTGCGTGGCCTCCTTGTAGACCTTGGCGCAGAAGGTCTCCTCGCCGCTGCGCACGACGAACACCATGGCTTCCTTGCCGCTCATGAGCTGGCGCACGACGGTGTCGATCAGCCCTTCGTCGACGAGGGGCTGCAGTCTTTTCGGAGGCTTCATCGATGCATTGTCAAGGAAGCCACGCCGCGAGGTCCTTCTTCAGCTTCGCGAGGTCTTCGTCGCGGGTGTACATCATGTGCCCCGCGTCGTAGTACTTGTGGGTGACGCGCTGGCGCACGTCGGCCGGGATATCGAGCTGCGCGAGCGACCAGTCGCTGGCCGTGGACGGCGTGCCCAGGTCGAAGTGGCCGCTGGCCACCAGCACGCGCAGGTGCGGGTTGCGCCGCAGTGCGCGCGACAGGTCGGGGCTGGTGCTGCAGAACGAGTTGCCCTGGGCCTCGCCGCGGCTCCAGTTCCAGTGCTTGTTGGTGTCCATGGACAGCACCTCGTAGTGCCACGCCGGATCGAAGCCGAGCGTGCCGATGAAGTAGCCCATGCCGGCCATCGTGTACGGGCCCACCAGCGATTCCATGCCCGGGTCGAAGTCCCACTCGTGCGTGCGCGCGAGGGCCATCGGCCCGGCCACGCGGGCCTCCAGGCGGCCGACGATCTGGCCGCGGTCGCGCAGCAGCTCGGTGAAGAAGGTGTTGTCGGCGATGCGCAGGTTGCGGTGTTCCACCAGCGTGGCCGACAGGCCCGTGAGCTCGGCGATGCGCTTGGCGACCCTGGCGCGCTCGTCGTGCGTGGCGCCGGCGCCGCGATGCAGCACGCGCAGGTAGTCGGATTCCACGAACTCGGTGGCCAGCGCGCGCGCCGCCGCGGCCGACTTCGACTGCGGGCCCTTGAGGCAGCCGTGATATTGGGCGACCCCGGCAAAAGCCGGAAGGAACAGCGCGTAGGGCAGGTCGTTGCGGGCCTCGAACACGATGGACTGCAGGTCCATGGCGCACGAGATCAGGATCAGCCCGGCCAGCGACACGCCCTGCTCCGCCAGCTTGTCGGCGATGGCCGCGCCGCGCGTCGTGCCGTAGCTCTCGCCGGCCACGTAGAGGGGCGAGGTCCAGCGCTGGTGGCGCGACAGCCACTGGCGGATCACGTCGGTGAGGCAGGCCACGTCGCCGTCCACCGACAGCATCTTCTTGCGCGCGTCGTCGCTCGCGGTGATGGAGTAGCCGGTGTGCGGCGGATCGATGAACACGAGGTCGAAGTGCTCGAACCAGCTGAGCGGGTTGTCCTCCACCTCGTAGGGCGGCGGCAGCATCGAGCCGTCGTTGCCGATGCGCAGGCGCTTGGGACCCAGCGCGCCCAGCTGCAGCCAGATCGACGCCGACCCGGGGCCGCCGTTGAACGCGAAACACACCGGACGCGGCTTCGTGTCGCCCGGCTTGCGCTCCAGCTGGTAGGCCGTCGTGAACACGGCCGCCAGGGGCTCGCCGCGCTTCTCGCCCTGGGACGTATCGAGCACCGGGACGAATGCGCCCTCGACGGAAAATTCCAGCTTCTTGCCGCCCAGCTTGATGGCCCCGGTGCTGCGCCTGGGCGGGGCGGCCAGCGCGCGCTCGACGGCGTCGCGTTGCGTCTGCTTGGGCTTGTCGGCGGCCTTGTCGGCGGCAGCGGCGCTATCGGTCATGGGACTCCCATCGTCGAATGTGGTCGGCGCATTGTGACGCCGATCGCCCGGCGACCGTCCTTCAGGGCCCCTGGAAGCCGCCGGCGCGGAAGGTGAGCACCAGCGTGTCGCGCCAGCCCGGCTCGCCGGCCTTCAGCGGCTGGATGGGCGTGGTCTCGTGGATCACGCGGGCGTCGTCCAGCAGCACCGTCGTCCAGGGCTCGGACAACGTGAAGCGCAGGCCGGCGCTGGAGGCCGCCTGGAACACGCGGCTCTCGCCGCCCTTGATGCCGTGCCGCTCGACCAGCGTGACGCTCACCAGGTCGACGCCGTCGCGGTGCGCGCCCTCGGGCGTGGGGCGGCCGATGCCGTTGGCGGTGTCGATGCGAAACGTGTGGGCCTCCACGAACCAGCGCTGCGCGCCCTTGAGGGCCGAGGCGCGCGCGGCCAGCGTGGCCAGCAGCCGGTGCCACGCGGGATCGCCGCCCAGGCCGGGCTCGATCGCCTCGAAATGGCGCTGGATGCCGCCGTGCAGCGCGTTGTAGTCCACCGGCTGCCAGTGCGGCCGCGGCGGTGCCGCGCTCACCTGCTCGCCGTCGACCACGAACACGCCGTGGCGGCGCTGCCGGTACTTGCCGCCATCGAGCAGGTAGGCGTCGGGCGGCAGGTTGTTCCAGTACGGCAGCCACGCATCCAGCGCCGACAGCGGCGCGCCCACCAGCGACGCCATCGCCTGCGGGCCCACCACCGCGAAGCCGGTGGCGGAGAGTGCGGCGTCCACGTCGCCGGCGGGGGTCAACGGGGGAGGGATGAGGGCGTTCGGATCGGACATGCCGCCATTCTCGCCGCTGCCGGCACACCGCG
>JABCYW010000078.1 GCA_013289985.1 Betaproteobacteria bacterium | reverse complement strand
GCCCGACCTCAAACGGAAGTTGATGCGCTACATCCGTCATTACAACAAGCAGCCCAAGCCGGTGAAGTGGAAGTACTTCGACATCGCCCGACGCATCACTCCCGAATCAATCGTTACAGCCCACTAGGGCCTGTTCACACTAAATGCGTGCCCGCGCCGGCTGCCTGCGAAGCCCCAGGCTAGACGGCCGCGACGCGGCGGGCTGGACGCCCGCAAGGAGCGGCCAACGACGCCTGGGGCTTCGCAGGCAGCCGGCCCTACGGGTGATCCGCCAGAAAGCCCGCCTTCCGCGTTGCGAGCGCTTGCCGTGGCGCCACCACGTCGGCGCGCTCGCGCCTTGAAGGCGGGCTTTCTGGCGGTCACGCGGGCACGCATTTAGTGTGAACAGGCCCTAGACTACTTCGTCGCCGTTCCCGCGTCGCGCAGCGCCAGGTAGCGCTTCACGTCGTCGAAGCTCACGCGGCCGGCGCGCCGCGTGTCGATCGCGTCGAAGTGGTTGGCGATCCAGCCGAAGCCGCCCGCCTGCGCCTCTTCGCGCGAGAGCGTGCCGCGGTGCGCGGTGTCGGCGGCATCGAAGCTGGCGCGCAGGGCGCGCTCGGCGTCGGATTGCAGCGTGGCACCCACCGAGGCCGGTCGCGCGCGGTTCTCGGCCTGGGCGGCCTGTTGCGTCGCCAGCGGCGGCGCGCCCGGGTCGAGGTGTGGCGCGGCCTGGGCCAGCGTGGCCGTGGCCCACAGCGTCATGAACAAGGTCGTCGCGCGCATCACGGGGCTCCCGTCGCCGAGGCGTAGAAGGCCACCAGCTCGGCCTTCATCAACGGGCGCGAGCCGTCGTCGAGGTAGGTCATGTGGCCGCCCGGATGGAAGTGCAGCGTCACGGGCGCGCCGGCGGGCAGGCGCGCGACGTCGAGCTCGGTCTGGTGGAACGGCGTGATCAGGTCGTGGTGGCCGCCCAGGAACAGGATCTTCAGCGACGGGTCGAGGCTCAGCGCGGCGCTCAGATCGGGCACCACGTCGGGCATGGAACGGCCGTTGTGGGAGAAGTTCCAGGTGTCGATCGCGTCGCTGGAAAGCACGTAGGTGGACGGCGTGGTGAAGCCCAGCTCGTCGGGCAGCACCGTCTTGATGGCGGCGGTGAACCCGGGCTCCACGAAGCTGTTGGACGGCTCGTCGGCGGCGTCCAGCGGCGAGCCGACCAGCGCCGACACGCGGCCGTCGTAGACGCCCAGCGTGGTGTTGGCGATCAGGTGGTGGCGGAACGTGTCGTAGTCCATGTCGAAGCGCTGGTCCCAGATCGCGGCGGACAGGCCCGTGAACGCGGCCAGCGCCGCCACGTGGTCGGCCGGCGGCAACGCGCCGCTGGCGAGCCAGGTGGCGGCGTCGGGGGCGTATGTCGAGTCGGCGTAGCGGGTGACCGTGGCGATGTCGGCGTCGGAGTCCGACGCGACCGCCGTGGCCAGGTGATACCAGGAACCGACCGCGGAGTAGCTGGGCAGGAAGCCCGCGCAGTCGACCGTGGGCGCGCCGCCCTCGACCGAGCAGTTGCTGTTGTAGTCGAGGATGGACGAGAGCTCCACCACGCCGTTGACGCGCCGGCCGGCGGTCTCGAGCAGGCGTGTGAGCACCGGCACGCGGGTGGTGCCGTAGGACTCGCCGTACAGGAACAGCGGCGCGGCGGTGCGGCCGTTCACGCCGAGCCAGCGCTGGACGAAGTCGCGCAGCACCGCCGCGTCCTGGTCGACGCCCCACCACGTCTGGTTGGTGTTGGGCGCGATGGCCTCGGAAAGCCCGGTGCCCACCGCGTCCACGAAGACCAGGTCGGACGTGTCGATCAGGCTCTCGGCGTTGTCCACGTACGGGAAGGGCAGCGCCTGCGTGGTGGCCGGAACGCCGGTGACCAGGCGCCTGGGCGCGAACGAGCCCAGGTGCAGCCACGCGGTGGCCGAGCCCGGGCCGCCGTTGAAGAAGAAGGTGACGGGCCGCGTGGCCGCCGCCGCGCCGTCCGCCGTGTAGGCCACGTAGAAGATCGACGCCTCCGGCGCCTGGCTGGACGACAGCGCCGACAGGTGGCCGGCGGTGGCCGTGTAGGCGATGGCCGTGCCGTTCAGGGTCAGCGAACGGTGCGTGACGGCGGTGTTCTCGTTGGGTGTGGACAGCGAGGCGCCGGCGGCCGCCGAATAGGTGTTCGCGTCGACATACGTCGTCGTGGTGGTGCTGCCGGAACCGCCGCCACCGCATGCCGCGACGGCGGCCAGGGCGGCCGCGGCGGCGGCGGCGCGCACGCCGCGCCGGACGGATGGGGACGGGATCATCGATTCCTCTGCACCGACGCACCGCTGCGTCGCGCAACGATTGTGGCCCGTGAGGCTGAATGCAGGCCTCAGGCGGTCCGCGCCGCCAGTTCCTCGGCCAGCGCCTTCATCACGTGGCGGGCGCTGGACTCGTTGGTGGCGCAGACGACGTCGTGCACGTCGCACGCGCGCACGAGGGCGTTGATGTCCGGCTCGTGCGGCTGCGGCGTCATCGGATCGCGCAGGAAGATCACCGCGTCGACCCGGCCCTCGGCCAGGCGGGCGCCGATCTGCAGGTCGCCGCCCAGCGGGCCACTGAGCAGGCGTTCCACCTCGATGCCGGCCTCGGCGATCAGGCGCGAGCCGGTGGTGCCGGTGGCCATCACGTGGCAGCGGGAAAGGAACGGGGCGAAGTCACGGGCGAGCGTGACCATCAGGTCTTTCTTGGCGTCGTGCGCGATCAGGGCGATGTGCATCGCCGAATGATAAGCATCCGGAGTTACGACGTCCTATCATTCGTGCCCTGCGGGGGGCGAGGACTTTACGAATCCTCACAGGCGAGGGCCGCCTCGCGGGCGGCCCGGAAATGCAAAAGCGCGAGACGAGCCCGCGCTTTGCTGTAGCGTTTGCAGCAAACCTGGTCGGTCGACCCGCCCCGACGCGGGTCGACGGACCGCGTCAGCTCAGGGACGAATCGCTCTTGGGCGCGTTGGGATTGGCGGCCGCGGCGGCGCGCGATGCGTTGTTCGCATGGCGCTTGGAACCCGCGGCGCGCGCCTCTTCCGACGTGAACTGGTGGGCGTTGCCGCTGGCGTGCGCGGCGCGGCCGCCCTGGCTCGCGATCTCGCGCTGGCGCTCGCGATCCATGCCGGCGAAGCCGCGGCCGCCGCTCGGTTGGGCGCCTTGCTGGCCCTGCGCGCCAGCCTGATTGTGCTGGTCGTGACGGCCGGTCTGGTCATGTTGGGAAGTCATTGCTGGTACTCCGAAAAGTTTGGTCCGCCGCCCCATGCGACAGGATTCATCGGACCCGCGAGCGCCAGGAGCACCGAGGTCACGGCCCTCAGGGGCAACGTGCATACCTCCCTGCGCGCTCCCCCCCTAATGTCGAGCTGGAAACGGCGTGGAATCGGACGAATGCACCGAGTTGGCCCGAGGGAGGTCGCACCTCTTCAGGCCGCCGCAAGGTCAGCCCTTGCCGGAATTTCCGCCTGTCATCGGCGGCCCATATCGAACGTCCGGCTTCGGTGCGCGGTCGTACAGGCCCTGCACGCGCGGGATGTTGGCCGCGATGGTGCGCAGCCGGTCCGGGCTGGACGGGTGGTCGGACAGGAAGGCCGGCGGCGCGCCCTTGCTGGCCGCCGCCATCTTCTGCCACAGCGACAGCGCGGAGCGCGGGTCATAGCCTGCACGCGCGGCCAGTTCCAGACCGATCAGGTCGGCCTCGGTCTCGTCGTCGCGGCTGTACTTCAGCGTGAGCAGGCGTCCGCCCACGCCGGCCATCTGGCGCCCGGCCATGCCCCAGCCGAACAGGCCGGCCAGCAGCGAGATGGTGCCCTGGGTGGCCACCTCCTTGCCGATCTGCGCGCGCCCGTGCTCGCGCAGCGCGTGGGTCATCTCGTGGCCCATCACCATCGCCACCTCGTCGTCGGTGAGCTTCAGCTTGGTGAGGATGCCCCAGAAGAACGCGATCTTGCCACCCGGCATGCAGAACGCGTTGACCTGCGGCGAGCCGATGAGGTTGACCTCCCACTGCCAGCCCACGGCGCGCTCGTTCCACATGCCCGCGAACGGGCGCAGGCGCGTGGAGATGTAGACCAGGCGCCTGAGCTGCGGGTGCACGGGCTCAGCCAGCAGGTGCCTGGCGCGCGCCTGGGCCAGCATGTCGCGGTAGCCGCGCGCGGCTTCGGCCTCGATCTCGGAGGCCGGCACCAGCGATTCGAACGACGAGCGCGGGCCCACCTGCACACCCTCGCGCGGCTGGGCCAGCGCCGCGGCGCCGGGCAGCGCCAGCGCGGCGCCGGCGGCGGACGCCGCGAGCAGGCGGCGGCGCGCCGGGTCGGCGGGAAGATCGGAAGACAGCGGTTTCAAGACGGGATCGTGCACGAGGACTGTGCCGCAGGTGAATGCGTTCGCCGGCGATTCAAGAGGCCTGAGGGCGCACGTCCAGCACGTCGATGGGGCGCCACAGCTTCCACAGCATGAGCAGCGCGGGCACGCCCATCGCGATGGCGACGAGGAAGAATGCGGGCCAGCCGATGGCCTCGGCCAGCACGCCCGCCAGCGGGCCGATCCAGACGCGGCCCACCGACTGGAACGCCGACAGCAGCGCGAACTGCGTGGCACTGAAGCGCTGGTTGGTCAGGCTCATCAGGAACGCGAGGAAGGCCGCGGTGCCCATGCCGCTGGCCAGGTTCTCGCTGGCCACCGCCATCAGCAGGCCGCCGTCCACCAGCGTCGGGTGCAGCAGCTTGACGAAGCCGAAGTCGAACGCCGGGATCAGCCAGCCGCCCATCTGGCCCTTGCCGTGCACGGCCAGCCACCAGAACGCGAGGCTGCTGGACATCTGCAGCAGCCCGAACACGAACAGCGACCACACCAGCCGCAGGCGCAGCATCACCAGCCCGCCCAGCAGCGCGCCGAACACCGTCAGCAGCAGGCCGATCAGCTTGTTGACCACGCCCACCTCCGCCGGGCCGAAGGCCATGCCCTTGAGCAGGAAGGGCGTCAGCAGCGACAGCTGGAAGGCATCGGTGAGCTTGTAGAACACGATGAACGCGAGGAACGCCCAGGCGCGCGGCTGGCTGAAGTAGGAATCCAGGCCCGCCAGCAGCGTCTGGAAGCGCGCCTTGCGGGCCGCGAAGCCGGCCAGCGGCAACGTCGCCGCCAGGCCCAGCAGCAGCGCCAGCAGGTCAACCCACTTGGCCTGCAGCGAGCCCCTGGCCACCGCGTCGCCGAACCACGGCGACAGCAGCCAGCCGGCGATGGGGCCGCCCAGGCGCTGGGTGAACACGACGCCCGCGGCCACCGCCACCAGCACCGCGAGGAAGCCGACGAGATCCTGGCGCACCGGCGCGCGCGACGCGTCCCGCACGCGCGCGGGCGGCTGCGCGAGGCGCGGCAGCGCGAACGCGGAGAACACCGCCAGGCCCGCCATGATCCCGGCCATCAGGCGGTAGACCTCCGGCCAGGTCATGCCGATGCCGTCGACCGCGTCCGTCCAGATCAGCGCCACGCCGCCCGACAGGATCATCGCGAGCCGGTAGCCCATCACGAACAGCGACGCGCCGACGCCGCGCTCGCGCGCCGGCAGCAGGTCCACGCGGTAGGCGTCGACGACGATGTCCTGCGACGCGCTCACGAACGCCACCACCACGCCCAGCGCGGCGAACAGCGGCAGCGCCAGCACGGGCGAGACGTCGGCCAGCCCGAACAGCGCCACGGCCAGCAGCGCCTGCGTGAACACGACCCAGCCGCGGCGGCGACCGAGCAACGGCAGGTCGACGCGATCCATCAGCGGCGCCCACAGGAACTTGAACGTGTAGGGGATGCCGATCAGCGTGAGGAAGCCGATGGCCGCCAGATCGAGCCCGTCCATCGTGAGCCAGGCCTGCATCGCGAGCCCCGTGAGCGCCAGCGGCAGGCCCGAGGCGAAGCCCAGCACGAGCACGGCGATCCAGCGGTGGGCGGCGGCCAGCGGGCCGGCGCGGGGCGCGAGTTCTTCGTCGGTCATCCGGGCATTGTCGTCGCGACGGCGCGCGCAGGCGGTGCGAGTCGTGGCAACATCGGCGCCGCACACAGGAAGCAACATGAACAACAGGTCTCGCGCCGTCGCCGTCCTCCTGGCCGGCCTCGCCATCGCGGCGTCTTGCCTCGCGGAGGGCGCGACCGCCGCCGCGGACCGGCAGATGGCCGACGGTTCAGTTGCCTGGATGGCCCGGGTGCTGCAGGTGCCCACGACGCCGGACATCGATCCGCCGCTGCGCGACGCCATGGCCGGCCTCGTCCGCGAGCATGTCGAGCGCCTTCGCACGCTGGTGCCGGCATGGATCGCCGAGGAGCGCGCGCGACAAGGCGTCGGCCTGAAGCCCGGCACGCTCGATCGCGCCATCCACAACCGCGTCGTCAACGAGCTGGCGCTGTGGCGGCTCGAGAGCCCCGGCGCCGACTACGACGCCGCGCTGGCCCGCGCCCTCCTGCGCCCCGGCATCTGCGACCGGCCGCCCCGCGACAACTACATGGGCACGCTGATGACGTGGTTCCAGGCGGTGCCCGCGGCGGACCGCCCCGTGCTGCTCGCCGGCGAGCGCACGTTGCTCGCGCATTGGGGCACGCACCGGGACGCGCTGGCGCCGCCGCCCGAGCGCTCCCTGTCCGAGGAGGCGGCCGACGAGATCGCTCGCCTGCGCAGCGGGCGGACGGTGCCGGACGTGGCCATGCCGCCCCTGCTCGCCGATGCCGCCTTCAAGGGCCAGCTCGCCCACGACGGAAGCGACGTGGAATGCGCCCTGCAGCAATGGGGCCTGGCGCGCGCGCTGCATCGCGGCGATCCGCCGACCGCGGCGCTGGTGTCCTGGCGCTACGCGACGATGAAGACGGCCGAGGACTGGTCGCAGCGTCTACCGGGCGCCGACAAGAACGCCGATCCCGCGGCCTACCCGCCGGTGGCCTCGATGTGGGAAGTCACGGGCTGGGTGGAGGTGCGGGTGACCCTCGACGCCGGCGGCCGCTTCGCGTCGGCCCGCGTCACCGGCCGGCAGCTGGTCGTGCCCGGTGTCACGGACAACCCGCCCGTCGCCTTCGAGACCTTGCTGGACGCCGCGAGCATCGCGGGCGCGCCACGGCAGTTCAAGCCGGTCGTCCCGCCGGCCGACGGCAGCGCGCCGAAGCCGGTGGCCCTGCGCCTCAATTGGAAGCTGCAATGAATCGCCCACTCTCGACCCGGCTCCGCCGCGCCGCCGCCGGCCTGCTGCTGGCCGCGCTGATCCCACCCGCGCTCGCCACGATCACCACCGCGTCGGCGCCCGCGCCGTCCGCGTCGAGCCCGCTGGTCGACGGCGTCTCCTCGCGCATCGCCGACGACGCGGCCATGGCGTTCTGGTACGGCGACTTCGACCGCCTCGAGGCGCTGTACCGCTCGGTGCGCCAGTCGACCGAGCTCGTGGACGGCGGCACCTCGCGCCTGCAGTGGTTCCGCAAGGGCTTGTGGCGCGTGTACGGGCGGGACGACGCCACCGATCCGTACTTCGCGCAGCTGGAGGCGCTGACGCACGCCTGGGCGTCGAAGCGCCCGAATTCCGCGCTCGCCCAGCTGCTCTATGCGCGGGCGCTGCACGCGCGGGCCTGGTCGTTCCGGGGAGGCGACTATGCCGACCATGTGCTGCCCGCGGCCATGAAGGAGTTCCACAGGTACATCGCGCTCGAGAAGGAACAGCTCGATCGCAACGCGTCCCTGCTGAAGAACGAGAGCACGGCCGACATCTACCTGTTGATGATCGGGCGCACCGCGGTTGCGCCGTTCGACCAGATGCATGCATTGGCCCTCGACGCGCTGGCCCGCAACCCCGCCGACGACAGCGGCTTCCAGGAACTCGCCACTGCCAGCCTGCCGAAGTGGGGCGGCAGCGCGGATCTGTTCGACGCCGTCGCCCGCGAGGCGGCGCGCCGCGCGCGCCCGGGCAGCGGCATGGCCATGTACGCGTTCCTCTACGACGACGTCAGCGGCGACTTCCCGGGCGACCTGTTCGAGACCTCGGACGTCGACTGGCCGACGATGCGCCAGGGCTTCCGCGACTGGCTGGCCCGCTGGCCCAATCGCTACATGCTCAACCGCTTCGCGCGCGACGCGTGCCACGCGCAGGACAAGCCGACGACGCTCGAGGTGCTGAACCAGATCGGCGACCAGCCGCTGGAGCGCGCCTGGGGCAACCAGTTCGAGAGCTGCCGGCGCTGGGCGCGGGAGCCCTGACCTGGCGCCCGCTGTCGAATCCGGCCCTTCCCGATCGTCGTCTCATCGACCGACCCGCCGGGCCGGGTTCCGCAAGGGCATCATGAAACTCCTCCTGACCTCCGCCGGCATCAAGAACGCACGCATCCGCGCCGCGCTGCTCGAACTGCTGGGCAAGCCGATCGCCGACTGCGACGCGCTGTGCATTCCCACCGCCGGCTACGGGCACCCGCACGTCAAGCCGGCCATGGCGCGGAACTTCATTGCCGGCCTGGAGCCGCGCTGCCCGATGACCGAGCTGGGATGGAAGTCCGTGGGCGTGCTCGAGCTCACCGCGCTGCCCAGCATTGCCCGGGAGCGCTGGGAGTCGTGGGTGCGGCAGGCGGACGTGCTGCTGGTCAACGGTGGCGATGCCCCGTACCTGTGCCACTGGATGCGCCAGTCGGGGCTCGCGGACCTCCTGCAGTCGCTGCCCGGGATGGTCTGGGTGGGCCTCAGCGCGGGCAGCATGGTCATGACGCCCCGGGTCGGGAACGATTTCGTGGAATCGACGCCGCCCATCACCGGCGACGACCGGGCGCTCGGCGTCGTCGACTTCTCGATCTTTCCCCACCTGGCCAACCCGGAGCTTCCGGAGAACACGATGGCCGCGGCGGAGAAGTGGGCGGCCGGCCTCGGATGTCCGGCGTACGCCATCGACGACGAGACCGCCATCCGGGTCGTGGACGGCAAGGTCGAGGTCGTCTCCGAAGGGCAGTGGCGGTTCTTCGCCGGCTGACGGCGAAAGCGTCAACGCACGGCGGTCCACTTCGCCGTCGACGCCGACGACGCGATCGTCTTCTCGATGAACCGCACGCCACGCACGCCATCCTCGATGCGCGGATAGTCCGCCTCCTCCCTCGTGGCCGCGCGGCCCTGCGACTCGCGCAGCCGCAGGTCGGCCGCGACGCCGAGATAGAGGTTGGCGAAGGCCTCGATGAACCCCTCCGGGTGCCCCGGCGGCAGCCGGCACGCGCGCCGCGCGGCGTCGCTGAGTCCCGGCGAGTTGCGCGTGAGGATGCGCCGCGGCCCGTCGATCGGCGCGTGCACGAGCACGTTGGGTTCCTCCTGCCGCCAGTCCAGCATGCCGCGCTCGCCCATCACGCGCAGCCGCAGGTCGTTCTCGTTGCCGGCGGCGATCTGCGAGGCCGACATCACGCCGCGCGCGCCGCCGGCGAAGCGCAGCAACAGGCCGGCGTCGTCGTCCAGCACGCGTCCCGCGCCGAACGACGTGAGGTCGGCGCACAGGCTTTCCAGCTCGAGTCCGGTGACCGCCGAGACGAGGTTCTCGGCGTGCGAGCCGATGTCGGCCATCGCGCCGGCCGGGCCGCTCTGGGCCGGATCCATGCGCCAGGTCGACTGCTTGTTGTTCGACGTCTCGAGCGCGCCGGCCAGCCAGCCCTGGTGGTACTCGACGACCACCTTGCGCACCGCGCCGATCGCGCCGGCGCGCACGAGTTCGCGCGCCTCGCGCACCATCGGGTAGCCGGTGTAGTTGTAGGTGACGGCGAACAGCGTGCCGCGCGCGGCGACGAGGTCGCGCAGCGCCTCGGCCTGGGCGCTGGTGTGCACCAGCGGCTTGTCGCAGACCACGTGGAAGCCGGCGTCGACGAAGGCGTGGGCGACGTCGTGGTGCAGGTGGTTGGGGGTGACGATCACGACGACGTCGATGCGTTCGCCCGGCGGACGGTGGAGTTCGTCGACCAGCAGCTCCTGCCACGTGCCGTGGTTGCGGTCGTCGGCCAGGCCCAGGTCGGCGCCCGACGCGCGCGAGCGCCCGGGCGTGGACGACAGCGCGCCCGCGACGAACTCGTACTGGCCGTCGAGCGCCATCGCGCTGCGGTGCACCGCGCCGATGAACGCGTCGCGGCCGCCGCCCACCATCGCGTAGCGCAGGCGCCGGGTCATGGCGCGCTCCCGGCCATGCCGCCCTGCCTGCTCTTGTCGAACACCGCGTCGAACGCGCCCTTGGCCGGCTCGAAGTCGAGGCGGCGGCAGAACGCGGCGCTCTCGGTGGCGCCGTGCACGCGGTCCATGCGGCTGTCCTCCCATTCCACGGACAGCGGCCCCGCGTAGCCGACGTCGTTGAGCGCGACGATGATGGATTCGAAGTCGATCATGCCGCGGCCCACGCTGCGGAAGTCCCAGGTGCGGCGCGGATCGCCGAAGCTGGTGTGGCCGCCAAAGGTGCCGACGCTGCCGTCGCCCTTGCCCCACCACACGTCCTTCATGTGGGCGTTGAAGATGCGCGGCCCGAACCCGCGGATGAAGCGGATGTAGTCGACGCCCTGGTAGCCGAGGTGGCTGGGGTCGAAGTTGAAGCCGAAGCGGCGGTGGCCGTTCACGGCGGCGATCGCGCGCTCGCTGGTGGCGATGTCGAACGCGATCTCGGTGGGATGCACCTCCAGCGCGAAGTTCACGCCGACCCCGTCGAACACGTCGAGGATGGGCGTGAAGCGGCGCGCGAAGTCGGCGAAGCCCGCGTCCCAGAACGCCTGCGTGGTGGGCGGGAACGCGTAGCTGGCGTGCCAGATCGACGAGCCGGTGAAGCCCGTGACAGTCTTCACGCCGAAGGCCTGGGCAGCGCGCGCGGTGTCCTGCAGTTCTCGGGCCGCACGTTGGCGAACCCCTTCGGGATCGCCGTCGCCCCACACGCGCGCCGGCAGGATGGACTCGTGGCGCGCGTCGATCAGGTCGCACACCGCCTGGCCCACCAGGTGGTTGCCGATCGCGAAGCACTGCAGGCCGTGCGCGGCCAGCAACGCCCGCTTGTCGCGCACGTACTGCGGCGAGGCGAGCGCCTGCGCGACGTCGAAGTGATCGCCCCAGCAGGCCAGCTCCAGGCCGTCGTAGCCCATCCTGCGGGCCAGCGGCGCCAGTTCGGCCAGGGGCAGGTCGGCCCACTGGCCGGTGAACAGCGTGATCGGGCGTGCCATGGCAATGCCTCCAGCGGGATCAGAACGGACTGTCGGGGAAGTAGAAGTCCTTCGCGTTGTCCTTGGTGATCAGCACCGACGGGATGATGGTCTTGGCCGGCAGCTTCTCGCCCTTCAGCCGCGCCTCGGCGGTGAGCTTGATCGCGTCGTAGATGAACTTGGGCGAGTACGACACGTTGGCCTGGATGCGCTTGTCGGTGCCGTCCTTGAGCGTCTTGATCATGCCCTTGGCGCCCGCGCCGCCGAACACGATCCGGATGTCGGTGCGCTTGGCCTGGTCGATGGCCTTGAGCACGCCCACGGCCATGTCGTCGTCGGCCGCCCACACCGCGTCGATGTGCTTGAAGCGCGTGAGGAAGTCCTGCATGGTCTTGAACGCGTCGTCGCGGTTCCAGTTGGCGTACTTGGCGTCGAGGAGATGGATGTCGGGGTAGGCCTTCATCACGCCGGTGAACGCATCCATGCGCTCGTTGTCCAGCGTGGTGGCGATGCCGCGCAGCGCGACGATGTCGCCCTTGCCGCCCAGCGCCTTGGCGAGGTACTCGGCCGGCACCCGGCCGAACGCGGTGTTGTCGCCGGCCACGTAGGCGTCCTGGCCGCTCTCGTCGGTGAGCCCGCGGTCCACCACGGTCACGTAGACGCCCTTGGAGTGCACCTGCTGCACCGGCTTGGTGAGCGCCGCCGACTCGTGCGGGAAGATCACCAGCGCGTTGATCTTGTTGGCGGTGACCAGATCCTGCAGCTGGTTGGCCTGCTCGCCCGCGTCCTTGGACGTCTTCACCGTCACCTTGAGGTCGGGGTACTTCTTCTCCAGCTCTTTCCTGGCCTCGTTGGCCCACCAGACGATGCCGCCGGTGAAGCCGTGGTCGGCCGACGGGATGGCCACGCCGAGGTTGACCTTGTTCTGCGCGAAGGCGGCGAACGGCGCGCCCAGTGCCAGGCCGGCCGCGCCGAGCGCGAGGACGAGTCTGCGATGGATAGCTTTCATGCTGGTCTCCTGTCGTTGTGGAAGGAAGGGATGCGGCTCGTCGCCGCGAGGAAAACTAGCGCCGGCGCCGCTGCATGAACGCCACCACGATGATCACGCCGCCCTGCACCGCCGCGTTGAGGTACACGCTGATGATGCTGGTGAGGTTGAGGATATTGCTGATCACGGACAGCAGGATCGCGCCGACGACGGTGCCCACCACGCTGCCCGAGCCGCCCTTGAGCGCCGTGCCGCCGACGATCACCGACGCGATCGCCTCCAGCTCCCACAGCAGCCCGGTGGTGGGCGACGCCGAGCCCAGGCGCGGCACGTACAGCAGCGTGGCCGCGCCCACGCAGGCGCCCAGCAGCACGTAGGTGACGGTCTTGGTGAAGTCGACGTCGACGGCGGCGTAGCGCGCCACCTGCTCGTTGGAGCCGACGGCCTGCACGTAGCGCCCGAAGGCGGTGCGGTTGAGGATGGCCGCGCCCACCACGGCCACCAGCAGGAACACCCATACCGGCACGGGCACGCCCAGCAGCGACGCGTAGTAGACCGGCGCGTAGGCATCGGCCAGGTCGTTGTCCAGCGTGATGGCGCCGCCGTCCGACAGCCACGTGAGCGTCGCGCGGAAGATGCCCAGCGTGCCCAGCGTCACGATGAAGGGCTCGATGCGGCCGCGCGTGATGAGCAGCCCGTGGGCGAGCCCGAACAGCGCGCCCAGCAGCACGGCGAAGCCCGCGCCGGCCGCCACGGCCAGCGTGGGCGGCACGTGATGCCTGCCGAGCGCGTTCATCAGCAGGATGACGCCGCCGGCGATCAGCGCGGCCATCGAGCCCACCGACAGGTCGATGCCCCCGCTGACGATCACGAAGCACATGCCCACCGCGATGATGCCGATGAACGCCGTGCGCGTGAGCACGTTCATCGCGTTGTCGAGCGTGGCGAAGTCGTGGTTCAGCGCGAAGCCCGCGATGCACAGCGCGACCAGGCCCACGACGGGGCCGAGCCCGCCCAGGCGCGCCCATGCGTGACGCGCCCGCGCGCCGGCGCCCTCCGCGGCTTCAGTGGATTCCGGTGGCGTGGGCAATCAGGGCCTCCTCGGTGAGTTGATCCGCGGACAGCGTGGCCTGCGGCGCGCCGGCCCGCATCACCACGATGCGGTGGCAGATGCCGATCAGCTCCACCAGCTCCGACGAGATGACGACGACGCCCTTGCCGGCGCGCGCGAGCCGCTGGATCAGGAAGTAGATGTCGCGCTTGGCGCCCACGTCGACGCCGCGCGTGGGCTCGTCCAGCACCACCACGCGCGGGTCGGGATGCAGCACCTTGGCGAGCGCGAGCTTCTGCTGGTTGCCGCCCGACAGCGACGACGCCGGGATGTCCAGCGAGCCGGTGCGCAGGCCGAACTCGTCCACCGCCGCCTTCAGCGCCGCGCGCTCCGCCGACGGATCCAGCCACGGCGTCGCGTAGCGCCGCAGCGCCATCAGCGTCAGGTTCTCCGCCAGGCCGAAGCGCACGTGCAGGCCCTTGCCCTTGCGATCCTCGCTGAGGTAGGTGAGGCCCTGGCGCGCGGCGTCGCGCGGGTTGCGGATGCGCAGCGGCCGGCCGTCCAGCTCCAGCACACCGACGCTGTGCGGGCGCAGGCCCAGCAGGCCTTCGAACATCTCCGTGCGCCCGGCGCCGACGAGCCCCGCGAAGCCGAGGATCTCGCCCGGCGCCACGTCGAAGTCAACGTCACGCGCCCAGCCCGGCACCGTGAGGCCGCGCACGCGCAGCAGCGGCGCGGCCCGCGGCGCCGGATCCTTGTCGGGATAAAGGTCGCTCAGCTCGCGGCCCACCATCAGGTTGGCCATCTGGCGCCGCGTCAGCGCGCTCGTGGGCTCGCGCGCGACGAAGCGGCCGTCGCGCATCACCACCACGTCGTCGGTGATGCGCTCGATCTCGTCGAGCTTGTGCGAGATGTAGACCACGGTCACGCCGTCGGCCTTCAGCTGCGCGATCAGCGCGAACAGGCGCTCGGTCTCGCCGGGCGTGAGCGTGGCGGTGGGCTCGTCCATCACCAGCACGCGGGCGTCGCGCTGCAGCGCCTTGGCGATCTCCACCAGCTGCTTCTCGGCCACGATGAGGTCGCGCACCGGCGTGTCGGGCGCGGCGTCCAGGCCGACCAGCCCGAGCACCCGGGCCGTCTCGGCCCGCATCGCCCGGTCGTCCAGCCACCAGCCGCGCTGGAGCTCGTGGCCCAGGAAGACGTTCTGCGCGATCGTCAGGTCTTCCGCGAGCGCGAACTCCTGGTGGATCATCACGATGCCGCGCGCCTCGGCCGCGCGCGGGCCGTCGAAACGCGCCGGCGCGCCGTCGATCACCACGTGCCCGGACGTCGGCGCCTCGTAGCCCGACAGGATCTTCATCAGCGTGCTCTTGCCCGCGCCGTTCTCGCCCAGCAGGCCGACCACATGCCCCGGCGCGAGATCGAAGCTCACGCCATGCAGCACGCGCACCGGCCCGAAGGCCTTGACGACCTCGTCGAAGGACACGGCCACGGAGCTCATGTCAGGTTCGCGCCGTCGTCCGCCCACACCGGCGCGTCGTACTCGGCGCCCAGGTCGTCGCGGATCGGGAATCCGTCCCACTGCGGCTCATCGTCTCCTGCCTCCGTCGCGCGACCCCTGCGGGCCGACTGCGCGAATGTAGGCCGAGGACTTCGGCCTTACAAGAGTCGACTTTCGCCTCTTTTGGGCAAAACCCTTCAGGGCGTGGCCACGCGCCGCGCCGGATCGATGTCGAGGAAGCGCCACCAGCCGCTCACGAACGGGTTGGCCGGGTAGCCCTCCAGCCACGGCTGCGACAGCACCAGCCGCACGCGGTGCAGGTGGGTCTTCATCGGCATCCAGGCGAGCAGCAGCTTCTGCGCCTGCAGGATGGCCGCCGCGCGCTCGGGGCCGTCGGGCAGTTCGTGGATCTTGCGGAACGCCGCGTTGTACTCGGGCAGGTCGAAGCGCGACCAGTTGCCCTCGCCCTTGCCCGGGCCGTAGGCTAGCGCCAGCAGGTCCTCGGGATCGGGCGCGTCGGACGACGCGCCCAGCGTCCACATCTGCAGACGGCCCGCGCGCGACTGCTTCATCTGCTCGGGCCACTGGCGGCGCTCGAACACGATGCGGATGCCGATCGCGGCCATCTTCTTGCGCCACAGCTCGTTCAGCTGGCGCGCGGCGGTGTCGGGCTGCGTGGCCATGTGCAGCACCAAGGCGCCGCCGCCGGGCGTCTCGCGGTAGCCGTCGCCGTCGATGTCGACGTAGCCGTACAGGTCCAGCAGCGCGCGCGCCCGCACCGGGTCGTAGTCGTTCATGCTGCTGCGCCAGGCCGGGTCGTAGCCGGCCACCAGCGGCGCCACCAGCCCCTGCGCGGGAATGGCCAGCGGCTTGCGCAGCAGGCGGATCTCCTCGGCGTTGTCGTAGCCCAGCGAGATCGCCCGCCGCAGCGCCACACGCTCGGGCGTGTAGCCGCCCACCACCGGGTCCTCCATGTTGAAGTAGGTGTAGAGCACGTCGGGCTGCGGCACCAGGTGGAGCTGCATGCCGCGCCGGGCCAGGTTGGGCGCGAGGCGGCCGCCGGGCGCGGCGGTGGCGGCGAACTCGTAGGGCACCAGCGTCAGGTCGAACGCGCCGCCCAGGTAGGCGAGCCACGAGGGCTGCGGCTCCTCGATGATGGACACCTCCACGCGGGCGATCATGGGCTCGCGCCGGCCGTGCAGGCGCGCCGCCAGCGCCTGGCCCTCGGCGTCGTCGGCGGCGGGCTGCTCGTCGTAGAACTCGTCGCGGAAGCGCGGGTTGCGCTCCAGCGCGATGAACGACGACCGGCGCCACTCCGCGAGCCGGTACGGGCCGGTGCCCACCGGGTGCTCCATGATCGAGTCGCCGTACATCTCGGCCACCTCGCGCGCGATCGCGCCGGCGTAGACCGATTCGGCCAGCTTGAGCGGGAAGCGCGGGCTGGGATGGCCGAAGCGGATGCGCAGCGTGTAGCGGTCGACGACGCGCAGGCCCTCCACCGGCGCGTCGTAGTCGAACGGCGTGTCGCGGCCGGCCGCGCGCTCGCGCAGCGCCTGCAGGCCGAGGATGTCGTCGTCGCGCAGGTCGGCGTAGGCCACGCTGTGCAGGCGCGGGTCGAAGTGGCGCTTGAGCGTGTAGGCGTAGTCCAGCGCGGTGAGCTCGCGCGCCCGCCCGTGGAAGGCCGGGTCGTCGGCGAAGAAGATGCCGGGACGGATCTTCAGCGTGAGCTCGCGGAAGTCGGCCGACATCTCGGGCAGCGCCGCCGCGGTGGCCAGGCGCAGCTTCGCCGGGCGCGCGAGCAGGTCGTAGCGCAGCGGCGGCTCGATGATGTTGTCGATGATCTCGCGCGAGTAGGCGTCGGGCACCTGGGCCGGGTCGAACCCCGTCTCGGCGACCTCCATCGAATAGCGCAGCACCTTCTGCGGCGGCGTCGACGCCACCTGCGCGCGCACCGGCGCCGCCGCGACGCAGGCCGCGAGCACGACGAGCGGCCAGCAACGACGGAACGACGATCGCATGGATTCGCATCTTAAACTCGCGGCTTCCGCGGCACGACACGGCTTCCGATGCTCGCCTACCTGCTCCGCCGCCTCTGGCAGATGATCCCCACGCTGATCGGCGTGGTGCTGCTCATCTTCTTCCTGTTCCGCAGGTTCGGCGTCGACCCCGCGCAGACGCTCGCCAGCCTAGCCGCGACCCCGCGCGAGATCGCCGAGATCCGCCAGCAGTTGGGCCTGAACGAGCCGTGGTGGGTGCAGCTGGGGCTGTTCGTCAAGGGCATCGTCACCTTCGACTGGGGCCGCAGCTGGGCCACCAACGAGACCATCGCGCACCTGCTGGCCACGCGCGTGCCGGCCACGCTCACGGTGGCGCTGCCCATCCTCGTGCTGGACACGCTGATCGCGATCCCGATCGCGCTGGGCGTGGCCTGCGTGCGGGGCTCGCTCACCGACCGCGCGATCATGGTGGGCACCACGGTGGCGCTGTCGATCTCGTTCCTGGTCTACGTGATCGTGGGCCAGTACGTGTTCGGCTTCCAGCTCGGATGGTTCCCGGTGCAGGGCTGGAGCGACAGCACCTGGACCAACCTCGCCGTCTACGCGCCGCTGCCGGTGCTGCTGGCGGTGATGGTGGGCCTGTCGCCGCAGACCCGCCTGTACCGCAGCTTCTTCCTCGACGAGCTGGGCCACGACTACGTGCGCACCGCGCGCGCCAAGGGCCTCACCGAGCCGGCGATCCTGTTCGGCCACGTGCTGCGCAACGCGCTGATCCCCATCCTCACCAACGTGGGGCTGACGCTGCCGGGCCTTCTGATCGGCTCGTTCCTGATCGAGGTGTACTTCTCCATTCCCGGCATCGGGCGCGAGGTGCTGCTGGCCGTCAACCGCAGCGACTATCCCGTCATCCAGGCGGTGACGATCTGCACGGCGCTGCTGACCATGCTGGCCAATCTCGTGATCGACGTGGCGTACCGCGCGGTGGATCCGCGGGTGGTGATGCGATGAGCGCCCGCCCGGCCGCTCCGAAGGGCGCTCGCACCGCAGCACGCGGTGCGGAGGCTTCCCATGACTGACGTTCCCGAGTTCGCGTCGACCTCGCTGGCCTCGGCGTTTCCCGAGACGCCGCCCGGCCGCCGCGCCGACGGCGTCTGGCGCGGGGCCTGGCGGCGCTTCCGGCGCGATCGCACGGGCACGTGGGCGATGGCCGTGGTGCTGGCCTACGCGCTGCTGCTCGCCTGCACCGGCAGCGGCCTCCTGGCGCGCCACTGGCAGGACGAGGTGGCCGTGCCCGACGCGCCGCCGGCCTTCCTCGGCGCGGCGGGCGACACCGGCATCGCGCCCCAGGCGAGCGTCGCGGCATCGGCGGCCGGCCCGGACATCTCCGACGTCGACCCGCTCGCGCCGCGCTACAGGGAATGGAACGAGCGCGCGGCCCGCGACCATGCGCAGGCGAAGCCGCTCACCGCCACGCTGCCGTTCGGCGGCGACCGGCTGGGACGCGACGTGCTCGCGAAGACGCTCAAGGGCACGCAGATCTCGGTGTCGGTGGGCGTGCTCGCGGCCATCGTCGCGACGCTGATCGGCGCGTCGCTGGGCGCGATCGCCGGCTTCTTCGGCGGCCGCGTGGGCGACGTCGTCGAGTGGCTCTACAACGTGCTCACCGCGGTGCCCGAGATCCTGCTGTTCTTCGCGTTCGCCGCGGTGTTCGGGCGCGGGATCTCCACGCTGGTGCTGATCATGGGTCTGACCGGCTGGACCAGCCAGTATCGGCAGGTGCGCGCCGAGTTCATCAAGCACGCGCGCCGCGACTACGTGCGCGCCGCCGAGGCGATCGGCGCGAGCGCCGGCGCGCGCATGTTCCGCCACATTCTGCCCAACGTGAGCCACGTGATCCTGGTGCGCATGTCGCTGCTGGTGGTGGGCTTCGTCAAGGCGGAGGTGATCCTGTCGTACCTGTCGCTGGGCGTGGCCACCGACCAGGTGAGCTGGGGCACGATGCTGGCCGAATCGCAGAGCGAGCTGATCCTGGGCCACTGGTGGCAGCTGGCCGCCGCCACCGTGGCGATGGCGGTGTTCGTGACCGCGTTCTCGCTGATGGCCGACGCCTGGCGCGACGCGCTCGATCCCAAGCTGCGAGGCCAGACATGACCGCATCGCCGCTCCTCAAGGTGGAGGACCTGCACGTCGCGTTCCGCCTGCTGGACGCGCGCGGCCGCTCGCACCGCGTGGAGGCGGTGGGCCGCGGCGAGCAGGGCGTCAGCTTCGAGGTGCCGGCCAACACCACCGTGGCCCTCGTCGGCGAATCGGGCTCGGGCAAGAGCGTCAGCGCGATGGCGCTGGTGCAGCTGCTGCCGCGCAACGCCGAGTGCTCGGGCCGCGTGCTGTGGGACGGACACGACCTCCTCAGCGCGCCGCGCGCGCACATGCAGCGCCTGCGTGGGCGGGAGATCGCCTGCGTGTTCCAGGATCCGGTGTCGTCGCTGAACCCGGTGCTCAGCGTCGGCCAGCAGATCGCCGAGCCCCTGCGCAAGCACCTGGACATGACCCGCGCGGCCGCGCGCCGGCGCGCCGCGGACCTGCTGGCGGAGGTGGGCATCGCCGAGCCCGGGCGCCGGCTCGACGCCTATCCGCACCAGCTCTCCGGCGGCCAGCAGCAGCGCGTGATGATCGCGATGGCGCTCGCCTGCGAGCCGCAGCTGCTGATCGCCGACGAGCCCACCACCGCACTGGACGTCACCATCCAGCGCCAGATCCTGGAGCTGCTCGCGCGCCTGCAGCGCCAGCGCGGGCTGGCCATGCTCTACATCAGCCACGACCTGGGCGCGGTGGGCGAGATCGCGCAGCAGATCGTGGTGATGCGCCAGGGCACGGTGCGCGAGCGCGGCTCCGTGCGCGAGCTGTTCGAGCATCCCAGGGACGCGTACACGAAGGCGCTGCTGGCCTGCCGGCCGCGCCTGGACGAGCGCCCGCGCCGGCTCACCGTGATCGACGACGTGCTGTCCGAGCCGGCGCGGGAGCCGGCGGCGCCGGTGCGCAACGTCGATCTCGACCTGGCGCCGCGCCGTGCCGACGACGACGATCCCGTGGTGCTGCAGGTGGACGGCCTGGGCAAGAGCTTCTGGCTGCGCAGCGGCCTCGTGAAGCGCGTCGAGTTCAAGGCGGTGCAGGACGTGCGCTTCACGCTGCGGCGCGGCCACACGCTGGGCGTGGTGGGCGAGTCGGGCTCCGGCAAGACCACGATGGGCCTGACCCTGCTGCGCCTGAACGACGGCGCCAGCGGGCCGCTCGCCGGCCGCGTGCTGTTCCACGGCCACGACCTGCTCGCGCTGGCGCCAGCCGACCGGCTCGCGATGCGGCGCCGCATCCAGTTCGTGTTCCAGAACCCGTACGAATCGCTGAACCCGCGCTTCACGATCGGCCAGACGCTGGTGGAGCCGATGACGATCCACGGCATCGGCATCGACATGCCCGTGCGCGAGCGCAGGGCCCGCGAATGGCTGCAGAGAGTCGGCCTGGACGCCGATGCGATGCACAAGTACCCGCACGAGTTCTCGGGCGGCCAGCGCCAGCGCATCGCCATCGCGCGCAGCCTCACGCTGTCGCCCGACGTGCTCGTGCTGGACGAGGCGGTGGGCGCGCTGGACGTGTCGGTGCAGGCCCAGGTGCTCAACCTGCTGAAGGACCTGCAGGACGAGCTGGGGCTGGCCTACATCTTCATCAGCCACGACCTGGCCGTGGTGCGCTTCATGGCCGACGACGTGATGGTGATGAAGGACGGCCGCGTGGTGGAACACCGGCGCACCGAGGCGCTGCTCGCGCATCCGCAGGCGGAGTACACGCGGCGCCTGATCGGCGCGGTGGCGCACCGTCCCGCTACAACGACGCCACGGTGAAAGACCAGCTGGTCAGGTTCAGCGCCTGGCCGCCGCTGATGGAGGCCTGCAGCGTCACGCGGTAGGTGCCGGCCGCGAGCGGGCTCGTGGGCACCAGCACGGCGAAGTAGGGGTCGGAGTCGAGTTCGGAGTCGGAGTTGACGCCGGCGCCGCCGACACCGGGGCCGGCGATGATCACGGCCGGCAGCGTCGTGCCGTCCGCCGTGGCGATGGAGAACCGCGTGATCGTGACCGTGCCGCCGTTGACCGCGTCCTGGTTGCGGAAACCCACGATGACGGGCGTGCCGGCGGTGGCGCCGGGCAGCAGCGTCGTGGAGACCCGTGGGGTCTCGGCGGAGACGTGGAACGTGCCGTGGGCCACGGTGCCGCCGTCGTACGGATAGGCCACCACGGCGCCCGACGGCGGGATCTGCCGCGAGCCGCCGCCGGCGAACGGCGAGGCCATGTCGATCGTGCACATGCCGGCCGCGCTGCCGGTGCCGAAGCCGAAGCCCACGTCGGTGACCCGGCTCAGCATGGAGGCGGCGTGGTAGACCGTGTCGAGCAGGTCGCCCACGCAGTCGCTGGCGGGCGAGGCGGACCCGATGTCGCCGATCACCTCGGTGGCGTAGGAGTAGTTGTAGCCCTGGTCCTTCATGCGAAGGAACGGGTTCGTGTCGGTGAAGCCCGGCAGGCCGGCGGTCTCGTCGTGCGCCGTGTCGGCCGTGTTGAACCCGTTCTGGGTCAGGTAGCTCGCGTGGTCCGTAGCCGAGGTGTCGAGCGCCGCCGATTGCGCCAGCAGGCCGGCACCCGCGCCCAGGCGCGCGGCGTTGAGCTGGTTGAACGCGTTGACCCGGCGCGCGTCGGCATAGGTCGCCGCGGCCACGCCGGTCTGCAGGGTGCCGTTGGTGCCCACCGCGGGGCCCGGCACCGGAACGGGCTGGGGCGTGGACGCGTCCCCGCCCCCGCCGCAAGCGGTGAGGGCCGTGGCGGCGGTCAGGGCGAAAAGGGCTTTGGAAAGATGCATTCGGGGAATCGGAGAGGAAACGGGCAGCCGCCGCCGGTTGCCCAACGCCGCATTTTGGCCGCTGGCAGAGGCCTCCCACGCGCTTTTACCGAAGGTTTCCGGCGCCCCCTCGGCCGGCGTGGCATGCTCGCTGTCCTGCGCAGGGAACTGTTCTCCACGGTCGAGGTCAACCCGTCCCCACGCAATGCAACGGAGAAGACGATGAAACGCTGGCTGTCCAGGAACAAGGGCTTCATCGTGTTCCTGCTTTGCTTCGGCGTGTTCCGCACCGCCGTCGCCGACTGGAACCCGATCCCGTCCGGCTCGATGCGGCCCACGCTGCTCGAGGGCGACGTCGTGTTCGTCAACCGGCTCGCGTACAACATCAAGCTGCCGCTCACCGACATCGTCGTCGCGCCGCTGGGCGACCCGAAGCGCGGCGACATCGTCACCTTCTCGTCGCCGCGCGACGGCACGCGCCTGATCAAGCGCATTGTGGGCGTCCCCGGCGACCGCATCGAGATGCACGGCGACATCCTCATGGTCAACGGCGCCGTCGCCCGCTACGACGACACCTGGAGCGCGCCCGACCCGGTGGCGCCGGGCCGCACGCTCCAGTCGATGCACGCCACCGAGCACCTGGCCGGCAGCGACCGCGCGGTGCAGTTCCTGCCCGCGGTGCGCGCGCGCCGCGACATGGCGCCGCTGACCGTGCCGCCCGGCCGCTACTTCATGCTGGGCGACAACCGCGACAACAGCGAGGACTCGCGCTATATCGGTCTGGTGCCGCGCAAGCTGCTCATCGGCAAGGCCAGCCGCATCGTGGTGTCGGCCGACATCCTCGACCACTGGCATCCGCGCCTGGATCGCGTGGGCAAGTCCCTGGATTGACGGCTGGCAGGTCGTCGTGCCACCGGCCCGCGACCTGCCCGACATCCTGCTCGGCCTTGCCGCGTCTTAACGCGAAATTAACGCCAGAAGCCGCGGGAACCGGAATTGTTTGGGAAATGGGGGCCTGTCGACCGGATCGGCCGCGCTTGATCGCGCCCAGAATCCACCGATACAGACTCCGATGCCCGTCAAAAAGCTTCGCCGGAGCGGCCCGCGCCGTTTCCCGCCCCTGGCCTTCCACGCCGCGCTGCGCCGCGCGTCGGGCAGCGCCATGGCCGCGGCGATGCTGGCCTTGCTGGCGGCGGGCGCCGGCGCCATCGTGCCGGCCGAGTCGACCGGCACGACGGCGCCCAGCGCGCTGCCGGCGGCGGCGGCCACGTTCAAGCCAGGCGACGAGCTCCAGCGGCTGCAGTTCGAGGGCCGCGCCCAGCCCGACGTCGCCACCGTGGAGCTGCTGCGCTACGCCGACACGCTGCACGAGGACGATCCGCGCTGGCTCGAGACCATGCTGGAGGTCGGCTCCGAATACGTCGGCCTCAACGAGGGCGACCAGGTCGAGCAGATCGCGGCGCGCATCGAGGCGCTGTCCGATCGCCTGCCGCTGGCGCTTCCGTCGGCGATGCTGCTGCGCGGCCAGTGGATGCAGACCCACGGCGAGGTGAGCAAGGCCGAGCGCCAGATCATCGAGGCCTCGGCGCTGCTGCCGGCCAATCCGCCCGACTACCTGCGCCTGCGGCTGCTGATGAGCTCGGCCTATGTGAAGAACCGCGGCGGCCACTACGACGAGGCGATGCTGCGCTACAACCAGGCGCTCAAGCTGGTGGACGAGACGGGGCCCATCTGGCGCCGCATCGACCTGCGCACGCTGATCGCCAACGTGCTGCAAGACGCCGGCCAGGCCGACAAGGCCGCCGAGATCGCCCGCGAGGAGATGCGCCTGGCCACGGAGTCGGCCGACGAGTACGGCATCGCCGCGGCCTACAACACGCGCGCCATCCAGCTCACGCAGAGCAACGACGGCGCCGCGGTGTTGGCCGACTGGCGCGCCGCGCTGGAGCATGCGCGCCTGGGCGGCAACCGGCACCAGATCGCCGTCGGCATGGCCAACATCGCCGACTACTACCTGCGCCACGGGGAGTTCCAGACCGCGTACGACCTGTCGGAGAAGGCGTTGCCGCTGGCGCTGCAGGCGGGCGACCTGTCGGCGCAGAGCGTGGCGCTCGCCAACAAGGGCCTGGCGCTGATCGCGATGAAGCGCAAGGACGAGGGCCTGCCGCTGGTGCGCCAGTCGGCCAGCCTCGACGAGCGCTCGGCCACCGCCACCGACATCTCCCAGTCGCAGTTCGAGCTGGGCGGCTACCTCGAGCGCGCCGGCTACCTCGACGACGCGCTCGTGGCCTACCACCAGTACCGCCAGATGCGCGACGAGCTGAACCAGCAGGATCGCCAGCGCGCCCTCATCGAGCTGCAGGAAGGCTTCGCCAACGAGAAGCGCCAGCACGAGCTGGACATGCTCTCGCGCGAGGGCCGGCTCAAGGACGAGGAGATCGTCCACCACGACCTGCAGATCAAGCAATGGACGGCCGCCGGCATCGCCAGCCTGCTGCTGCTGGCCGTGCTGGGCGTCCTGGCGCGCCGGCTGCGCGTGCGCAACCAGCTGCTGTCGGTGAGCAACGAGCAGCTGCGCATCCAGGCCGAGATCGATCCGCTCACCGGCCTGTCGAACCGCCACCACCTGCAGGCCGCGATGGCCCAGCGCCCGGGGCGCGCGCTCGAGGGCGCGCTGTTCCTGCTCGACGTGGACCACTTCAAGCAGATCAACGACCAGTGCGGCCACGCCGGCGGCGACACCGTACTGGTGGAGATCGCGCGCCGGCTGCGCCACACGCTGCGCGACGCCGACATGATCGTGCGCTGGGGCGGCGAGGAGTTCCTGATCCTGGTGCGCCCGCTGCCGCCGGCCGAGGCCGAGGCGCTCGCGCAGCGCCTGCTGTGTGCGCTGGCCGACACGCCGGTGATGCACGAGGGCCGGCCCGTGGCCGTGTCCGCGTCGATCGGCTTCGGCCTGTTCCCGATGCGCACGTCCGCGCCGCCGGAGCTGGCTATCCACTGGGAGCGTGCGATCTCGCTGGTCGACACGGCGATGTACATGGCCAAGGCGCGCGGCCGCAACGGCGCGTGCCGCATCGCGCGCATCGACGCGGCCACGGACGCCGAGCTCGAGCAGATCATCGAGCACGTCGAACAGTCCGAGCGCGACGGCCGCGTCGAGCTACGCTTCCAGCACGGGCCGGCCCCGCGCGGCGTGATCACGCCCGCGCCGCGGCCGCTCGAGGACCTGCGCGCGCCGACGCGTGGCGCGGAGGTGTCGTGATGCGCGCGCTCCGCCTCGCCGTGGTGCTGGCCGCAGGCCTCGTGTTCGCGAGCGCGCGGGCGGCCACGGGCGACCTGCTCGACCTGATGGACAGCCTCGTGCGCCACGGCGACGAGTCGCCGGCGGCCGCGATCGACTCGATCAGCGAGCTCGCCGTCAAGGACGCGGCGGCCTCACCCGGGCTGCGCCGCGCGGCCATCGCCGGCATCGGCATCGTCGAGGCCCGCAACGGCCAGAACGCCGAGGCGCTCGGGCAGGTCGACGCGCTGATGGCCATGGGCCGGCCGGTCGATCCACTGGCCGAGGGCGACGCCCACCTCGTGCGCGCCGAGATCGAGGTCAACGGCGGCCACAACCAGGCGTCCTACGAGCAGGCGCGCGCCGCGCTGGCCGCGTTCAACACGCTGTGCGCGCCCGGCCCCCGGCATCGCGCCGACTGCGACTACCGCGAATGGTGGCGCGCGCTCGACATGGCCCAGCGCGGCGCCACCGACCAGGGCAACACGGTCATCGCCGGCGGCTACGCGCGGGCCATGATCGAGGTGGCGCGCAGCGGCGGCGACCGCCCGCGCGAGGCCATCTCGCTGGGCATCGCCGCGCTGCAGGCCGACGCCAACGCCGATCCGGTGGGCGCCAACCGGCTCATCTCGCAGGCGCAGCACATCGCCCGCGCCGACGGCTCCGCCTGGGTGCAGGTGCACATCGCCATGCTCGACGGCCTGCTGCACTTCAAGCGCCAGCAGCCCGAGGCCGTGCAGCGCGACTACGAGGCGGCCCTGGTGATCGCCAACGCCGCCGGCCTGAAGCGCCCGGCCATGCTGCTGCGCGCCAACCTCAGCGACGCCTACATCCACGTGGGCCGGCCCGCCGACGCGCTGGCCGCCATCGAGCTCGCGCTGCCCGTGGCCAGGCAGCATCGCGACTTCCGCACCGAACGCCTGCTGCTGCACAACGCCACGCTGGCCAAGCTGGCGCTGGGCCGGGTGGCCGAGGCGGAGGCGGAGATGGTGCAGGTGCTGGAGCTCTGGCAGAAGAACACCGGCCCGGGCCAGCGCCAGACCGCGCTGCGCGAGTTCGGCGACGCGCTGGCCAAGGCCGGCGACACTGCGGGCGCGATCGACCTGTTCCACAAGGAAGAGGCGCTGTCCAACGAGATCCGCGCGGCCAACAAGACGGCGGCCGAGGCGGAGCTGCGCGCGCGCTACGACCAGGAATCGCAGAAGCGCCGCATCGAGCTGCTGGGCCGCGACAACCAGCTCAAGCAGGCCGAGCTCGACAACCAGGGCATCACGCGCCGCCTGTGGATGTTCGCCGGCGCCGCGCTGCTGCTGCTGGCCGTGCTCGCCGCGATGATGTACCTGCGCATGCGCGAGCTCAACCGCACGCTGGTCAAGCACGAGGCGCTGCTGCGCGCGCACAGCGAGCGCGACGCGCTCACCGGCCTGGCCAACCGGCGCCAGTTCCGCGAGGTGATGCGGGTGCGCGGCGGCGAGCGCGCCTTCCGCGGCGCGCTGCTGATGGTGGACGTCGACCATTTCAAGCGCGTCAACGACCACCACGGCCACGCCGCGGGCGACCGCGTGCTGGTGGAAGTCGCGCGCCGGCTCAGCGCCGCGATGCGCGGCGACGACCTGGTCGCGCGCTGGGGCGGCGAGGAGTTCCTCGTGTTCGCCCCCA
>JABCYW010000077.1 GCA_013289985.1 Betaproteobacteria bacterium | reverse complement strand
GCCGCCGCCGCCTTCGCCCTCTTCTCCGTCAGCGCCGCGCAAGCCGTGGACTGGACCGGCTACATGCGCGGCGGCCCCGCGGCCACCTCCGTCTCTGGCAAGTCGCGCCAGTGCTACGGCATCGGCGAGCTCAAGTACCGCCTCGGCAACGAGTGCGACTTCTACGGCGAGTTCCAGCTCGCCCAGGCCATGAAGGCCGACGGCGTCGACTTCAACGCCGTGCTGATGACCAACTACTACAGCCCGTCCACCGAATCGAACAACAACTTCGGCGTCGAGCAGGCCTACGTCGAGATGAAGGGCGTGGACATCGCGCCGCAGGCCCTCTTCTGGATGGGCAAGCGCCGCGACCGCGACGACGTGCACATCGTCGACACCTTCTTCACCAACATGTCGGGCGTGGGCGGCGGCGTCGAGAACATCGACGTGGGCTTCGGCAAGTTCGGCTTCTCCGGCTACAAGGCCGACACCCCGGCCGCGCAGGTCGACGGCGTGCTCAACACCACCGCCGGCAACAACGGCGTGGGCCGCATCCACGCCCAGCTCTACGACATCCCCGTGAACCCGGACGGCAAGCTGCGCCTGGTGGCCACGATCTCCAAGGGCGACTCGCAGGGCGGAACCAAGGGCCAGAGCGGCTACGGCCTCAACGTCGAGCACGTGCAGGACAAGTTCTTCGGCGGCGGCAACCACCTCTGGGTGCAGTACGCGCAGGGCTCCACCGACATCAACCAGGGCATCAGCGACAACGGCGCGCACGGCTCGGGCTACAAGGTCTGGCGCATCGTGGAAAGCCCGTCGTGGCAGATCGGCGCGTTCGGCGGCCAGGCCATCGCCATGTACCAGCACAACAAGGCGCCCGACACGGCGGCGGCGGTGTCCACGCAGTCGGCGGCGGTGTCGTCGAACTACTGGACGATCGGCGGCCGCGGCTCGTATGGCATCACCAAGAACCTGAAGTGGCTGACGGAAATCGGCTTCTCCAGCCTGAAGCCCGACGGCTCCGCCGCGGAGAACGTCACCAAGATCACCGTCGGCCCGGCCCTGTCCACGGGCCCGGACTTCTGGAAGCGCCCGGAGCTGCGCCTGTACGTGACCTACGCGGACTACAACAAGGCCGCTGCCGCCGACTCCAACAACAACTACGGCTTCGTGTCGAACAAGACGAGCGCCGTGTCCTACGGCGCGCAGGTCGAGATCTGGTTCTGAAGACCCGAACGGGGCCGGCGCCGCGCCGGCCCCACGCACCATCACGACCATGCAAGCTGTTTTCATCGGCATCGACTGGGGCACCACCCATCGACGCGCCTCGTTGATCGGCGCCGACGGCACGCTGCTGTCGGAGCGCGCGGACGGCGAGGGCGCGCTCGCGTGCGCCGGACGTTTCCGCGCCTCGCTGGAGGCCCTCGTGGCCGGATGGCCGCAGGCCGACGCCGGCCTGCCGGTGGTGATGGCCGGCATGGTGGGCGCGGCCATCGGCTGGCAGGCCGTTCCCTACCTGCCGGGCGAGACGCCGCTCTCCGACCTCGCCCGCCACCTGGTGCGCGTGGCCGAGGCGCCGGCCGGCCGGCGCTGGTCCATCGTCCCGGGCTACTGCCTGCGCGGGGCGTCCGACGTCGACGTGATGCGCGGCGAGGAGACGCAGCTGTACGGCGCGCTGCAGATGCTGGGCCCCGGCGCGTCGGACGGCTGCTACGTGCTGCCGGGCACCCACAGCAAATGGGTGCGCCTGCACCGCGGCCGCGTCACCGAGCTGCGCACCTACATGACCGGCGAGCTGTTCGCGCTGCTGCGCCAGCACGGCACGCTCGCCAGCGCGATGCAGACGGCCGGGTCGAACGCCGCGGCCGGACTGCAGCACGCCGACGTCGCCGACGATCCCGAATTCCTGCGCGGCGTCGCCGCCGCGGCCGCGGGCCCGGCGCTGACGCACGCGCTGTTCGGCGCGCGTGCCCGCGTCGTCACGGGCGCGCTCGCGCCCGATGCGGCGGCGGCCTACGTCAGCGGCCTGCTGATCGGCGCCGAATGGGCCGACGCGCAGCGCCTCGAATCGCGCGGCGAACCCGTGCGCCTGATCGGCGAGCCCGCGCTGGCGGCCCTGCACGCCGCCTGCGCCCGCCACCACGGCCGAGGCCTCGAGATGCTGGCCGCGCGGCAGATCCAGCTGGCCGCCTGGCGCGCGCTGGCCAACCAGGACATCCCATGAGCCCGACCAACCCCCACGCCGCCTGGCCGCCGGCCATGCCGATGGTCGCGATCCTGCGCGGCCTGCAGCCGGCGCGCGCGGCCGAGATCGCCACCGTGCTGTTCGAGGCCGGCTTCCGCGCGCTGGAGGTGCCGCTGAACCGGCCCGGCGCGATCGAGGCCATCGCCACGCTGGTGCGGCTGGCGCCGGCCGATGCCTGGATCGGTGCCGGCACGGTGCTGGACACCGCCCAGGTGGACGCCGTGGGCGACACCGGCGCCACGCTCATCGTGTCGCCGCATTTCGACGCCGCGGTGGTGCGCCGCGCCCGCGAGCGCGGCATGCGCGCCGTGCCCGGCATCTTCACGGCCAGCGAGGCCTTCGCCGCCTGGCGCGCCGGCGCCGACGCGCTGAAGATCTTCCCGGCCGAGGCGATGACCCATCCGGGCCTCACCGGCCTGACCACCGTGCTGCCGCCGGGTCTGCCGCTGTGGCCGGTGGGCGGCATCGTGCCGGACAACATCGCCGCCTGGCGCAAGGCCGGCGCCACGGGCTTCGGCCTGGGCGGCGGCCTGTTCAAGCCGGAGCTGAGCGTCGCGGAAGTCGCGGCGCGTGCGCGGGCCTGCGTGGACGCCTGGAACGCGAGCGCCTGACGACGGGGGTGGATTTCAAGCCCGGGCATTCCCTGCGCTTGAATCCGCCGCTGCAGTCGCCAGTTCGGGCGGGTCGGGCCTCGTGCCCCAGCTCGCCCGGAGGCGCCATGCTCTTTCCCCGTCATCCCCAGCCGGTCTGCCGCCGCCGCGAGGTCGCCGCCGCGGTGGTGGCGACGCGGCAGGCCGCCACGATAGGGCCCGGACACGTCATCGTCGTCCCAGGGAAACCCGCGCCGCCCGAACCCGCGGCGGTGACCCGGACGCCGGAACAGGGCGGCTTGCTGTCGCGCAACGGACACGACACCCCAGTTTGAGGGGCGCGCGCCGGGCGCGGCTCCTCTAGACTCGGCCGCGCCAATTGCAACAAAAGGCAAGCGCCATGGACGTCATCACCCGCCTTGCGGCCCTGCTCATCGCCCTCCTGCTGGCGATCGACGCGTTCTCGGCCGAGCGCACGGAGACGCTGCGCGTCGATCGCCACACCCGCCTGGCGCGCTGGCACCAGGGCGACGACTACCGCGTGCACTTCGCCGGCGGCCGCGTCGATTCCTGCGAGGTGGGCTGGACGGTGTTCAATGCGCTGCTCGACGGCGACATCGTCTCGGTCGACACCAGCCGCGTCTTCAAGTCCTGCGACGGCATCCGGCGCGGCGACGAGGTGATCAGCGGCGGCCGCGCGCATCGCTGGCTCCTGCTGGTGCCGATGGCCGTGCTGCTGGCCGCGGCGTTCGGCTGGATCCGTTTCGAGCGCCGCTACGACGACGAGCAGGGCTGGTGGTTCAGCTGACGACGGCGATGGGCTACGACTTCATCCTGTTCCGGTTGCGGCGGCCGCTGACGCCGTGCCCCGCGCGCATCCCGCCCGATTTCGGCGCCGACTCGGTGCTGCCGATCGACGACCCGACGCCCATGCACGACGCGGTGCGCGCCAGCCCGCTGTTCGACGCGGGCAGTGTCGACTTCGACGGCGCGCGCTTCCTCTGGCGCACGCCCGACGGCGGCACGCTGGACGTCAGGACGATCGCGCAGGGCGTCAACATCGACACCCACGCGCACTGGGACCGCGTGGCCGAGCTGTTCGACGTGGTGCTGGCCGTGTGGCCCGAGACGGCGCTGTTCGACCTGCAGAAGGCCCTGGTGCACGACCCGGCCAGCTTCCGGGCGTTCGTCGAGCGCAGCTACCGCGAGGCGGCCGAAAGGGCGGCCATCAAGGCGGCCCAGGGCGATCCCGAAGAGCCGGGCGAAGGCGGCTGAGCGGGCTCAGTGCCCCGCGCGCTGCGGCACGGGACGCGTGCGGAAGAACGTCATCGGCACGGCCAGCGCCTCGTTCATCACCTGCTTCTTGATCCTGCCCACCACGTGCATCTCGCACGGCTTGCAATCGAAGCGCAGCGTCAGCTTCTCGCTGCCGTTCTGCAGCACCAGCGGCTCGGCGCGCACGGTGCCCTGCACGCCGGTGACGCCCTTGGCCTGCTTGGGGCACAGCGACATCGACCAGCGCACGCAGTGCTTGGTGATCATCAGGCTCACCTCGCCCTGTTCCTCGTGGCTCTCGTACGCGGCCTCCACCACCTTCACGCCGTGCTTCACGTAGAAGTCGTGCGCGGGCTGGTTGTAGACGTTGGCGAGGTAGGTGAGGGCGTCGTCGGGGTAGGCGGCGGGCGGCTCGGCGGGCGTGGCGCGCGGCAGGATCTCGCGTTGCTCCAGACGTGCCTGCTCCAGCCGTTCCAGCGCCTCGCGCCGCAGCGCATTCAGGCGGCTGGCCGGCACGAACCACGGCTGCGAGGTGGCCAGCACGAGGTCGTTGAGCGAGAAGATGGTGCCGCCGACCTTGGACAGGTGCTCGCGCAGCGTGGCCAGCCCGCGCTCGACGTCGCGCGCGGGCTGCAGTTCCAGCAGCGCGTCGGCGTGGGCCGCCACACCGCGTTCGTCGGTCACCGACAGCCGCAGGCCGCCGTCGATGTCGGACAGCGTCATCCACACGCCGAGCAACCGCTCGGCCGACTTGCGTTCCAGCAGCCGGTCCCACTGCATGTCGCGGTTGCGGTGCAGCTGCGGCCTGGAGCGGATGTCCTTGAGCTCCGACATCGGCTGGTTCGGCTCGATGCGCCAGCGGTTGGCCGCGCCGGGCAGGCGCGCCACCACGTTGGCCTGCAGGCCCACCAGCTCCTTCTGCAGGTCCAGGTAGGTGAGGCCGTCGCCGTTGTTCAGCACGACGTCGGCGTCGTCCAGCTCGGCCTCGAAGTGGTCGGCCGCCACCTTGGTGACGTGGCCGATGGACAGGCCCGCGTGCTTGGGCGTGTCGAACGCGCCGATGTCCATCTTGCGGCCCGTGACGAAGTAGTCGGTGGACTCGCGGTTGAAGTTGCGGTCGGGGTCGGGCGTGAAGTTGAACGTCGCCTTGCCGGCCGACGAGGCGCGCAGCTCGGGGCGGCGCTCCAGCATCTCGTCGAGCTGGCGGCGGTAGTGGGCGGTGATGTTCTTCACGTAGCCCATGTCCTTGTAGCGGCCCTCGATCTTGAAGCTGCGGATGCCGGCGTCCACCAGCGTGTCGAGGTTGGCGGTCTGGTTGTTGTCCTTCATCGACAGCACGTGGCTGTCGTGGGCCACGATGCCGCCCTTGGCGTCGGTGACGGTGTAGGGCAGGCGGCAGGGCTGCGAGCAGTCGCCGCGGTTGGCGCTGCGGCCCGTGTGGGCATGGCTCAGGTAGCACTGGCCGCTGTAGGCCACGCACAGCGCGCCGTGGATGAAGAATTCCAGCGTGGCGTGGGGCGTGACGGCGGCGATGTCGCGGATCTGGCGCAGGTCGAGCTCGCGCGCGAGCACCATCTGCGAGAAGCCGACGTCCTGCAGGAACCTGGCCTTCTCCGGCGTGCGGATGTCGGTCTGCGTACTGGCGTGCAGCTGGATGGGCGGCAGGTCCAGCATCAGCAGGCCCATGTCCTGCACGATCAGCGCATCGGCGCCGGCCGCGTGCACGGCCCAGGCCATCTTGCGGGCGTCCTCCAGCTCGTCGTCGCGCAGGATGGTGTTGAGCGTGATGAACACCTTGGCGCCGTAGCGGTGCGCGTGGCGCGTGAGGCGCTCGATGTCGGCCAGCTCGTTGCCGGCCGACGCGCGCGCGCCGAACGCGGGACCGCCGATGTAGATCGCGTCGGCGCCGTGGTTGACGGCCTCGATGCCGATGTCGGCGTTCTTCGCGGGCGCGAGCAGCTCGATCTCGGCCGTGACGGCCGGGGCCACCGAGGTGAAGTTGAACGGCGTGGAATGCATGGTGTCTGGCTCGAAAGGTCGCTGGACGGCCGCCTCGTGGGCGGCGGAGCGGGGCGCGGCGAAGGCGGCGGGCGGCTGGGCACCCCAAGGGCCCGGCGGGGCGCGCTTCGTCGGCGGATGAGCCAGGGCGCGCGGAATCCGGGATTATCGCAGGACCCGGGTTTTCCTGCATCCCCTCCGCGTACCGGCTCAGGCCAGGATGTACGAGGCCGCGCCGGTGGCGATCAGCACGCCTTCCTCGTTGACCAGCCGCATCTGGGTCGAGCCGACGCGCCCGCCCAGCCGCGTCACCTCGGCGCCGGCGGTGAAATGCCGGCCCACGCCCTGGCGCAGGAAGTCCACGCGCAGGTCGATCGTGCCCATGCGCGCGAAGCGCTGCAGCACCTGCTCGGCCGTGTCGGCGGGGTGCTTGTCGGCGATGGCGGCCATCAGCGCCAGGCCGGCCGTGGCGTCCAGCACCGCGCTGATCACGCCGCCGTGAAGCCGGCCGTAGAGGAAGTGGCCGACCAATTCCGGACGCATGTCGAAGCACAGCGAGACGTCGGGCGCCACCAGCGATTGCACGCGCAGCCCCAGCAGCTCGTTGAAGCGGATGCGCTGCTCGAACATGTCGGTGAGCAGGGCCGTGAAGCGGGCCTGTTCCTCGGGGCCGCGATGGGCGGCGGCGGTGTCGTCGGGGCGGTTCGGCATGGCCGCGATGTTAGGTGAACCCGGCGTGAGGTATGGTCCCGCCCGTGACAGACCGCCTCGCTTCCCGACGTTTCGACCGCCTCGACCTCTGGCGCGGCCTGGCCATCGTCTGGATGGCCTGCTTCCATTTCTCGTTCGACCTGAACCAGGTCCGCTTCATCGCGCCGCAGAATTTCTACGGCGATCCGTTCTGGACGCAGCAGCGCTTCTGCATCGTCTCGATGTTCCTGCTGGGCGCCGGCGCCGGCCAGGCCGTGGCGGTCGATGCCGGCCAGGCCTGGCGCCGCTTCTGGCGCCGCTGGGCCCAGGTGGCCGGCTGCGCGCTGCTGGTGTCCATCGGCTCGTACCAGATGTTCCCGCGCGGCTGGATCAGCTTCGGCGTCCTGCACGGCATGGCCGTGATGCTGATCCTGCTGCGCGTGCTCGGCGGCGCGCTGCCGCCCGCGCGACTCGCGCGCGCGCCGCTCGCGCTGGCGGGCGTGGCATTGCTGGCGGCGGTGGCGTGGATGCTGCCGCACTGGGTGCAGGATCCGTTCTTCGACACGCGCCTCACCAACTGGGTGGGCCTCATCACGCACCTGCCGCCCACCGAGGACTACGTGCCGGTGCTGCCGTGGGTGGGCATGATGCTCGCGGGCTATCTCGTGGCGAGCCTGCTGCTGGTGCATGCGCGCGCGGCATTCGCCGGCGCCGTTCCGTTCTTCCTGCGTCCGCTGGCCGTCCTTGGCCGGTGGTCGCTCAGTTTCTACATGATCCACCAGCTCGTCCTGATCGGCGCGCTGGAACTCCTCAGGATGGTCTTCAAATGAGCAGCCCCCGTATCCTCTTCGGCTTCCACGCCATCACCGTCCGGCTCAAGACCGCGCCGCAATCCATCATCGAGCTCCACGTGGAGGCCAACCGGCGCGACGCGCGCATGCGCTCGTTCGTCGACCGGGCCCGCGACGCCGGCGTCAAGGTCATCGAGACCGACGGCGAGCGCCTGGACAAGCTGGCCGGCGCCTCGCGCCACCAGGGCGTCGTGGCGCGCGTCGAGCACGTCGCGATGCCGCATTCGCTGGACGAGGTGATCGAGAACGTCGAGGGTGCGCCGCTGCTGCTGGTGCTGGACGGCGTCACCGACCCGCACAACCTGGGCGCCTGCCTGCGCGTGGCCGACGGCGCCGGGGCGCACGCCGTCGTCGCGCCCAAGGATCATGCGGTGGGCGTCAATGCCACGGTGGCCAAGGTGGCCAGCGGCGCGGCCGAGACCGTGCCCTACATCATGGTGACCAACCTCGCGCGCGCCCTCAACGAGGTCAAGGATCACGACATCCGGGTGATCGGCACCAGCGACGACGCCGAGCAGACCCTGTACGACCTGGACCTCACCGGCCCGGTGGCCTTCGTGCTGGGCAGCGAGGGCGACGGCATGCGCCAGCTCACGCGCAAGACCTGCGACCAGCTGGTGCGCATCCCGATGGCCGGCGCGGTGGAAAGCCTCAACGTGTCGGTGGCCGCGGCCGTGTGCCTGTACGAGGCGCTGCGCCAGCGCGCGAAGGCGGCCGGTTGAGTCTTTTTTTCCGGTTCATCGCCGATTTCCGGGGAACGCACTGAGCATGCGCAAATGGGCAGTGCCAGTGGGTGGTCTGGCGACTCGGAATCCGCCAAGGCGCGTACTACGCTTTGCGGGGCGCGCTGGGTCAGGCACGACTCACCGGGGGACACGAACAAAACAAGCTCCCCCGGTGAGTTGTGCCTGACCCAGCGCGCCCCGCACACCAATGCACCCCGCAGATCGGCGATGAACCTCTTTTCCGCGGCCGTTCACCCCGTTCCCGCCGGCATCGCGTTCAACCCGCATCGACATGCAACGAGGAGGCTGCGATGCGGCAGGGACGATGGGGGATGATCGCCGGGCTGTGCCTGGCCGTGGCGCAGGCGGTGGCGCAGGGCGTGCCGCCGCGTCCCGAGGCGGCGCTGGTGCAGGTGGCCGCCGGCGAGCAGCCGATCCGCCTGGCGCACGCGGGCGTCGACGTCTACGCCGAGGGCAGCCTGGTGCACACCGTCATCGACCTGACGCTGTCCAACCCCAACGCGCGCCTGCTCGAAGGCGAGCTGCGGTTCCCGTTGCACGCCGGCCAGACCGTCACCGGCTTCGCGCTCGACATGAGCGACGGCGCGATGCGCGCCGCCGTGCCGGTACCCAAGGCCCGCGGCCGCGAGGTGTTCGAGGCGGTGGTGCGCCAGGGCGTGGATCCGGCATTGCTGGAGCAGACCGCGGGCGAGAACTTCCGCCTGCGCGTGTACCCGCTGCGCCCCGGCGCGACGCGCCGCGTGACGATCGCGATCACCGAATGGCTGACGCCCGGCGCGCAGCAGCGCCTGAAGCTGGCCCTGCCGCTGGACTTCGCCGGCACGCCGGCCGACGTCCTCGACCTGCACGTGCGCCTGCATGCCACCGACACCTCGGGCGTGCGCGTGGCCGGCGACCTCGATGGCGCCGACATCGCCATGAACGGCGCCGACACGGACGTCCGCCTGCAGCGCAGCGACTTCCGCCCGTCCGCGGAGCGCGCGAACGCGCTGGACATCAGCTGGCCCGCGCCACAGGGCGACACCTTGCTGCGCGAGCGCGTCGACGGCCAGGGGTACTTCCACGCCGAGATCCAGGTGCCCGAGCAGCCCGCGCCGCGCGCCAGGCCCGACGACGTGACGCTGATCTGGGACGCCTCGGGCTCCGGCGCGAAGCGCGACCACGAGGCCGAGCTGCGCCTGCTCGGCGCGCTGTTCGCCTGGACGCCCGACGTCAAGGTGCGGCTGCGCGTGGTGCGCGACGCCGCCGAGCCGGAACGCGTCTTCGACGTGCGCCGCGGCGACTGGCAGGCCCTGCGCGACGCGCTCAAGGCCATCGCCTACGACGGCGCGAGCAACGCCGCGCTGTGGACCGCGCCGGCGTCCCGCTGGGGCGGGTCCGGCCTGGCACTGCTGTTCTCGGACGGCCTGGGCAACTGGGGCGGCCCGCTGCCCGCGGCCAACGGCGACATGACGGCCTACGCGGTGCAGGCCGGCGCGGGCGGGTCCGCGGTCTTCCTGCGCCGCTGGGCCGAGTCGCGCGGCGGACGGCTCCTGGATCTCGCCGCGCTCGCGAGCGATGACGCGCTGCGCCTGATCCAGCAGCGCGGCTCGCGCCTGGTGCGCGTCGACGGCCAGGGTTTCGACCAGCCCGCGGTGGCGTCCTGGCGCCCCGACGCGGGCCGCCTGGTGATCGCCGGCCGCTTCACCGCGCCCAGCGCGACGCTGGACCTCGTGCTGGAGTCGGGCGACGGCGCGACGTCGCACAGGCGCGTCGAGCTGGCGGCGCCGCCGCGGGGCGACGGCCCGGAGGCCGGCTTCGTGGCGCAGCGTTGGGCGCGCCTGCGCGTGGACGAGCTGCTGGTCCAGCCCGAGCTGCACCACACCGAGATCGCCGCGCTGGGCAACCGCTTCGGCATCGTCACGCCGGAGACCTCGCTGATCGTGCTGGAGACGCTGGCCGACTACCAGCGCTACGAGATCGTGCCGCCGCCGGGCGCGCTGCGCGACGCCTGGGATGCCGGCCGCCGCCGGACCGACGCCGAGAAGTCGGCCGCGTCGGCGCGTCACCTGGCCTCGCTGGTCGATCGCTTCGACGCGATGCAGGCCTGGTGGGACAAGGACTTCCCCAAGGATCCGCCGCCCAGTGGCGTCGCGAAGGTGACGTCGGCGGTCCCGCCGCACCTGGTGGGATCGGCGGCACCGGCCATGGCTGCGCCACCGGCCCCGGCGGCGCCCGTCGAGGCGTCCCGGATGGCCAGCGCGGACGCCGCGTCGCGCGAACGGCGCGGCGAGTCGCAGCGCGTCGAGGTCACCGGCGCCGCCGTGCGCCCGGCCCCGGACGCCAGGAACAAGAAGGCGGCGGAGTCCCCGGCCGACATCCGCATCGCCGTCCAGGCGTGGTCGCCCGATGCCGAGGGCACGCGCCGGCTCGCGCAGGCCGCCGCGGCCGACCGCTACGCCGTCTACCTCGACCAGCGCCTGGCCGCGGCCGACAGCCCGGCGTTCTATCTCGACGCCGCGCAGGTGTTCGCGGCCAATGGCCAGCGCTCGCTCGCGCTGCGCGTGCTGTCGAACCTGGCCGAACTGCGCATCGAGGAGCGCGGCCTGCTGCGCGTGCTGGCCTACCGGCTCGAGGAGATGGGCGAGACCGCGGAGGCGATCCGCCTGCTGCGGCGCGTGGCCGAACTCGCGCCCGACGAGCCGCAGAGCTGGCGCGACCTCGGCCTGGCCGAGGCGACGGCGGGCCACTGGCAGGCGGCGGTCGACGCGCTGTGGCGCACGGCCTCGGGCACCTGGAGCGCCCGCTTCGGCGACGTCGACCTGGTGGCCCTGGGCGAGCTCGACGCGATCGCGGCGCTGCACAAGGTGGACGTCTCGGGCGTCGACGGGCGCCTGCGCCGCAACCTGCCGCTGGACGTGCGCGTGGCGCTGGCCTGGGACACCGACGACACCGACATCGACCTGTGGGTGAAGGATCCGAACGGCGAGTGGGTGAGCTACCAGAACCGGCTCAGCCGCCAGGGCGGCCGCAACTCGCCCGACGTCACGCAGGGCTACGGCCCGGAGGTGTTCTCGCTGAAGAAGGCCATCCCCGGCACGTACGAGGTGCATGCCAGGTACTACGCCTCGCACCGCCAGGCCCTCGGCAACACCACCAACGTGATGATGCGCCTGAGCACCGGCTTCGGCACGCCGGCCGAGAAGCACAGGGACACGATCGTGCGGCTGCAGGCGGCCAGGGATGACCTGCTGATCGGGACGTTCGAGGTAAAGCTCTAAGCGAGGAAGGCGCCGACGAGCCCGCCCGCGGCGATCAGCCACAGCGGGCTCACCTTGGTACGCAGGCACACGGCGACCGTGGCCGCCATCGTCGCCAGCAGCCACGGGTTGCCGTAGGACGGCTTGCCCAGGATGTAGCCGGTGGACACCACCAGGCCCACGGTCAGGGGCGCCATGCCCATCACGAAGGCCTGCACGCCGCGCGTGGAGCGGCGTGCCTCGCCCCAGCGGGCGGCGGCCAGCGTCAGCGTGGTGGAGGGCAGCAGGATGCCGGTCATCGTCACGCACATGCCGAAGAAGCCGCCCAGGCCCCAGCCGAGCACGGCCACGAACAGCAGGTTGGGGCCGGGCGCGGCCTGCGCGATGGCCACCGAGGCGCTGAACTGCTCGTTGGTCATCCAGTGGTGCTGCTCCACCAGGAAGCGGTGCATCTCGGGGGCGGTGCCGATCGCGCCGCCGATGGACAGCAGCGACAGCAACAGGTACTGCGCGAAGATCGCGGCCCAGTCGCCGCCGGCCACCGGCAAGGGGACGGCCGGCGTCACGGCGCCAGCCTCCGCCAGGCCGCGACGCAGGCGAGGCCGCCGAGGCCCGCCAGCATCCAGACCAGCGGCACGCGCAGCAGCGCGATGCCGGCGAACGTCAGCGCGGCCAGCACCAGCGCGGCCGGTGCGCCCAGCGCGTTGCGGCGCAGCGCCGGGATCAGCTTGAGGCCGGTGGACAGGATCAGGCCGGCCGCGACGGCGCCCATGCCGCGCAGCGCGCCGGCCACCACCGGATGCTGGGCGTAGTGCGCGTAGGCCAGGGCCAGCAGCATCACCACGCACCAGGGCGCCAGGATCATGCCGCCGAGCGCGGCCAGGCCGCCGCGCCAGCCGAACGCGCGGTCGCCGAACATCAGCGACAGGTTCACCACGTTGGGCCCGGGCAGCACCTGCGCGACGGCCAGCAGCTCGAGGAACTGCTCGCGCGTGAGCCAGCGTTCGCGCTCCACCAGCTCGCGCTGCGCGATGGGCAGCACGCCGCCGAAGCCCTGCAGCGCCAGGCGGGTGAACACGCGGAAGATCTCGCCCGGCGACTTCGGCGCGCGCGGCGCGTCGTCGTCGAGGATGGAGCGGGGCCCGGCCGCGGGTTCGAGGGTGGTTTCGGGAGGCGCCATGGCATCGCTGGTGAAGGCCTGAGCGTACTCCCGCGTCGCTACGCGGGGAAGTCTTATGTCTTATATAAGACTAAACGAATCGGGATTTCAGCCGGGGCACGGGCCGCCGAAAGCTCAGCGCAATACCTTCAACGCGTCGGGGTTGACGATGTTGGTGGGCGTGCCGTTGATGAAGTTGACGACGTTGTCGAACGCGGCGCCGAAATAGGTCTCGTAGCTGTTCTGCTCGACATAGCCGATGTGCGGCGTGCACACCGCGTTCTCCAGCCGCAGCAGCGGGTGGCCGGCGAGGATGGGCTCGCTCTCGAACACGTCGACGGCCGCCAGGCCCGGCCGGCCGCGGTTGAGCGCGGCGACGAGCGCCGCCTCTTCCAGCAGTTCGGCCCGCGAGGTGTTGACGAACAGCGCCGTGGGCTTCATCTGCAGCAGGTCGTTGAGCTTGATCACGTGGCGCGTGGCCTCCGTCAGGCGCAGGTGCACGCTCAGCACGTCGGCGCCGGCGAAGAGCTCCTCGCGCGAGGCAACGGCGCGGTAGCCGTCGGCCGCGGCGCGCTGGCGCGATTCCTCCGATCCCCACACCGTCACCTCCATGCCGAAGGCCTTGCCGTAGCCGGCCACCAGCTTGCCGATGCGGCCGTAGCCCCAGATGCCCAGCGTCTTGCCGCGCAGCGACACGCCCACGCCGAAGTTGGGCGGCATGGACGCGGCCTTCAGGCCCGACTGCTGCCAGGCGCCGTGCTTGAGGTTGGCGATGTACTGCGGCAGGCGGCGCATCGAGGCCATGATCAGCGCCCACGTGAGCTCGGCCGGCGCGTAGGGCGAGCCCACGCCCTCGGCCACGGCGATGCCGTGCGCCGTGCAGGCATCGATGTCGATGTGCTCGCCCACCTTGCCTGTCTGGGCGATCAGGCGCAGCTTGGGCAGCTTCTCGAGCAGCTGGCGCGGGAAGCGCGTGCGTTCGCGGATCAGCACCAGCACCTCGGCGTCGCGCAGGCGCACCGACAACTGGCCGATGCCCTTGACGGTGTTGGTGAACACCTTCGCGTTCAGGTCGCTGAGCTTGGCGGCGCAGGGGAGCTTCCGCACCGCGTCCTGGTAATCGTCGAGGATGATGATGTTCACGCGTCCGATTATGGCCCCCGCAACGAGCCCTTCCGTGTAGGCGGCGGACGCAAGAAAGCCGCCCGGAGGCGGCTTGTGCGGTGGACGCAACGGGGCAGAACCTGTGAATGAGTCCGGCGTGCCCGAGCGGGTCGTCCAAAGGCGTTCGAGCTAGGCGCAAATGCGAGCCGTAGCGGTGCGTACGGTGAGCATTTGCAACGACGCTCGGGCGTCTTTGGGCGGCACGAGCGGGTATGCCGGGCTCGTTCGCAGGTTCTTAGAACCGCTGCGTGGACAGCACGCTGATCTCGGCCGAGCCGAAGGTTTCGGGAAAGGTGCGGTCCAGCGTGCGGTAGAGCGCGGCGCGCATCGTGCGGGTGGCGACGTCGTCCTCGCGCAGCGTGGCCAGCAGCGGGCCGCGCAGCAGCCACAGGTCGATCGGATCTTCCGCGGCGCGCACCTGGGCGCGCAGCCAGGCGCCCTTGCGGTGGGCGAGGTTCTCCACCGCGCGCATGAACAGCTGTTTCATGTCGACGAACGCGCGGCGCGTCTCGATGCGGGCCGAACGCATGTCTGGGATCCCGACCGTCCCGTCCGGGAAGTTCGACTCCGGCGACAGTTCGGAGTCGAGCTCGGCCAGGCCGAGCAGGTCGATGCGGGGACTAGTGGACATCGGCGGTCTCCGTAGCGGGCGTGCTGGTGCGCTGGGCACGGGTGGGAAAGTGCTGGTTCACGCGGGCGAGCCGGGCGTCGGCCTCGAACTGGCTGATGCGGCGCGCGACCAGCGTGTACAGCTCCGAGCGCAGGTGCCACAGCTCGCGCAGCGAACGGGCGTGCTGGGCGCGCTTGAGCAGGAAGTGGTGGTCGGACTCGAGCAGGCCCGACATCGCCGCCACGAACTCGGTGCGCGCCTTCTCCAGCGGCGTGCGCAGGGCCGGCACCGCTTCCACGTTGCCGCCCACCAGCCAGCGCAGCGTGGCCGACCACAGCGACTCGGGCTGCGGGCAGACGTCCGGCGGGCAGACGTTCATCCGCAGCGTCGTCGGGGCGGCGGGCTTGCGATGAAGGAGGCGGTGGAGGAGGGCGGAGCTCATGGTCTGGATTTCGGCCCGCGCGGGCTGAAACATGAGCTGATTGTTAAAAATTGCAGCTTTGAGTAAGCACCGATAAGGACGCGTCTTCCCGCCAGTTAATTGGCCGGATTTCCGGCCCATTCCTTGTGCGGGACCCTCAAGTTCGCTCCGGGGCGGCCGACAGCCAGCCCCTTCTCAGCGCGCCGCGCTGGCGGCCCGGGGCGCGTGCATCGCGAGCTGCGGCAGGCCTTGGCGGGCGCGGTCGATCGCCACGCACAGCTCGCGCGCGCCGTCCACGAAGCGCGGCCCGCTGCGGGCGATCAGGTCGCCCTCGATGCGGCCGAACTCGCCGTGGCGCGTGGCGCTCACCTGCGGGAATTCGGCCCAGCGGCCCGGCTTGGCCGGCTCGCTGGCGCTGCCCGCGGTCATGACCAGCTCGGGATCGCGCTGCACGGCCACCTCCCAGCTGACCGTGGCGGTGAGCGTGGAAAGCTCGCCGAACACGTTGGTGCCGCCGCAGGCGGTGATCGCGCTGGAGATCAGGTGCCGGCTGTTGAGCGTCATCAGCGGCGCGTCCCACAGCTGGAAGAACACGCGCACCGGGCGGCGGCCCGAGTACGTGGTCTTGAGCGCCGCCCAGTCGGTGGTGATCGCCTGCGCCCGCGCCTGCGCGACGGCCTCGGTGCCGGCCAGCCGGCCGATGCTGCGCAGCGTGTCGGCCAGGCCGGCGACGTTGCGGACCTCGATCTCGTAGACCGGCACGCCCAGCGTGCGCAGCTTGGCCTTGGTGCGCTCGGGCGTGCCGCTGCCCCACACCAGCACCAGGTCCGGCTTGAGCGTCGCGAGCGCCTCGTAGTTGACGGCGAAGGCGTCGCTGATCACCGGCTTGGACAGCGCCGCGGGCGGGAAGTCGCTGTACTTGCCCACCGCGACCAGCCGGTTGCCGGCGCCGGCGGCGTACACCAGCTCGGTCAGGTGCGGCGCGAGCGACACGATGCGCCGCGCCGGGTGGTCCAGCGCCACCTCGTGGCCGCCGTCGTCGACGAGGCGCAGGGCCACGGGGTCGGCGATGGCGGCCGCGGCGGCGGCCAGCAGCGCGGCGGCAAGCGCGAAGCGTCGCGGGCTCATGGCGCTGTCCCGGCGTGGGGCAGCGCCTTGAAGAAGTCGCAGGTGCGCGCGACGGCACAGCGACCGCACTGCGGCGTGCGCGCCAGGCACACGTAGCGGCCGTGCAGGATCAGCCAGTGGTGGGCATCGTCCATGTACCTGGCCGGCACGCGCTCGAGCAGCTTCAGCTCCACGGCCAGCGGGTTCTTGCCGGGCGCGAGCCCGGTGCGGTTGGAGACGCGGAACACGTGCGTGTCCACGGCCAGCGTGGGCTCGCCGAAGGCCACGTTGAGGATCACGTTGGCCGTCTTGCGGCCCACGCCCGGCAGCGCCTCCAGCGCGGCGCGGTCGCGCGGCACTTCGCCGCCGTGCCGCTCGATGAGGATGCGGCAGGTCTCCAGCAGGTGCCTGGTCTTCGTGCGGTACAGGCCGATGGTGCGCACGTGCGCCTCCACGCCCTCGGTGCCGAGCGCCAGCATGCGCTGCGGGGTGGGCGCGGCCGCGAACAGGCCGCGCGTGGCCTTGTTCACGCCCACGTCGGTGGCCTGCGCCGACAGCAGCACGGCGGTCAGCAGCTCGAACACGCTGGCGTACTCCAGCTCGGAGGCCGGGTGCGGATTGGCGGCCTGCAGCGTCGCGAAGAAGGTCTCGATGTCGGTGGGGGTCATGCATTCTTCGGGTGGATGTCGGCGAACCAGCGCCCGACGATGGGCTGCAATTGAACCATCAGGACGCCCGCGAGGATCAGCGCGCAGCCGGCCAGGCCGCCGGCGCCGATGCGGTCGCCCATGAACAGCGCGCCGAACGCGGCGGCGAACACGGTCTCCGACGACAGCACGATGGCCGAGTCGGCCGGGCGCGAATGGCGCTGGGCCACCACCTGCAGCGTGAAGCCCAGGCCCACCGACAGGATGCCCGTGTAGGCGATCGCGCCCAGCGCGGCGACGATGCCCTGCGCGGAGACCGGCTCGGTGGCCAGGCCCAGCGTGAGCGCCCAGGCGCTGCAGGCGATGAACTGGCCGCAGGCCACCAGCATCGCACCGTGCAGCTTGTTGGCCGCGCGGCCCACCAGCATCACGTGGAGGGCCCAGGGCAGGCTGCTGGCGATCACCCACCAGTCGCCGGTACGGAACGCCGCCAGGCCCGCGCCGGAGCCGCCGCTGGCCAGCAGCCAGGAACCCGCGACGCAGCCGGCGGCCGCGGCCCAGGTCGTCCAGTGCGGCAGGTGGCGCTGCACCAGCCAGCCCAGCAACGGCACCAGCGGGATGTACAGCGCGGTGAGGAACCCGGCGTTGGTGACGCTGGTGGTGAGCATGCCGATCTGCTGCATCGCCGAGCCCATGAACAGCAGCGTGCCCAGCCCCGCGATGTGCACGAGGTCGCGCGGACGCGGCTGGCGGTCGCGGGCCCGCAGCATGCGCCACTCGCGCCACGCGAAGGGCGCGACCACCGCGGCGCCGAGCGCGAAGCGCAGGCCGGTGAACATGAAGGAGCCCAGGCTGCGCGACGCGATCGCCTGCGCGACGAAGGCAGAGCCCCAGATCAGCGCCACCAGCAGGAGGAGCAGGTTGGAGCGCGCCCGCGTCAGGGGCACGTGGGTGGACGAGGGGATGACGACGTCGTCGAACGTGGACGCATCGGCCTGGACGGGCTGCGTCATTGCGGCCGCGCCTTCGCGCGCACGCGGGCGCGGGCCAGCGCGGCCGCGATGGCGGCGCGCTTCGGGTCGTCGGCGGCCACCGCCCCGGCCTTGGCGCTGAGGCGGTCGTCTTCCTCGCGCGCGTCACGCGCAAGACGCGCCTGCCTGGCGGCGTAGCGCGTCCTGGAAGCGTCGGCCTGCTCGCGTGACCACGCGGCCCAGCCCGTCGCGCCGGCGCTGGCCTCTTCCAGCGCGATGCAGTCCATCGGGCACACCGGCAGGCACAGCTCGCAGCCGGTGCAGTCGGCCTCGATCACCGCGTGCATGCGCTTGGGCGCGCCGATGATCGCGTCCACCGGACAGGCCTGGATGCACAGCGTGCAGCCGATGCAGGTGGCCTCCTCGATGTAGACGACGCGGCGCGGGCCCTCGTCGCCGAACTCGGGGTTCAGCGGCAGCTCGGGCTGGCCCAGCAGCGCGGCCAGTTGGCGGATGCCCTCGGCGCCGCCGGGCGGGCACTGGTTGAGCGGGGCCGCGCCGCTGGCGACGGCGTCGGCGTAGGAGCGGCAGTCCGGGTAGCCGCAGCGCGTGCACTGGGTCTGCGGCAGCAGGGCGTCGATGCGCCGCGCAAGCGACGCGACGCCCGGGGAGGGCGTCGCTGCGGGGTTCTGGTTCGGGACGGGGGCGCTCACCGCCCCGATTATCCCCGGCTCAGGCCGTGACTTTGGCGGTCTTGCGGGCCCGCACCGGCGAAGCCTTCTTCGCGGCGGCGCGGACGGTCTTCTTCGCCGCGACGCCGCTGCGTTCCGTCTCGAAGCGGGCGATGAAGTCGCGCACCTGCGGATAGACGATGTCGCGCCAGCGGCGACCCGAGAAGATGCCGTAGTGGCCTGCGCCCACGACGTCGTAGTGGAACTGGCGCGACTTCGGGATGCCGGTGCACAGGCCGTGCGCGGCGCGGGTCTGGCCGGCGCCGGAGATGTCGTCGAGCTCGCCCTCGATCGTCAGCAGCGCGGTGGTCGTGATGTCCTGCGGACGCACGAGGTGGCCATCGACCAGCCAGGTGCCCTTGACCAGCGAGAAGTCCTGGAACACGGTCTTGATGGTGTCCAGGTAGTACTCGGCCGGCAGGTCCAGCACCGCGTTGTACTCGTCGTAGAACTTGCGATGGGCCTCGGTGGAGTCGTCGTCGCCGCGCACCAGGTCCAGGAAGTAGTCGTAGTGCGCCGTGGCGTGGCGATCCGGGTTCATCGCGACGAAGCCGGTGTGCTGCAGGAAGCCCGGATAGACCTGGCGCGACGCGCCCGGATAGTTCTGCGGCACGCGGTGGATCACGTTGTTCTCGAACCACTCGTAGCTGCGGTTCATGGCCAGGTTGTTCACCGCGGTGGGCGAGTTGCGGGCGTCGATCGGGCCGCCCATCATGGTCATCGTGAGCGGCGTGGGCTTGCCCTCGCTGGCCAGCAGCGAGATGGCCGCCAGCACCGGCACGGTGGGCTGGCACACGGAGATCACGTGCGCGTCTGGCCCGATGTGGGCGATGAACTCCTTGACGTAGGCGATGTAGTCGTCGAGGTGGAACGGGCCCACCTCGGCGGGCACCATGCGCGCGTCGGTCCAGTCGGTGACGAAGACCTTGTGGTCCTGCAGCAGGCTCTTGACGGTGTCGCGCAGCAGCGTGGAATGGTGGCCCGACAGCGGGGCGACCACCAGCACGGAGGGCTGGGCCTTCATGCGGTCCAGCGTCTCGCTGTCATCGGAGAAGCGCTTGAAGCGGATCAGGCGGCAGAACGGCTTGGCGAGCGCCACCTGTTCCTGCACGGCGACGTCGACGCCGCTGCTCTTGACCGAGGTGATCTCGAACTGGGGCTTCTCGTAGTCCATGCCCAGCCGGTGCATCAGGTCGAAGCCGGCCGACAGGCGCTGGGCGCCGGGCACATGCGTGAACGGCGACAGCGGATGCTTGTAGAGCTTGGAGGTGGCGGCGGCGAAGTCGGCGAACGGCGCCATCAGGGCGCGATGGGCTTCGTAGAGTTGGTAAAGCATGCGCTTTCAGGCCTTTCGAGGCTCGGTCAGAGTCCTGTTGCGCGACAGGAGCGGTCGCGCGTCGCGGATTCTCGACGATTCCTGAACAAAGGCTTGTCGCCTTGGTTCTCGTGTAAATTGCTGCGGTGCAGCATCCATGGAATAGTACGCCTATTTTCCGGAACCCGCTTGGCAAGCCCGGACCTTTGGACGCTGTCACGATCATGCAACCTGCCGTGCCGGCCCGATCGGAGGAACAGCCCGAAAAACGCCGACAGTCGTGGCGCTGCAGACGCAAAAAAGCCCCGGGGCTCGCGCGCCGGGGCTCCTGTCGAGCGGCGAGCGTCAGGCCGAGACGGCCGCGATCGCCTTGGCCACGTAGGCCAGGTTGCCGTCGTTGAGCGCGGCCACGCAGATGCGGCCGGAGTCGACGCCGTACACGCCGAACTCGCTGCGCAGGCGCTGCATCTGGGCGGCCGACAGGCCCGAGTAGCTGAACATGCCGTTCTGCCTGACGATGTAGCTCAGGTCGCCCTTGACGCCGGCGTTGGTGAGCTGGTCGACCAGCGCGCCGCGCATGCGCTTGATGCGCTCGCGCATGCCCGTGAGCTCGCCTTCCCACTGCGTGCGCAGCGCGGGCGTGGTCAGCACGGTGGCCACGACCTGGGCGCCGTGCGTGGGCGGGTTGGAGTAGTTGGTGCGGATCACGATCTTCAGCTGCGACAGCACGCGCGTGGCCTCGTCCTTCGAGGCGCACACGACGCTCAGCGCGCCCACGCGCTCGCCGTACAGCGAGAAGCTCTTGGAGAACGAGGTGGACACGAAGAAATCGAGGCCGGCGGCCAGGAACTGGCGCACCACGGCGCCGTCCTCGGCGATGCCGAAGCCGAAGCCCTGGTAGGCCATGTCGACGAACGGCACCAGGTCGTAGCGCTTGATCGCGGCGATGACCTGGTCCCACTGCGCGGCCGTCAGGTCGACGCCGGTCGGGTTGTGGCAGCAGGCGTGCAGCACGACGATGGTGCCGGCCGGCGACGCGGCCAGCTTGGCGATCATCGCGTCGAACGCGACGCCGCGCGTGGATGCGTCGTAGTACGGGTACTGCTCGACGACGAAGCCGGCGTTGGTGAACAGGGCGCGGTGGTTCTCCCAGCTCGGGTCGCTGATGAGCACCTTGGCCGCGGGATGCAGGCGCTTGAGGAAATCGGCGCCCACCTTCAGGCCGCCGGTGCCGCCGAGGGCCTGGACGGTGGCCACGCGGCCTTGCTGGACGACGTCGGAGTCGGCGCCGAAGACCAGGCCCTGCACGGCCTTGTCGTACGCGGCGATGCCGTCGATGGGCAGGTAGCCGCGGGCCTTCTGCAGCTCGACCAGCTGCTTCTCGGCGGCGGCGACGCAGGCGAGCAGCGGCAGCTTGCCGTTCTCGTCGGTGTAGACGCCCACGCCGAGGTTGACCTTGGCCGGGTTGGTGTCGGCATTGAACTGCTCGTTCAGGCCGAGGATGGGGTCGCGCGGAGCGAGTTCGACGGAGGCAAACAACGACATGGAGTCAGGTTCCTGGCAAGGGCTTGAAAAGCCCGGAGGGGTCGGCAAATGAGGGAGTTGCGCCGCGTCCGGGAGCTTTCTCCTCCACGTTGCGCTACGCTGTCAGGTTGGTCGTCGCCGGATCGCGACGAGACGCACCACCACCGGCAGCGCGCCGATTTTAAGGCCTCTGCCAGGGATTACCCGATGCCGATTGATTCTGACCTCATGCCCGAGCCCACCGCGGCCGGCTATTCGCACGCCGCCTCGGTGCCCGCCGGCGACGGCGTGGCGCCCGAGGGCGAGTTCATCCAGTACCCGGATTCGCCGTTCCAGCTGTTCCAGCCGTACCCGCCGGCGGGCGACCAGCCCACGGCCATCGCGCAGCTGTGCGAGGGCCTCGAAGACGGTCTCACCTTCCAGACGCTGCTGGGCGTCACCGGCTCGGGCAAGACGTTCACGATGGCCAACGTCATCGCGAAGATGGGCCGCCCGGCCATCGTGTTCGCGCCCAACAAGACGCTGGCCGCGCAGCTGTACAGCGAGTTCCGCGAGTTCTTCCCGAAGAACGCGGTGGAGTACTTCGTCAGCTACTACGACTACTACCAGCCCGAGGCCTACGTGCCGCAGCGCGACCTGTTCATCGAGAAGGACTCGTCGATCAACGAGCACATCGAGCAGATGCGGCTGTCGGCCACCAAGAGCGTGCTGGAGCGGCGCGACACGGTGATCATCGCGAGCGTGTCGGCCATCTACGGCATCGGCAAGCCCGAGGACTACACGCAGATGCGCTTCATCCTGCGCAACGGCGACAAGCTGGGCCAGCGCGACGTCATCGCGCAGCTGATCCGCATGCAGTACACGCGCAACGAGACCGACTTCTCGCGCGGCTCGTTCCGCGTGCGCGGCGACACCATCGACGTGTTCCCGGCCGAGCACTCCGAGCTGGCGATCCGCATCGAGCTGTTCGACGACGAGGTGGAGTCGCTGCAGCTGCTGGATCCGCTCACCGGCCACATCCGCCAGAAGGTGCCGCGCTTCACGATCTATCCGTCCAGCCACTACGTGACGCCGCGCGAGCGCGTGGTCGCGGCCGTGGAGACGATCAAGGAGGAGCTGCGCTGGCGCCTCGACGACTTCGTCAAGCAGGGCAAGCTGGTGGAGGCGCAGCGGCTCGAGCAACGCACGCGTTTCGATCTGGAGATGCTGCAGGAGGTGGGCCACTGCAAGGGCATCGAGAACTACACGCGCCACCTGTCGGGCTCCAAGCCGGGCGACCCGCCGCCCACGCTGGTGGACTACATGCCCAAGGACGCCATCATGTTCCTCGACGAGAGCCACGTGATGATCGGCCAGATCGGCGGCATGTTCAACGGCGACAAGGCGCGCAAGACCAACCTCGTCGACTACGGCTTCCGCCTGCCGTCGGCGCTCGACAACCGCCCGCTGAAGTTCGAGGAGTTCGAGAAGAAGATGCGCCAGTGCGTGTTCGTCTCGGCCACGCCCGCGGACTACGAGAAGAACCACGCGGGTGCCGTCGTCGAGCAGCTGGTGCGACCCACCGGCCTGATCGATCCGACCGTGGAGGTGCGTCCGGCCACCACCCAGGTGGACGACGTGCTGCAGGAGATCCGCGAGCGCACCGTCAACGGCGACCGCGTGCTGATCACCACGCTCACCAAGAAGATGGCCGAGCAGCTCACCGACTACCTCACCGAGAACGGCGTGAAGGTGCGCTACCTGCACTCCGACATCGACACGGTGGAGCGCGTGGAGATCCTGCGCGACCTGCGCCTGGGCGTGTTCGACGTGCTGGTGGGCATCAACCTGCTGCGCGAGGGGCTGGACATCCCCGAGGTGTCGCTGGTGGCCATCCTCGACGCCGACAAGGAAGGCTTCCTGCGCGCCGAGCGCAGCCTCATCCAGACCATCGGCCGCGCGGCGCGCAACGTCAACGGCCAGGCCATCCTGTACGCCGACAAGATGACCGAGTCGATGCGCAAGGCCATCGGCGAGACCGAGCGCCGGCGCGAGCGCCAGATCGCCCACAACCTGACCAACGGCATCGTGCCGCGCGGCATCCGCAAGACCATCCGCGACCTGATCGACGGCGTGGCCGCCGAGCGCTCGGGCAAGGACGACCTGAAGTTCGCGCAGCAGGCCGCCGAGGTCGAGGCGATGAGCGAGAAGGATCTCGGCAAGCGCATCAAGATGCTGGAAAAGCAGATGCTGGAGCACGCCAAGAACCTCGAGTTCGAGAAGGCGGCACGCGTCCGCGACCAGCTCGCCCTGCTGCGCGAACAGGCCTTCGGCAGCGCGGGCCACGACATCAACGTGGTGCCCGCGCCCGCGGCCGTGCGCAAGGCGTGAGCGGGGCCGCGTCGAAGGGCGCCGAGGGATACTTCCTGTCATGTCGCTGTCAACGAACAAGATCCGCGTGCTGATGGTCTGCCTCGGCAACATCTGCCGGTCCCCCACCGCCGAGGCCATGCTGCGCAAGAAGGTGCACGAGGCCGGGCTGGACGACCGCGTCGAGGTGGACTCGGCCGGGACCGCCGACTACCACGTCGACTCGCCGCCCGACCGCCGCGCGGTGGCGCATGGCGAGCGGCGCGGGCTGCAGATGAAGCAGTTGCGTGGCCGCCAGGTGGAGGTCGCCGACTTCGACCGCTTCGACTTCATCCTGGCGATGGACGAGGACAACCTCGCCAATCTGCGGCAACTGCAACCGGCGGGGTCGCGCGCGGAGGTGGCGCTGTTGATGTCCTACGCGCCGCGCGCGGGCTCCGCGGAGGTGCCCGACCCGTACTACGGTGGCGCCGACGGCTTCGAGCACGTGCTCGACCTGGTCGACGCGGCGGCCACCGGATTCATCTCGACGGTGGTTTCGAATTGATCAATTCGACAGCCTGAAGACCGCTTTCGGGAGTGTGGATTCAGGGCCCGCTCCACCGGGCGTCAAGGGCAGAAGGTGCATGCTCTGCGGCGCCGCAGCATTCGCGCGGCGCATAGTCGACGGAATCGCTAGGCTTCTGGCATAATCGACTAAAACGCTCGGAATCAACCAAGGGTTATCACTGCTCTCCGACCTCCAGTCGCCCCCACGACACGGACCGCAGGCCGATTGCCCAAAACACCCCCAGGAGAGCACCTCATGCGTCTGACCACCAAAGGCCGATTTGCTGTCACGGCAATGATCGATCTGGCCCTCCGCTCCAGCAATGGTCCGGTCGCCCTCGCTGCCATCTCGCAGCGCCAGCAGATCTCGCTGTCGTACCTGGAACAGCTGTTCGGCAAGCTGCGCCGCCATGAGCTCGTCGAGAGCACGCGCGGTCCCGGCGGCGGCTACTCGCTCGGCCGCGGCGCCGAGTCCATCACGGTGGCCGACATCATCGTCGCCGTGGACGAGCCCATCGACGCCACCGGCTGCGCCGGCAAGGAAAACTGCATGGGCGACGACACGGGCCGCTGCATGACGCACGACCTGTGGGCCAGCCTGAACGTGAAGATGATCGAGTTCCTCGATTCGATCTCGCTGAAGAAGCTGGTCGACGAGCAGCTCGCCAAGGGCATCTCCATCGAGGAAGTGCCGGTTCGCCGCGCCATCTCGTCGCAGCCCGTCGTCAAGCCCATCAAGATCAACGCGCCGAATTCCGTGTTCGCGCTGGGCAACGCGTTCTCGAAGTAACCCTGGTTCTCTCCGACTCATGACCCCGCATCTCCCGATCTACATGGACTACGGCGCGACGACGCCGGTCGACCCGCGCGTGGTCGATTCGATGATTCCCTGGCTGCGCGAGCACTTCGGCAACCCGTCCTCGCGCTCGCATGCCTGGGGCTGGGAGGCCGAGGAAGCCGTCGAACGCGCGCGCGGCCAGATCGCCGCGCTGATCGGCGCCGATTCCCGCGAGATCGTCTGGACGTCCGGCGCCACCGAGTCGAACAACCTCGCCATCAAGGGCGCGGCCAATTTCTACAGCACCCGCGGCAAGCACCTGATCACGGTCAAGACCGAGCACAAGGCCGTGCTCGACGTGATGCGCGAGCTGGAGCGCCAGGGCTTCGAGGTCACCTACCTCGACGTCGAGGCCAACGGCCTGCTCGACTTCGAGAAGTTCAAGGCGGCGATCCGTCCCGACACGATCCTGGCCTCGGTCATGTTCGTGAACAACGAGATCGGCGTGATCCAGGACATCCCGGCCCTCGGCGCGCTGTGCCGCGAGCGCGGCATCATCTTCCACGTCGACGCGGCGCAGGCCACGGGCAAGGTCGACATCGACCTCACGAAGCTGCCGGTCGACCTGATGAGCCTGGCCTCGCACAAGACCTACGGCCCCAAGGGCATCGGCGCGCTGTACGTGCGTCGCAAGCCGCGCGTTCGCCTCGAGGCGCAGATGCACGGCGGCGGCCACGAGCGCGGCATGCGCTCGGGCACCTTGCCCACCCACCAGTGCGTGGGCATGGGCGAGGCCTTCCGCATCGCCGGCGAGGAGATGGGCGCCGAGCGCGAACGCATCCGCGCGCTGCAGCAACGCCTCTACGCCGGGCTGAAGGGCATCGAGCAGGTGTTCGTCAACGGCGACCTGGAGCGCCGCGTGCCGCACAACCTGAACATCTCGTTCAACTATGTCGAGGGCGAGTCGCTGATCATGGGCGTCAAGGGCCTGGCGGTGTCGTCGGGCTCGGCGTGCACGTCGGCCAGCCTGGAACCCAGCTACGTGCTGCGCGCCCTGGGCCGCAGCGACGAGCTGGCGCATTCCTCGCTGCGCATGACGATCGGCCGCTTCACCACCGAACAGGAGATCGATTCCGCGATCGCCATGCTCAAGGACACGGTCGCGCGCCTGCGCGAGCTGTCGCCCCTGTGGGACATGTACCGCGACGGAATCGACATCAGCACGATCCAGTGGGCCGCCCACTGATCGACACATAACCATCGTTGAGGGCAACAAAATGGCATACAGCGACAAGGTCATCGACCACTACGAGAACCCGCGCAACGTGGGTGGCTTCGACAAAGGCGACGACACCGTGGGCACCGGCATGGTCGGCGCGCCGGCGTGCGGCGACGTGATGAAGCTGCAGATCAAGGTCAACCCGACCACCGGGCTGATCGAGGACGCGCGCTTCAAGACCTACGGCTGCGGCTCGGCCATCGCCTCGTCGTCGCTGGTCACCGAATGGGTCAAGGGCAAGTCGCTGGACCAGGCGATGGCCATCCGCAACACGCAGATCGCCGAGGAGCTCGCGCTGCCGCCGGTCAAGATCCACTGCTCGATCCTCGCGGAAGACGCGATCAAGGCCGCGGTGAGCGACTACAAGGCACGCCATGTCGCCGAGGCGCCGGCCGCGGCGCTTGTGGCCGAGTCTGCGTCCGCGAACGCCTGAGGCTGAGCGACGATGGCGGTGACCCTGACCGAGCGCGCTGCGAAGCACGTCACGCGCTACATCACCAAGCGCGGCCGCGGCGTCGGCGTGCGCCTGGGCGTGAAGACCACGGGCTGCTCGGGCCTGGCCTACAAGCTCGAGTACGCCGACGACTTCACCCCCGAGGACGTGATCTTCGAAGGCCATGGCGTCAAGGTGCTGGTCGACCCGAAGAGCCTGCCCTACATCGACGGCACCGAGCTCGACTTCGTGCGCGAGGGCCTCAACGAGGGCTTCAAGTTCCACAACCCGCGCGAGAAGGACAAGTGCGGCTGCGGCGAATCCTTTCGCGTCTGAGCATTTCCTGACCCGATCGCCTCAAGGCGCGGCACTCGTCGCGCCTTTTTGTTGGCGAAACCCATTCTTCGATGCAATGAACCTCGACATCCGACCCACGCCGCCCGACCACCCGCAGGTGCAGGCGCTGATCGCCGAGCTCGATGCGTACCTGGGCTCGCTCTACGATCCCGAGGACGTCTACATCGTCGACCTGGACGGCCTGAAGTTGCCGTCGGTGACCTTCCTCGGCGCATGGGACGGCGACACCCTGGTGGGCTGCGGCGCCGTGCGCCTGATGGCCGCCGAACCCGCGACGGACGGCCAGCCCTACGGCGAGATCAAGCGCATGTTCGTGTCGCCCGCGCGGCGCGGCCAGCGCATCGGCG